>CALGVA010000023.1 GCA_937920345.1 uncultured Lachnospiraceae bacterium
TTGTGCAATTTTTATAAACATATGTCAGATGTTAAAATAATTGTTGCAAACCAGCATTTGCAGACAGCTTTATTTCGGCAGATTAAACTTCGCAATCAATCCATCCAAAGCTGCCGCCTGCGCGGAAAGCTGCTGACTTGTCGCCGAGGACTGCTCCGCGACTGCCGCATTGGTCTGGACAACGTCCGAAATCTGGTTGACTCCTGCCTCCGCCTCCTGCATTGTCGTCGCCTGGCTTGTCGATATCTCGCTCAGCTCCTTGGAGGAATCCGCAACCTTTCTGATGCCTTCCACTACAGTCTCAATAGATGCCACCGCACGGTCTGCCACCTTGTTACCGTTCTCGATCTCCTGCATAGCGCCTTCGATCAGTGTTCTGGTATCTACCGCCGACTTGCTGCTCTGCTCCGCAAGCTGTCTGATCTGGTCTGCCACAACCGCAAATCCGCGTCCGGCCTCACCGGCCCTTGCCGCCTCAATAGAAGCGTTTAAGGAAAGCAGATTCGTCTGGGAAGCAATGTTCTCGATCTCGGAAATAATATTGCCGATCTTCTGAGACGTCTCATTGATACGGGACATAGCCTCCACCATTTCCCGCATATCACTGCTGCTGCGATCTGCCACGTCCGCATATCTCTTCGACTGTCTGTAGGCTTCCTCCGCAGATGCCGCCGCGTTCTTCGAGGCATCGGAGATCGTCGTGATCGTCGCCTGCAGTTCCTCCACCGCACCGGCCTGCTCTGTCGCACCTTCCGCAAGACTCTGCGAACTCTCGGCGAGATTACCCGAACCCGCGGACACCTGTACAGAAGACTCCTCAATGTAACGTATTGTTTCAATCATAGTATCCCTAAGCTTCTTTAAGGAATCAAAAATCTGTCTGAATTCCCCGGTGTATTTGGAGCCGTCTTTTGATCTGACCGCGAAGTTTGATGTCGCCATCTCTCCTAAAACATAGTCCATATCATATATAATGAAATTCAATGTCCCGGCCATGTCATTCGCTGAACTGATGATATCGGCAACCTCATCGTTGGCCTTCACCTCCGGAAACGGACTGGTAAGATCACCCACGGCAAACCCCGCCAGTCTTTCTTTCAGCTGAACAAGCGGCGTTGAAATATTAAGCGCTATGTAATTCCCCAGACGGATCGACGTCGCAATCGCTATCACAATCACCACTGCAATCACGACAACCAGCACAGTCGAGACGACCGTCATCATCGAAGAGACACTGTTACCGCGGTCAACCTTGATATCCATGATCGAAACCAGCTGATCATTGATATCTTCATATAATGGCATCAGATCGCTCATCGCCATATCCTGTGCCTGCCTTGAAAGTTCGGCGTCCGCATTGGACCCCAGCTCCAGGATCTGGTTGTCCAGTTCCCAGTAATCGGGAAGTTTACCGGCAATATTCTGATAAACCTCTTTGTTCGCATCGGTCACCATAAATTTCTCCAGTGCCGCAAAACTTGCTGTAAAATTATCTATGCTCACGGCGTGCGCCGTTTTCATACTTTCAACTGCTCCAGCCTCATCATAGCCGATACAGCCGCGCAGCGTGGACCTCGTCTCCGCAAAATACGTCATCGCCTTACCCACATCTCCCTGCGCGAAACCATAATCCTGCAGCGCTCCCGCATAAGTCTTCGTTATAATGATCATTACGATCAGCACCAGTGCCGCCACCAGCGCCGGCACCCCGGATGCAATCACAAAACCGCGGAACAGCCGTTCCCTGATCCGATACCTGTTTAATCTTTCGTACACCTGGTTTAACTTTTTGAGCATTCCCCTTACCTCCTTGCACACTGCTTTAAATCTTGTATTGCAACAAACGTCTGCTTCGCAGCCGCTTGTCATCTGCACTGATTATACCACATGTGAAAGTCAACTGCAAAAAAAACAACGGGAACAGATCAGTTCTGTTCCCGCCGCCAATAAGTCTGTTATATCACTGCCGCCTGCGCCATACACGCATACCTTGCCGTTACGCCTGCGCGCTCCCTTCGCTTCTGCTCTTGATCACCGCCAGCACCGCTAACAGCAGCACGATTCCCACCGGCAGAGAGATCCACGGACTCTGTGCGAAGCCTGCCACGATGTATGTGATAAAGGAAATCACCGCCACCACGATTACATAAGGAAGCTGTGTGGACACATGATTCACATGGTCGCACTGCGCACCCGCTGACGCCATGATCGTGGTATCGGATATGGGCGAACAGTGATCGCCGCACACCGCTCCTGCCATACAGGCCGAAATGGAAATGATCATAAGCTGCGGGTTCGTGTTCATAAATACATTTACCACAATCGGGATCAGAATGCCAAATGTTCCCCAGGATGTTCCCGTGGAAAATGCAAGGAAACATGCCACAAGGAAAATGATTGCCGGCAGGAAATTCATGAATCCTCCCGCACTTTTCTGTACTGCATCCGCAACGAAAACTGCCGCTCCCAGAGAGTCGGTCATGGCCTTTAACGTCCATGCAAAGGTAAGGATCAAAATAGCTGGTACCATTGCCTTAAAGCCGTCAGGCAGACATTTCATACAGTCCGTAAAGCTCAACACTCTTCTGATCAGATAGATGATAATCGTCAGGATCATCGCGCAGATACTGCCCAGCGCAAGACCTACGGAAGCATCGGAATTGGAAAAAGCCTCCACAAACCCGGCGCCGTCAAAAAATCCGCCTGTGTAGATCATACCAATGACGCAGGATATGATCAGCAGAGCGATGGGAATCAGCAAGTCGATCACTTTGCCCTTCGGATTCACAGGCTCCTGTTCCTGACCGGAAGCCGCTTGTCCGGTGGAGAACAGATCTCCCTTAAGCGCATTGGCTTCATGGGTTTTCATCGAACCGAAATCCACCTTCATCAGTACGATCGAGATCATCATAATGATCGTCAGGATTGCGTAGAAGTTATAAGGAATGGCACGGATGAAAATGGAAAATCCGTCTTCCCCCTCCACAAAACCGGAAACAGCCGCAGCCCATGAGGAGATCGGCGCGATGATGCAGACCGGCGCTGCCGTAGCATCGATCAGATAAGCCAGTTTCGCGCGGGAAACCTTGTGTTCGTCCGTTACAGGCTTCATAACACTGCCCACAGTCAGACAATTGAAATAGTCGTCAATAAAAATCAACACACCCAGCGCAACAGTTGCCAGCTGCGCACCTGCGCGGGTCTTGATCTTCTCTTTGGCATAATGCCCGAAAGCGGCCGAGCCGCCGGCACGGTTCATCAGGCTTACCATAGCGCCCAGTATCACAAGAAAAATAAGGATACCGACATTATAGCCGTCAGACAGTACAGCCACAAAACCGCCGTTAAAAATATGTGTCAGCGTCCCCTCAAAAGAAAAGCCGGAATAGAACAGTCCGCCCACCAGAATACCGATGAACAGAGAACTGTAAACCTCCTTCGTGATCAGCGCCAGCACAATAGCTACAACAGGCGGAACCAGCGCCCAGAAAGTCGCGTACATGGAAGGTATATACTCCACTTCTGCCCCTTCCTCTGCCGCCAGTGCGGTGATCGGCAAAAGCACCAGGCACAGAATCAACACGCCGATTCCTCGTAACATTTTTTTCTTTTTCATTTTCTCTCCGTCCTTCTATCTTTTTTCTATCGTTTCTCTACTGCCGAAGTAAGTATATCACTGCCTTATCCATTAAACAAGAAAAATGTAGAAAACCGCTCTGGTTATGATAATATTAAAATCATAAGAATCGGGTATCATAGAACCATAGATCACTATTACAGCCGCCTGGAGGTGCCGAAGTATATGGAAAATGAACATGTCTATATCGCAATCGACTTAAAGTCCTTCTATGCCTCCGTCGAATGTGTCGAAAGGAAGCTCGATCCCATGGACACAAATCTGGTGGTAGCCGATGCGTCCAGAACGGAAAAAACCATATGCCTCGCCGTGTCTCCTTCCCTGAAGTCACTCGGCATTTCCGGACGCGCGAGACTGTTTGAGGTAGTGCAGAGAGTAAAAGAAGTGAACCTTGACCGCAAATCATCTGCGCCCGGTAACCGGTTTACGGGAGAGTCCTGCTATGCAAAGGAGCTGCAGGCGCACCCGGATTATGCGGTATCCTACATTACCGCCCCGCCCCGCATGGCCCTCTATATGAAATACAGCGCAAGAATCTATGAGATCTATCTCAAGTATATCGCACCGGAAGATATCCATGTGTATTCCATAGACGAGGTGTTTATGGACGTCACTGCGTACCTGCAAACCTATGGGCTCTCCGCCAGGGAACTGACCCGCAAGATCATACTGGACGTGCTGGATCAGACAGGTATCACCGCCGCTGCCGGCATCGGCACCAATCTGTATCTGTGCAAGGTTGCCATGGATATCGTGGCCAAGCACGTGGAACCTGATGCAAACGGGGTTCGGATCGCAGAACTGGATGAAATGCGCTACAGACAACTTCTGTGGGATCATAAACCTATCACAGACTTCTGGAGAGTGGGTCGTGGATATGCCAGGAAACTGGCGGAAAACGGCATGTTTACCATGGGAGACATCGCAAAGTGCTCCGTCGGCGACAGCCGGAATTACTATAATGAAGACCTGCTGTACGAGTTGTTCGGCATAAACGCAGAGCTTCTGATCGACCATGCATGGGGATGGGAACCCACGACCATCGACCTCATTAAACAGTACAAGCCCGAAACCAGCTGCTTAAGTTCCGGACAGGTGCTCCAATACCCTTACGACTATCACAAAGCAAAACTGATCGTCAAAGAGATGACCGATCTGCTCGTTCTGGATCTTGTGGATAAACAGCTGGTCACAGACCAGATCGTTCTCACCATCGGTTATGATATTGATAACCTGACGAATCCTGAAATCAGCAGGAAATACAAAGGCGAAGTCACCGTGGACCGCTACGGCAGAAGAACCCCCAGACATGCACACGGCACTGCCAATCTGGACAGGCAGACCTCTTCCACCAGACTGATTATGGATGCCGTAATGGATCTGTATGAACGTATCGTCGATCAGCATCTCCTTGTCCGCAGAATCAACGTGACCGCGAATCATCTGGTCCATGAATCCGAGACCGGACAAAATGCACACAATACTTATGTCCAGATGGATTTGTTTACGGATTACGCCGCCATGGAAGAACAGCGGCAGCAAAGTGAAACCGCGTTAAAAAAGGAACGCGCCATACAGGAAGCCGTCCTCTCCGTCAAAAAGAAATACGGAAAAAACGCGATCCTGAAAGGCATGAATCTGGAAGAAGGCGCAACCACTATCGAAAGAAACCGACAGATCGGAGGGCATAAAGCATAATGGGTAACTATGACGATATCATCAACCTGCCGCACCATGTATCCGCCAGACATCCGCAGATGTCCGCGCTCGACAGAGCCGCACAGTTCTCACCCTTCGCCGCCCTGACCGGACACGATGCGGCAATCGCTGAGACCGCCCGGCTGACAGATGTAAGGGCAGAACTGGACGAAACCAGAAAAGAAGATCTGGATCGCAAGCTGCAGATCCTGAGAGATCATCTCTCAACCAGGCCGGAAATCGCAGTCACCTATTTCGTACCCGACGCCCATAAAGAGGGCGGCGCCTATCTTCGTGCCATTGGCATCCCGAAAAAACTTGACGATATAGAGCATAAGGTGATCATGCAGAGCGGAACCGTCATTCCCATGGATGATATATTCGAAATGGAAGGGGCCATCTTCTGATCCTGCTCTAAGACCAATGCCCCGCCAGGCAGATCCTCACTGACGGGCATCTTCCCTCCAGTAGCGCCTGACCTGCTCCTGCGTCAGTGAATCCGCAAATTCTTTCTTCAGCTGCAGAAAATATTTCAGATCCATTAAAATACCATACAGCACTGCCCGCTCCTCAAACTCCTCCCTGGTCGCGGGAAGCGGAGACTCCTTCATCTGCCCGAGCGCCTTATCCAGTTTCACAAGCAGTTCTTCCGCGTTGTTGGACTCCCCGAAGGTAACCGCGGTCTCGGCAAACAGCGCCGCCACCTGATCCGTCTGCGGAAAAACCGCGCGGACACTCCTGACCTTCTTATCCATATCCTTAAGAACAACCGTCTGCTGCTCCCGCATATTCATATATGCAATGAAATACTGCGATTCCTGAAAAAAAGTATTATTCATATAGGCGAAAGCCTGCTTTCTGCCCGCCGCAAGGTCCGCCTGCAGCTTATCCAGGAAAATGCCCGTATTCTCCGGCGGCGCCTCCTGCCTGATCCATTGTGACATCTGTGAAAGTACGATTCGAAAATCTTCCTCCAGCATATCCTGGGTGGCCCGGATCTCTTTACCTTTTCCCGGCATATAAAGGTTCAAAAGCACGCCGATCCCCGTACCGATAAATAGAAGCAGCGTCTCATTCCGGATAAACAGAAGCGACATATCCTGTTCCAAAAGATAATGCGTAGCCAGCACGGCATTGACGGAAACCGCCTCCCCGAGACGCAGCGGGATACAACACGCGATAAAAAGCAGCAGAAAAATGCCATAAGAAAAGACATGGTATCCGAAAAGGTGAAATATGACAAAAGAAAGAACCGTCGCCAGCAAAAAGGCGGCAATTCTTTTACCGGAAATAACGATCGTCTCCCGTGAAGTGTCCTGTATCGTCAGAAGTGTTATGATTCCTGCCGCCGTGCTGTAGCCAAGCCCCAGCATATCGGCAATAAAGATGGCTGTCACGCTTCCTGCGGCAATTTTGATCAATTTCAGCATAGGCTCCGCCTTTCTTTCAATCAGATGCCGGTTACTCACTGCCCTGACTGCGGAATAATCCCGCCAACTGTTGCAGCACCGGTTGTTCCGGCCGCTCTATTGGAAAACTTTATGCGTCGTATTTTCCCGGACTTTATGCCGCTCATAGCATATAATACCATGAGTTGCGATAAATTATAACTATGCGCAAATTTGTTGTCAAGATATTAACAGAGCCGCCTGCCGCCCCGTCCGGAAATTATTTCTCCGCAGTTCCCAGACCCCATTATAATTTATAAAAAAGTTCTTGCCTCCTGCCCGCAAAAAATAGTAAAATATAGGTAAATCTAGCAACAAAAAGAAAACACATATAAAAAGATATTATGCGTTGTCTGAAATCATCCTTTAGAGGGGAAGGAGATGATTCTATGGGAATTAGCGGTATAACATCCACAAACAGTATGTCCGTCGTACAAATGACTGCTGCAGATCTAAAAGATCAAAAAAGTAAAAGCATTCAAACCGAAATCACAAATGCACAGCAACAGCTGCAGAAACTGTCCTCCGCGGAAGACCTGTCAGCTCATGAGAAAATGGCTGAGCAGAAGAAGCTGCAGAAGGAAATATCCGGTCTGAATACAAAGCTGAAACAACATCAGGAAGATCTTCGCAGTTCACAGAAACGTGAAATCACGATGGCCAGACTGCGGGAAGATGAGAAACCGACCAAAGAAGACAAATCAGAAAACAGGGTACAGGCGGAAGAAGTCTCCGCTGATGCATCGGATAAGAAACCCCTGCCGATGGATAAACAACAAACTGCGCCGTCAGAAGCTGCCGCATCCGGGAATGCCGATGGCCGCGTTATTTTAAAGGGTGTTTCACAGCCGGAGCCAAACCGTGACACAGATACGGAAAGAAAACAGGCTGATGAAACCGGCGAAGAAACCGCCGATGCCAAAGCAGCCGGAACCCAGGACACGGATGCAGATGAGACTCTGTCCGGCAAAGAAGTGCATGCCATGGTATCCGCAGATTCTTTCCTGCAGCAGGCGGACCGTCAGGGAACAGTGGTAACCCGAACCAGGGACGGTATCGCCGTTCTAAAGGGTGAAATAAAGCTGGACGAATTCCGTGACACAGATACGGAAAGAAAACAGGCTGAACTCAGAAAAATGGAACAGCGGGAGCAACGGGAAACAAAATTCCAATTCTCACTGTTAGGAAACGCAGGCAATGCAATAAAATCGGCAGCGGAAACAAATACTTCCGCAGCGGGTCAAACACAAGCCAATGCACTGGATCAGCTGCATGTCAGTGGTTTGAGTCCGTCGCAGGAGGAACAGGCTGCACAACAAAGATTTTATGTTTCTATTGTATAATTGTAATCTGGCGGGCAGGCTATGAATATGGCCTGCCCGCTCTCTTTTTTGTGCAAGGATAGAGAGGAAAAAATCAGGGATAAGGCCTATATTAATAAAGACAGATCTGTTTCCGTAAAGAACAAGATGTACAGACAGGAGGTATCTCATGGAATGGGTTGAAAGTTTAAACCAGAGCATGCATTATATCGAGGAACATTTGACCGACGAAATTGACTATGAGCAGCTTGGAAGGATTGCCTGCTGCTCCGCCTATCACTATCAGAGGATGTTTACTTATATGGCGGGGATCACCCTGGCAGAGTATATCCGAAGAAGAAAAATGTCCTTAGCGGCGGTAGACTTGCAGGGCGGGAATGCCCGGATTATTGATATTGCGGAGAAGTACGGCTACAGTTCCCCGACTGCATTTAACAGGGCGTTCCAGTCTTTTCACGGGATGGCCCCATCGTCGGTAAAAGACGAGGGTGTATCTCTGAAATCTTTTTCTCCCATTGTATTTAAAATTGCTGTGAAAGGAGCAACAGAAATGAACTATAGAATCGAAACAAAAAACGCATTCCGCATCATCGGCGTATCGGCACCGCTCGATAAAGAAATCGAGAATAATTTTATGGTCGTGCCAAAGATGTGGCAGGAAGCCTCTGTAAATGGAACAATACAGAAACTGGCGGGAATGATGGATACGCCGCCAATGGGACTTTTGGGTGTGAGTGCCTGCAATGATGAAGAACAATGGAAATATTATATTGCTGTTTCCAGTACACAGACAAGTGATGCGTTTGAAGAATATACCGTGCCTGCGTCTACCTGGGCAATCTTTTCCGGAACGGGGACAAACCAGTCGATCCAGGAACTGGAACAGCGCATTATAACAGAGTGGCTCCCGACTTCCGGGTATGAATATGCCAACGCCCCCGATCTCGAGGTTTACTTGAATCCGGACCCGCAGAACGCACAATATGAGGTATGGATACCCGTTGTAAAGAAAAAAGGATAACGGAGGGACTTATGGACGAGAAATTTTATATGATTCTCATAGATTGCTGAAACTCAGGAAAAATATTCAAATTCAAATGAAGCCTTGTCTGTTTCAAAAGCAAACAGGGTGCAGCCCTTTATACGAAATCGATAAAAGGCCCGGCAGGATGCACTTTCGTGAATTGTCCGTACCATATTTCCCTTCGCCGGGGCCTTAAGCGGCTGTCGGGAAGCTTCCGGCAGCCGAACCTCCAATTCCAGATTCCCTTGTATGACCCGAACCGTTCTGTTTTGAATCCGCGCGACTCTGGCTCCCAGATACGTGGCAATTCTATACTCTTTTCCCCGCCATAATACAGCACCGATAATACCGGTAAAGTGAATGCCCGCCATAGGAATATCCGCCACTGACAGCATCAAAGCCCCGCCCTCAAAGCAGCATTGCGTCCATATATACGCTTTCGGAAATGACCGCCCTCTGTCTCCTTCCCAATAACCCCACGCATTCTGAAAAGAATATTCCTGCCCATTAATACATACATTTCCCCTGACTGAATGCCGCATACTCCACACGCTGTGGCGGCATTCCATAAACGGCACGAATGCAAACGGTCCCATAATATCATATTTTAACGGAAAAAGCGGGCCGAAATGCAGTTTTCCCGTAACGGTCAACTGTGGCGTGTGTATCGCCAGATGAAGCCCGTTGTTACCGAACCGGTTCTCTCCGATGAAAATATTCCCCCTTGTCCGCTTAAATGAATCGGCAGTGAACGTAACTGTCCATGCATCATGATCCGTAATAACCTGAATAGAACAGGTGCGTCTGAACCCCGCGTTGTGAACGGCAGGTATTACCGCTAAAGTCTGTGTATCAGACTGGCATTTAAAATACCAGCCATAAAAGGAATTATGGTACATATGTTTATCTCCCGCAAATGTTGTTGTGCCCCACGAGCCAGATTATCGTAAAAAAATAATGCTTATTTTTCCACAAATAAGCACTATTTATTCTTCATACAATTATATTGCTGCTCTCACGCTGCATGATTTTTCAATCTATTCCCACTCTCTTATAGTCATCTCATAGACTCCTGATCCCCCATATTCACCTGCGCTGTCTTCCGTCATCTGGTAGTTCAGAACTTCCACGTTGATCTGGTTCGGAAGAAACATAATGTGAAGCGTTCCCGCCCCGCCACAGCCATCGTCAGTAAACTCATAAAACAGTTCACCATTTTCAATCGTTCCCACAATATTCTCCACTGACGCAATCTGCCCCGCTACATCCCGTTTTGCACAAAAGGTTCCGCAAAATTCATTGCCGTTGCTGATACTGCATGTCAGTTCGTTTTCACTCTCCGGCATAGGGTTCTCATATGCCGCAACATATCCGGGTCCTACAGTCCATTTTCCAGTGTAGCTCTCATAATTTGTAAGTGGTTCATTTTCATTTGTCAGTTGAAGAAGACGTTTGATATCCTTCGCCAGCACATTGCTTTCCCATGGAAGATAGTCGTTGATCTTATCGCTGAGTTCCTCATGATAAGTAAAGTAGTCACCATAGTCTTCATATATCCGCACTGCTACATGCGGTATCGCGCCCTGCGGTCCGATGCCCGTCATATACTCCGCTCCGATGACCACGTCCTCTTTCCCATCAGCATTCGTATCCGTAAACATGACAAACTTCACGTCCCAATAAAACCCGTGACCACTGGTATGGTCTTCGTCGATATACGGAAACTGATACAGAATTTCTTCGTCTTTTAATAGATAGAAAGTTACATCCTCCTGCAAGTCTCTCTCCGAAGGAGCCGGTTCATATGTTACAAACCTTACTTCTCCCCAGTCATTTAACTCTACCTGAAAAGACTGCTCTTCTATGATTCTCTCCCCATCCAGCTGGTCCTGTACCTTATCACTGAAAATTTCCTCCGGTATCTGTTCAGGCTCCTCTGTCTGCTCCGGCTGCTCCAACTCTTCCGGTTGATTCGGGACTGCGTCATCTAATAAAGCTTCCTCTCCTACATTCTGCTGTAATTGTGAAGCGGTATCTACCGCTTCCCGCTCTGTCCCCTTCTGTATTTCCTGCCCTTCACATCCTGCAAGTAACATGAGTGCCGCCGCAATTTCTAATAATGCTATGGCTCTCTCCTTCTTCTTATCGTGCATTAATATTTCGTTCATTCCCTTCTTTCCTCATTGTGGTTTCATTTCTTTGATTATACCATCTCATAGAATGATATTTTGACTCATGATTAACAAACCCGACAGACTTATATAAAGGGTATCCTTCTTCTGTGGACTGCAGTTCTACAAAACTCAGATTTTTTTCCACTGCATCTGACAGAAGTCGCTTCATCAGCATCCTGGCGTATCCTTTATGGCGATATAGCGGGGTTGTATATACATTCAATACCATTCCAGTCCTGCCAGTGATAAATGCCGGGCTGTTCGGTTTTTCAACTACCAATAAAAAGGCACAGGCAGCAATTTTTTCTTTATCCCGGATCAGATAACAAAAGATATTTCACATACATTCCACATGCCTATGATACACTATTCATAAAGGAGGCGCAACGATGGCAACTTTATTGATTGTTGAAGATGACCGCAAGACCAACGAGGCAATCTGCCCTATCCACGCAAAGGACGAAATCGGATTGCTGGCACAAAATTTCAATGACCTGTATTCTAATCTCTTGTCTACTATTGAGCAGCTGGAACAGGAAAAATCCGGATCAGCAAAATGGAACGGGCAAAGGTGAACTTTCTCCGGGCTGCATCCCATGAACTCAAAACTCCCGTGACTGCACTGAACGCTGAGCAATGATCTCAGCGGCGCGGGCTAAAATGGTTTCTTTTGTGTTCATATAGATGCCTCCTTTGTGTGATGGAAATTCAAAAATGCGGTATGCCGTTCTTGCTTAAATAGCGAAAACACACCTTAATTTTTTCCATTATACAATATACCGGAAAGATTGTATTGTATATTTTTGACATCTACATATTCTCAACAGCTATTTCCTCTTTTGGGAATGTATTTACTTCAGCAGCGAAAATTTTGCTGCATAATTCTGAATATTCATCATATGTAATTTCAGCTTTATTCAATGTATATTTTATTCCAGCCTCTGCATTATTGGGGTCAAATTCCTCACCGAAATTCATTTCTGCTGCTAAGTTATCAGCTCCTTCAAATTTTTCCATATGGTAAAATTCAAATCCTGCACTCGACCGGTTGCTGTACATAATCCATACGGCTCCATTATAACAGGTATAAGAAAGAGTGAGCGCAGTGCCCTCTCCTGCAGCAAATGCATATACCTTATTATCTCGTGCATCAAGATATATTCCTCCATAAGGCCCGTTAATGATCAGTTCGTTTTCTCCATCATTGTCAAGATCAACTTTCTCTCCGATAGAATATGCATCCCATTCCTCAGAATCCATATTTAAATCGCTGATAGAAAATGTCGATGCCGAATCTTCAAAGTCAACTGCGCCTATCAATCCATTGATAAAGGAATCTAACAACTCATCTGCCGTTGCTTCCGGACCTGTATCCGCAGCATCCTGCATATTGCTTTCCTCCTGATTTTCCGGGAGATCATCTATGAAATCATCTATGTTAGCTTCTGCTTCATCGGATACTGCCTGCGGTTTTTCTTCATAAATTTCTTTGGTGCTGCCCTCTATATCCATTTGAGCATTGCCGGAATCCTCCCTCCGGGCACATGACGAAAGCGTACCCATAAGCATTATCATTGTCATTACCATTTTCATTTTTTTCATAAGTCATTTTCCTCACTTCTGCGCTGTATCTCTTCACTTTTCCCGCGCCCTCACTACATGATACCTGTTTTTTCTATCATGGTGTTTTACAGTTAACGGCATTAGAAATTTCACTTTCGGCCCTGTAAAGGCGTCCATATGTTTTGACAGGAGCCGGCTGCGGAAATTTGTTCTGTTGCTTACTGTTTTTATACCTCACTGTGGAAGAAATGACATGCTGTCTGCATAAAAGACGCATTTTTTGCACAAACGACACAAATTAATCATCGAACAGCATTCTCCATTTGAAAAACTCTTTCTTAAACTCCTTGCTGTGAACTCTGCCGATTGCTATCTTTAACCCGTTACAAAGCATAATCTCATGGCTGTTTACACTTTCAATATATTTTAAATTAACAATATACGAACGCTGTACATAAAAAAAAACGAATGGCGACAGGCTTTGCGCTGTTTCAGATATCCGCCCTTCACAAATATGCTCACTGCCGTTCAGCATGAGATATCTTAATTTTCTTCCATTTGTCTCAATAAGCAAAAGTTCTCTTAAGTTTAACTTGAGCTGAATCCCTGCGGTATCCTTACAATAAATAATTCGTTCCTGAATCCTGGTTTTAAAGAAGAAATCAAGTGCCTCATCCATTTCTTCCAAATATTTTTTGTCGATGTATCGAAATGCATTAACCTTGTATCCGTACCTGGCCATTTCTGTATGTGATGTTAAAAAGCATATCTTGCACTGGCTTCCGGAATTCACCAGTTTTTCAGCTATCCTGAAACCGTCTTCGCCCTCTGCAAGTTCAATATCCAGAAACAATAAATCTGCATCTGCATTTTCCATAAAGTCTCTCTCATTGTCATATGCTTTAATCCGGGCAGAAATATTTTTATCCATGCAGTATTTTTCAATTGATGCCTTTATCTTATTCCTCCATACTGCTTCATCTTCCACAATACATATTTTCATACCCTGTCCTCCTCCGGGAGCATACCCTTTGGGATAGCAATACCGATTTTAAACATTGCTTCTCCATTTTCCACTATAGACTCCATATAATACTCCCCATGATATTTTTGGATTGTTGCAGGAATATTTTTCAGACCAAATCCATGATTAGCCATATCTGCTTTCGATGTCCTGAGAGAACCTTTTGAGATATTTATTTCTTTAGCCACACTATTGCTTACAACAATAAAAATTTCTTTCTTATGATCTATAATTTCAACCCGGATTTTAGGCATAGCTGTTTGTACTGCTGCTTCCAGGGCATTCTGCAATATATTTCCCATCAGTGTTGTAATATCAAACATCTCAAGACCGGTTTTCCCTGTCAGTTTTCCTGTTACTGCAAAATCTATATTTTCCTTTTTGGCCAGATATAAATAATAATTCAAGATTACATCAAGCAGACCGTCTCCTGTGTGGATTTTTAACTCAAACCCGTCCTGTATATTCCAAATGGTATCTATGTACTCTTTGATTTCTTCTGTCCTTTTTTCATTCGCCAGTTCTCTAAGAACGCCCATATGATTTACCAGATCATGCTTAAAACATCGTACAGCCACCGACTGCTGTAACTGATAATCGTACTGCTGTTTTTGCATATACATAAAAGATTGCAATTCCCTGTTCTGCCTGTCTGACAGTATATTTTTAATGGCAAAGCCAAGCGTAAGAAAAATGGAATAAACCGCCCCTGCTATGCTGATGAAAAATACCACATAGGCATCTAAACCATACATTGCATGATTTTCGTCAAAGAAAAGAAAAACAAAATTATAGAACATCTGGAAAATACTACTCTGGATTAAAAGCGCAGACTTATACTTAAATTTTATATCGCATAAATATACGTCATTTTTCCTGAGGAGCCGCAGGTATACCAGAAAATACACCAGAAATGAAAGAAGATAGGCAGGTTCCATCCACCATGCTATACCTGTACCGTCAACTCCTCCGCCTATTAAAACAACCTGTATCAGCATGACACTGAACGTATCAATGATGCCCGTAAAATACATAAGGACAGCGCTCAGTACGAACAGATGCCACAATCTATCCTCAAAAAATAAACATATGGAAATTACACTCCAAAATATATAAACAATCGGGGAGTTTGTATCAAAATATATGTTGTAAATCCCGGCAGACAACATAGTCAAAACCGATGCTCCAATAAAAAGTCTGTTTTTTCTCGGGTTTAACCTGAATCCATAATGAATGATAAAAAGATATATTAAATAATTTGATATATTGTCTACAATATAAATCATGAAAACCCCTCTTTTGTTTCCTGCTTACTCTGGCAAAAATCCATTCCTGTTAAAGCCAGATCATCTACTGAATTATAGCATAGAAATTTATTCTTGCCTAAAAGATATACAAAAGCGTAGGCACCGTAAGCCATAACACAAAAAGTCTTTATTTTTGAATACTTTCCTTCTATGAGTGTCTTATACCAATTTCTATTCAACAGATGGTGACAAAGAAACATCACTATCATTGCTACACCAAAACACTCGTGAGCCACCTCGCCAATTAAATTATAGGCCATGATCAACTATATAAATAGTATAATAAGAAAATCCGCCACAATTTGAATACTTCTCTTTACAGTCACTTTAACCCCTCTACTGGCAAAAATCTGTTTCGTTTTACTTGGAAAATCCCAATCCTTCCACCCATTTGATAATATCCGGCTCTGCATCCTGTACCACTGTTCTGGAAATGGAAAACCCGTCTGTTACCACATTAGCATCCGGCTCTAAATCCGCAATCGTACTGATCGTATTAGAAAAGCCACTGCCACCGGAAGTTACAAAAGGAACTATTGTCTTGTCGGATAAGTCATACTGGTTCAAAAAACTGTAAATAATTCTTGGCATATCCGCATACCAGATTGCGTGTCCAGATTGATACAATTTTTGCTTGGGCGCTATCGTTTTTACATTTACCGCAAATGCCCGAAAATCAACATTTTGGGGAATGACGGATGCACCCCTGCATGGGCGGCAATCGTTCTCTTAGTTGGGTTTGCCACACTTTTGATATTTCAAAGGGTAAAAAATAACGATAGCCTGTTTTTTAGCATGGCTATCGTTATTTTTTGCACCCATACAAAATTATTGCCATTACTTTTACAAGTTGCAATATTAATCTGTCGGTTTCTGACTATTATATCCACTCGAAGTTTTCTTTGCCTGCACCTACTTCAAAGTGATATTTTCCAATGCCAAGGTCAATGCCTGAAAAATGTCCATTACCCGCTGAGATAGACACTTTATTCCCATCGCCGGATACAACATAAGGCTGTTTATTCAACGCTGTTGGAGCATAAAGCAACGCATCAACACCATCAACAAACCATTGCGGTGTTTTACCGTTATATCGGCTGATTTCGGCTGCAGTTTTAGATCTATGCGGGACTCCCTGTGTCTTACCATATCCAATCGCAATAACACCGTTTACACGCACATTCTTATTATTAAGGTTTTTTAATGCACCCTTGCCATTAAACATACCTCCAACCCACCATGTGTTAAGCCCAAGTGTCTGTGCATAAAGAATCAAGTCAGCACCGCAATAGCCCAGCTTTTCATCAAGGTTGGGAGCATCTACTCCTGCAAGAACAATATAATTGTTTACTGTCTTTGAAAGCAGTAATTTTGCCATACTGCCGATACCGTCAGAATTACCAACCACTAAAGCAAGATGAAGATTATATTTTTTATTATTTTCAGTAATCCGTGCATTCAACGATTCCACGATATCTGTGGGGATTGTCTTATCGGTATATTGTCTTACCATGTGCCTTTCTTTGATCGCTTCTTTAATTGTCATATTTGTCCTCCATAAATTCGACTATTTGTAGATTCCCTGCAAATCCACACAAAATTAGTTTCTATGTTTAACCGAAGCCTTTTTCCCATGTGCCAGTATGTGTAATATAGTCAAGATTAAAAACAAAATTGCCGTTACCCTATGCAGATCTGCAGCATATGTGATTCCACTTATCATCACTATCAAAAAATCAAAGAGCAGGAATACATTCAATACAGTCCGCTCCCACCTTGTACGACTGTATGTTCCTTTACCAATACCTGCCCACCACAGCAAGTTCAAAATATTGTGCAAAACTAATAGGATAAACAGAACTGCCCCAAGGGACATATGCAGGACAATTCCTGTTTTCCCTAAATTCATAAGCAGAACCATAATAGCCAGCATCCCTATATCAATACATAACTTGCAAATTTTTTTGATACGCATAAATTCTCCCTTACTGTGCCAGACCAGCTTTTGTCAGGAAATCTTTCACCTCATCCCTGCTCCTGGCAGAAAGTCCATCCGCCACTACTGCGTCCGGACAGGCTGCAGCAATCTGCTCCGGGCCGGAACCCAATCCCAATGCCTGGCTGGTGGCGATTGGTATGATCGTTTTTCCTGAAAAGTCATATTCTTCCAAAAATGAAAAGACAGGCACCGGCATACTGCTCAGCCAGTTTGGATAAATAATGATTACTGTATCGTAAATTTCTACGCTTTCAAGATGTTCTGTTAATTCCAGCCGCATCGATGTTCCCATTTCACTATGATGACGGTCAAATGCCCCGCCGTAGGTTTCCGGGTATAGAGCATTTACCTTGATCGGGAAAATATCCCCTCCGGTTACTTCCTGTGCCGTAATCGCCAAAAGCTCTGCATGTCCGTAACCGATTCCATCTTCAACCTTCAGGCTTGCAGAAGCCACCGCATCCATTTCATCCGCTGTATATACCCGGTTATTTGTAAGTGAGAAATATGCCACAAGCACATTGCTCCCGCCTGTCACGGACATGACTCCTGCAGATATATCACTGACCGGAATTTTCTTTGCAAATGGATTAGGGAAAAAAGTACAATAAAAGATTCCCCCGCCTATTATAGCGGTCAGACCTGCTATTATAATGACAGCTATTACAACTTTTTTACGTCTGCTCATTTTTCTTTTTACTGTTGAATTTTCCATAATACAATATACTTATCCTTCCTCCAGATTCTAATTGATCTTTCTGACCGAGCTGACCATCAATGAAACGGTATCCTCTATCTCCCGCTGTTTCTGCCCGTCCAGCCGATCTCCTGCGGCATTGATGTATTTCTGGCAGCTCATCCTACATAATGCCGTCATTTTGATACAGCTACCCGATATATATAAATTCTGTAGCATTAAGTCCCGCACCTGCAAGCTCACGGCTCAAAAAAAGTTAAACTGACGGTTCAGTATCCCTATGTTTTTTCCGATTGAATACATACGCTCTTTCCTGTTACAAATTATCTGCTATCCAGTCACCGATGAATTCCGAGCCAACCTGGTACCCACCCATCTGTGCATGATGTTGTGCCGTAGATTCAGTATCAAAACACTTATATTCCTTTTCACAATTTGTCAGGGTGTCAAAGAATATTTTGGCACTTCCCTTATTAATCTCTGCAGTTCCATCTAAAACTAGCGTTTTACAGGTAATAAGATTCATAATACCTGTATTGTCATACTTCTTAAGCTCTTCTATTATTTCATCCCGTTGCACACCATGTTTCCATGCATAATCATCCATCAGGCTATATACCATCTTGGGTCTGACCATTGCAGGAAGTTTCATTACCTTATCAAATATTCCCGCGAAATGTGTTCCCCAGGCAATATTTCCTGTGTCTGTAATACAAACCTTTATTCTCTTTTCATATGCACAAGCCCTGGGTAATAAAAATGCTCCAAAACTGAATCCAATAGCCCCAATTCTATTTTCGTCAATACAGTCAAACTGCCCTAAAGCATAATTGATGACCGGAGTCATTACGTTTTCAAAGTCTGGTCTAAATGGCATATGATTTACCCGCAGTGGTACACCCTGTCCCGGTCCATCGAAACAAAGGCAGTGAATACCTCTTTTTAACAGCCCGTCATAAAGCCACCTTGTATCCTCTGCCCATGTATCCCGTCCTGGGACAAGGATAACAACCGGTGCCTTATCTTTGGCAGTCAGCGATTGATAAAAATGCCCCGGAAGGGTTGCATCCTCATACGGGATGTCAATTGCAACACCAGGATAACCGGATATCCTCAAATAATCCTCATAACATTTTGCCGCAATTCCAGCATACTTCTCTATTCTTTCATCCTTTGTCTGATTAAAGCAAATAAGAGAAGTTCTCCAGTAAGTAGATGCCCGCAGATATAATTCGGCTGCAGAAATCAAATGTCCCTTCTGTTCTTTTTCTCTTGCCTGCTCCTGCAGCCTTTTTGCTAAGCCAGACCACTTATCAATCCATGATTCTTCACTGGAATCCGTAAGCTGGCAATATATTTCCATTACTTCTCCAATATCGGTCATCCCAAAAGGTGCACATCCAAGCAGATGCTTTGCCAGTGCATCCAACATAACATGTGAATGAAAATGTACATCCTGCCAATGTGTCCCCGGTTTCAAATTCGATTTTACTTTTGGCATTATTGTCCCTCCTTGTCATCAATTCCATTTATTAACTTAACATGTTCTGTGATGATCTCCAGATTTTTTTCAAACTGAATCACTTCCTCGTCATTCATTGGAGTATTGCATATTTTCATCCACTTTTTCTGAATTGATTCCATAAGCGGCTTATATTTATATGCTTTATCAGTCAGATAAACCCTCTTAGCCCTACGGTCCGATTCATCCGGTTTGCGAATAATGATACCCTTTTTTTCCAGATTCTGCATTGATCTTGCTGTTGCTGCTTTATCAACACAAAAATCCTTCGCTAAATCATCCTGTGTAACACCATCTTCTATAAACAGAGTTCCAAGATACATTAAATCCGTTGAATTTAATTCAACTCCTGATAACTCATGATTTAGGAAAAGATTAAATTGTCTGTACAAAATATTTATGTTTTTTCCAATCGTGTTCATGTTAGCCTCCGTATAGTTGATGTGTCAACTATAGCACAGTTTTGTTGATGTGTCAACTATATGGAGAATGGCTTATCAGCAAATTTCCATACACTGAATATTCTAACGCTTCGGAGCCACCGTTTTATCGCTTGAGAGCCACCTCGGA
>CALGVA010000024.1 GCA_937920345.1 uncultured Lachnospiraceae bacterium
TGATTGGCATTGCTGCAGAAGGAAAAATAAAAACATTTGTGCCGGAACTTGCCCAGCTTGTGGTCATCAAGGTTACGATTTTTAGTGCAAGAAGATTCGAGTTTGAATTCATGGATGGAAGTAGGATAACGGTATAAGAAACTGAGACTCAAATATTGAGAAAACGGTCGCTTTGTGTTATAATTTAAAATACGGGTGACCGTTTTTATTTGTTTTGAAAGGAATACCATTATGAATAGAAATTTGACTGAGCAGAAAGTGTTGAAAAAATTAGGCATTGATGATTTCAGACATCTCACAAAAGATAAAGTAATCACTATGGCCTCCTTGTTAGATAAGATGGATCCAGAAGTTGCGAAGAAAGCATTGGAGCAGTTCCCAGAGTTTGCTAAGACTGTAAAGGAGATGCTGATTGAATATAAGGATACTTTGGACAAGGGATTGGAAAACAATAAAGAGAGCGTGCAGTCATACTATAATGTCTGTAATTCGATAATCGTATCGTTGCAAAAACAGTTAGAAGACGAGAATTTGTCGTTTGATGAAAGAAAATATATAATAGACAAGATGCTTGAAGTTTCTAAAATGATGGGGGAAAAAGATACCGAAAACAAGAAGTTTATTTTGGCTTGCATGGCAGTAGGAGCAGCTGCAACGGGAATAGTTACTGTCATACTTGCATCTGCATTGGGCAGTAATACAAATATAGAGACTACTGATGTCGATAAAATAGAGTAGGAGAAATTGGAAATGGGGTATATAGATGGAGAATACCATGTTGATGTAAGTCGTACAAATCGGCTTTATGATATAGGACAAATTAATCATGATATATGGGAAACACAGATTTTCGGATATATAATAATGGCGGCGAATGAGGATATAGATTTTGCAAAAAAAGAAGCCAAACGCTTTGGCATATATTATGATATAGACTGGAACAATGATCCAATTAAGTTTATGAAAGAATGAATATAGAAAAAATTGGGCTATAGTGAAGAACAAATACAAGAAGTTATAAATTTAGCAAATGGGAATTCTACCACGGAGGAATAGATTTTCCCAAGTCGGCTATGCATCTGAAGGGGTATTTATATATCCCCCATAATATAAAGGGGTAAAGGATAACCCACAGGGGGTACTTTCCTTTACCCCTTATACTTTTGCCATTATATATGAAGAAAGAGCGTTCAGACGGGACTGCACCTGTCCGTGATCGGCATGGGATGCCATACGATTTTGAAAAAGATCAGGCTCCCCAATTTGGTTAACATAATATTATCGACCGGACTCATGTACTGCTACGGGACGATGACCGGCATGGGTGTCTCCATGCTGCGGGCCTTTATTATGTTTGCGCTGCACCTGTCCGCCGGACTGATCGGCAGAACATATGACCTTTTGACGGCGGTGACCGTGGCAGCGCTTGTGATTTTAGCCGGTCAGCCGTTGTATCTGCAGCACAGCGGATTTCTGTTTTCCTTTGGCGCCATCTGTGGTATCGGTATATTTCTGCCGGCGGTGCAGCAGAATCTCTTTGGACAGGGCAGAGTGCACAAAACGCTCTTTGCGGGCATTGCCGTATCGCTCTCCACACTGCCGGTGTATCTGTATTTCTATTATGAGTTTCCGCCTTATTCGGTGCTTCTGAATCTTGTCGTGATCCCCTGTATGACGTTTACGCTTCTGTGCGGACTGCTTGGTCTGGCGGCTGCGGCGTGTTTCCTGCCGCTTGGCGCGGCGGTGTCCTGTCCGGCGGCGGTTATGCTGGGATTTTATGAGAAATGCTGTGAACTTTGTACGGTACTGCCGGACGGCAGATGGGGAACGGGCTGTCCGAAACCGTGGCAGATATTTCTGTTTCTTATGATTCTGGCCGGGCTGTGCATCGTAAACCGTAAGCTGCCGAAGCTGTATTTCTGGTCAGGGGTACTGTGTGCGCTTTATATGCTGACGGTCAGACTGCCGCAGGGACTGCAGATTACTATGGTGGATGTGGGTCAGGGGGACTGCATCTACCTGACCGAGGACAGCGGTATACATATGCTGATTGACGGCGGCAGTTCCGACCGCAGTGACGTGGCCGGGTATCAGATCATCCCCTGTCTGAAACATGCGGGTGCATTCCGGCTCGACGGCGTGGTGGTCACACATCCGGACAGCGATCATATATGCGGCATCCGCGCGATGCTGGAGGAGGCGCGCGCGGCCGGCATATCCATAGACACCCTGTATCTTCCCGATGTCGGACCGGCAGGCAGGAACGCGGCATACCGTGAACTGGAAACATCGGCGGCCGGGGCAGGTGTGAAAGTGCGTTACATCGGTGCCGGGGACACTTTACAATGCGGAAGAGTTATGTTAACCTGCTTACATCCGGAGAAGGGATGGGATACCGGTGATACGAATGCGTATTCTACCGTATTATATCTTACATACGGTGATTTTTCGGCGCTTTTTACAGGAGATCTGGAAGGCGCAGGCGAGGATAAGGTACTGGACAGAATCAGGGAGAGACGGGACATACAGGATATTACGCTGCTGAAGGTGGCGCATCATGGATCGGCAAACGCGACCGGAGAAGAGTTCCTGCGGGCGGTCAGACCCGGGATCGCTCTGATCTCTGCAGGACGGGACAATCGTTACGGGCATCCCCACGCGGAACTGTTACAACGGCTTGAGGATTTCGGCTGTCTGATCTACCGCACCCAGAGGAGCGGTGCGGTGACTGTGCGGGTGCAGGGCAAAAAGGTACGCGTCAGCGAATACCTGAAAACGGGCGGTGCGTTACGGTGAAGCCGGCGGCAGGATATTTTTCGTATCCGGAGAATGAATTGTTGCGGCGGAACAGTATGATATAATTTGACGAAAGTACAAATAATGTGTATTGTATTTAAAGAAGGAGAAAACAAAAGCTATATATTGTAACAGAGGGGAAAAGGTTGAAATGATATATTTCGGCCGCGGGAAGAACATGAAAAGAATATTGATCGTAGACGACGTGGAGATCAACCGCGAGCTGTTATGCAATATGCTGTCGGACGAGTATGCGGTTGACATGGCGGCGGACGGAGAGGAGGCGCTTGCCATGCTGGAAGAGGAAAGAAGCGAAACGGCGGCGATTCTTCTGGATCTGCATATGCCCAAAATGGACGGTTTTGCGGTTATACGTGCGTTGAAACAAAAGGGATGGCTCAACAGGATACCGGTACTCATTATCAGCAGTGAACATGCGACGCAGATCGAGAACCGTTGTCTGGAGATGGGAGTCAGCGATTTTATTCATAAGCCTTTCGAGGCGTCCATCGTCAGGAACAGAGTACATAATGTGACGGAATTGTTTGCCTGCAAGAATCAACTGGAGCAGAAGGTCGAGGAGCAGGAGGCAGCGCTTGAGAAACAGCATCGGATTATCGAGATGCAGGCGGAGAAACTGCGGGAATCAGAACCTTTTAACCGGTTGATGATGGAATACCGTGCCGCGATCATGGAGGTGGAGACAAGGCTTAAGGTACTCAATGAAGAGTTTTCCAGGATGTATAACAGGAATCCCTTTGAATCCATCAAGAGCCGTCTGAAAACGCCTGAGAGCATCTATGAGAAGATGGCGCGCAAGGGCCGCCAGGTGACGATGGAGAATATCAGGGAGTATCTGACAGATGTGGCGGGACTGCGGGTGATCTGTTCTTTTCCGGACGATATATACCGTCTGGCGGATCTGCTAATCAGGCAGGATGATTTCATACTGCTTCGCGAGAAAGATTATATCCGCAATCCCAAGAGGAACGGCTATCGCAGTCTGCACCTGATCCTGAATATACCGATTTTTTTGTCTCATGACAAAAAGTATGTAAAGGCGGAGGTTCAGTTCCGTACCATTGCTATGGATTTCTGGGCGAGTCTGGAGCATAAGCTTAAATATAAGAAAGATGTGGCAAACACGGAGGAGATCGAAGGGCAGTTAAAGGCGTGCGCGGACTCCATAGAGGTGCTGGATTACCAGATGCAGGATATCCGCGATAAGATCGATCAGTCTCAGGATATGGACGGCGCGGACGAAGCCGGCGGCAGTGGAAATATTTGATTAATCAGGCGTTATATCGTATACTGAATCTATGAAAAAACTGGCAGAAGAAATTAAATCCGGACAACTGAAACAAATATATATCCTTTACGGAGAGGAAGCGTATCTGAGAAATCAGTATAAAGAAAAGCTTAAGAAAGCGCTGCTGGACGGCGGAGACACCATGAATCTTCACTGCTTCGAAGGAAAGGACGCGAAGGCGGGAGAAATCATTGATCTTGCGGAGACAATGCCTTTTCTGGCGCAGCGCAGGGTGATCGTACTGGAGAACAGCGGACTGTTTGCCCGCGGCGGGGAAGAACTGGCAGGTTATCTGGAGGCGCCTTCCGATACGGCATACTTTGTGTTCGTGGAGAGTACGGTCGATAAGCGCAGCAAGTTATATAAGACAGCCGCCTCGAAAGGACGTGCCGTAGAGTTTAAGGCGCAGGATGAGGCGACTCTAAAGCGCTGGATCATGGGGTTTTTGAAGAGAGAGAACAAGAATATCACGGAGCGGGATCTGAACCTTTTCTTAGATAAGACGGGATCGGATATGGAGAATATCCGGGGAGAACTGGAGAAGCTGTTGTGCTACTGCATGGAGCGTGACGTGATTACGGCGCAGGATATCGAGGCAGTCTGCATCAAACAGGTGACAGGTCAGATTTTCGATATGGTGAGCGCTGTGGCGGAGCGGAGGCAGCAGGCGGCGATGGCACTGTATTATGATCTGCTCGCGCTCAAGGAACCGCCTATGCGGATTCTGTTTCTGATTGCGAGACAGTTCAATCTGCTCTTGCAGGTGAAAGAGCTAAAGAACAAAGGGCTTGATGCAAACGCCATCGGGGAAAAAACAGGACTTGCAGGTTTTATAGCCAGAAAGTATGTGGCACAGGCGGCGAAATTCAGGGAAGCGGATCTGCGCCAGGCGCTGGCGGACTGTGTGGAGGCGGAAGAAGCGGTCAAGACCGGCAGGATGAACGATATCATGAGTGTGGAACTCTTAATTGTAAAGTACAGCGCTGCATAGAAATTATGATGCGGAAGGATGGAAAGCATACATGTTTGAGATATTGTTTTTTATCATAGTTATGGTAGTATTCTATAAGAGGATGCAGCGTGCCAGAGGGGAAGGCGGCGTTAAGGGCAGTCAGTCTCTGCCGGATACTACGGTAACGACGGCGCATCAGAGCGGTATGTCCGGACAAAGCACAGGGAATCCATACGGCGGTGCCATGCAGGGCAGACCTGCGGCACAGCCCGTGAACAGACCGCCGCTGCAGCGCCAGGCGCCGGTCAGGTCCGCGATCGAGGAGGCCAGAGAGGACGGTAATTCCACGACTGCATATCTGATGGAGAAGGCGGAAGCCGATGCGAGAGAACACGCGCAGGAGAAATTGGAGGAACAGCAGCGGCTTCATGAGACAAGAGGCGGGCTTGCGGTGGCATTAAGATATCTGGAAGGCGATATGGTCCCGCGGGGGAAGCGTGTCGTGCGCTGCGGATACTGCGGTGCGGAGAATCTGGTGCCGATGGCCTCTGGAATGCGCTATAGCTGCTATTTCTGCAGAGAACCGCTGTAGGAGGCGGAAGCTTATAAATATTATAATCTGTAAAATGGAGGGACAAGAGATGAGTATGAATATTGTATGTCTGGATCTGGAAGGCGTGCTGGTGCCGGAGATCTGGATTGCCTTTGCTGAGGCGAGCGGTATTCCGGAACTTACAAGGACGACCAGGGACGAGCCGGATTATGATAAATTGATGAACTGGCGGATCGGGATTCTAAGAGAGCACGGGCTGGGACTCAAAGAGATTCAGGATACCATCGCAGCCATTGATCCTATTCCGGGTGCAAAAGAATTTCTGGATGAGTTGAGAAGTATCACGCAGGTTATCATTATCAGCGATACATTTACGCAGTTTGCGGGACCGCTAATGCAGAAACTCGGATATCCGACGATCTTCTGCAATACACTGGAGGTGGCACCGGACGGTGAGATTACGGGATTTAAGATGCGCATAGAGAATTCTAAACTGACGACAGTCAGAGCGCTGCAGTCTATCGGATACGAGACGATTGCCGCCGGTGACAGCCATAATGATCTGGGAATGATCAGGGCGGGGAGGGCAGGCTTCCTGTTCAAGAGCACGGAACAGATCAAGAAGGACAATCCGCAGATTCCGGCATATGAGACGTATGAGGAACTGATGACGGCAATCAAGGCCGCGCTTGCAGATTGATATACAAAGGCACTGCTTTGCGTGCAGGAGCAAGGCCGTGCCGGTCAGGGGAATTGAATGTGCGGTGTGTGAAGCGCATTTTGGCTTTGAAATAAAAAGGGGAGAAGCGGCAGCGAGGAGCTTCGGAACGGAGGAAAGTATGAAATGCAGACGTGTGGCACTGGAGTCAGAAGTTGTAAAGTATGAAGTGGGCAAAGGGATGGAAGACGGATTTGAGCTTTGGGCGGATGTGGTAACGAAAGAGTGGATCGTCACGGATACGACCGTGAAAATCACCAGAGACAACGGCATGATCGTGTGTCCTTATGTTATGCACCGCAGAGGGCGTACTTTCCTGCGGGAAGGCGATTACATCATTACCGATTCAGACGGTACGAAGCATGTGTGCGGCGAGGATAAGATCTTCAGCCGTTACGAGAGAATAGAATGATTTGAATACAGTGGTTTGGAATGACTGATAGAGTCCGGATTATCGGACTCTATTTTTTGTATCCTTATATCAGAATATGACCGGAGAGGAAAGGAGCGATACGCATGATGAGGAGAGGATACAGAATATTCACGGCGGTTCTTATACTGATCATTATTTTTGGTATAAAGGGAACGGTGATGAGTAAAGAGAACGCTAAACTGCGTGCAGAGCAGAATCGCTATTATGCGGCAATGGAGGCAGAATATCGGGAGAAAACACAGGAGTTACTGGAGAGGGCAGGTTACCGCAACTGCGGAATCAACCTCACGTGGATCGCTTATGAGGACGGCCGCAGAGAATATACGCTGCTTTTGCACCACAGGAAGCTTGACAGGCTGTCTGCGGCGGAGAGAGCCGTATTACAGAGCAGACTGACAGAGACGGAATTTCAGGAGGAGGCGTGCAGTTTCCGGTATGAATTGTAACGTATTGACATAATCGAACATATGTTTTAGAATAAAAAAACAGAACAAATGTTCCGACGGGATGGTTTGACACAAGTCATCCAGAGCAACTGTAAACAGATGTGCAAATTGACATGATGTGAATTGTATTGATAATTTCGTGAGTTCGTAACATTTCAGACTTGCACTGTTTTGCGGGTTATATTTCCGTTATATTTTCGTATACAGAAAGGAATGACATTTTCGGGATTTGGGATTATACTAGTAGAAGCATAAAGAGCGGCCGGTGATCTGACACAGGATGACTGTCCGAAATAAACCAGATTGGAGCATAGTATGAGACCTAGTCCTAAACCACAGGAAATATACAGACATTTTAAAGGTAATATATATCAGATTCGCTGTCTGGCGCAGCATAGCGAGACCGGTGAGATGATGGTGGTCTATCAGGCGATGTATGACAATTTTCAGATCTATGTCAGACCGCTTGACATGTTTATGGAGGAAGTAGACCGCTCCAGATATCCTGGTGTGATACAGAAATATCGTTTTGAACTGCTGCAGGATATAGAACTGTCTGTGCCGGCCCGGGACTGCGGATCTGCACAGGACTGCGGACCTGTACAGGAATGTGAGCCGGCACAGGACTGCGGATCTGCACAGGACTGCGGATCTGCACAGGACTGCGGACCTGTACAGGAATGTGAGCCGGCACAGGACTGCGGATCTGCACAGGACTGCGGATCTGCACAGGAGTGTGAACCGGCACAGGACTGCGGATCTGCACAGGAATGTGAACCTGCGCAGAAATGTGAACCCGTACGAACAGTTGAACCGGATGAACAGATGAATATTGATCCTCTGGTAATGGATTTCTTAGACGCGGATACTTATGAGCAGAGACTGAACATTCTTGCCGCCCTCCGCCACAGAATCACTGACGACATGATCAACACGATGGCAGTCGCTGTTGACCTGGAGATCAAGGATGGTGATGTGGAAGAGCGGTATGAGGAATTGAAGAGCTGCCTGCTTACGTTTGAGAAATACGAGTGTAACAGGCTGCGTTAGCATAAGGGTACCTGCACTGCAGGACACAGAGCCATCACCGGAAGATCGTGACGGGCGGCGCAGAGCGCTGCCGCAATTATGACGGAGGTGGCTTATGGCATATGATTTAGAGCACAGGCTGGTAGTAGGCGTGTCATCCAGAGCGCTGTTCGACCTGACATATGAGAATACGATCTATGAGTCGGAGGGTGTGGAGGCATATTGCAGATACCAGATTGAGCATGAGAACGAGATTCTGCGTCCCGGACCGGGATTCCCGTTAGTTAAGGCGTTACTGAATCTGAATAATCTGCCGGACAAGGAAGGCAGTGTCGAAGTCATCATTATGTCCAGGAACAGTCCGGATTCGTCACTCCGCGTCTTTAAGACGATAGAATACTACGGATTGAATATCACCCGTGCCGTGCTGGCAAGCGGCGCTTCTCTTGCTCCGTATCTGTCGGCATTTAAGACGGATCTGTTTCTGTCGGCATACGAAGATGATGTACAAAGTGCCATAGACTCCAATATTGCGGCGGGCATTATCTGTACGGACGGTCTTCAGACCTATGATTGCGATCATCAGATCAGACAGATACGAATTGCTTTTGACGGGGATGCGGTATTGTTTTCGGATGAATCGGAGAGAATCTATCAGGAGAGCGGGCTGGAGGCCTTCGAGGAGAACGAGAGACGCAATGCCAATAATCCTCTTAAGGCCGGACCGTTTGCGCGGTTTCTCAAGACGCTGTCGGATCTGCAGACGGATTTCAACGCGGAGGAAGCGCCGATCAGGACAGCGCTTGTTACGACCAGATGCGCGCCCGCACACGAGAGAGTCATCCGCACGCTGCGCGCGTGGAATGTGCGTATAGACGAGGTGTTTTTCCTGGGAGGAGTACGCAAGAAGGACGTACTGCAGGCGTTTGGCGCGCATATCTTCTTTGATGATCAGACGGTACATACCGTTCCGGCTTCGGAGGTAGTTCCGGCGGCAAGAGTGCCATATAAGAAGAAAGTTCCGTGTGAGGAAGCGGAGGAAGGACCGGACAGCAGTTAAATATGAAATATAATGAGATTGTTTCGGGGAAATTTATAGAGAGACTGAACCGGTTTATTGCCTACGTGGATATAGCGGGTGAGCGCACCCGCGTGCATGTGAAAAATACCGGACGGTGCAGGGAACTTTTGCGGGAGGGCGTGCAGGTCTATCTGGAGAGAAGCGGTAATACGGAACGTGCTACGGCTTATGATCTGGTAGCGGTTGATAAGGACGGCAGGCTGATTAACATGGATTCGAATGCACCGAATAAAGCGGTGGGCGAGTGGCTTATATCCGGCGGACTGTACGGGGATGTCAGTATAGTACGTCCGGAAACAACTTTCGGCCGTTCACGATTTGACTTCTATATAGAGAGTGCATCCGGCAGGAAAGCGTTCATTGAGGTGAAGGGCGTTACGCTGGAACAGGACAATGTGGCGGCGTTTCCCGATGCGCCTTCTGAGAGGGCACTGAAACATGTGGAAGAACTGATAGAGGCCAGAAAACAGGGGTATGAGGCATATCTCATTTTTGTGGTACAGATGAAAGCGGTCAGCCGGGTGGTGCCGAATTATAATACACAGCCGGCTTTCGGGGAAGCGCTTGGCAGAGCGAGGAGTGCTGGTGTACGCATTATGGCTTATGACTGTCTGGTACAGGCAGACAGTCTTACGATTCATGAGAAGGTGCCCGTTGTGGTGGATTCACTGGATCTGATTGCGGCGCCGCTCCTTGCATGGTATGATGAGAACCGGAGGATTCTGCCGTGGCGGGAGGACCCGACTCCCTATCACGTATGGCTGTCGGAGATCATGCTGCAGCAGACGAGGGTGGAAGCAGTCAAATCCTATTATGACCGGTTCCTGAGAAGACTTCCGGATATAGCGGACCTTGCGGCGGTAGAGGAGGAGACGCTGCTTAAGCTGTGGGAAGGGCTTGGTTATTACAACCGTGCCAGAAATTTGAAAAAGGCGGCGCTGCAGATTATGGAAGAGTACGGCGGCACGATGCCGGGGAATTATGAAAGTCTTCTGAAGCTGGCCGGGATCGGCAGCTATACGGCAGGTGCGGTCGCCTCGATTGCCTTTGGTCAGCCGGTGCCGGCGGTGGATGGCAATGTGCTGCGGGTTCTGGCAAGACTGCGGACGGATGACAGAGATATTCTGGATGCCGGAGTGAAGAAGTCGATTGAGGCGGAGCTGAGAGGCGTCATACCGGAGAACAGGCCCGGCGATTTCAACCAGGCGTTGATGGAACTTGGCGCCATGGTCTGTATTCCTAACGGGAATCCGAAATGTGAGAGCTGCCCGTGGGGGGAATTTTGTCAGGCAAGAATACAGAACCGGATAACGGAATATCCTAAGAAGGCGCCTAAGAAGCCGCGGAGCATAGAGGCGAAGACTGTTCTGGTGATACGGTATGGTAATCTGGTTGCCCTGCGGCGCAGACCGGACAGAGGGCTGTTGGCAGGATTATACGAGTTTCCCACACTGGAGGGGCACTGTAGGGAAGAGCAGGTCATAGCCCATTTGAAACAGGCGGGCGTCTCGCCGCTCAGGATACGCAGACTGACAGAGGCGAAGCATATATTTACGCATAAGGAGTGGCATATGACAGGGTATGCTGTTCGGATCGACGACCTGTCAGGCATGGGAGAGTATGTTTTCGTCGAGCCTGAGAAGATCAGAGATCAATATCCGGTGCCTTCTGCATTCGCGGCATATATGGAGCAGATACGGGATTAGCGGCGGATATGTATATGGAAGCGGTATATTAATTTGGGCAGAAGCGTCGCAAATTTCCCTGATCGCAGAGCCGGATTGGAGATTCGGTTTTCGGTCCTCAGCGCGGAACGCTTCGGAATGGAGAAAAGGATGAAATTATTATCGGTGGCAGTACCTTGTTACAATTCAGAGGCATATATGCGCAGGTGTATTGACTCTCTTTTAGTCGGGGGAGAAGATGTGGAGATCCTCATTGTGGACGATGGCTCTACAGACAGGACAGGCACTATTGCGGACCAGTACGGGGCGAAGTATCCTTCGATTATTAAAGTGATTCATAAGGAGAACGGCGGTCACGGATCTGCCGTCAATGCAGGATTGGAACATGCTTCCGGGCTGTACTTTAAAGTGGTGGACAGCGATGACTGGGTGAAAGAGAGCGCATATTATGCGATTCTGGAAGTGCTGCGTGACATTACGACAGGGGATTCCTCTCTGGATATGCTGATCAGTAATTTTGTCTATGAGAAAGAGGGCGAAGGCAGACACAAGGTCATGAAATACCGCCATGCCCTGCCGGAGGGACGCATCTTTACATGGAATGAGGTAAAACATTTCCATAAGGGACAGTATATCTTAATGCACTCGGTTATTTTCCGCTCCAGACTGCTGCGGGAATGCGGGTTAAAGCTGCCGGATAAGACGTTCTATGTGGACAATATTTTTGTGTTTGAACCGCTTCCTTTTGTACGGAATATGTATTATCTGGATGTAAATTTCTATCGTTATTATATAGGAAGAGAGGGGCAGTCCGTCAACGAGGAAATTATGATATCAAGAGTGGACCAGCAGATCAGGGTCAATAAGATTATGATAGATTATCTGTGTGATAATAAGGAAAATGTTTATGCCGTACGTAAACTCAAAAATTATATGATCAATTATCTGGAAATTATAACGGTCATATCTTCCATTCTGCTGATTCGCTCCGGAACGGAAGAGAATCTGGAGAAAAAACAGGAGTTGTGGTCGTATATTAAGAAGAAAGATATGGGACTCTATGTGCGTCTCAGATATGGTGTTCTGGGGAACTCTATGAATCTGCCGGGCAAGGGCGGCAGAAAGATATCGGTGGAAGGTTACAAGATCTGCCGGAGATTTTATAAATTCAATTAGCCGATCTCCGGTTTTCTCTTGCGGCGCTGCTGTAAGTTATGATAAAAGTTGAGCAGTACATCGGTACGGTATACGATTCCGTACATTGCAGCAGCCAGAATGAAAGCCGTCGCAACATCGAATGCGGAATGCTGTTTGATAAACATGGTTGACATAATTATGGATACACACAGGATGAAGGAGCCGATGCGTATTCCCTTATGGCTTTTCAGACGATTGCTGCGCATAACGGCAATATGGCAGCCCAGTGAATTATACACGTGGATGCTCGGCCATAAGTTGGTGGGAGTATCTGCTTTGTAAAGCATGCTGACCAGATGTGTAAATACGTTATCTCTGGGCATAATATAAGGTCTTAAGTGATGACCGTTGGGCCATAGCGTGGACACCAGCAGGAAAATGGTCATTCCGGTAAACAGGAAGGTACACGTTCTGAAATAGTCGTCCTTATCCCGAAAGAAGAAATATGCGACGACCACAGCAACGTATGCGAACCAGAGCAGATAGGGCACTACGAAGATCTCACAGAACGGAATATGATCATCAAGCGCCACATGAATGACCCGGTAGTGGCTTGTGACAGTCTGTTCCAGATGGCTGAACCATGCCAGATATATGATTCCGTAGATGATTAACGGAACAGCATGTTTGTACTTATCTATAAAACGAACGGCGGGCTGCAGTTTGTGTAACATAGCTGCCCCGTATTGTCTGATTTGTTCTGTCTTGTTATGATAGTTATCCATATTGCATACATCCTCGTGTGACACTGCTGTTTATAAAGTGAAACGCAAAAAGAAAATTTACGAAGCAAATTTTCTTTTGCTCATAGAAGCTATCATAACAGAATAAATTAAAAAGTCAAAATAAGATTTTCATAAAGATTTTTTGATTTTTCAAGAAAAAATGTTCAATATGTTCATAGTTTTGCCGATACAGGCAGGACTGGCATAATCTGCAGGTCATTTATCAGGCATTTACCGTAAAATACGGGTCTGGTATCTGCCGGATTAAACGAGAAAACGAATACGCTGTCCGAGGCAGGAAATACTGATACGGTCGGATTTCAGGTACACTTCACCGTCGGTATGAACCCATAGCGGCACGGAGGTTCTGACACGGACGGAGGAGGCCCGATAGTGATTGATCTGCGGGAACATGTAATGCTTCCCGAAGAAAGCAGTGGGCAGGGCGAACAGGATCAGCAGCTTGGGAAGATTTCCCACGACGCACAGATCCAGAAGTCCGTCCGTATCGTTCGCCTGCGGGCAGAAACGGAAACCGCCGCCTTCATAGGGATGGATCATGAAAGCAGAGAAGAGAAATTTCGGGATCCTGATGGTATCTTTGCCGTCGAGACAGATCCTGCAGGATACGGATCTGGCAGTGATCAACTGTTTCAGGGCAATGCCGAGGTAAGTCAGCTTCCCCAGCTTGAAACGATTTAATGTATTTTTAATAGGAGAGGACAGAGCTTCCTCGCACACGGCGGCATCGAATCCGATTCCACTGCTGACGATAAAATACCGGCTTCTGTGTTCGGGACGCTTATGCAGCCTGGATACGATTTCAGTATTGTCATCGTAGGTCAGTATGCCGAGGTCGATTCTGCGGGAATGGGTACCGTCCAGAATCTGCAGCAGAAGTTCCGTCGGGTTACGGTGCAGCTTTAAGGCTCTTGCGAGATCATTGCTGGAACCGGTAGGGATATAGCCGATGCTGACCTTATCGAAGTCAGCGATACCCTGCAGAGCTTCGTTGACAGTGCCGTCTCCGCCGAGCAGGATCAGGTTAAGAGGTGTTTCTGCGCCTGGGGCAGCCGAAGTGATCTCCTCGGTCAGTTCCGATACATGCCCGATATGTGTGGAGATATAAGCGCGGTAGGAAACGTTTCTTTCCTGTAGTACCGGCTCCAGGGTCTTCCAGATCGCTAGCCCTTTGCCGGACTTAGATGTCGGGTTGATGATAATATGATACATGGCGGTTACCTCGTCTTTCGTAATATAATACCCGTTGACATTTGAATCGCAATAACAATCTAAGTATATCATATGAATGACGGCCCGGGCAAATTAACGTTGCGCCGCAATTATCTCCTGTGATATACTAATAACAATTTTATGATATAATCCGGTACATAAGAAGTAGTTATTGACAAGCAGGTAATATGAGAAAGAAAGGCAGGAACAGAAAATGTATTCATTAGACGAAGTGAAGATGATTGATCCGGAGATCGCGCAGGCGATTGAAGACGAACAGCAGCGGCAGAATTCGCACATTGAGCTGATCGCATCCGAGAACTGGGTGAGTAAAGCGGTTATGGCGGCTATGGGAAGCCCGCTTACGAATAAATACGCGGAGGGCTATCCGGGTAAGCGGTATTACGGCGGCTGCGAGTGTGTGGACGTTGTGGAGGATCTGGCGAGAGACAGAGCGAAAGAGCTTTTTGGCTGTGAGTATGTCAATGTGCAGCCTCATTCCGGCGCGCAGGCGAATATGGCAGTATTCTTCGCGGTTATGGAACCGGGAGATACTTTCATGGGTATGAACCTGGATCACGGCGGACACCTGTCCCACGGATCACCGGTCAATATGTCCGGCAAGTATTTTAAATGTGTGCCTTACGGCGTGAATGATGAAGGCTTCCTTGATTATGATAACGTGCGCAGAATCGCACTGGAATGTAAACCGAAAATGATCGTGGCGGGTGCGTCCGCTTACGCGAGAACGATAGATTTTAAGAAATTCAGAGAGATTGCGGATGAGGTCGGCGCGGTACTTATGGTAGATATCGCACATATCGCAGGTCTTGTGGCTGCAGGACTGCATCCGAGTCCGATTCCCTATGCGCATGTGACCACGACCACGACCCATAAGACACTTCGCGGACCCCGCGGCGGTATGATCATGTCCAGTCAGGAAATTGCGGATAAGTACAATTTCAATAAGGCTATTTTCCCGGGGATTCAGGGAGGCCCGCTGATGCATGTGATCGCGGCGAAGGCTGTCTGCTTTAAGGAGGCGCTCGATCCGGCGTTCAAGGAATACCAGCAGAATGTCGTGAACAATGCGCAGGCACTCTGCAAGGGACTGCAGAACAGGGATGTAAAGATCGTGTCAGACGGCACGGACAATCATCTGATGTTAGTTGATCTGACTACCTATGATCTTACCGGTAAAGCGGTGGAAAAGCTCCTTGACGAAGCGCACATTACAGCGAATAAGAATACGATTCCGAATGATCCGAAGTCACCTTTTGTCACAAGCGGTATCCGCCTCGGCACACCGGCAGCGACATCACGCGGCCTGAATGCAGAGGATATGGATCAGGTTGCGGAGGCAATCTCTATTGTGATCAAAGAAGGAGAAGCCGGGATTGACAAGGCACGTGCCATTGTGAAGACGCTGACGGATAAGTATCCGTTGATCTAAGGTGCTGACCTGATACCAAATGTGCAACAGGGAAGCCGAAGGCTGACTGGATAATATCCAGAATATTGACATATATTCAGACCCTTTGTTACAATAGAATCAGTAGAAATATCGTTCCGTTCCGACACCATGTACATGCTGCATGGTGTCGGAAGCATATACATTTTTGGCTGCAATTTACACTGTTATCTTCGATGGATGCTTGAGGTCGAAGGTAATCTGCCTGCATTAAAATATGCAAAGCATTACCGGTGTGAATTGTAATATTATACTTGCAGACATCAGGGGGAGATCGGTATGTACCATTGTCATACTTATTTATATCTGGCAGGCTGTACGGAAAGAGCATTTGAAATTATTAAAGATACGAAACCGCTTGCGCATTTTTCACACAGTTTTGTTGAAAGCGTGGCTGTGGATAAAGAACTGGCAGCGAAGGCGGACGTGATTTTTGCGAATCTGCACGGATGGAATGTGCAGGAGGCGGTACGGTCAATCATAGAGAGTAAGCGCGGAGAAACCGGGCTTATTCTGCTTGCGGATAAAGAGCAAATATCCCTTATAACGGACCAATTAGAGGGGGTTATGGATATCTGGACAATTCCGATGTCGGACGAGGAGATCCGGTTCCGTTTTCTGAGATGGCAGAAGACATACAGAGACAGTAAGGACGCATGGCAGACAAAGCAGTTTCTCGATGCTGCCATCAACAGTACGCCGAATCTCGTCTGGTATAAAGATAAACACGGCATACACGAGAAAGTAAACAACAGTTTCTGCTCCACTGTAAATAAGACTATGGATCAGGTGGAAGGCCGCGGTCACGCTTATATATGGGATGTGGAGGAAGATGATCCTGCCTGCATTGAATCGGAGCAGAAGGTCATGAGCAGCAGGAGAACATGCATCTCCGAGGAGACGATCCAGGTCAGTGACGGGCTCAGAACTTTGATTACATATAAATCACCTTTGTATGATATTGACGGCAGCGTGATGGGAACAGTCGGTCTGGGGATTGACGTTACCCGCGAACGCGAATACGAACAGGAAGTCATTAAGAAGGCGCGCACGCTCGAGACAATCTTTACCAGCATAGAATGCGGCGTATTATGTCATTCTCTGGACGGTACGCGGATTATAAGTGTAAATAAGGCGGCGCTCAGGATCCTTGGGTGCGACTCGAAAGAAGAACTGATGGAAGAAGGCTTTGACATGGTTGCGGCCTCTGTTTTTGAGGAGGATAAGCCGGGCGTTCAGAGCAGCATGAAGGAACTCAAGGAAGTAGGCGACAGCTGCAGCGTGGAGTATCGCGTACAGCATAAGAACGGGGAGATCGTGCATGTTCTGGGTAATGTCAAACTGTTAGAGGAGAATGGTGAAGTATTCTATCAACGGTTTCTGCTGGATTGTACGGAGCAGAAACAGCAGGAGGAAAAGAACGCACAATATCAGATGGAACTGATTCAGGCGCTGACCATTGACTATAAGCTTGTATGTTTTGTCGATCTAGATACGGACCGGGGAACTGTGCTGCAGAGTGATGATCCCGAAGGACAACTGTTCGGGGGTATTTTTAATGGAGACATTGTGTTCAGAGAATGCATGGAACGGTACGGGCGTGAGTTCGTTCATGCGGAAGACAGAGAAATGTTCCAGATGGCCGCCGAACAGGAGCGCATCAGAGCAGAACTGCAGGGGAAACGTTCATACTGTGTAAGATATCGTGTTGTCAGGGCACAATCGGTAGAATATTTTGAAGTAAAAGTCGTGCGTGCGGGAATCTGGGAAAGACAGTTCGGCATGGTTATCGGATTCCGAAATGTCGATGAACAGATCCGCAGCGAGATGCAGAAGAAAGATATCCTTGAGAGTGCGCTTGCACAGGCGAACCGGGCAAATAAGGCGAAGAGTGTGTTCCTTTCGAATATGTCGCACGATATCCGTACGCCGATGAACGCGATCGTCGGCTTCACAACACTGGCGATCACGCATATTGACCGCAGTGATCAGGTGAAGGAATATCTGGAGAAGATCATGGCATCAGGCAATCATCTGCTGAGTCTGATCAACGACGTGCTTGATATGAGCCGTATCGAAAGCGGTAAGATTCAACTGGAAGAAAAGGTCTGCAGTCTGCCGGATATCGTGCATGGTCTTTGTAACATTCTACAGGGAGATATTCGTGCAAAACGGCTTGAACTCTATATTGATACGGTGGATGTCTTAAATGAAGATATCTATTGCGACAAACTGCGTCTCAATCAGGTACTTTTAAATCTGGTCAGCAATGCAGTGAAGTATACACCGGAGGGCGGGACGATCAATGTGCGGATCACGGAACAGCCGGTAGACAGAGAGGGCTATGCCGGATATGTATTTACGGTTAAAGATAGCGGAATCGGTATGAGCGAAGAGTTTTTGCGGCACATTTTTGAGCCCTTTGAGAGAGAAGAAAATTCAACGATCAGCGGTATTCAGGGAACCGGGCTTGGCATGGCGATCACCAAGAATATTGTGGACATGATGAACGGTAATATAGAAGTGCAGAGCGAACAGGGCGTCGGCACGCAGTTTGACGTATCCTTTATCTTCCGTACACATGTCAGGGAAGAACTGAATCAGAATATTCCGGAGTTAAAGAACTGCAGAGCGCTTGTGGTAGACAGTGATAAGGACAGCTGTGAGAGCGTATCTCATATGCTCGGCCAGATCGGTATGCGTGCAGAGTGGGCAGTGTCGGAGGAAGAAGCAGTACTGCAGAGCCGGGAGGCGGCTATGCAGGGAGATGATTTCAGGGTCTATGTGATCGGCTGGATGCTGCCGGAGATCGATGGGATCGGGATTGCCCGCCGGATACGGGAGGAGATCGAACAGGAGGCAATCGTTATTGTCCTGACGGCATGTGACTGGGCGGATATTGAGGATGAGGCGAAGCAGGCCGGCGTTACGGCATTTTGCAGTAAGCCGCTGTTCCTGTCAGAGTTAATGGAGTGCCTTGACTCTGTCCTGCATGGAGAGAAGCATGAGGTGAAGGAAGATAAAACAGGCATGCAGAGCCTCAAAGAGGCGCGTATTCTTCTGGCAGAGGATGTGGAACTGAATCAGGAGATTGCAGTCGAGATTCTGGGTGATGCCGGGTTTGTGACGGAAGTTGCCGGCAACGGTCAGGAGGCTGTGGAAATGCTTCGGAGGTCTGAGCCGGGGTATTATCAGCTGATTCTGATGGATATTCAGATGCCGGTTATGAACGGTTATGAGGCAACGAAGGCAATCCGCAGACTTAAAAATAAAGAACTGGCGTCGATACCGATTCTTGCAATGTCTGCCAATGCTTTTGAGGAAGATAAACAGGAAGCTTTGCGGAGCGGAATGAACGGACATATTGCGAAGCCTATAGATATTGACAGTATGTTTGAAACATTGCACAACGTGCTGAGCAGATAAAAGGTGTCGGCAGGACGAATCAAAGAGATATTCTTTAGCTATTGTTTACGGCGGAGAGTATCTCTTTTCATTTGCGGAATAGTGCAAGGCTGAACTGTTACAAATATTGTACAATTTACACTTGCCAGAATTGTATAATTGTGCTAGTATATCTTTCGGTGGAAAACAAGTGTCTTTGGTCAACAGACGACTGGAGACACATGTGTGCATGGTGCAGACCATGTGAACAGAATATAAAATGCGTGTACCGATAGGACAGAGAGGTGTGGTGCGGTATGCAGGAGACAGCGGGTTATTTTGTTGTAAGACAGAAAGCTGTTCCGGAGGTGCTGCTGGGGGTTGTGGAAGCCAAGCGGCTGGTGGATTCGGGAAGGGCTTTATCTGTGCAGGAAGCGGTGGACAGGGTAGGCATCAGTAGAAGTTCTTTCTACAAATATAAAGATGATATTTTTCCATTTCACGATAATGCGCAGGGAACTACGATCACGCTTACCTTTCAGATGGACGATGAGACTGGGCTTTTGTCAGACGTGCTCAAGATCGTGGCAGACTGCGGGGCGAACATTCTGACGATTCATCAGAGTATTCCGATCAACGGGGTAGCATCGCTTAGTCTGAGTGTGCAGGTGCTTCCGACGACCTCAGATGTGTCTAAGATGATCGAGGCAATGGAGGACATGCAGGGTGTTCATAATGTGAAGATCGTGGCGCGGGACTAGTGCACCGCGCGGGAAACATCGCAAATATACAATAAGGAGATATGACAATGATTCATGTAGCGGTATTAGGGTACGGCACGGTGGGCAGCGGTGTCGTGGAGGTAATCGAAACCAATAAGAAAGATATTAACAAGAGATCGGCGGCAGAACTGAATATTAAGTATATTCTGGATCTGAGAGATTTTCCGGGAGATCCTTATGAGAGCAAAGTGGTGCATGATTACGAAGTAATATTGAATGATCCGGAAGTTGCGATTATCTGTGAGACGATGGGCGGCATTAATCCTGCGTACGATTTTTCCAAGAGGGCGCTGCTTGCGGGTAAGAGCGTGTGTACGTCCAACAAGGAGCTGGTTGCGAATCATGGTCCGGAACTGATCAGGATTGCCAGAGAGAATCGCTGTAACTATATGTTTGAAGCGAGTGTCGGCGGCGGGATTCCGATTATCCGTCCGCTGAACTATTCCCTGACGGCGGAGCGGATCGACTCCATCACGGGTATCTTAAACGGAACGACGAACTATATTCTGACGAAGATGGACAAGGAGGGCGCCGATTTCGAGGATGTACTGAAAGAAGCGCAGGAGAAGGGATATGCGGAGAGGAATCCGGAAGCCGATGTGGAAGGATACGATGCCTGCCGCAAGATCGCGATTCTCTCGTCACTTATGTGCGGTAAGAACGTAAAATATGAAGAGATCTATACAGAAGGGATCACGAAGATCTCCGCGGCAGATTTCTTATACGCGAAGCAGATGAATAAATCCGTGAAGCTGCTCGGTATGAGCCGTGACAAGGAGAATGGATTCTTCGCGATGGTGGCGCCGTTTATGATTTCGAAGGATCACCCGCTCTACTGTGTAAACGATGTGTTTAATGCGGTCTACGTGCACGGGAATATGCTGGGCGATTCCATGTATTACGGCCGGGGTGCGGGTAAGCTTCCCACGGCGAGCGCTGTAGTGTCCGACGTGGTGGACTGCGCGAGACATCCGGGTAAGACGGTTATGTGCTTCTGGGAAAACGAAGATGTGAAGGTAGAGAGCATTGAGAATGATAACGGCAAATTCTTTGTCAGAGTGGCGGCTGACCGTAAGGAAGCTGCGATGGAAGCATTCGGATCTCTCGCAGAGGTCAATGTGGGGATCAGTGAGGAATTCGGTTTCATGACGCAGGTTATGACCGAGAAGGAATTTAACGACAGGATCGCCTCTATTGGCGGCTGCATTAACAGAATCAGAATTTTAAGCGTGTAAGCGGCGCAGATCAGAATAGAAGAAATCGAGGAAGAAAGTATTATGAGAAAAGTAGTGAAATTTGGCGGCAGCTCTCTGGCGAGTGCCGAGCAGTTCAGGAAGGTCGGTAATATTATTCGGGCGGATAAAGAGCGTAAGTTCGTCGTTCCGTCCGCGCCGGGCAAACGCGATGCCGATGATACAAAGGTAACGGATATGCTGTACGCATGTTATGATCTGGCGGAGCAGGGCAAGGATTTTAAGAAGAATCTTCAGGCGATCAGGGACAGATACCAGGAGATAATTGACGGACTGGAGTTGAAGCTGTCTTTAGAAGAAGAATTTAAAGTGATTGAGAAAAATTTCAAAAATAAAGCCGGTTCCGATTACGCCGCTTCGCGTGGAGAGTTCCTGAACGGTATCATCATGGCGAATTACCTTGGTTATGAGTTCATCGATGCCGCTGAAGTGATTCTGTTTGATGAGAGCGGAGAGTTTGATGCGGAGGGAACGAACGAGAAGCTGCGCTCCAGACTGGATGGCGCTGCGACGGCGGTTATTCCGGGCTTTTACGGCGCATATGCCGATGGCAGGGTCAAGACATTTTCCAGAGGCGGCTCCGATATCACGGGTTCTATCGTGGCAAGAGCAGTGAAAGCGAATGTATATGAAAACTGGACGGATGTGTCGGGATTTCTGATCGCTGATCCGCGTATCATATATAAACCGGAGGGAATCGAGACGATCACTTATAAAGAACTGCGCGAGTTAGCGTATATGGGGGCATCTGTGCTGCACGAGGACGCGATCTTCCCCGTCAGGAGAGCGGGGATTCCCATTAATATCCGTAATACCAACGCGCCGGAAGACAATGGTACCTGGATCGTGGAGAGCACCTGCCAGAAGTCGAAGTATGTCATCACGGGTATTGCCGGTAAGAAGGGCTTCTGCGCCGTGAATATTGATAAGGACATGATGAATTCCGAGATCGGATTCGGTCGGAAGGTGCTGCAGGCTTTCGAAGAGAACGGTATTTCTTTTGAGCATGTGCCGTCGGGTATTGATACGATGACGGTGTTCGTGCATCAGGACGAGTTTATGCATAAGGAACAGCAGGTTGTTTCTGCCATCCACAGGCTGGCAGATCCGGACCGTATAGATATTGAGGGGGATTTTGCGCTGATCGCTGTCGTAGGACGCGGCATGAAGTCTACCCGCGGTACGGCAGGCAGGATTTTCTCCGCACTGGCGCATTCCAATGTCAATGTCAAGATGATCGATCAGGGTTCCAGTGAGTTGAATATCATCATTGGTGTTTCCAACTCGGATTTTGAGACGGCGATCAAGGCGATCTATGATATTTTCGTGCGGATTCAGATCTGACAGACGGAAAGAGGGACAGGAAGGGCTTGCTTCTTGATTTAAAAGTAGTGTCTCGAGCCGGACGGAGCAGGGATATGCTTTGCTGGCAGTGCCTCTGCAACCGGAGGTAAACTGTTCTGCTATAGGGAAGAAAAATATAAAACAGACAGGACGGCGCATTGTGTGGCAGTTCCTGTCTGTTTTGCATACCGATATTCCGGAAAAAAGAGGACCGGCATGTTAATAGCCGAGCGGTTCCCCGACCAGATATACCTTGATCCTTCCTGTGTGTCCGCTTCTTCTTGTCACGACGATCTGGTTACAGAAGCATTCCGGTGAAAGACAGTCATGGCAGGTCCCGGTTGCGGCACAGGGAAGATTTCGGCTCAGCCGTATGGCGTTCGCCGGGGAGGCCATATTGCGGACTCTGGCAATGCCGCTTTCCACGTCTGTGACGACCTTATTCATGCCGACTACGAGAATGACGTGGCGCGGGCCCTGGATCAGACATGCGACGCGGTTGCCGTTGCCATCGATGTTGATCAGTTCGCCGTCTAGTGTGATGGCATTGCTGCTCATCAGGTAGTAATCGGCAAGAACCGTCCGGGCATAGAGCGCGCGGGATTCCTCCGGATCTTTGGCGGCGGCACGGTCGATCAGCTCGTATGCGCCGTTATGTACGCCTTCCAGGAGACCCGATTCCTTGATGCTTTCGCTGCCGCCCCAGCTGATGAGAGAACCCTCGGGTATGGACTGAAGAATGGATTGCGTGCACGCGTCGGCGGTTTCGAAATAGAAACCTTCCATGTTGCGTCTGGCCAGATTTTTGATTATCGTATCAGCCTGTTTTGCAAGAGCAGTCAGTTTGTGTGACATGTATTACCTCCGTTTCCGCGCACATTTTCGACGTGCGCTGTACATTTTTTTGATGTTTACGCTGAAATTTCTTTCAGTATACCATTTTAAAAGAAAAGTGTGCAAGACCGCATACTTTTCATGTGTTACATACTACAGTTTTTAAAGATTTAGGCAGAATTAACTGTTAAATATAGAAAAAGAATATAAAAATGAGATAATTTGTATAAAATGGAAATAAAATGAAAAAATTTAAATTTTTTTATAGAAAAGTGTTGACAAATCTGGAGCGGGTGATATAATAAAAACATAAACAAGAACAATTCATATAGATACTCTAAAGAAAAGGAGGTACGGTCCACCGAAAACATAATCTGAAATCCATTTAAAGTACAAATGAATAAGGAACCAATGACAAAGCAAAGAGAACGTAGTCGAGTACATAAGAAAAAGTAACGGATCACAGAAGAAGAGAGAATAAGACGTTACAGTATATGCATACGAAAGAGAAGTGGAAAGAGTACGAAAGAAAAATGGAGGTATGGACCATTGGATAGTGTAGTTTAGAAGCGGGTATTAATTCCGGAAGGATTAGTACCCGCTTCGATTTGCTGTAAAAACGGGTGCCAAGGGACGGGCATACCCGTTGCGGCATTGCATGTAGTCCGGATCAGGGGAGTATGAGAGAAAAATAAAAATGTATGGCATATTTCCTAAAAATAGGTTATAGTATACTTGCTACATACTATATCTTGTATGTTGTCACACAACAGGAGAAAACCGTGAAGAAAACAATCATGATAAATTTTCTTCGTACACATTGTTTATGCCGTGGAAACGGCATGACGGAAAGAATGAAAATATGGGAAAATTATTTCGCGAAAGAAACAGATATTCGGATGATGAATACGAGAATGAAGAATTAGAGAATGAGGAACTTGAGGAAGAAAGCTTTGAGGATGACAATACAGATGAGGTGAATGAGGCAGAAGCGCCGGATGAGGAACAGGCGGAGGACGACGAGGAAGAGGACGATGAGTACTACGAAGAGGATGAGGAGATGGACCGGCGTACTTATCGGAGACGCAGAAGAATCCGTAACCAGATTATATCCTATGCGGTTGTGCTGGCCTTGCTGGCAGCGCTCATTGCAGGAGGCGTATTCGCGGGCAGCAAGGTGGCTCATGTTGTGAAGGAGAAGAAGACGGCCAGGGAACAGGAAGAGATGAAGGCGCAGATTCAGGCGGAGCAGGAAGCGGAGGATGCGCATGACGTGGTGATTGCCGCGCCTGAGCCTGTGGAGGAAGAACCGGAGGCTGATCCGCTTGAAGAGGTGGTGGAATCGTCTATTTCAACGATGCCGCTGGAGGATAAGGTGGCCGGACTGTTTATCGTGACGCCGGAGGCACTTACGGGTGTCAGTACGGCTACACAGGCAGGCGAAGGAACACAGGAGGCGCTGAATAAGTGGGGCATCGGCGGACTGATATATTTTGATAAAAACATAAAGGACATAGAGCAGATTACGGAGATGCTGTCCAGCACAGTCTCTAAAAGCAAATACCCGATCTTTCTGGCGGTAGATGAGGAGGGTGGTTCCGTCAGCAGAGTGGCGAAGAGCGGGATCGATGTGATACAGATTGATGATATGGCGGCGATCGGAGAGACGGGAGATACGGCGCAGGCACATGAGGCCGGGCTCGCGATCGGAAATTATCTGAAGGAGTTGGGCTTTAATCTGGATTTTGCACCGGTAGCGGATGTGGCAGGTTCCGGTGAGAGTGTCATGGGAGACCGGGTGTTTGGATCGGATGCGCAGCTGGTGGGCGACATGGTTTCTAATCTGGTCGAAGGTATTGAAGGGACCGGCGTCAGTTCCTGCCTGAAGCACTTTCCGGGAATCGGAGCAACGGAAGAGGACACTCATGACGGCAGGGTAGAGACGGGAAAGACGTTAGATGAGATGCGCAGCCTGGATTTTGTCCCGTTTAAGGCAGGCATAGACGCCGGAGCGGATTTTGTTATGGTCAGTCATATTACGGTGGCTTCACTGGAGGAAGCCGTGCCTTCATCAATGTCTAAGACAATTATGACAGATGTGCTGAGGGGCGAGCTGGGCTTTCAGGGAATCATCATAACAGATGCGATGAACATGAGTGCGATCACGGAATATTATACCACTGAGGAGGCGGCGGTTATGGCGATCCAGGGGGGCGCAGACATGCTGCTCATGCCGGACGACTTTGAGAAAGCTTACGAGGCGGTACTGACGGCCGTAAAGGACGGTACGATCACGGAGGAGCGTATCGACGAATCCCTGAAACGTATTTACCGGGTCAAATACAAAGACAGAATAGAGTAAAAGAGAACACGAAAAAACAAAAAAGTTGCAAAAATTTCAAAAATTTAGAAAAATCTGTTGACAGGGAAAAATGTATATAGTATACTATCACTTGTCCGAGCGATACAGAAGCCGGACAGATGATATGCGCGAGTGGCTCAGTTGGTGGAGCACGACCTTGCCAAGGTCGGGGTCGCGGGTTCGAGTCCCGTCTCGCGCTCTTTTTTATTCCAGAAAAAGCAGCGGAAGCGTTGATAAATACAGCGTTTCCGTTTTTCTTTGTGTCTGCGGATTGACAGATCGTTGTATACAGCTATATTATTTCATGCCGATATCGTTTATAATATCTGCAGACGCCAGAAAAGGAAAACTGTCTGGAGGGATCATATCAGGTTGATCTGTCGTTAAGGCGGCAGCCCCTTTTATTTATGGCGCAATACAATGGCAGTTACCACCGGGAGGCGGAGGAATACTATGTTACAGATCGCAGTCTGTGATGATGAGCAGTTTTACCGCGATAGAATGAAAAAACTGCTGGAGAAATATATGCGTACAAATGCTTTGCCGTGTGCGCTGCATACCTTTCTGTCCGGAGAGGAACTTATAAAGCAGTGCGAGGGCGGCAGGAAGTTCGATATTGTATTTCTGGATATCAATATGGAAGCACTGGATGGACTTAAGACGGCGGAGCGGATACGTGCCTGTCAAAGTGATACCTATATCGTGTTTGTGACGGCATTCATAGATTATGCGCTGGAAGGGTATAAGGTGAACGCGGTCCGTTATCTGATGAAGGATAATCTGGAGGGTGCGCTGGAGGAATGTATGAAAGCCGTCCTGCAGAAAATGAAGGTCGCGCAGGTGTCGTTTACGTTTCTGGAGGGGAAAAAGAGACTGTATACGGATTCTATTCTGTATGTGGAGAGCAGAGGACATAAATCCTTTTTTCATTATATGGAAGCAGGCAGGGTGGTCTATCAGATTTACAGTAAACTGGATGAGTTGGAACAACAGATGGAAGGACATTATTTCCTGCGGATTCATAAGAGCTATCTTGTAAATATGAAGCATATCCGAAAAGTGAGCAATTATACGGTATTCCTGGATACGGGGGAAGAACTCCCGGTCCCGCGTCCGAGGTTTCAGAGGGTCAAAGAGGCGTTTGTGGATTATAAAGGAGCGATGTGATGGGAGAGACGGCTGGGCTTATCATCAGGAGCATTTTCTTGTCTTTGGTTATGGGTATAAGCGCTCATACATTTTTCGAGACCGTTGCGGCGAGACGTACATTCCGGCATGACCGGATGAAATATACGGCGGTTATGGCGTTTACGGCAGGATTTATGCTGATTGCCGTCACGAAAATACCGCCGTATATCTTACAGCCGGTACGGGTGATCGCAGTGATCTTTCTTGTGGCACAGATCTATTTTCAGATCAGTGTCATGAAGAATCTGATGTTATCGGTAGTGTTTTGCGGAATTTACTGGCTTATGTCCGCAATCCTTTTTTCTATAGTTTACATAACTCCTGCCATGGAGAATGTACAAGTGCTCGATCTGATGGAGCCGGTCATGGATATCATCTATTTATGCCTGATGTGGACATTTCGTTTCTGGTGCCGGCGGCATGTGCGCGGTCTGTCAGGGATACAGTGGTGGAAATTCGGGCTGTTGTCGCTGGCGGGTATTGCAGTCAGTATTGCGGTCGCTATGCAGGCGCCGGCGGCCGGTACGGGAGAGGGGTATGTGAGGCTGGCGTTACTGACCGGGTTTGCGGGGGTGTATGTGCTGGTAATACACTATATGGTCAACATGCTGGAGAAGGAATCTGAAATGCAGGAATTGCGGATGGTACATGAGCGGACACAGAACCAGATGAATCTGTATCAGAGCATGAAGGAGCGCTATGAGCAGCAGAGGCGTTTATCGCATGATTATAAGAATCAGCTAAGCTGTATTCAGGGAATGATTGAAAACGGGCAGACACAGGAGGCGCTTCGATATATTTCCGGGTTGAACGGGAGTTTTTGTCAGGGAGAGATGTGCGTGAACACGAATCATGCGGTAGTCAATATCATGTTGAACCGGAAGTATCAGGAGGCGTGCGTGCGGGGAATCGTCATGACGATGGTGTCCGGCGATCTGTCGGGGATCACGATCGGGGAGGAAGAGATCGTGACGCTGCTCGGCAACCTTCTGGACAATGCAATAGAGGCGTGCGAGAGGCTTGTACAGGGCAAAGTCATACAGTTTAAGATGGTTGTGGAGGACGACAGCCTCGTTTTATCCGTCCGTAATCCTGTAAAGGAAGCGGTGCGGATCAGGGATAACAGGATCGTGACGGGCAAGCGGGATAAAGAAAAGCATGGAATCGGTCTGCTGAATGTGGATTCCGTAATCAGGAGGAATCACGGGACAAGTGTATTGAAGTGTGAAGACGGATGGTTTACTTTTGCCGCGATGATTCCAGTAGGGCGGGTCGGTGAATAGCGTTTCGGGAAATGCCTGAAGTGCGGGAACATTTGACAGAAAAAGGCGCTGCGGCGTCTTTTTTTGCTGCCGTACAGTCGATTCCTGGTGTGCCTGTTGAACCTGAGAAATACAGGAAATATAATAACAGCACAGGAAAAGAAGTGCATAAGACGGTTGAAGTCATGCGGAACGCCGGGAGAGCGGTTAAGAGTGCGGCGTGCTTCGGAACGGAGGAAATGATGCTGAATATGAAAAAAATAATCGGTAAAAGGGAAATGAAAAGAGAAGTAAAACGGAAAGGGACGAAAGGGATTCTGCGGATCATGCCTGTTTTGATAAGTCTGATGCTTAGTGCGTGCGGCGTTCCCGTGGAGGGTGCTGCAGGCCACGGTGTCCTGTCCGGACAGTCTCTTACTGCCGTTCAGACGGCAGATTGCATGATGGAGAGCATGAAAACACTGGATCTTGATCTGTTTAACGCGTGTACGGACAATTATATACAGACGGAATACAACTGGATCGGCTTTCCGGTGAGAAGTGAATACCGTATGTTTAATGAACTGCTGCAGCCGGTCGTAAAGCGCGGGACGCGGAAGAAAAAGTATGAATTTCACCACAAGCTGTATGAGAAGATGCTGGAGAATCTGACATGGGAGATTCTACGTGTAAATGAGGACCAGGATCATGCCGGAATCGTGATGGAGATTACCAATCTGGATATGAACGGCGTGATGGGAATGTACGAGATGAATCTTATGGACAAAATGATCGCAGGTGAGGGAACGGGGCTGGGGGCAATGGTCAGAGAACTGTCGAGCATTGCCGACGAGGACGGCAGTCTGCTGTCTCTTATAGAATCCTGGGATAAAGAGGAGATGTGCACGCTTGAGGTGACGGCCACGGCCGAACGGAGGGACGGGACGTGGATCATTCATCTCGACGATGCACTGCTCAACGCCTGTATGGGGAATATCAATGCCGGAGAATATACGGAGGAAGTGCAGCAGAGGATCAGGGAACTCGAGGCGCAGCAGAATGAAAAGCTGGACGAGTGGGCAAAAGACTTCAGCGATAACGTGGAACGGTGGGTTGACGGTCTGTTCGGGGAGTGAGATGGGTAATTAGGTACAGTTCAGCATCTGGCTTCACTGTTACGCAATTTATCTTATATGATTAGGGTGTCAAAAGACACATTTGTAAATATTTGATTTTGTTTGTACCTTGAAAATTTAACACGAATTGCGTTAGAGGAGTGTGTGAAGAAAACTCTGTAAATAATTAAATCTTCTATGATAATGAATAGGC
>CALGVA010000025.1 GCA_937920345.1 uncultured Lachnospiraceae bacterium
CACTTCATCGAAAAATTTTCATTTTAGGTCTTGACTTTTAATAGTTAGACTTTCTGCAGCACTGGCAAGTCCATAATATCCCTCAACTACGCCCTGATCTGCCACCGACTGGAAAAGTTCTTTACCCTTTTCCATATCCTGCTCTACGCCTTGCCCGTTATAATATAAGAATCCTAAAGAAATCTGCGCATAAGGGTTGTCTCCGCTCTGTTCATAGTATACCTTTGCCTGCTCGTAATCCTTTTTCGGATATCCGTACCAGTCAGCCAAAACACCAAGATAAAAATTCGCCTCGGTATTGCCAAGCTCCTGCGACTTTGTAAAATTCGTATGGGCATCCGCCAGATCAATCTGCGCTCCGTCCAATCCGTAAAGACTCCTGCGTCCCGCCTCGTAATACCCGTCAGCTTCCTCAATCTGTGTCTGCGCATCAGCTTCCGCAGTTTCTTCCGCCACTGTTGTTTCTTTCACTTCTGCTGTGTCTGCATTCCCACCGCAAGCTGTCATTGCCATAGCAACGCATAGTGGTAGAATTGTCATTAGTGCCTTTTTCTTCATCTTCCCTCTCCTTTGGTTTGCATTTAGTTTGTAGACCAATAAAACTTAATATACCACGCTACCCCCGTCAATATTTTCGGGTGTTTAGTCGCAGTCATCATGTTTCAATTCTTCATTATACTCAATATATTAAGCATGGTCAATATTTTAAGTATGCTATTGTTAAACGGGTGATGAAAATTGATTTCTTATGAACCGTTTTTTCAGACGTTACTAAAGAAAAATGTCACAGTATATTATTTAATATACAAAGAGGGAATGTCCGCCAATACATTCCAGAGAATGAAAGAGGGAAAGGCTATCACAACAAGCACGATTGATACCCTTTGCTTTATCTTGGATTGTGAAGTGTCGGATATTATCAGATATGAGAAACCGAAATGAAATCCTAGATCAGTACGCTGATAGACGGCGGTCTGAATATCAATGAGATACCATTAAAAAATCGGGAAATCCCGTAAAGCGGCGGTTTCCCGACAAAAATAAAGAGCGGGTGATGGGAATCGAACCCACGTATCCAGCTTGGAAGGCTGGTGTTCTACCATTGAACTACACCCGCATGTCTAGCTATATGATAATACATATTGCTTTCTTCATAATATGCTGCGTCGGGGTGACAGGATTCGAACCTGCGACCTCCTGGTCCCAAACCAGGCGCTCTAGCCAAGCTGAGCCACACCCCGAAAAAGGAACCTGTGAGCATCCTATCTGCAACGCAAGATAAATTATATTATATGCATTGTCCTCTGTCAACTAATTTTTCTAATTTTATATATTTTATCCAAAGTTGTCACTTTTACAGATAATTAATCGTGTAATGTGCCTCTCCGGCCCCGTCAATTTCCATAATAATATAACTCGGCTTCCTGTTGTCCTGTCTGGGATAGCTGATGCTGCCGGGATTAATCAGCGTAAGACCGCTTCCGATATCGACTACCGGCTTATGCGTATGCCCGCACATCACAATATCCACTTCCCTTGCTTTTGCTTCCTGCTTAATCACGTCACTGTTCATGGCTATGTAATAATTATGCCCGTGTGTCAGCCACACCTTATACTGCCCGATCATAAACTCTTTTTCTCTCGGAAGTTCCGAAAAGAAATCGTTATTGCCCTGCACCATCTCCACGGGGCATCCTGCCGCCTGTGAAATCACAAGTTCGCTCCCCTCCACATCTCCGCAATGCACTACCATATCAAGAGGACCTGTTTTCTCCACCACTTTCAGATAATTTGCATTATACCGGTGCGTATCACTCACTATCAGTATTTTCATAGAACTCCTCATCCTTGCCCGTTATTTTACGCGACAGTTATATCTTCTGATCCAGCTTAAGCTTCATCGCCTCCAACGCCCTGCCCCTGTGGCTGATCCGGTTCTTCTCCTCCTCCGGCAGTTCTGCCGTGGTACAGCCAAGTTCAGGCACATAGAAGATCGGGTCATAGCCGAATCCGTTGCTTCCTTTTGCCTGATCATCGATCCTGCCTTCTATCGTGCCGAGCGTGGTCAGTACTTCTCCGTCCGGCATGACTGCCGCTATCGCGCACACAAACCGCGCGCTGCGCCGTTCCTGTTCCACCCCCGCAAGCCGCTCCAGCAGGTTCTGATTCTTCACACTGTAAGGCGTATCTTCGCCCAGATATCTGGCGGAATAGATGCCCGGTTCCTTATGCAGATAATCGATCTCCAGACCGGAATCATCCGCCAGCACAATCGCCTCTTTATACTTACCGCCGGCATGCCGGACCAGCAGATCCGCCACCGCCTTCGCTTTTATAACCGCATTCTCCTCGAAACTTGTACCGTCCTCCACGATATCCGTCTCGAGCCCCGCTTCTTTCATAGATAGAATATCCGCTTCAATGTCCTTAAGGATATCCCTGATTTCCCGCATCTTGCCCTCGTTGCCCGTGGCAAATATGATCTGTCGTCTCATTCCCAACCTCCGCGATTCCACTTCACAAAATCTGGCACTCATCATCCATGTCAGAGCAGTTGACTGCGTTCCGGGCACATCCCCGGCTCTGACTCACATTGTCGATCAAATCATCCGTACATCAGCATGATTTATCAATCTAATCTCCGTACGCTTTCAGGATCGTCTGATAGATTCCCTCCGCGATACGCTGGATATAGTCCTCCCGCTGCAGCAGTATAAACTCCTGTCCGTTCGTCAGATATCCCACCTTAACCGCAGCCGCAGGCACAGTCGCATTGCTGATCACCGCATCTGCTTCACCGGCCTCCAGAAGTCCGCCTGCCTTACCGCTGACCGCGGTGACAACCTCCCGTTCCAGCAGATCCGCCAGCTCCACGCTGCCAAATCCGGGAATGAAAAATCTGCTGTTATAGACCGTTTCCGTGCCGTACAGTTTCGTATTCTGGTCTCCGCTCACCTCTATGCGGATCAGCATATCCGCCTTCGTCGCAGCGGCCAGTTCCACACGCTTGGCTGCCGTCGGATTACTGTCATCCATCCTTGTATAGTATACCTTGATATCCGTATTGTCCAGTTTGGCTTTCAATGCCCTGGCAATCTCCAGCGTAATATCCTTCGCTTTAATATTATTTGCCGTGACGCCCGTATCCTGCTGTCCGTATGCCGGATCAATAACAATGATCCTGTCGAAAACCTCCTTCGGCGTCATGAAATCCACATAGAGCGCGCTATCCTCAAAAATACTGTGATATTCAAACACGTCCGTCAGCGCAAACCGCAGGCAGATTCTGTCTTTTTCCACATCAATATGTCCTTCCAGCACATTGTCACAGTTGCCGTATACACCGTTAGACGCATAGAATTCCTCATAGCCCGCAAGTTCCTTCGGTGTAATACTGACCCACAATTCCTTGTCCATATAGTGATTCTCGATCGTCACCTCTTCCGCCTTTACACCTTCCGGCAGCGGAATACAGAAATAATTCGTATTTTGACTTTTACGGTCAATCTTTATATGATTTTTATCTTCCACAACAGTATCTTCCACACTGCCCGTATTTTCCTGTACAACCTCATCCTGTGCCACGTCTGCCACTACAATGATTTTATTCGCGGAATAATACAGTATGGCGCTCATCGCCACCGAAACGAACACGAGACAGCATGCCGCCATCCTTTTCATTAAATTATCCTGTCTTTCCTGCTGCATAATTTATCTTCTGCTCCCACTTGGCCTAGGTCCCATATACTGATAGAAGTAGGTCTTCATCATGCCGTTGTATATCTTCCTGTTCTTGTCAGCCTTCCTGCCGATCGCCTGTTCCGCCTCGGCATAGGAAGTAATCAGGTACATCGACCAGCTGTCCAGCTGCCTGTATCTCTCACCGATTACGCGGTAGAGTCCCGGCAGATTCTTCTTATCTTCTATTCTTTCCCCATAAGGCGGATTCGTGATCACAAAACCGTATTTCTTCGGATGACTCAGCTGCCCCACATCTCTTCGCTGAAAATGAATCAGTTTCTCTACGCCGGCCAGCTTCGCATTCGCCCGCGCAATCGAAACCATCTCTTCATCTATATCATAGCCCTGTATATCCGTCTCCACGTCCATATCAATCAGCGCCTCCGCCTCATCCACGGTCCGGTACCATTCCTTCCGGTCTACGATATGTGTCCAGGCTTCCGCCGTGAAATTACGATTCATCCCCGGCGCAATATGCGCTGCCATCATTGCCGCTTCAATCGGTATCGTACCGCTGCCGCAGAACGGATCAACCAGAATGCGGTCCCCTTTCCACGGTGTCAGCATAATAAGCGCCGCTGCCAGATTCTCGGCGATCGGCGCCTTAGCCGTAAGCTTTCTGTAGCCGCGCTTATGAAGCGACTCTCCGGTGGTATCCAGACCCACTGTCACCTCATCCTTCATCAGAAAAACGCGCACGGGATAGGCATCCCCGCTCTCCGAAAACCAATCGGCCGGATAAGCTTTCTTCATGCTCTCCACCATGGCTTTCTTCATAATCGACTGGATATCGGACGGACTGAAAAGTTTGCTCTTCACACTCGCCGCCTTCGTTACCCAGAATTTACCGTTCTTCGGTATGTAATCCGCCCACGGCAGAGCCTTCGTTCCTTGAAATAACTCCTCAAAAGTCTCTGCGCGGAAGCTGCCCACCTTAATCAGCACACGCTCCGCGCTCCGCAGGAAAATATTGGCGCGGCAAATCGCCCGCGCGTCTCCCGCAAAGGTGATGCGCCCGTCCTCCACAGACACGATCTCATACCCCAGATCTGTAATCTCTCTTTTTAAAACCGCCTCCAGACCGAAATGGCAAGGCGCAATATATTCTAATCTCTCCATATCCTACTCCTGCCTCTGCATGGAGTACAGTGCGAAAGTCGTCGGATTTAACATCTGATAAGTTCCGTCCGGCTGAATCTTCGTAGAGACAACATAATCATACTTCACCGCAGACATTTCCTGCTCCTGACCGTCCACATAGAGTCCTTCCGGAAAAAGCACAAAATAGACGCCCTCACCCTCTTTAAAGCCGACAGCCTCGTTCGTCACATCACCGCGGTAAGCTCCCTTATGCATATTTTTCTCATCTTTGCTGCTGTCCATATACCAGTTATATGCACCATCTTCGCTCATGACAAGATAACCCTGCTCTCCGAGATCCCATTCCCCCACCAGAAACTCCTTCGCCTTCGCTTCCGCCTCATCATTATCCGGCACGCTCATCACCGCCGAATTCATTACTTTGAGTGCTTCACTCTTATTCGCTTCGTAAGCTTTCTCTTCTGCGATATAAGACATCGTATACGCATAGTAATTTTTACCATAAAAACGCTGTAATGCTACCGTTGACACACCGTTTTCTTCATATCTGTATACCCACTCATACCAGTCTTCACCCTGAACGGAAATCAGCGTGGGCTCCTCCACCTCCTCATACTTCGCATAGGAAGCGCAAATCTGTTCGGAAATCCTGATCATCTCAAGCGGATGCTGATAAAAAGATTCCTTAGAACAGGTAATCCCAAGCAGAGAACCGTCCTTTGCCGTAAAGGCAAGTCCGGAATCACCGCCCTGCGTGTCATCATAAGTCCAGATCGTCTCGTCATACAGAAGCGCCAAGGCTCCCAATCCTGCCTGCTTTAAATCTTTCGCAGAAACATCGGCATACTCTGCTGTCTGATCTGCCTTTGTACTATCCGCTTTTCCGCAGCCGGCAAGCATGATAAGCACCGCCATGCATACGGTCAATCTTAATGTTCTTTTCATAATCTCCTCCATCGCCATTCACACGGTTTCTTTTTGCACCACTCCAGGCCATATCCGTGTAAACTGCAGCAATCACTAAACAATAAACCTTAAGCTTTCTTCACCATAGACATTGTATACTAAACTTCCTGAAATAACAATGTTCTGCGCCATGTTTTACATTTTTTTCACAAAATATGCACAACAAAACGGTATGGCCGCTGACCATACCGTTTTGAGTACCATAAACACTTGTTGACTGATTATTAGAAGTTGTTTTTCTGGTTGTCCTGTGCGTTGCTGCCGGAACTGTTCTTAGAATTGTTCTTCTGATTGTTGTTCTGGCTGTTCTGGCTGGTAGAGTTGTTTGCCTTGTCCTGCTGCTTGTCATTCTGTGCATTCTGGTTATAATCATTCTTAGACATCTCAAATACCTCCTGATTGATTTTATAGTCAACGACATTGGAAATTTCGATTTCAGTCCTGTAAAAGCTCCCGCATATGGCTTTGACATGAACCGGAAGCAGAAATTTGTTATGGCGTTTACTATAGTTACAGAAATAGTATTGCAAGATCTTGTTCAGAATATACAAACCGTATCTAGTTCTTTAGTACTAATTTTTTATATAAAATAACCAAATAAATTCATAGGACTTTAGTACTATTTTTGATTGCATTTTAAAATAAAACGTATATAATAGTAATTGTAGATGGAAACACCCCTTCAGTTTCTGTTTACAGACCCTTATATATAATTATTTATATACTCCCCTCAACAGACCATTTACCCAAATGGTCTGTTTTGTTTCTCACACTAATCCCCATGCACAGCATAACGCAAGCCTGCCTGCGATACTGCTCTGACACGCGTCGGAAATTTCCAATTCACTGCTGCGACCAAAGGATTGGCAGTTCTTCCGCGTGAATGGCTTCTTCCTTCATGCTACCTTCCCCGCCAGTTATTCTGAATTACTTTCACAATCAGCAGCACCGCCAGCACAAAAATGATAACCGGCGCAAAGAAAGAAAGCAGTGAAAACACCAGTCCGATCACCACCAGTACCACCACTGTAACAATCAGCATGACAAGCCAGCCCGGAAGTACAAAGCTTCTTGCCGTCGGCACATCATTTTCCGTCCGCCGCTCCTGTCTGTCATCCGCCACTTCCTCATCATATTGTCTATTTGATCCATAACTTGTTCCGGCATGCTTGTTTGCCTCAATAATGCTCTTGGCGAGCAGTCTGGGGTCTCCCAGGCTGTCAAGCACCTCTCCCTCGCTTCTGCCCCTGCGGACCTCAGAATCAATATAATCCTGATAGTATCTTACATTCTCCGCCACCTGCCCGCTGGAAATCCCTGCCGCAAGGGCACGCTGCAGTCTTTCAATAAATTCTGTCCTGTTCATAATCTTTCTCTATACTTTCTTCTGCTATCTATATTTTATCCATCCCCGCGCCTCTGTCTAATTTCCCGAGACAGCTGTCAGGATTCTTCTTCATCTGTGCCAGCATCAGGAGCGCCTGCAGCAGCATTTCCTCTTTATTACAGCATGCCGTATGCTTTCCGGAATCTCCACGGAGATTATACTGCTCCAGCTGCCATACATACAGATCTGTCAGTGAATATCCCCGTACCTTTACCAGATCACCGGGCACATGATGCTCCAGATAATAGACGAACTCTTCATATAATTGTCTGTCATGCAATAGTTCCTGCCAGAGTCCGTCGCACCAATCGTCGCCCTTACCGGCGTAATCACACAGACGCCTCAGACTGTCATATACCCTGAGAAGGGCATTATCATATATCATATTTGACATTGTAATCTCCTGCCCTATCAAACAGCAATCTGACTGATCTGTCTGCACGCAGCTGTTTCGTCCTCCTGCTGTTTCTACCATCCCGCAGTGCAGGCTCAACTGCACTCCGCTTCGTCTCGCTCGCGGGCTTTCGCGTATATCTTAACACAATATCTTCCAATTTACTATTACATCAATCTTAATTTTTTATGTACACGGTAACTGGCCGGCTATGAACGAAGCGTCTTTGCGAACGGCACGGACCAGAATGTTACCCATGCACAGAGGGAGAGCGCGCCCAAACGGCACTCTCTCCCTCTGTAACTATCTCCCCAATATAATATATAGCTGATATATTCTGTCTGCTTTCTATTCCTTCACACCACCCAGTGCAACACCGGCAATGATGTACTTCGATAACAGGAAAT
>CALGVA010000026.1 GCA_937920345.1 uncultured Lachnospiraceae bacterium
AGTCTGACCGGATCAAGGGGCTATTCTGTCTGTCCTGTTCCTACAATAAACTTACGCTATCTAAAAAGGGTTGTTTCTTGACAAAACAAGAGAATATTGACAAAATGGAGATTAGGTCGAAGAGAAACAGAGGTTTGCCGTAGGATCGTTTGTATAAAGGAGTCCCGCTATGATACTGAGTGTAAGCCGCAGGACGGATATTCCTAATTATTATTCCGACTGGTTTATCAACAGAATAAAAGAGGGATATCTGTATGTGCGCAATCCGATAAACGCGCATCAAGTCAGCCGGATTGCACTGACGCCGGAACTGGTGGACTGCATCGTATTCTGGACGAAGAATCCGGAACCGATGCTTGACAGGCTGGACGAACTGACGCCGTATCCGTTCTATTTCCAGTTTACGCTCACGGGATACGGCAGGGATATCGAGTGCAATATTCCCCATAAAAGGGAACGGATGATCCCTGTGTTTCAGGAATTATCACGCAGAATCGGGCCGGAAAGAGTGATCTGGCGATATGATCCGATACTGTTTACACAAAAGTACACGCCCGGATATCATCTGAGAGCATTCGGGCAGATTGCGGAAGCCTTACAGGGATACACCGCAAAGTGCGTGATCAGTTTTGTGGACAGCTATGCCAGGAATCAAAAGCGTATGGCCGCACTGCACACATATGGACTTACGGAAAGAGAACTGACGGCGTTTGCGGGGGAACTTGCGCACATAGCGTCCGCCTGCGGTATGAAGACCGGAAGCTGCGCGGAGAAAATCGACCTTTCGGCCTGCGGGATCGTCCACAACTGCTGTATTGATCAGGAGTTAATCGAGCAGATCAGCGGATATGCACTGCAGGCAGGCAAGGACCGGAACCAGCGGAAGGAGTGCGGCTGTATCGAGAGCATCGAGGTCGGCACATACGATACCTGCCGCAACGGCTGTCTGTACTGTTATGCGAATAACAGCAGAGAACAGATTTTGCGGACATGCAGTCTGTATGATGTCAATGCCCCGATTCTGTGCGGCCGGATTACGGAGGATGACAGGATCACGGAGCGGAAAGTGAGGACGCTGCGGACAGAGTTCCAGGCAAGAGCGATGCGTGGGCAATAGAAATTACAGGGAGAAAAGATGAAACAGGTGCAGAGAGAGTGCGGCATAGAGATCCATCAGGGACAGAAGAAATAAGGGGAGGCAGGAATGTATCACTACATACTATTTGATTTGGACGGAACGCTTACAGACCCGAAGCCTGGCATTACAGGCTGTGTGCAGTATGCACTTCACAAATTCGGGATCGAAGAGCCGGACAGGGACAAGCTGGAACCGTTTATCGGGCCGCCGCTTCTGGACAGTTTTCAGGAGGTTTACGGGTTCGATGAAGAGAAGGGGCTGCAGGCGGTCGCATATTACAGGGAGCGGTTTTCTACGGTTGGCCTGTTCGAAAACGAAATTTATCCGGGAATCGCGCAGATGCTTGCGCGGCTGCAAAAGGCAGGCTGCCGTCTGGCGGTGGCTTCGAGCAAGCCGACTGTATTTGTAACGCAGATTCTGGAGCATTTCGGCATTTTGTCTTATTTTGAGGTGATTGTGGGGAGCGAACTTGACGGGACGCGGTCGTGCAAAGAGCAAGTGGTGGAGGAAGCACTGCGGCAGCTTCTGCGCGATGGCAGTGGCGAGGAGGAAGCTATCGTTATGGTCGGAGACAGAAAATACGATATTATGGGGGCTAAGGCGCATCATATTGCGTCCGTCGGCGTGGCCTACGGGTACGCTGCGGCAGGAGAACTGGAAGAGGCGGGCGCCGATGTGATCGTGGAGACGGTGGAGGAACTGGAGCAGGCGCTAAATAACTAATTTCATACGGGATAAAGAGATGCTGTTCAATGATCAGGGGTAAATGCAAGGTGAGGCTATTGAAATGATTGATAGATTGAACAGTATTTTTTGTGGAGTATTGTAAATAATAAGATTATTAAAAACGAAATAGAATAATGGAACAAAATGTATAAAAAACGCAATTGGATGTTGATAGCACATGAATTAAGTGGTAGCATAACAATATGGAGGGATTCATATGCCAAAACGGACGATCAGATTAAATAGTATTATGATTAAGAATTTAAAAAATGTTAAAAACGGGACGATTAGTTTTATAAATAAAAGGAAGCCATACAAAGCGAGTATCCTTGGACTATATGGACAAAACGGTTCGGGGAAAACGGCTCTGGTTGATGCACTACAGCTGCTTAAATATGTTCTATGTGGTCAACAGATTCCCGGGAAATATGTGGATTATATTAATATCGATGCAGACTTTGCGGAGCTGGCGTTTCAATTCCAAATGGATATGGAAGAGAAAAAATATGATATCTGGTATCAGTTTAACATAAGAAAAAATAACGATGATACATTTGTTAATTTGCAGGAAAATGATGATGAAACGGTAGAAAATAAAGTAGAGATTTTCGACGAGGTTCTTTCATACGCATGTGTATATGGAGAGGAAAAAAAGAGAAAAAGTGCATTGATAGATACGCGCACAGAAGAAGTTTTTTGTCCAAGGTCAAAATATTGTGAATTGACTGGAAATGACGATTCACTCATGACAGATCTAATACTTACAAAGCGATATGTAAAATTTACATCAAGATCCTTTATTTTTTCAAGAGAAATGATAAAGATTTTCAGACAGAAGTGTGCTGTACAGGAATATTTATCGGTTATTGAAGGGTTGCTGCTATATGGTAACAGAGAACTTTTCGTTATAAACACAGATTATTCCGGATGGATCAGTCTGGATGAACTTCCATTAGTATTTAAATATAGAGGAGAGAAATCAGAGGCAGTTGGTAATATCATGCTTCCGCTGGATGCTCCGGCAGCGATTTCGGTAGAGACAGCTGATTTAGTGAAAAAAATTATTTCAAATATGAATATTGTATTAGAGCAGATCGTTCCGGATTTGAAAATCGACTTTATGGATTTGGGTTCAACGATCCTTAAAAACGGAAATCTCGGACGATCGATTCAGCTTATATCTTTAAAAAACGGAAAAGCAATTCCCTTTCGATATGAATCAGAGGGAATCAAGAAAATCGTTTCAATATTACAGTTGTTTATTGTCGTCTATAACAATCCGTCAATTACTGTTGCAATTGATGAAATTGATACAGGTATTTTCGAATATTTACTGGGAGAAATACTCAATATTATTTCGGAAAAGGGAAAGGGACAACTGCTGTTTACGTCACATAATCTCAGACCGCTTGAAACAATTGATAAGGGGTTTATTGCCTTTACGACTACAAATCCGGACAATAGATATATTAGAATGACCAATGTGAAGGAGAATAATAATTTGCGTGATTTCTATTATAGAGATATTGTTTTGGGAGAACAGGATGAGCAACTGTATAATTCTACAAATAATTATGAAATAGCTTTGGCATTTAGAGAGGCGGGTGAAGTATTTGGCTCGTAGGAAAGTAGTTTTAGTGATCGTAGAAGGAGTGTCAGATGAAACGGCTCTTGGTGTGGCTTTGAGTAAAATATATGATAAAGATACAGTGTACATTCACATTATGCATGGTGATATTACAACAAGAAACAATATAAAACCGCAGAATATCGTTGCGGCGTTAGGAGAAGATATTAAGAATTATGCGGCTTCTCGGCATTATACGCAGCAGGATTTCAGGCAGATCATTCACATTGTTGACACAGACGGCGTGTATATTCCGGATGATAAAATAATCGAAGACAAATCGTGCGAAGAAGTGATTTATGAGGAGGAGGGTATTTACACGGCAAATGCTGATAGGATTGCAGCACGGAATTTGCAGAAAAGAGAGAGCATTTTCCGATTGAGAGGCTGTAATAAAATCTGGGAAATTCCATATAGAGTTTATTATATGTCATGTAACCTAGTATGATCCACTTTAATTGCCTATATGTTTTGCGCCGGATAAATTTTCATATGCAAGGCGGAAGAAGGAGGCGTAGCGGTGGCTACGTCGACTGATGACAACGCTGCATATGGAAATTCAGCCAAGCGAAACATAAGGTTAATTAAAGCGGATCATACTAGATCATGTGCTACATAATAAGAGAAATAGTTCGGATGATGAGAAAGAGAACGATGCATATGCGTTTGCAGAGAAATATAAAAATAATATAGAGGGATTTGTCAGTTTTATATGTGATTCTGAATTTTCTGTAAATGGAGAGTTTAAAAGATCGTGGGAGCATATTGAGAAAGATATGGATTCCATTATGCGTTTTACAAATTTTGCAATTTGTATCCGGGAAGAGATAATATCGCAAAAGATTAAATTAGCAGAATAGCGGGAAAAAGGAAGCTTGAGATTTTACTCCTAAAATTCTTGACAAAAGTGTAAGACTGTAGTAGTCTGTAATTAACAAGTAGACTACTACAGTCTTATGCTTTCCCGGGAAAAGATGTTACGGGAATAGATTGAGAAGTACTCACAGCAAAGGTTGTATCGCAAAGTCAGCATAGCTGACTTGGAAGTTTGTCTTTGGATTTTGAGATTCCGTGAAGCAGGAGAAAGGCAGGAAAACGAGATGGAACAGGAAACCGTCAAATTATTTGACTCTGAATTAAAAGTTATGGGGATTCTCTGGAACGAGGGAGATGTTCCGGCGAAACAGATCGCGGACGCTTTGACGAAAGAACTGGGGTGGAACAAAAATACGACGTATACGTTAATCAAGCGTTGTATCCAGAAAGGGGCAATCAGGCGTTCGGAGCCGAACTTTATGTGCCATGCGGTGATATCGAAAGAGGCCGTGCAGGAGGCGGAGACGACAGAACTGATCAACAAAATATATGACGGTTCCGCGGATAAGCTGTTTGCGTCATTGCTCGGCAGAAAGAAGCTGTCAGCGGAGCAGATTGAGAGATTAAGAAAGATCGTGGAAGAGATGGAGTGAGTATTATGGGACTAATACAGATGAGCTTGTATGGAGCGGTCATGATATTGGCAGTGGCATTGATACGGACTGTCATGGTCAACTATCTTCCCAAGAGAACTTTTATCGTATTGTGGTGCGTCGCCATGGCCAGGCTGCTCATTCCTTTTAACATTTCGTCTGATTACAGTGTATATTCGATGATCGGGTATGATGTGGCAGATCTTGTGAAGGGACAGACAGTTACAGGGATTACAGATGCAGTGGAAAAGGATATTATGTCTGGGATGAAGGCTGTTGACCAGACAGGACAACAGTCCTGGAGAAGACAATTGCCCGAAATGCCGCAGAACGACGGGATTGCGCAGACAGCCGGAGGCGGGGGAGACGCCGCGGGAAGCGCTGCCGGTTCGAAAGCGGAGCAATCGGCGGATGGAGAGACTAAAACGACGTGGTTCGATGCGCTGGGCAGCAGGATATCAGGAGGGATGACTGATGTGGTTAAAGGCACAGATCGGTCAACTTCGGTTTTAGTCAGGATCATCTACGGTGCGGGAGCGGTTCTGTTTGCCGTTTGGTTTATCGCAGCGTATGTACGCTGCCGTATCGAGTTTGGCATGTCGCTGCCCGTCACCGACGATTATGTGCGGCAGTGGATGGAAGAACGTTGCGGCACCGGACATGGGGACGGTATCATGCGAAGGTCTGGTGGACGGCGGCCGCACCGGCTTCGAAACGGGGTTACTGTGAGAGTCTCCGACCGGATCGACACACCGTTGACTTACGGAGTCATTCGTCCGGTGATTCTGCTGCCGAAGAAGACGGCGTGGGAGCAGAGGGAACAGGTGAATTATGTTTTATGGCATGAGTATATGCATATCTGCCGCGGTGACAGCGTATTGAAGCTATTTGCGGCCGCAGCGCTTTGTGTGCACTGGTTCAATCCGTTTGTGTGGGGTATGTATTTCCTGTTGAATCGGGATATTGAGCTGGCATGTGACGAGAGTGTCGTGCACAGGTGCGGTATTGATGGCAGATCTGCATATGCGAATATGCTGATTGCTATGGAGGCGAAGAAGAGCGGCCTTGTGCCGTTTGGCAGTAATTTCAGCCAGAATGCGATAGAAGAGAGGGTGCGTGCGATTATGAAGATCAGGAAGATTTCAATAGGGGCGGTTATTTTTGCAGTCGGAATAGTGACGGGCGTGACGACAGCGTTTGCCACATCGGCGGGAAGTAAGTATGGTACGGTCAATGGAACCGGCGCGGAGGACAGCGCTTATACACGGAAAGAATGGGATATGCTCTCCGCCTTGCAGCTCGACGGTTATGAAGATATGCCGGTATCAGAATTTCAGGATAGGATCTGGACGTTGACTGATACGGTGCAGTATAGGGGACTGCTGGAGCGCATGGGAAAAGACGAAGCGATGTACGGGATGCGCGGCATGGATGATATGGCAGATTTCTTCTACAATGTGCTGGAACCGCTGACCGGGGAACGGTGGCAGGAGCGGTACTTTAGCGGAAGCGTTTCGGTGAGCGGCAGAGATCATCCGCAGGAAAACACGGCTTATGACATGGCGGTGCTGGAATATGTGATGAAGCTTTCCATACTGGACGCCGATACATTGACGGTGGGCGGTTATACGGCTGCCCGTCTGGAAACAGCAGACCGGATCTCCAATATGATGCCCGATTATACGGCGGAGGAACTGGCGGATGAGGACTGGATGCAGGAGGAGATCGCTAGAAGGCTGCATGATTTGACGGCAGAGCTTGGCACAGAGGCTCTCCGGATTGATGTGGAGGAGTGGTTTTATCAGCCGCTTACTTCCCTCTATGCGAACGGCGGATACGAGAATACAGGGGAAGCATATCAGGATTATGCAGAGGCTGGATATTATCAGAGCCCGGAAGAATATGAGCGGAGTCTGGAGGCAGAGGGGCAGGCGTTGCATGATGCAGTGCAGGAGGAAATTCAAGAAGAACTGGCGTCGGTATTGGAACCGTATCAGCCGTTCGGGCTTACTTATGAATATGATGTGCAGGCGGAAGACTTTAAAATGTATTTTGAGGGCAGGGAAGTGCGCGGAATCATCGATGAGAATCAAGGCGTTTTCGTTTCGGCGCATACCGGAATCTCGACGTATGCACAGGACGCCATAGAGTTGTACTCGGTCTATGATGAGGAGGGCAATCTGACAGGACTGCGGGCTGCCACAGAAGAAGAACAGGAAGAGTGGAACTTAAGACGCACGCAGTCAACAGCTGAAGTGCGGGCGATGAGTGAGGAAGTCAGAGAATTTCCGCCCGGTACGAGTGAGGACTATGATAAGATACTTTCGCTGAAAAAAGTGACTTACAATAAAATGCCGCTGGCGGATTTTAACAGTGCGCTGCTCGACTGGGCGAATGCGCATTCCGACAGCTATGACCGGATTGAATGCGACAGGAGCTGGAATGATTTCCGGGTGAACCTTTCGAAAGAGGATAAAGAGTTTGTTACCTGCACAATAGGGCTGTCCGGTCTGGAGAACGCAATGATGATCAGAAGCCTCTATAGAGGAAAGTCAGAAGAGGAAGCGGAGGACGTCAGTATCGAAGATGTTCTGACGAAAGATCCGGGAGAGGAGGCGCCGCAGTATACATGGTGTCAGATGTACTACTCCTTCAGCTATCATGTCAGTGACAAGAAGAAAGTGACAGTCGGCGAGAGAGATCTTGCGGTCGGCGGTATGCTTGACGGTATAGAGGACTTCTGGGAACAGACCGACATCGAAGAACTTCTTAAGATGGAGAAGCGGGATATCATAGAGAAACTGGACGATCTCGCGGCAATGCACAGCACAAGAAATGTTAAGATCACCATTGCGGAGGATGACAGGATCGGGTTTGAATGTATGGACGAAAGGATGCTTAGTCAGTAGCCTGTTACTGTTCACACCCGCACCATGCACTTGCTGCATGGTGTCGGAGCCAGCGCCAAAATGCCTGTTTTTTGGCATTTTGTGTGCATCATCGTTGCAATTCACACTGGATAACCGTAAATTAATGCGAAATCTGGCATAGGTGTGAATTGTAACAGTAGCCTGCAATCCGCCAGGACAAAGTGATTTGAACTGTTGTAAAATACTTTTTTTCGTGCTAATATAAAAACAATATTTGCGGCAGGAAGTTCCTTGGCATGTTTCGGGTTTGCGAAGCGAATCTTGCAAGTATAGGAAAGCGAAAGGTTAGATTATGATCTGGAAAATGATAAATCTTCAACTGCAGAAAGGTTCGATTTTTCTGTGATACAGCAAAAAATCTTAATAAAACAGGCACATTATCTCCTTGACGATATGGAAGAAGCTCTGGTTGAGCGAAAATCAATTTGTTAAGGAGATTTTATTATGCTAAAATTAAATATTAAGAAACAAATATCCAGGTTATACCTGTCGTCTGTGCTGGGCAATCTGTCCCTGACGGGCGCGTGGGTGGCGATTCTTGCGGCAAGAGGCTACAGTCTGGTGGAGATCGGGATTGCAGAGACCGTATTCCACATCACGAGCCTGATTTTTGAGATTCCGTCGGGTGTGCTTGCCGATGTATTCGGGAGAAAAAATATGCTGATTGTCAGCAGCCTTATGCGTCTGACCGGCAATATCATTATGATTTTCTCCGGGAATCTGCCGATGGTGTGCGCGTCGATCGCGTTCCAGGCGCTTGCATATAATTTTTCGTCGGGTTCTGGCGACGCGCTTGCCTATGACTGTCTCAAAGAGGCCGGCAGAGAGGAATATTACGAGAAGTATGTGTCGAGTCAGCTGGTGATCTACCGGCTCTGCAGCGGGGTCTCGACGATGTGTGCGGGTTTTGCGCTTTTTATCGGGCACAGGCTGGCATACGGCGCGGATGTATGCATGTGTTTAGTGCAGATCGGCGTGCTTATCTCATTATATGAGGAGCGCGTGCGGCACAGCGGCGGGGACGGTGCGCGGAATATGCTGATGGTGATCGGCAGGGAGCTTATCAGCTGCTTTGCAGCGAGCCTGTCCTTCCTGAAAAGCGCGAAGCGGGCAGTTCAGCTGATGTTTTGTAATTCATTTGTCGGAGCGGTTGATGTTCTGCTGCTGTTTTTCCTGCAGGCGAAGCTGTCGGAGGCGGGGATGCCAAACTGGGCGCTCGGGTTTGCACTGTTTTTCATGGAGATGGGCGGCATAGCCGGGGCGAGGGTAATCCTTCACTGCGGGAAACTGCGGTATCGAAGTGTGTTTGCGGTCACAGCATTCTTCGTGCTTGTAGGCGTGCTGCTGGAACATTCGGGCATGTACATCGTTATGACGCTTGGCGGATTTATCGCGGCATTTTGTGATGATGCGCTGCAGGTGAGGACGAACACGATTCTGCAGGATGTTTTTCCGTCCGAGCAGAGAGCGACGCTGATTTCCATAGAATCGTTTACCTTCTCGGTCATTATGATCGTGATGTCGCCGATTGCGGGAAGCTTGTTTTCGCGCTGGTAAGGCATAATATATAATAGAAGTACGGGAAGCGTCCGGGATAAAGTAATCAATAATATACAGTGATAAGATGGTGGAGAGACAATGAAGTGTAAGCAGACATTTTACAAAACATGGGAAATCCTGAAACCGTTTCTGTTCTACTATGTCCTGCACAACGCAGTGTTTATTCTGCTGCTGTCTTTGTGCCGGGCGGCTGCGGAAGGACTCGGAAGGGAATCTTTGACTTATCTGAGCGAACATGCAGATACGGTGACCGGAATAGTCAGTGGAGTGTCCATGATCATCAGTGTGCTGCCGCTTCTGCCGATGCTGCGCCTGGAACTGGCGGAGCACCGGGCGTCTGCAGACGGGCATGGGCAGGGTGGACTTACCGTCTTATTGGCGGTCTCCTCCTCGCTCGGGCTCAATGTGCTTCTTGGTTTGACCGGATTGGTCGGAACATCTGCGGCTTATCAGGAAGTGGCGGACCGACAGTACGGCGTTGCATTTGGGCTCGGTATGCTGCTGTACGGGCTGATTTCTCCGATTACGGAGGAAATTGTCTTCCGCGGACTGGTCTTCAACCGTATGAGACGCCATATGCCGCGGGTGGCGGCGGTGATCGCATCGGGCGTGCTGTTCGGCGCCTATCACGGCAATCTTGTGCAAGGGCTCTACGGCGGCTGTATGGGTATCCTGATGGCATATCTGTATGAACGGACGCACAGCTTCTTCACGCCCTGCCTGTTCCATGCGGCGGCGAATCTGGCTGTGTATGCGACGGCACAGAATGGGGCGGTGCAGGGGCGGCTTTTTACGATTCCGGGGTGTGCGGCGCTGCTCATGATCTCAATCGTCTGCGTGGCGGTGACAGAGAGAAGAGCAGTTTAGCAGAGTATGTTTTAGCACCCGTTTCAATGATTGACACGAGCAGTAGAACATTTTACGCATATACTCCACATATACCTTATTGTCATTCTGTAAGCCATGTCCTGAATGTTCACACAGATAATAGTCATGGGGAATATTGTTATCCTCAAATGCCGCCAAAAGCCTGAGCGAACCTTCATAAGGCTGGAGTTTGTCGTATTTTCCATAAGCCATAAGGGTAGGCGGTGTATTTTCATTTATCCAGAGCAAAGTGATGATAAGCCAATAGATGAACTAATCCTACAACTGTTTTCCCATTTTGAAAAACACAGGGATTTTTACAGCCTGATGAATGAACGCGGACTGACTTATCTGCTGAAAGATGTTATTGTTAAAATTTCCGGTCTGAAACGAGGGCTTCCTAAAATTGAAGCATACTCGAAAGCGTTTTTTGCTTACTCCCTGTATGGTTGGACTGAAACATGGTTTCAAAGGGGAATGGAAGAATCTGCGGAAGAAATGGCAGGTCTTTTCAAAATGCAGGGAATATAGTGGACACGAATACGCTTTCATATCCATGCGAATCAACAGAAGGCATAACGGACAAGGCAGCCAAATTATAATGATTTGACTGCCTTGTCTCAGACTGTCAAAAAAGGTCAGCCTCGAAGCCTATGAGGTCCGTACAGTCTGTGAAAGGCATAAATCTAGTTAATCTTTAATTCATCAAAAACAGTGATAAGCCATTGGGTCATGCACTTATTTGTCTCAAAAAGTTCCGTATATTTATCCTGCTCTGAAAACCACGCTGTGCTAACTAGCTGATCTGCCATGACCACATAAGGAAGTGCAATACATTCCTCATTGGTAAGTTTTACTACACTATCATAGCCCCAAAGAATATTTCGGTATATTTCCAGCCACTTTGACAGCTTAGCTTGATCCTTTTCATCAAAACTCTCACTCAAAATTGCAACAGCCGCATAGCAGGGATCATAAATACGCAGGTTTTTCTCCGACAGTTCAAAGTCAATAAA
>CALGVA010000027.1 GCA_937920345.1 uncultured Lachnospiraceae bacterium
AAAGATAAGAATCGTGTTGATAAACGAGCCTTTGATCGGTTTCGGCTTGATTTGTAATCTGCTCTTTTCTATGGCATTTGCTGCTAACTGCAATTTTACCATAGTTTATTGTTTTCGGGTAGGATTTCCGAAAATGAAATGGACAGAAGAAAACGCCCAAATCATGTTTGACTTGGAGGCTTGATTTTGTCCATTTTATTTTCTTAGAAATTAAATATATTTATATTTCTTTCCGCACCCTTTATTATACTGTTTGCATATTCTTTTCTATTTAATGTAATTAATGGCAAGCATCCATTACTACCCAAATCTGCAATCGTCAACTGCATTCTTTTAATTGGTATTGCAACTACCGCATATTCTTCCTGAAAGCAATAAATATATTGTGAATCGTTTATTATAAGATTTAATAAATTTGACAACGTATGAGTATCCAGCGCTTCTTTAAATTTATTCCAAACCTCTAAACATTCTGGTTCTTCAAAACCCACTTCTCTATAATTCACTATATCTCTAACATCTTCCATCCATTGATATACATCCACATCATCAATTAAGTTAGTTAATAAAATGTCTGATCCTGAAAATATATCTTTATAGTGACTGATAGTGCCTCCATGTGTGGAATTATATTTCTTATTATTTGTTCCATTCGGGCTCTCTCCAGACGCAATCTTTAGCCTATACATACTACAATTCCGTAACAAAGCATATCCGTTACATGCCATAGATGTTCGTAGCAAATAAAAAATTGAATAATAAAGTTTCACTGTGGCCCATGAAAATCTCTTGGCAAAAATTGCGTCAATTCCTTCAGAGAAACTTACTGTTGCACTATGGAAAAAATCCATTGCGTCCTGCTTAAGCAATATACTTAATTGATTAGCCTCTTCTCTAGATAATACATGCGTTTTGAAAATTGACTTTTTTTGTGCTAATTCCTCCACCGAAGATATCCCAATAAAAGACTCATACTTTTGTTGCGTTCTATTTCTCTTAAAATTTATACTCATCTTGCTCTGGCACTTCCCTTAACAGAGAATTTTTTAGATACTTATAAATTTCATTTCTCTGTTCTTTTCCTTGCATGTTTTTAATATCATCCCTATATAATAATCCTATATCATCCAAATTAAGTAAATTAGATATTGTTGCTTGTTCAAAAGACTTCTTTTCAACACATCTATCAATTAAATCTTCACACAAAAATTTTATACCTGCATAAAATCCGGCATTCGACATAAATGGATTCGTATTTTTTAACCAACACCCTTCCTTTGCATAATATTTCTTTATAACTAAAAAGAAATTAATTACAATCTTATACTGCACTTCGTAATCATCAAAATGATACTGCTGAAAAACGCCTTCATCACCCGTGTACTCTTTCAAAGCATTTACTACTGTTGACAAATCAACTTTTCCTACTCCTTGAGACGAGCCCGGTTTTTTAATACATTGATAATATGGTGAATCTGGATTATCATTTAGTTCATTTGCAATGTCTGTTGCCCTAACTATGTAAGAATTCTTATCCTTGACTTCGCCAAATAAATCATATACCAAACTCTTTGGTACAGGTTTCTGCTCTGTATTAATATTTAAAAATATTCTGGCAGCAGCTTGTGTCGACATCTTTTCTGTCATAATAATTATTATTGATTCTTCTCCTACCTCATCTCTTTCATCTACTGCTCTTTTCAATCCTTCTAATCTATGCTGGCCATCTATAACTTGTGCACCGCCATTGACTATTGGTATTTTTATGAAGCTGTCATCTACTATTAATGAATAATTTGTATCTGTCCAGTTTAATATAAAAGTATTAAAAAACATATTACCATCAAGAATAAAATCTTTTATCGAATTAATCCTTCGTCTATTTAACACTCTCTGCACGGCACCTTCGACGTCATCTCGCCCACGCACGGCAACATAATAAATTGGCAATATATCTTTTACCTTTGCAGTAAAAATATATGCCTGTACATCTCCCAATTTTGTTTTCATATATTTATCTATTACTATATATTCCATTTTTACATCCTTTTTTTACCTGCCAATAACCACCTCTGGCCGAACCAACTCTCTCCAATATTCCTTCTTCGCTCAATTCCTTAATACTCTTCTTAACAGCTCTTGTAGTAATACCTAATGTCTCAGCTAACGCCATCTGCGTTATTTTTGAATTGTCCATTATCATTTCTACAATTTTCCGTTGCGTACAATTCAAATTTTTTGGTGAACTTTTTGGTGAACTTTTTGGTGAACTTTGGTGAACTTCACTATAAGATGGTCTATATAAATTTACCCTAAAACTATCACCAATCTCCAGTAATTCCGGTTCTCTGATACCATATTCTTTACAGGAACTGAACATTCTCTTAATACCGGTTCCCCAACTTTCGATAATCTTCATCCTGCTAAACACTTCCGCAATACATCTATTGCGGATTTTAGAACCGCCTTCCTTAATCTGTTCTATCGTCAGACCTCCGTACAGCATCCCCGGAGATGTTACCTCTACCCTGTCATCATATACTGCCACCTGTACACACGCCCTGTCCAAAAAGTTCCTGTGTGTCGTGGCATTCACAATTGCCTCTCTTATGGCTTCTGTCGGCAACTCATATGCTTCATTTCTGACAAGACCTTTAATTTATGCACCCAGATTAATATGTTTCAATACAAATTCATAGGCTTCTTCAATCTGCTCATAAAGCGGTCCCTCAAAATCTCTTTTATCAATAAAAACAACTCTCTCGGTTCCTTTAAACAAAGCACACTGAATTTTAGCAAACGGGAATGCATTATCTGTCAATAAAACAAAAGCATTCGTCGGAAACAATGTTCCATCTACATTCTTGACCACACCCCAATTAATTAAATTTTGCACTGTAACATCTTTTACCTTCTCTTTTTCACTTTTTGTTCTGGCCGCTTCTACCATATATTTTTTTACTGCAGCACACAACAGCTCCGCTTTGTCAGCATCATATTTATAGTCTAAACACACCATCTCATCAAAAGATTGATGAGTTCCCTGCAATTCCAAATCTTTTAAAATAGCTTCATCTGCAGGTCTGGATGTTCCAGATACTCTGATATAAGTACCAGCTTCTTTTCCAAGTGACTTGATATAATATGGTCTGTTTGCTCCCGGATATATTTCAATGACAATGATACTTTTTCCATCTATGGTATTTACTCCAATATTCGGAAAATCTGCGGATGGCACATATCCGATATGGTATTTGTAATATTATCTATAATCTTAAAAACACCATCCTTATCAACACCCACTATTTCATGTGTCTCATCATCTACGCCAATGATAATCCTTCCGCCTGCAGTATTTGCAAATGCAATAACGCTTTTTATATATTTTTCGCTCTTTTGAGGCAATTCACGTTTAAACTCGATATTGACAGATTCTCCTGTTTTTATTTCGTCTGCTAGCATCTCTTTTCTCCTCAATCTACACTTTGTAATGTTCCACAGCAATTTACCAGTCAGTGATCGGCAATTCTTTTAGTTAAATCAATATGGTTAAATAACCGTCTCAACAATAGCTTCTATCTCTCTTATATCCTTATCGCTGACCATAATCCATACCGTATTCTCCTCTGCCGCATATAGAATCACTCTTGATTAGTCTCCTTATCCAGCATGTCCTCAATCATCCGAAACGCATCTTCAACAGGAAAAACTCTTCCTGCCTCCATATCATCAATTCCTTTATCAAGTTCAGAAAATAAAGCCTCCATTGTAGCTTTGTCAGCTTCATCCATTTTATCGATACTATTCTTTTCATCCTTCATACAGTTTACTCCCCGTTAGCCTATATATCCATAATTTCTTACCACAACTATCTTATCATATTTTTCAAATCGTCAACAACCTGTTGACTTTATTATTTTAAGGTATATTTCTATGTATTCTCTGCTGTCTCAGCTTTTCCCTTACATCTTCTATTTCACTGATTCTCCCGTCCTGCATTGCCTTATATCCTTCACCGATTATTCTATAAAGTTCAAGTTTTCTTATATCTTGTATTTTATCAGTTTCCTGTTGGTTTTTTGTCATTGTACAACGCACTCCTTCTATAAAAAATAGTATGCCACACATTCTGACATTTAACAATTTCTATTTCACGCCATATTCACAATCATTGTCTGATGCAATATTATTAATCGGTCGACGACACTAAAAATTTTACGGTAACAATAAAATGCCCTGACTCCTGCAGGACATTTTATTCTAACCATAAAGCAGGCAAGTATACTATGTTTGTATTTGCCACATAAAATTTCAATCGTTCTAAAGCTGCTGCTCTGCCATAGTTCCCGACTTAAACAGTTTGGTCCACATCGTATATATATTCTGGGAAAGTCCTGCCGTTATACGCCTCCTGCATCTTAAATCCCTGAATCACGAAAACACCGCAGGGCAGGATTTTGCAGTTTCCTTCCGCAAGGACTCTTTTTCCATACGCCTCAAAATCTATCCGCCGGCTTTCCTCTTCCGATATTCCCAAATGTTCATCCATGTAAAGGCGTTTCCCCACTTCCCTGCCGTCAGAAAAATCTGTGATTAGGGACAGTCCCTTCATACTGTATGTAAGGTTAATCATATCTTTCATTGTTTTCAGTCCCTGCTCCTGTGCATACAATTCCAGTACACTCTGCTCATATGTTGTTAAACTCTCCAGTCTTTTTGCGAAGAAGTTGACTTCATCCATATTTACTGTCTGCCCAATCAGTTCCTGCAGGGGATTATGTTCCTCCCATGTTTTTTCCAGCCTGCACCACAGATTGACTGTGCCATCTCCAACCCGCTTTATCAGACATGCCAGTTCCGCGTCCCTCAAAGGCAGACTTATGTCCCTGTACCTTCCATTCCCTGAAATTCTTACCTTCACTTCCGCTCCTCCCATTCCACGACTTCCACGCCACACTTTTCAATCACAAAGGCATTTACGATAAGGCGCAGTACCCCGTCTGCAATCAACTCACGGTCTGCCAGCTCCGACAGCCGGATATGCTTTGCGCCGTTATAGATATCTTTCGCTGCATGGAACAGGATATACTGCTCCAGCATAACACCGCCGAGACGGATGCGGTCAAAATAAATGCCTGTATCCGTCACATGCCTGTGCGCCCGCTCCCAGAGCCCTTCATCTGCAGACAGGAGAAAAACCGCCGCCGCATAATTGGGATGGCTGTAAAAATTCCCTGCCCGCTTTCCTGCTGTCAGGGAGCAAAACCTCGTCCTGTGCCTTTTATCATGGAAAACTGTCTCCCCTTCCGTCTCCATGAATATCTCCTGTATCCTTCTTTTTAAATGCTCCATCTGCATCCTGCTGATGACGCAGTCCACAATCTCCGAGTAGTTTCCCCTGCGCCTCCACTCCGCCTCATACATAACACAGAATCCCCCGCCCCTTTGACGGTATCCCGGCGGCTGCTGCATCTGTCTTTCCAGAATGCACAGCTGCGGGCTGCTGCAGAATAATCCTGACATCATTTTCCTCCTGTTTTCTGTTTATTTTTATATTCCTGCATACAAAAAGACGGCGCCTGCTCTATTCCTAAAGTAAGCACCGCCTTTACATACCCATATGTATTCCCTGCATGACTTCTGATTTTATATGCCCTGCCTGTACCAGCCGACAGTTTTCTTTTGCTTCCCCCACCAGCCCAAGCGATTTTTCCAGAATTTCTTTCTCGCTCTCTGTTCTGTACTCCGAACGCATAAATGCTTTCATACTCCTCTCGGCCCGCGTCAGATCGTTGTATACCTGTTCATAATTCATTATTTCTCCTATTTCCTCCATAAATTTTTATAGATTGCACTTTACGGAATATGTGCCGCGTTTACATTTCCATCTGCATTCCGTCCTGTCCGTTTTCCTCCTTCATTTTGTTTTGCTGCATGTCCAGCCGCATATACTCTTCCACAGTAAGTGTCTCCCCAAGATAATTCATATCTTCTCTTGGATAATAGCTGCCGCCCTCCGTCATCGGGATTTCCGTTTTTGTCAGGATCGTCCCCCAATGATTGACCGCCACATAGGGTTTGATCTCACATGCAATCCCCCGACAGTCATCGTCATGCCGCACGTCATAGCAGAATAAATTTTTAGGCACGGTGTTCCTATCTATCCTGCTGCCATTATAAAGCACCGCATAGTCATCCAACATGGACAGCTCAAAGTTTTCTTTTCCTGTGTTTTTCATTCCTGCCTCCTGTCCTGTTAAAAAAGCGGTACCTATCTTAAAATAAGTACCGCCTTACATGTTCATCTGCATTCCTTCCTCTGGCTCTTCACCGGGAATCTCTTCCCGCAACTTTGCTACCTCATCCATCATATCGAAAACCTCTTTGTACGGATGGTAGTTCATTGCGCCGGTTTCATCAACCGCTGCCGCAAACTCTCCATTTAAGTTTAAGTTCAAGGCTCCTCCTCTTACACCGTCGACTTCAATCCCCCTGTTCTCTGCCAGTTCTGCTACCGCCAAAAAGAATGGATTCATCTCTTCTTTCAATCTGGTTTCCACCTCCTTCTCATTCTGAAAATATCCCCAAATCATTCCCAAAACCGATTTTGACTCGTGCATGCCTTTAGGCAAGCACTATGCATCTATAAAAACGGGCAAAAAAATAGGGCAAAAACTGGTCAATTTTTACTCCAATTTTTGCCCTAAAACCACAACATCTTGTGGTTTAGACCCCTTAATTCTTCTCTTTTCCACAATACTGCATCATTATTATTACCTCCACATGCACACTATGCCCGAACTGATCCACAGCCCGCACCCGTTTCAACTCATATCCGCCCTCGCACAGCACTTTCAAATCTCTCGACAACGTTGCAGAATCACAACTTACGTATACAATTCTTTCCGGCCGCATGGCAAGCATTGTCTCCAGGCACTTCTCGTCGCAGCCCTTGCGCGGCGGATCGACCACGATCACATCCGGATGGCGCATCCGTTCCGCCTCTGATGCAGATTTGTCCCTGCCGCTGTTATCCTGCGCACACTCTTCCTTCCCGTTCCCAATGGCAGGTTCCTTTCCCCGTAGTATTTCCCCGGTCTTTTCTTCATAGAATCCCGGCAGCATCTCTTCCGCCTTCCCCACGAAGAACTGCACGTTACTGATCCCGTTGCTGCGCGCATTGTCTCCGGCATCCGCAATCGCCTCCGGTACCACCTCCACACCGTAGACCTGCTTCGCCCTCTGTGCCATAAACAGGGATATCGTCCCGATCCCGCAGTACAGATCCCAGACGGTTTCCTTTCCCGTCAGACCCGCATACTCTAAAGCCAGTCCATACAGTTTCTCCGTCTGCACGGGATTGACCTGATAAAATGACAACGGTGAGATTGCAAAGCTTATTCCGCCCAGCGTATCATGTATCCTGTCCTGCCCCCAGAGCACTCTGATTTCTTTTCCCATAATTACATTCGTTTTTTCTTGATTAATACTGATGGAAATACTTGCCATCCTTTTACAAGCCGGTCTCTGTCCGTTATCTGTATCTTGCCCTTCATGCAAAGCTTCGACTTCCGACTCTGTATGGTCCTGTCCGGTATCATTAACCGCTCCCCGGACATACTTTACCGGATCGGTCGGATATCCCCTCTTCTCTACTTCATCCGGAAATCTAAGACCCCTCAGCTTTTCTACCAGCAGTTCTTCCGCCGGCAGCGCTTTCCCGTTGATCACAATGCACACCATGATCTCCCCTGACTGAAACCCGGTGCGAATCAATATGTGCCGTACCAGACCGGTGCCTTCGGTCTCTCGATAGGCCGTTACGTGGTTCTCCCGCATATAGTTCAAAATTGTCTCGAGAATGATATGATTCTCCGGCGCTCCCAGCGCGCAGTCCGTATTTGCAATAATATCATGCGTCCTGCCTGCGTAAAATCCTGTGACAAGGTTCCCGTTCTTGTCATATCCCACCGGATACTGTGCCTTATTGCGATAGTGCCACGGCTCTGCCATTCCGATGATCGGCTCCGACACGGCATCTATGAGTTCTGGTGCAAATCCGCCGATCCGGACCAGATTACCCCGCACCTTATCCTGTTTATAGAGGAGTTGTCTGTCATAGCTCACGGCCTGAATCTGGCAGCCGCCGCATTGTCTTGAGAACCTGCACTTCGGTTCCACACGAAAAGAAGAAGGTGTAATCACCTTCTCCACTCTCGCGTACCCGTAATTCTTCTTACATTTCGTGATTCGGGCCATAACGGTATCACCGATCACCGCATCTTTTACAAAAAGGGTAAAACCGTCAACCTTGCCGATTCCCTCTCCGTCATTACCGATGTCCTCTATTGTAACGGTAACAATATCATTCTTCCGGAACTTATCGTTCTCCATAGTCTGCCCCATTCTGATTCACGCAGGTCCTCGCCTACTCTGTTCTCGTGCCCCTTACATTAGACTCAAACAGTCTGTTATATCCAAGCCATCCCGTCTCATGCGTGCTTTCCAGAAGCTCTGTAAAGGTCTCCATCTTCGCGTCGGTGTTATCCGCAAACGTCAGGGCTACCGCTTCCACGATCGCCGGCTTCTTCGGTGAACCGAACTCATACTCTCCGTGATGCGACAGAATACAATGCTTCAATTCATTCGCAAGTATTGCCGGAAAGCCGTCGATGGCTCTCACTTTTTCGCCCACCATCTCACTGCCGATCACAATATGTCCCAGGAACTGTCCGGCATCCGTATAATCATTCTGCGGGAACAGGGAAAGTTCCTTTGTCTTGCCGATGTCATGGCAGATTGCCGCAGTCAGCAGAAGATCCCTGTTTAAAACTGCATACTGGCTGCTGAAATAGTCACACAATCTCGCCACGGCCAGCGTATGCTGCAGAAGTCCGCCCACAAAACCATGGTGTACCGTCTTCGCCGCAGAGGATTTCTTAAATGCTTTTACAAATGCATCGTCTTCCACAAAGAATGCCTGTAACAGTTTTTTCAGATAAGGATTCTCAACACTGTCAATCAGCGCCAGCAGTTCTTTCATCATATCCTCGACCGAATATTTGCTGACCGGCAGATAATCCGCGGGATCGTACTCGCCCTCACGGCATTTGCGGATGCGTTTCACATTCACCTGATTTGCACCCTGGAAGCTGGTCACGTCTCCATATACTTCTATGTAATCCAAACTATCAAAATCCTCTATGCCCGCATTATTAGGGTCCCAGACCTTGGCATCCACAGTTCCTGTCTTATCCTGCAGAATCACGTTATCATACGGCTTGCCGTTCTTGGTCACCGCCGACTGTTTATGTTTGCACAGATAAATATCAAATACTCTGTCGCCCTCTTTATAGTCTTTAATATATTTCATCTTATCCTCCATTCCGGAACTGTCTGAACTTGTTCAGACAGTAAAACTATCCACACTTCAAAGTGATTTTACAATCTATCTCATTCCCAGAGTCACTGCCGCATTCATCTCGCGTCCCTGCCGCATCAGCGTAAAAGTAAGGGCATCTTCTGGATTCGCATTATACAGAATCGTAAGCAGATCATTATAAGTCGTAACCGGCGTCCCGTTGATCTGTGTCACGACATCGCCGCTCTGAATACCTGCCGCCATCGCCGGAGAGTCCATTTCTATGCCTTTAATATACGCACCCTGCGGAATATTCAGTTCCTCGCTCGCCTCTTTCGTCACATCAGCGCCATGGATGCCCAGATAAGCTCTCGCCTTGTTGTTAGACATCTTCTCTATGGTTCGTTTCAGTTCGGATATTCCATATGCGGTCAGCAGATTTCCCATGTCAACGCTGGTGTTGACGTTATCAATAATACCGATAACCATGCCCTTCAGATTGACAAGCACACCCGTCGCATTGCGGCTCCCGTATATGTCTGTTGTAATCGTCTTATAAGCGGAATCGGGCTGATCCAGTATCGTTCCCGCGGAAGTCACTACCCCATAGCAGACAGAACCGCTTGTCCCCATCGGACTGCCCAGCGCCATGACAGGTGCGCCCAGAAGATTACTGTTATTGGAACTGCCCAGATTCGCTATGTCTATGACGTCCATCGTCTCTTCTCCGATATCCACAAGCGGCACAGAGAGAATTGCCAGCCCCGTCGTGGCATCCTTCTGCACAAGTTCCGCATTCACTTTTGCCTGATCGCAGAATGTCACGATAATGCTGTCCACTTCATTCAGTGTTGAACCGCTGACCAGAATTAAAATCGATTTGCCGTTATTGGCCACAATGATCCCGGAAGCCGAAGCCTCGTTCTCGTATATATCGTTAAACCAGTCCACGTCTGATATCACAGCGGTAACCGTTACAATGGACCGGCTGGCCGACCGCGCCAGTTCCGCCAGCTCTTCATAGAGAAGCTGATAATCCTCCAGCCCGAATGTCACCTGGGACAACAGCTGTGCCGTGATCTTATCAATCTGTTCATCCCCCAGTTCCGCCTCAACGACTTCTACCACAGTCTCCTTCTCTTCTTCAACCAGCATATCCTCCGGTTTCATCTCTTCTGTCGCTGTCTCTTCCGGGAACTGCACTTCCTTGGCCTCTTCCTCCGGATACAGACGATTACTGATCACCGGCTCAAGCACCAGAAAAGTAACACATGCCACCAGGCCGAAAACGACTGCCATAACCACTGTGATTACGGTTCTCCTGAGCAGTTTTTTCTTATTGACCGGTTTCTGTTTTATTTTTTCTCGCAGGAAATCCGGCTGGACAGACAGCGTATACTCAGCCTGCTCTTTGACCGTATTCTGTTCCGTATCATTATGACTCTTGTCCTGTTCCGCCATCGTATTGATCCTCTTAACCATCACCGCCGTGTCTGCTCTCACCAGTTTAGTATATCTTTTTTCCCCTTCCTTGTAAAGCAGGTTACCTTTGTGATAAAATAGGTAAAGCAAATTTGATGTCAGTATTAAAAATAATCAATTGAACAGGAACGATATAAGCATATGAATGATAAAGTACTGCGTGTTTTAGAATACAATAAAATCATCGATCAATTGACGGACAAGGCTACTTCGGAACAGGGTAAGAAGCTGACCCGCAGTCTCGTCCCCATGACAGATCAGGCCGCAATCACCGCTGCACAGACACAGACTGCCGATGCGCTCACGCGTCTGTTCCGCAAGGGTTCCACCTCTTTCGGCGGCAATAAGGATCTGGGAATGTGTATCAAATCCATGGAGATCGGCAGTGTCCTGTCCATCGCGGAACTGCTGCGCATAGCTTCTTTTCTGGAAAATGTCAATCGGATCAAATCCTACGGCCGGAAAGATCGGGAAGATGTACCTGCCGATTCACTGGATGAATATTTTGACATACTGGAACCGCTCACACCACTGGCAAATGAGATTCGCAGATGCATCCTCTCCGAGGAAGAGATCGCGGACGATGCCAGCCCGACGCTGAAGCATATCCGTCGCAGCATGTCCATCACCAATGACCGTATTCATTCCCAGCTGAACTCTATGATCAACGGTTCCTGCCGCACTTATCTGCAGGACGCCGTTGTGACTATGCGCAACAACCGCTACTGCATTCCGGTAAAATCCGAGTATAAAGGGCAGGTACAGGGAATGGTACACGACCAGTCTTCCACCGGTTCCACTTTTTTTATAGAGCCGGCGGCAGTCGTCAGCCTGAACAACGAGCTGCGGGAACTGGAGATCAAAGAGCAGGAGGAGATCGCTGTCATTCTCGCGGACTTAAGCGCGCAGGCCGGCGCCCATACGCAGGCTCTGACGGACAATCAAAAGGCCATGACTACACTCGACTTTATCTTCGCCAAAGCCGCTCTGGCCATGGAGCAGAATGCTGCCATGCCGGTTTTCAATACAGACCACCGGATTCGTATCCGGCAGGGACGGCATCCGCTTCTGGATAAAAAGAAAGTGGTTCCCATCGACATCTCACTCGGCGCGGATTTTGATCTGCTGGTCATCACCGGTCCGAACACAGGCGGCAAAACCGTCTCCTTGAAAACAGTCGGTCTTCTGACGCTGATGGGACAGGCAGGACTGCATATTCCGGCGCTGGACCGCTCGGAACTGTCCATCTTTGAAGAAGTCTATGCGGACATCGGAGACGAACAGAGTATTGAGCAGAGTCTGAGCACATTTTCTTCTCATATGACAAATATTGTATCCATCCTGCAGACGGCGAACGCCGATTCTCTCTGTCTGTTTGACGAATTAGGCGCCGGCACCGACCCCACGGAAGGCGCGGCTCTGGCCATTGCGGTGCTTGACTACCTGCACTGCCGCGGCATCCGCACGATGGCGACGACGCATTACAGTGAACTGAAAGTATATGCTCTGTCTACGGACTTTGTGGAAAACGCAAGCTGTGAATTCAGTGTGGAGACGCTGCAGCCTACCTATCGTCTGCTGATCGGTATTCCCGGTAAGAGTAACGCATTTGCCATCTCTTCTAAGCTGGGGCTGCCGGATCATATTATAGAAGATGCCAGAAAACATATAACGGAAGATAAAGAGAGCTTTGAGGATCTACTTACAGATTTGGAGAACAGCCGCCTGACCATCGAAAAAGAACGTCTGGAAATCGAATCCTACAAGGAAGAGGTAAAAGCGCTGAAGACGCGTCTCGAATCCAAGGAGGAGAAGATCGAGCAGTCCAAAGCGCGCATCTTACGCGAGGCGAATGAAGAAGCCCGCGAGATTCTGCAAAATGCCAAGGACCTTGCCGACGAAACGATCCGCACTTTCCAGAAGGCTGGCGCCTCCTCCTCCATTAAGGACCTGGAGAAGTCCCGTCAGAAGGTGCGCGACAAGATTACCGAAAAAAACGATAAGCTGTCGCTGAAGGCAGATAAGCCGACCCATAAGCCCTTAAAGCCGAGCCAGATCAAGCTGGGCGAAAGCGTCAGGATCATCTCCATGGGATTAAAAGGCACGATCAGCTCTCTACCGGATAAGAACGGGAAGCTTTTCGTCCAGTGCGGCATCATCCGCTCGCAGGTATCCTTAGACGATCTTGTCCTTGCAGAAGAAGAAACGATTAAAACCGGACGGATGCAGCGCAGTTCCTCCGGCAAGCTCAAGATGTCCAAATCCTACTCCGTCTCCACTGAGATCAATCTGCTCGGCAAAACGGTGGATGAGGCGCTGTCAGAACTGGATAAATATCTGGACGATGCTTATCTGGCGCACCTGCCGAGCGTCCGCATCGTTCACGGCAAAGGCACCGGCGCGCTGCGAAACGCGGTACACAACTATCTGCGCAGGAACAAAGTTGTCAGGAGTTACCGCCTGGGTGAATTTGGAGAAGGTGACGCAGGTGTCACAATCGCAGAGTTTAAAGATTAGCGTGAATGAAAATACCATTCACGCGGAAGAACCGTCCGCAAAGCGGACTTGCTGCAAGCAGCATTCTTCCCATATAGAATACAAAACAGCTATGCACAGAAAAGAGGAGTAATTATGGTAAATAAACAAAAAATTTTAATTGTAGATGACGACAACAATATTGCAGAACTGATCTCCCTCTATCTGACCAAGGAATGCTTTGAGACAATGATCGTCAACGACGGTGAATCAGCACTGACCGCGGTGGACAGTTTCGAGCCGAATCTGATGCTGCTGGACTTGATGCTGCCGGGCATCGACGGTTATCAGGTCTGCAGGGAAGTACGCTCCAAATCCACACTTCCCATTATCATGCTGTCTGCCAAAGGCGAAGTCTTTGATAAAGTGCTGGGGTTGGAACTGGGGGCCGACGACTATATGGAGAAGCCCTTCGATTCCAAAGAGCTGGTGGCAAGGGTCAAAGCCGTACTGCGCCGCTATAAGCCGGCTGCCACCGAAACGAAAGCATCCGATATCAAGAGCGTGGAGTACCCTGATCTGATCATCAATCAGACGAACTATTCTGTCGTCTATATGGGCAGAACGATCGAAATGCCCCCCAAGGAACTGGAACTGCTCTACTTCTTAGCTTCCTCACCGAACCATGTCTTCACGAGAGAACAGCTTCTGGACCAGATCTGGGGCTATGAATACATCGGTGACACGCGTACCGTAGACGTACATATCAAACGCCTGCGCGAGAAGATCAACGACCATGAACGCTGGCGCATTGCCACGATCTGGGGAATCGGCTACAAATTTGAGTCCAGGTAACAAATCGAGCTCCGCTCGATTGCGAGATTCGCTTCGCGAACTCGAAACACGGTGAAGAGCGACTTTCACTTCGCGGATTCGAAAATGGAGAAATTTCCATATGAGGAAGACACTTTATCTCAAGTTAATACTTGCCTACATCATCTTCGGTCTGTTCGGCTTCGTGGTGGTGGCGACCTTTGTCTCTAATATGTACATGGATCATCTGAAAAAAGTACAGGCAGATTCCCTCTACAGGGAGGCCACGCTGATTGCCAACACTTATGCGAGCGGACTGTACAACAATGAAGTATCCCTCGAGGTTGTCAAATCACAGCTTGATGCGCTGGATACCTATCTGGATGCAACTCTGTGGATCATCAACCCTTCCGGTCGTCTGATCCTGGATTCCTCCGCTCCTCTGGACGTGGAGAACGAGATCATGGTTGAAAATTTCGACCCCACCGTTACAGCAGGTTCCTACTATACGATCGGCAACTTCTTTCATACATTTGACGAAGATATGTTAAGCGTATTTGCACCCATCACTTCCGACTTTAAGGTTAAGGGATATGTTGTCATTCACAGTTCCATATCGGGTATTATGGAGGAAGCGAACAATCTGCTTACGATCTCATATATCATGTTGATTATTCTATTTTTGCTGTCGCTGATTATCCTGATCTTCTTTACCGAGATCGTCTATATTCCTCTCCGCAAGATCACGGAAGCGACGGAACAATACGCAAGCGGCAACATGCACTATGAATTTACTGTGGAAAGTGAAGATGAGATGGGCTATCTGGCGGCGACGCTGTCCTACATGGCAAGCGAGATCGCCCGCTCCGAGGACGACCAGAAGAAATTTGTCGCCAATGTCTCCCATGACTTCCGCTCCCCTCTGACTTCCATCAAGGGATATCTGGAAGCGATGATCGACGGCACGATTCCGCCGGAGATGCACGAGAAATATCTCACGATCCTCTTAAATGAAACGGAACGGCTGCGGAAGCTGACGAACAGTCTCCTGACGCTCAATAATCTGAACACCAAAGGGATTATGCTGAATAAAACGGATTTCGATATCAACCAGACGATCCGGGGCGTAGCGGCCTCGTTCGAAGGCACATGCCGCGCCAAGACGATCGCCATCGAACTGGTACTGACCGGTGATGAGATGTATGTGGTTGCCGACATCGATAAGATCCAGCAGGTACTTTACAATCTGCTGGACAATGCCATCAAATTCAGCCACCATGATTCTGTCATCAAGATAGAGACGAATGAAAAACACAACAAAGTATTCATCAGTGTAAAGGATTCCGGAATCGGCATTCCGAAAGACGATTTGAAGCTGATCTGGGACCGGTTCTATAAATCCGACCTCTCCCGCGGTAAAGATAAGAAGGGCACGGGCCTTGGTCTGTCCATCACCAAAGAAATCATCCGCTCCCACGGAGAAAATATCAACGTGATCAGTACAGAAGGTGTGGGAACCGAATTTATCTTCTCCCTGCCCAAATCGGATGTGGAGGACGACGATTAACTAATCCTTCCATTCTAAACGGTGCAGTTCCCCTTCGGTCTGCATACCGTTAAAACCATTCTGGCGAAGCGCTTCATACAGTACGATCGCCACGGAATTAGACAAATTCAGAGACCTGATCTGATCCATCATCGGAATGCGGATACAGGTCTCTTCATTTTCTACCAGGATTTCTTCGGGTATCCCGCCGCTTTCCTTGCCGAACATAATATAATCATCCGGTCCGAAAACCGCCTCCGTATAGAGGCGTTTCGCTTTTGTGGTTGCCATCCAGATTTTCGCACCGGCGTGCCTGTCCTGAAATTCCTGATAGTTCATATATCTGGTTACATCCAAGTGCTCCCAGTAATCCATGCCGGACCGTTTAACGGATTTCTCATCCAGCCGAAAACCAAGCGGTTCAATCAAATGCAGGCTCGTACCTGTGGCAACACAGGTACGGCCGATATTTCCCGTATTTGCCGGAATCTCCGGCTGATGCAGTATAATGTGCATAGCTATCGTGTCTCTTTTCGCAGTTTTTCTACAAACTTCGCCAGCTTCCCGATCGCCAGTTTCAGGTTCTCCAGCGAATAGGCATAGGAGATCCGCAGATATCCTTCTCCACAGTCGCCGAATGCCGTACCCGGTACCACAGCCACCTTCTCTTCCATCAGGAATCTGTTCGCAAAATCCTCACTGGTCATCCCGAACTCCTTGATACACGGGAACACATAGAAAGCGCCGAAAGGTTCGAAGCACTCCAGCTTCATCTCCCGGAAAGCATTCATCAGATACCGCCTTCTCTGGTTATAAGCAGTGCGCATTTCCTGTACATCCCCGTCTCCGTTCCGGAGCGCTTCCACCGCAGCATACTGGCTTGTGGTCGGCGCGCACATAATTGCGAACTGGTGGAGCTTTAACATCTGCTCAATGATCTCCCTGGGCCCGCAGGCATAGCCGAGTCTCCATCCGGTCATGGCAAAGGCTTTGGAGAAACCATTGATCAGGATCGTCCGCTCCCGCATCCCCTCGATCTCTATAATGGATACATGTTTTTCTTTGTATGTCAGTTCCGCATAGATCTCGTCTGACATGACAAGTATGTCATGTTTTCTGATTACCTCTGCGATAGCCTCCAGATCATCCCGCTCCATAATAGCGCCGGTCGGGTTGTTCGGGAAAGGAAGCACCAGAATCTTCGTCTTATCCGTGATGGCGTTCTCCAGTTCCTGCGCTGTCAGCCTGAACTCATTCTCCGCTTTCAACTCGATGATAACAGGCACGCCGCCCGCCATGATCGCACAAGGCTCATAGGAGACGAAACTGGGCTGTGGGATGAGCACCTCGTCGCCGGGATTGACTACCGCCCGCAGACCGATATCAATCGCCTCGGAACCGCCCACCGTGACCAGCACTTCATGCGCCGGGTCATATGTAACGCCCTGTTTTCTCCTGGTATAATGACAGATTTCCTCTTTCAGTTCTTTTAATCCCGCATTGGAGGTGTAGAAGGTACGGCCCTTTTCCAGAGAATAAATTCCCTCATCTCTGATATGCCACGGCGTATCAAAATCCGGTTCACCCACACCCAGAGAGATGGCATCGTCCATCTCACTCACGATGTCAAAAAACTTCCGGATACCGGAGGGTTTTAAAGCTGTTACTTTATCTGATAACATATTTCTCACGGTGTCACCTTCTCTCTTGTATCCTCATATTTTTTAGCCAGAATCGTGCCATGATCCTTATATTTCTTCAGGATAAAATGCGTTGCCGTACTTAAGACAGAATCCAGCGTGGATAGCTTATCGGACACGAAGCCCGAGATCTCTTTCAGGGATTTACCCTCCAGTGTAACCAGCAGATCATAGCCGCCGGAAATCAGATACACGGATGTCACTTCCGGATATTTATAGATCCGCTCGGCAATATTGTCAAATCCCTGTCCGCGCTGGGGCGTCACACGCACCTCGATCAATGCGGAAACCTTCTCGATGGAAGTCTTCTCCCAGTTGATCATCGTGTGGTACCCGCAGATGATACCTTCTGCTTCCAGTGCCGCCAACTCATTGACAACATCAATTTCCTCCACACCCAGTATAACCGCCAGTTCTTTTAGATCAATGCGGCTGTTCCTCTCTACGATCGCTAATAATTCTTCTCTCATTCTGATCATTTCCTCCTCTTTCATCATTTTAAAATATAAAACCCTGCATTCTGATTTCGCCCGCGCTTTCCTCTGCCTTTCGTCCCGCTCAAGAATTTACAGGCTTATTCTACAGTTATACCTGATAGATCTGATCCTCCTTCGGTTTATCCAGATAACGTTTCTCCTCCTCATTATAGAGAATGCGGTCATTGCCGTCCGTCGTTCTTCCCACGACCACCGCCGGAATATCCTCCCGCGCCAGCGCTGCCACAAGTGCGGCGCCGTCCCGGGCCGTCATGATCAGGCAGCCTCCCGACAGGAGTTCATAGGAATTCAGCCCGTAAAACTCACAGATCTCTATCGTCTCCTGCTTCACAGGTATCTTCTTCAAATCGATTTCCAGTCCAACGCCTGCCCTCTGTGCCAGTTCCCATAATGCGCCGAATATCCCGCCTCTGGAAACATCATGCATACCGCAAACGCCGGACTTCACGGCGGTGGCGGCCTCCGGTATGACGGACAGGTACCGGTCTAATGCGGCAGCTTCCTCGATCATGCGCGCCGGGTACCGCGTACACAGTTCCTCTCTACGCGCTCTCGCCAGTCTTATCGTTCCCTCCAGACCGATCCATTTACTGATCACCACATCCTGACCGGCCCCAACCCCGGGCATCAGCTCCGCCTGCCCGGCACACCGCTTTCCCACGCCGGTCACGCTCATGACCGGCTCGCACACTGCCGCGGTTACCTCCGTATGTCCGCCCATGATTTCTGCCCCGCAGACACCGCACACGCTTTCCGCCTGCTCCATGATCTTCTGCAGATCACTTTCCGGCACCCCCTCCGGCAGAAGTACCGCAAGCAGCACGCCGACCGGCTCTGCTCCCGCCGCCGCTACATTATTGAGTGCCATGGATACGGCATACATACTAAGCTCTCCGGCTGGCGCTGACACGGGCGCCGTCGCAAGAACCATTTCATAACCGTCCTGCAACGATAAAACGGCGCAGTCTGTCCCTACACCTGCGCCATTTATCACTTCTTCTCTATGTGTTTTAATCCTTTTTAGTACGGAGCGCTTCAACACACTCTCCGATATCTTTCCTCTTCTCATGACTCCGTGTCCAACATCTGCCTGTAATTGTTCCGGGCAAAACAGTATCTGGTCAACTGTTACATCCGCCCTACTGTGCCGGCGGTGTTTCCTGTACCGGCGGTGCTTCCTGTGTTTGAGGATTCTGGGCTGCCGCATCCGCCGCCGCCTGTGCCGCTGCCGCATCTGCCGCTGCCTTGTAAGCGCCTGCCACCGCTTTTACTTCATCCACGCTGTTTGTCGCTATTGCCGCCATAATCGCGTTACGCGCCCCTTCATCAGGAGATGCAACACCCACCGTCGCGCTTCTGGGTGCTTTCATATAAGTGCTGCTGTTGATCTGCTCTCTGCTGACTTCTACGCCATTCTCACGCACCACTTTCCACAGCTGTGCCTTATAACCCACGTGCGCGGACTGCACAACGCAATATCCTACCGGAAGAGATTCGTCTGCGTAAATTACCTCCGTATCCGGCACAGTCCGTTCCAGAACAACACTCTCATAGCTGACTTCACGCCCGCTGTCCCTCGTTTCCACACCGTAGATCGTAAACGTGATCTGCTTATCCGGCGTGGTAACACCTTCTATATAGATCGGATATTCCAGATTATTCTTAAATTTAAAATCTTTACCGGAAGACTCCGCAATCGCCGCATCCGCGGAAGGGTCCACATAAGTAACGATCATAGAGTGGTTATAGCGCTCCACAACTTCGAGCTCCGACAACAATACGGCATTGTACAGCGTCGTCGTCACCTGACAGATACCACCGCCCAGGCTGTCCACTACCTGTCCGTTCAGATAAGAACCCGCCATGTAGTAACCGTTTTCCTCAGTAAAAGGCGATACTACCTCATACGCGGAAAATTCATCCCCCGGATACATAGTCATACCGTTGATCAGGTTGCACCCGTTTGCAACATTGGCGCTTCTCGGCCCGCCGGAAGTGGAGTAGCTAGTCGTAAAAGTTCCGAGCACATCTTTCACCCTGACAAGATCCTCGGCATTTCCTTTTGGCTCTTCCACGGTAACCACAAGATCTATCTCGCAGCCTGCACCGTTCCATTCGCCTGTGAGATAATCATACACCGCCTCCACGGATGCCGCCGTATCTACCGCGACGCCGGACTGTCCCTCCGTGATATCGAAACCTTCCTCCGTTTTGGTCAAAGTCGCATTGACCGCTTCCCGGTCATACTGCGCCGCATTCTCTTCGATCAGCGTCCTGATCTTGCTTTTATCAAAATCAAATTTTACCGCATATACTTTATTCTGATACTGCAGATCCCTCAGTTCCTTATAACACCGCAGGATATCACCGTCTCTGCCGAAATTAGCCGCTTCCTCAAGAATCGCTTCATTACCCCACTTAAGCCCCAGTTCGGAAGCCGTCGTAACGATCGTACCGCCCTCGACTGCATTCAGCGTGATCTGAGCCTCGCCGAAAGATTCTACATACGCCTCTATACGGTCTTTGGCTTCCTGTACCGTCAGACCCGACAGGTCCATGTCCTCGGCGTAGATTCCCGCTTCAATTTTATCTTCTTTGGCGTTGACCGGCAGCGTGACCGCTGTCATCCCTGCCGCCAGCAGCAGAGCCGCCATAAACAGTTTTTTCATAAAATATCCAAACCTTTCTCGCATGTGAAATTGCTCAAATGCAAAATAAATGGTACAATAATAAAAGTAAATTTGTGCCGCAAACCCGCGCTGATTTCAAATAGACAGACCCGGGTTATACCGCAGCAAATATCATCGGAATAATCATCGCCAGCACGACAATTATTATGATAATAGAAGATATAATCTTCCTTTGTTTTCTGTTGAACATAGATGATTCCTCCCACTTTCTGAAAGGATATTATATATGAATTTCATCATTAATGCAAGCGTTCTCATATTTTCCGCCGTAATCTTCTTCTACCTGAAAGCACACCGGAATACCGACTCTAACTCACGGGAAGACTTCTGGAAGAGAGAACTCGCGGCTAACAGTACACGGCGCAAACCACTCGACGACCTGGCTTATATTACAATCCCTGTAGACGAATTTCCAATGACGCTTCTGGAGGATGTCCCGAAAGTGGACGACTATAAGCAGATTATCCTCTCCTTAAGCGAACTTCCCGTCGTCAATTTCACGGGACTTAGCAATACGGAGCTCAAACTGCGTTACGGCGCTCCTAACCTCGACCTTCTGATCCGTTACGACCAGAACTATACGCTTCTGGTCCGCACACTGCAACAGTGGGCGCAGCTTCTCTATGATGCCGGTCATATTGACGAGGCTTGTCACATGCTGGAGTTCTCCGTCTCTACCGGTACAGATGTCAGCTCCACATACCGTCTGCTCTGTCAGATCTATCAGGAGCAGCACACGCCGGATAAAATCAACCGGCTGTACCCGATCGCCGAGACATTAAATTCCGCCATGCAGAAGACTATCGTCCGTATTCTGCAAGAATCCGGTCAATCCGCCGACTAGCCTCGCTGCGGGTCAGCTTCTCTATATCATACTCTATTATCAGTTTATGCCTGTCTGCCAATTTATATAACTGCTCTTTCTGCGCTTTCGTGGCAGGCGTGTCCCGTTTCACGTTATGCCGCAGTCTTTTCGGGCGAAACAGACTCTTATCTCCCTCCGCTTCCTCCTGATCATAGAAGGACTCTGTAAGTTTCCGGTACAGTGCCGCCGTAGCCCGTGCGTCATGCAGTGCCCTGTGCGCACTGTGCTGAATACCGTAATATCCGCACAGGTATCCCAGGCTGCGGCTCTCCAGATCCGGCAGGTATTTGCGGGCAATCTTAAGCGTATCGATACCCTCCCTCTCGAAAGACATCTTCTGGCCGACTGCCGCCCTTTTGATAAAAGAATAATCAAATGTTACACTGTGCCCCAAAAGTATCTGGTCTTTGGTCATCTGCAAAAGTTCCGGAAGCACCTGCTCTATTGCCGGCGCCTCTGCAAGCTGTTCGTCATGGATTCCCGTAAGCGCAATGATGCGTTCGTCTAACGGTCTGCCGGGATTCACAAATGTATCCCATTCCTCCACGATCACATGTTTTGCCACCCTGACTGCACCGATCTCAATAATCTTATCCGTTTTGGGATTTAATCCGGTAGTCTCCAGATCAATGCATACATATGAATCCGTCATTTTAATGTCCATGCCTTTCCAAAACCTGCGAATTTGAACCGCAGGCACAAGTTTGCGTGTGAAAATGTATTTTTCAGTCTGATCCGCGATAACCCCTGCCAGAAGACTTAAGACCTTTCCGGCATATTACTTTGACAAGTATAACATATTTTACCCGGTCTCTGCCGTTTTTTCATAACACACTCCCGCGTCACAGTACAAATACGCGAATAACTTCACCGGGTCAGCCACCCCGAGTTTAGTATCCGTTAATTATTTAGCGTATTGAATATCTTGATTAAACGTTTCTCATAATCATCAATATGTTGCTTTTCTCATATATCTTTATACAACATATTGTATTTTTTTGTCTATCATACCACTTTTTCTATGAATAATCTAATAAAATATGCCGCACGGAATATCCTTATTAAAAATTGGAATTTTTTTCTCGAAAAAATAGCCTAAAATAACAAAAAGGATGTGCAAATGAAAACAAGAATTAAAGAATTACGAATGGAAAAAAATTTATCACAGCAGGCCCTCGCAAACTATCTGGGTATCAATCAGACAACGCTGAGCAAACTGGAATGCGGCCTATCTACGCCGGACGCCATGCTTGTGATCAGTGCTTCACGTTTTTTTCAAGTCTCTACGGACTATGTCCTGTATCTTTCTGAGGAACGTCTGAGTGCAGATTCGTTATTGGCAGACAACATGCATCTTCTTAAGAAGTATCAACATCTGATCTCCCTGTACCAAAAGTTGACTCCACACCAGCAGAAAAACTGCTACAACTTTCTTTGCAGCATACTGGACGATCGTAATTTGTAAGATATTTTTTAAAAATGTCGTATGTAATTCCCGCAGGCTTATGTACCTAATATCTCTGTCGGATTTATATTAATATTGCATTTCTAACAGAATGACAGATCATCCCTATAAACGCAACACCACCAACTCTGTCACTTCTGATCTTCACACTGCTTTACGCAGTCGTGTCTTAAGGCGGAATCTCACGATTCCGCCCATTTCTTATGTCTTCCGACCCGTCTTAACTTCGGTATAACGATTAACTGCCGCCGGCTTTCGCTCTTACCGCAGCCTAACTGTTCAAACTATGCACAAATCTGTCAAATGCAGCCTGGCCTTCTGCAGTTCTCTTATATACGCCTGCATCTTCCAGCACCTGCATAAACACATCTCCGATCTCCTTATGCAGAATATCCATCACATTGTCCTGCTGAATGTCCTGGTATTTCGGAAGAAACTCCTCCACCCAGTCGGCGTGCTTCTCGAGTACTTCATCCTTACGAATATCCGCTCCGGAGAGAATCGCCTGCGCCAGCTGCTCCATCTCATCCTTCAATCTGGCGGGCAGCACCGCCAGTCCCATCACCTCAATCAGTCCGATGTTTTCCTTCTTAATATGATGCAGTTTCGCATGCGGATGGTACACACCCAGCGGATGTTCCTGCGTCGTAATATTATTGCGCAGCACCAGATCTAATTCAAATTTGCCGTCCCTCTTTCTGGCAATCGGGGTAATCGTATTATGCGGCTCGCCGTCTGTCTCGGCATACAAGAAAACGGACTCGTCCGTATAGCCCCTCCACGCTGCCAGAATCACATCTGCCAGGGCGATCAGCCTGTCGGTATCCTGTGACGCGATACGAATCACTGACATCGGCCAGTTCACAATACCGGTCTCTACATCCTCGTATCCTTTCACGGTAAACGTTCTCTCCACAGCGGCTCTTGCCATGGCGAACTCGTAATGTCCGCCCTGGAAGTGATCATGGCTTAAAATCGATCCTCCCACAATCGGCAGGTCCGCATTGGAACCGACAAAATAATGCGGAAACTGCTTTACGAAATCAAACAGCTTGCAGAACGTATCGTGCTCAATCTTCATCGGAATATGCTTAGAGTTAAATACGATGCAGTGCTCATTATAGTATACGTAGGGAGAATACTGGAATCCCCATCTGCTCCCGTTGATCGTCACCGGAATGATTCTGTGATTCTGTCTTGCGGGATGATTCACGCGGCCCGCATACCCCTCGTTCTCGATGCACAACAGGCATTTCGGATAACCGCTCTGTTTCGCGTTCTTGGCCGCGGCAATCGCCTTCGGGTCCTTCTCCGGCTTAGACAGGTTGATCGTGATGTCCAGATCGCCGTATTTCGTCGATGCAATCCATTTCTGGTCTTTCCTGATGCGGTATCTTCTGATATAGTCCGTATCCTGACTGAGTTTATAGAAATAATCTGTTGCTTCCTTCGGGTCCTTCCGATATTTTGCCTCAAACGCAGCAATCACTTCGCTCGGTCTGGGTACCAGCACACTCATGATCTTCGTATCGAACAGATCCCGGTATACGATGCTGTTCTCCGTCATAATGCCCTGCTCGCAGGCATAATCCATCATGGCACCGAGCACTTCCTCCAGTTCGTCCTCACTCATGGAGACTTCTACGTCATCCTCCTCGAACTCATCCAGATGAAAAAGCTCCAGTAATCTGTTCGTCGTATATATTCTATCTGCTTCTGTGATCAGTCCGGTCTGTAATCCGTATTTCACCAGTTTCCTGATATTCTGCTGTATCATGATCTCTTCTTCCTCCCGTCCGCCGTTTTATTACATGAATTCTCCAGAACATTTATCTATTTACAGGCAGCGTTCTCTGTGCCCCGAAGCACTTAATGTTACCGGATTCTGCCCGGTCCGTCGCCGATCTCTACCACATAGAAATCCGCTGTCTTACCGACACGCTCCTGATATGCCGCACCAACCTTTTCCTTAAAAATATCTACCGTTTCATCACGCACGATGCTGACGGTACAGCCCCCGAATCCGCCGCCGGTGATTCTCGAGCCGATCACCCCGTCGATCTTCCATGCCTCTTCCACCAGCACATCAATCTCCGCGCAGGACACCTCATAATCATCCCGCAGTGATACATGAGAGGCGTTCATCAATTCCCCGAACAACTTCAGGTCGTTCTTCCTGAGTGCTTCCACCGCACGGATCGTTCTCTGGTTCTCATATACCGCATGTTTTGCCCTTCTCACGCGTACCTCGTCTTTAATGGCGGATTTATGCGTTTCATACTGGTCTTCAGTCAGATCGCCCAGACCCTTGATGTCAATCACCGTCTGCAGCTCTTCCAGTGCCTTCTCACACTCACTTCTTCTCTCATTATAGGCTGAATTGACAAGCGAATGCTTGACATTGCTGTTAGTCACCACGATCTTGGCGCCGTCCAGAACAAGAGGCGCGTATTCGTAAGACAAATCGGCCGTATCCAGGAAAATGGCGTTATCCTTCTTACCCATAGCGGAGGCAAACTGATCCATAATACCGCAATTCATACCGTTAAAATTGTTCTCGGAATACTGTCCGATCTTCGCCAGATCAATATTCGTCACATCAAATCCATACAGATCTTTCAGCATATAACCGGTAAGCACTTCCAGCGAGGCCGAAGAAGACAAGCCGGAGCCGTTCGGAATATTGCCGTTTAACACAATATCCAGTCCACAGTCCATCGTCATGCCTCTCTCTGCAAAAGCCCACATAACGCCCTTCGGATAGTTCGTCCATCCCGCCGCCTGGGAGGGTGTCAGGTCATCCAGACTGCTCTCTATTACGCCAAGCTCCTCGAAATTCATAGAGTAAAAGTTCAGCTTTCTGTCCGCTCTCTTTCTGGCTGCCGCGTACGTGCCGATCGTAAGCGCACAGGGAAAGACATGCCCCCCGTTATAATCCGTATGCTCGCCGATCAGGTTCACGCGTCCCGGTGCGAAATACACGTTCACACCCTGCACATCCCCGTACAGCTCCTCAAACTTTTTCAGTACCATTTCTTTCATACCCGTTCTCCTTCCCTTTTCATGTTCCCCCGAGACTGTTCTGCCGTTGCAGTCTCTCCTTCATGCGCCGTCGTTTGCACCGCATAATACGTTTACCTTTTTGTTAAAAATCCCGTATGCGTATTCTTTCCGTTCCTCTATTTATGCGCACACGGTTGTTCTTCCGTTTTTATCTGCTTCTATAATATAAAATATCAGGGTTGTTTAAAATATCTCTTTGTTAAATAAATCTGTCAAAATGTTATAGACTGTTGATCTGATTGATAAAATCCTCCACCTGCTTCAGGTATTCCTTATTGCGCCGTGTCCCGCCTTTGTGCATCTCTTTTCGGTACCCTGTAGGAGACATCTTTTTCATCTGTTTAAAAGCCTTGGTAAATACAAGCGGATCATGATATCCGCAGGAAAGCGCAATACTCTCGATCGGCAGTTCCGTAACCGCCAGCAGTTCCGCCGCTTTCGTAATGCGAAATGTTGTCAGAAACTGCTGCGGCGACATACCCGTAGAATTTCTGAAAAGTGTATACAGATAACTCCTGTTGATGCAGACATAGTCCGCAACATCCGTCACCTTGATCGGGTTACAATAATTGCTCTGTATAAAGGAAACCGCCTTGCGCACATACGTGTTAGCCCGGTCCGCCTCGCTCTTCTCCTCCGGTCTTGTTCTCTCGGCTATAATCGAAAGGAAAATACTGAGCTGCCCGTTGCGGCGCAGATCGTTGGATAACCCGAATGTATTATGTTCCATCATATCTTTCACGATCCGGTACAACTCCTGCGATGCATCCGATCTGAAAACGGGCTGTCTGACAGACAGCCCGATATGCTCAATATATTCTCCGGCCAGTGTGCCGCTAAAGCCCACCCACACGTAAGTCCACGGATCGCTCTCATCCGCCTGATAGAACGCCAGCTCGTCCGGCGTAATCAGAAAACCGCAGCCCGCCTCCAGCGGATACTCCTTACCACCGATCAAAAACCTGCCTTTACCGCTCAATATATAGTGTACCAGATAGTGCGGTTTTAATGCCGGACCGAAACTGTGCAGCCCCTCCGTCTTGGAGAGCCCGCAGCAATTCACATACAGGCTGCCTGTCTGTTCCCCGGCAAACTCCAATTTATATGCTTTCTCCATATACTAATCCGCCGCCTCCTGCAGCTTTGCCTTCAGCGCATCCCGCCACAGCATAACCTGTTTTTTACATTCATCATAATCAAAGCGTCCCATCGCTTCCGATACCGCATGCAGATATTCGTCCCAGTTATCCGCATAAACACAGCCCGATAGTTCGTCTATGATCTCTTCCCCGCGAATAGAATCGAACATATTCACACTGTCCAGAAGCTGCCCCAGAAGCTGTTCAAGTCCGCTGTCATCCAGAGCCTCTTTCTGCTGCTCTTCCTCCTCCGCGGCCGTATGATACGGCATAATAACATCATACAGTTCCCTGTATAAACGCAGTAAAGCCGGTGTCCTTGCAATAATCGTCCCCCACTCCTGATTCTTGCCGCTCTCCTCAAGATCTTTGGCAAACGACGACAGCTCCATCGCCCCTATGGCTTTGGACGTACTCTTAAGAGAATGTACCTCGATCGTGTATGTCTCAAGATCTCCATCTTCGACCGCTCTCTCTATGAGATCCGCCTTCTCCTCTATCGTATCCATATAGTCAGACAGCACTTCTCTGTACAGACCGGCATCCCCGCCGGAATAGTTCATACCGACAGCCACGTCAATGCCGTCCATCTGCCACAGCATCGGGTTGGTCTTCATATCATTCCCGTATTCCTCCCGACGCGCCGCCTCTGTCGCGTTTTTATTTGAGATCACCTTATCGGCGGGCAGCCACCTGCGCAGTGTCCTGTCCATGATGCGCATCTCGATGGGCTTGGCCACAAAATCATTCATTCCCGCCTCCAGGAACATCTCCCGCGCCCCGCGCACAGCATTGGCTGACAGCGCTATAATCGGCATGACACGAAATCGCTCATCCTCCATGGACCGGATACTCCGGGTAGTTTCCACGCCATCCATCTCCGGCATCATATGATCCATAAACACCAGATCATAAACCCGGGATTGCACCATCTCTATTGCCTGCCGGCCGCTGTATGCCATTTCAATACACATCTTATAAGGGCGCAGGAGACCCTCCGCCACCTTCAGATTAACCTTATTATCATCCACGAGCAGTATTCTGACAGTCGGCGCCGTAAAGGTTGTCTGGCGTCCCTCTTTCTTGCGCTGCTCTCTATGTACGGCAATCTCTTCCTGTTTCGGCGCAGGCTGCAGCACCATCTGCGGATCAGTTTCAATGCACGGCCTTTCATCCACAACTTGTTGTCTGACCGTAAATGCAAACTCCGATCCCTTGCCCGGCTCGCTCTGCGCGTGAAGCGTGCCCTGCATAAGTTCGATCAGCCGCTTGGAGATTGCAAGTCCTAAGCCGCTTCCGCCTTTTGCCCGGTTCACGCCGCTGTCCGCCTGCTTGAATTTCGAAAACAAATCCTCAAGCTGTTCCGCGGAAATACCGATGCCTGTGTCCGTCACGCTGACCTTCAGATCGGTCCTGCCGCACTCTCCGTCAACGGGAACCGCCTCCACCTGTAACCGGATCGTTCCCCGCTCGGTATATTTCACTGCATTGCTGAGCAGATTCAATATAATCTGCTTAATGCGTATGCCGTCCCCCTTCAGGCGGGCAGGAATATCCGGACTCACGTCTACCAGCAGCACCACCGGTTTGTCACCCAGCATAACCTGTATCACGCTCACCACATCATGCACAATGGACGTAATCTCATACTCTTCTTCCGTAATCTCAAGATTACCGGAATCTATCTTCGTGATATCCAGAATATCGTCGATAATGGACAGCAAATCTTCTCCTGCCGCCCGTATATTATACAGATACTCCTTCTCCTGATCCGGCAGCGCATCGTTGCGCAGCGCCAGTTCCACCATCCCCGTGATCGCGTTCATCGGTGTTCTGATCTCATGGCTCATATTCGCCAGAAAATCTTCCTTCGCCTGTGCCGCGGTCTCCGCTTCCCTTGCTTTCTGCTCTACCAGCCTCTGTGTCTCCTGCTGCCGCCTGATCAACAGGATCAGCAGAATCTGCACCAGATACACACTGAAAATACGGCTTGTGACCGCAACGGCGCTGTCATTGGACAGATACATCAGCCATTCTCCCTCAAATACCAGTTCATAGAGGACAAAACCTGTACTCAGCCCCAGCATAAGATAATTGGCTTTCAGAATATGATAAAAGGAGACCAGACAGACAGCTCCGCAGAAAACCGTGAAAACCTCTGTGAACTCCTCAAGTATCACACCATATGCAAAAATATTAAGGCAGGCAAATATCGAGACCGTGTATGCCTGAACTTCTATCCTGCCGCCGCCGGCTTTCAAAATCAAAAGACTTAAGCATAAGCTCACGGCAGGTACGACGATCCACTGATTGCCCAGACCAAGGTATAGTATGATAAATATAAAGTACACTAAATAAAGACAAAAAGCTCCAAACAGATACTTCGGGACCTTGTCCTTCTCAATTCCCCACATAGCAATTCCTCTTTACGTTTCCTACTTCGCAAACGCTTCCGCCATCTTGGCAAGCAGCGCCTCCTTCGCCACAGGCTTAACAATATAACCTGCCGGTTTCAGGGAAAGGCACTCCATGACAGTGTCTCTGTCTGTCTGTCCTGTCAGGAAAAAGACCGGAATATCTTTTGTCGCCTCTCTGCTCTTGATGATCTTGAGGACGGCGGCACCGTTAAACATAGGCATCATATAATCCAGAAGAATCAGATCCGGCGTATACTTCAGCAAAAAATCAACCGCCACCTTACCGGAATTGACTACCGTCACTTTATACGTATCCTGTAAATAATAACGCAGAATTTTTAACATGTTCGGATCATCATCTATAATCAGGATATGTTTCCTGTGTGACATGTCTCCGGTCTGCTCTAATATGATCTTCTCTTTTCTATCTTCCATGCCTGCTTCACCGCCTTCCTGTAGTGCCAATCAAGTAAATCTAATTGTTATTTGTATTATAGCATTAATTATTCATTCTTGCCATGCCTTTAAATAATAAAATCGGAGAAGGAAATCCCTTCTCCGTTTCAATATAAGACCATTATGCTTAAAACTGCTGCCATAGACCTGTAAATGCTTATTTACCTGGCATCCGCCTGTTTACTGCCGTCCTTATACACCGCCACATCCTCCAGCAGCCGGTCCCATGCGTCCTCATGCTCCACATAATAAAGCGGGCACTTCTTGCCGCCGCAGTCGTAATGACGCAGAATATCTTCTGCAGATAAATCATATTTGTCAATCAGCCATGCCAGCGTATGTATCAGCGTGTCATAAGTCTCCTGCGTGAAGGCACCGTCCTCTGACAGATAGCAGCACTCGATAGATATGGAATCCTCATTCCTCGTCCTGACCGCATACGCCTGCTCGTCAAAAGGAATACACTGGATCAGTTCCCCGTCATAGCCGATGATCAGGTGCGCGCTCGCCGAACGCTCCTTCGTCAGCGGCAGATTAGCGAAATAGCTCCTGTTGTTCGCCGCCGACGTGCCGGGATTCGCCGTATAATGCACGAAAACATTTTTCACACTCTTAATCCGCGTTCCCGGTCTTGAATAGTCGTTAACCTCCAGAAGATCCTCTATGATCTCGGGCGGCGCAACCTTACTGTCCGGATCAACCGCCTTCTCCGACATGATCTGCAGGATGCCCTTGTGACCGCGGTCATGCGTAAAGCGATATATTTCCCCTGTCATAAGGTAAATCAAAACCAGACATGATACGGCAAGTAAAACCGCCATCGTTCGTACGACATAGGCTTTCCTTCTCTTAGCTCTGCGTCTCCTGATCGACTGCACCGGCCGGGCGCTGCCCCTGTAGATATTTCTCGCGCCCTCCCCCGCTCTGACGTCCTGGTACCGCCGGATGTCCTGTATCTGTAATTCACGCTGCGGGCTCCGCCGTCCCGTCTGACTGCTTCCGCTTCCCGCCGGCCGCCCTCCCGCATATCCGCTTCTGCCTCCCGCCGGCCGTTTCCCCGCGTATCCGCTTCTGCTGCCTGCCGGCCGCTTCCCCGCATAGCCGCTCCGGCTCCGTGCACGATCTCTTCTATTCGTGGAAGCTTCGCTGCCGGTCCGCCCTCTGTTGTTCCTCCGTACGCTGCCTGCGCAGTCTCTGTCTTCATCCGCATCCAGTTCCCACAATTCCAGCTCTACCTCTTGATGCCGGACATTCTGCTGCCTCTTCTTCTGTGCCTGTCCCACTCGTCTTCCCCTCTTTTGTGCATGCATCGAACAAGTTCGATTGTCTGCTGCATATTTTCCAATTACACAATCCACGTGTACTATTCTGGCTAATACACTCCCTTTTCTATATTAGAGCTGACAAGTTAAGAAAAAGTTTCATAAATCTTAATTTTTTATGAAAAAAATGGTCTGGCAGTCCTTATAAAGATCCGCAGCCATTGCATCCAAGACCTTACTGTCCCAGATGTTTCACAATACCGGCATATAAGTCCCCCAGCCACTGCACGTACGCTTCTGTGCTTTCTGCTGCTTCATCCGACCATAATACCGTCCCGAGTATTGTCTGCAGACCGGCTCTGTTATAAGTCACTTTCTCATACGCCTCCTCCTGCTTCTCTGCCGCCGTTACCTCTGCCGGGCCGCCGGCGCCATCCTGCGGCATGCCATCATCCTGCATCAAGACAAAATGACACTCGTCCATATTCCTGATTGTGGCAAAAAGCATAGCAGCATTGAAAAACAGAATATCGGCATCCGTATCCGTCATATCCGGTACCGGCAGCGCATACCTGATTTCCAATGACAGGGCGGTCTCCGGCTCTGTCTCCAGCGTGTGAAGCATAATCCCCCGATAGACAAGTCCTTCAGGTCGTGGCAGCGCATTGACAAGCGCGCTGACCTTCGATGCATCTCCCAGATACTCTGTTTTGTTCTCAGACAGTGCCGCAAACATATCTTCCCGGATCTTCTGATTCATGCTGGTCACAATCGCGTGTCCCGCCGCTGCCTCCAGTTCATGATTGATGTATTCCATCTCACCCAGATATCTCGCTTTTACATCGGCATAATCCGCCTTTACATACACATAGTATGGACCGGACAAAGTCTCCGCCGGCGAATAGCTATGCCGTGTCACGGAATCACTGTCATAGACAGGAACCTCTCTCATCTCTTCCATGGGCAGATAGCTTCCTGATTCTTCCGCAATCTGCTCATTCGGCAGATAATCCACTGCCCCTTCCGTAATCTGTTCGTCAGGAAGGTAGACTCTTGATTCTTCTGCTATCTGCGGCTTACTGCCGGTATCTTCATATATATAGGTGGTATCATCATTGCTGTCTATACCCGGCACACCGTCCGCAGGCTCCGTTCCCTCCGGAATAAAAACATCCTCATAGGCAATCATTCCCTCTGTACGACTCTGCGCCGGCGTATAATTATGCGCTGTCGCAGAATCCGGATCAGGCTGCAGATCCGATACTGTAATCTGTTCATTCGGAAGATAATCTCTCTTTTCCTCCGCAGCATCCGCGGTACTGCCGCTGTCATCGTCTATGAGATATGTCGTATCGTCACTGATGTCCGTACCCGGCGTACCGCCCGCCCAGTAATTTCCGGCCGGAACGATCTTCCTGCCCTCGTTCGTCAATGCCTCCGCCTCTTCGTAGGAAAGCGCACAGAACCGGCCCGCCTCCCTGCCGGATGACATCTGATAAATAATGATCTCCCCGTCGTCTTCCGTCATATCATAACTGCTGATTCCTGCAATCGTTTCGGGCAGCCTGACCTGCATATCTCCTGCCGTGAGGACAATTTCTCCTTCCCATGTCTGTCCGGCAAACAAAGGCTGTTTCGTAAATACCAGCACCGATACGGCCAAGATTAACACAAGCGCCGCCACGACAGCCGCACCCAGTACTTTCGGTTTCTCGGCAATGAATCTGATCCGTTCCTTAATACTTCTGCCGCTTCCATGCATCGTTGTCGCCGTGCACGCGATATCGGACAGCCTGTTTTTACCTGTAATAATAGACAGAAGCGTCTCCCCGTAAGAAATCCGCTCTTCCTCTCCCAGAATCAGAAGCGCCGCCTCGTCGCAGGCAAGTTCGCAATCCCGCTTCGATAAAACCGCCGCCGCCCACACAAGCGGATTCATCCAATAAACACATACCAGGACACTGCGAAGCACCGACCAGAAACTGTCGCCGTGTTTCCGATGGCACATTTCATGGGTGACTACATGCCGAAGCTTATTCTGATCCGCCGCAATATCCGGCGTCAGATAGATTGCTTCCCGCCCGGGCAGTCCGTACAGACAGGACGAAGTCAGATACTCCGTGGTATACAGTCTGATCTTCTGCCCGCCGCCATGCTTACGGTCATCCGCTTCCCGTGTTTTTCTGCCGCACAGATACGCCAGTTCTTCCGGCAGCATAAACTCCCTGCGCCCTTTGCGCAGCTTCCATGTAAATATAATATTCGTGATAACCATCCAGCAAGCGACACCGATCATACCGCCGATCCAAATGTCGCGCACAATATCCATCCAGATAAGTCCTCCGACCTTTCCTGCTACAAAAACGCTCGTCGGACCATCTTCAGAAGGCAGATTCAATTCCTCTCCAAGCATAAATGCCAACGCCTGCTCTCCGAGCGGACCGTCAAGAGACATGTGAAACTGCACCGGCTTCTCCAGCTGCTCGGTCACATCACCGAACCTCTCTTCCAACGCCTCCGCGAGATCCATAATCCGGAATTCCTCAATCGAACCAATTGCCATATGAATTTGCGCTGACGACGGAACGATCAGCCGGAGCGCCACCAGAAGCCACAGCGCATACTGCAGTCTTCCACTGATCCTGCCCTTAAAAACGATCCGTATCAGCATAATGCATAGTATTAAAACCGAGGACGTAATCATTATTTCTTTCATGTGATAACCATACCTTTCTTATTGCCCGTATATCCGGCATCCGTCATGAGCTGCTCATCATTCCACGGCAGACGCGTTTACGACCAGGCACTGTCTATTTTCTTCGCTTCGCCTGTTCCAGAATGTCATACAGCTCCTGGATTTCTTCCCGTGATAATGCCTGATCCTCCACCATGGCATTGACCATCATGCCCAGACTGCCTCTGTACACTTTCTGTAAAAATCCACGTGTCTCCTGCATAGACACCTCGCCGCGCGGCACGATCGGGTAGAATACTTTCGCCCGCCCGTCCTTACGGTGTGCGACCGCTTCTTTCTTCTCCATGCGGTTAAGCATCGTAATGATAATATGCTTGTCCCAGCCGGTCTCCTCCTGCAGCGCTGCGGTGAGCTCCGTAATCGTGCTTCCTTCACGCTCCCAGAGCCGGTTCATAATCTTCCATTCTCCGTCTGATAAACTGATCATATGTAATGTCCGTCCTTTCCTGCGATGTATGTTCGTTGCGCCGGCTCAGCCATTCCGAAATCCCCGTCACTTTCTTTTACATATCATACATGCCGATTGCCATATTTTGGTATACATCCGTTTACCTGTTTGAGTCTATATTATGCCAAAGGTATACGATTGTCAACCTTTTATTTGTGAGATTCGCTTTGCAGTCTCAAATAAGCAGGACAATTTCTTATATTATAAAAGGGAGACCCGAAATTCTGAGTCTCCCCTCTGCCTTTAATTGATTTTATCTTTATATTTCTCGTATAAATCCTGCAGCTTATCTATATCCTCTTCGGATACGCTGTTTTGCAGGTATTCCTCCACCTGCGCGATAGACTCGCTGTTAATGCCGTCACCTACAATATCCATGACATCGGATATCGTATCGCTGTCGGCATACTTCTCGATCATCGCCGTGGCAGCCTGCTTATCTGATTCATCCATGTTCTCGACAATTTCTTTCGCTTTGGCTGCTGCCTGCGGGTCGCCCGTGCTTTCCAGCGCCTTCCGGAATGTCTGCTCCATAACCTGTTCGGTTACCTTCTCAGCCACCATGGACCTGATCCCGCCCGCGAATGTATCGCGCACGATCCCGATGATAACAGCCACACACACTATGATCACAAGGCTTAAGAATATGATCATTCCCACGCCCTTCTTCTTTTTGGGTCTGCCTCTGCCCATAATATGACATCTCCTTTATGCTCTCTGCATGTCACAGTCCGGCATTCTGCTGCGCTGTAACGCCTGCATTCCGTCCGTGCCGCTTTCTATGCGTCCGCCAGACGAACAGTCTCTCTCGCAATGGCAAGCTCTTCGTTCGTCGGAACCACCATCACAGCCACTTTAGCGTCTTTATCAGAAAGGATCACCTCTTCGCCGCGCAGTTTATTCTTCTCCGCATCAATATTTGCCCCGAGGAACCCGAGATATTCTCCGATCTGCGCCCGCACCTCTGCATTGTTTTCTCCCACGCCTGCAGTGAATACGATCACATCCACGCCGTTCATTGCCGCCGCATATGCACCGATATATTTGGCTACGCGGTAAGCATATGTCTCAAGCGCTGTCTTCGCCGCCTCATTTCCCTTTGCCTTCGCCTCAGCCAGATCCCTGAAGTCGCTGGAAACACCGTCTGACAAGCCCAGAACACCGGATTTCTTATTGCAGATATCAATCACCTGCGCCGCGCTGATTCCTTCTTTTTCCGCAATAAAAGTGATGATCGCCGGGTCTAAATCCCCTGAGCGGGTGCCCATGATCAGTCCCTCCAACGGCGTCAGCCCCATGGAAGTATCCACAGACTCTCCATATTTTACGGCAGACACCGAAGCGCCGTTGCCAAGATGACATACGATGATTTTCAAGTCCCTGATATCTTTTCCCAGAATTTCTGCGGCACGCTTCGACACGAAATCATGGCTCGTGCCGTGGAATCCGTAGCGGCGCACTTTATACTTCTCGTAATAGGATAACGGCAGACCGTACAGATATGCTTTCTTCGGCATAGTCTGGTGAAACGCCGTGTCAAATACGCCGACCATCGGCACGTCCGGCATAATCTCCTTGCAGGAGTTGATTCCGATCAGATTCGCCGGATTATGCAGCGGCGCCAGATCGTTACACTGCTCGATCGCCGCCAGCACCTCATCATTTAACACAACAGAGGTGGCAAACTTCTCCCCGCCGTGTACGATACGGTGTCCCACCGCATCGATCTCATCAAGAGACTGAATCACACCCACCTGTGCATCCGTCAGCTTCTCAATCACAAGCTTCACTGCCGCCGTATGATCCGGCATAGGCGCTTCCGTCCGCACCTTCTCGCCGCCCGCCGGCTGATGCACAATGGCGCTGCCGTCGATTCCGATTCTCTCACATAAACCCTTTGCCAGTACTTCTTCAGATTCGCTGTTGATCAACTGATACTTCAGCGAAGAAGAACCACAGTTAATAACCAGTACATTCATTGCATAAACCTCCCCTGTCTTTTTTAATATGCCCTGCCCCAGTAAACCATCTTCTTCGCAGGCTTTCCGCAGCAGACGCAGACATCACTGATATTCTCCTGCTCAAAGGGCATACAGCGGCTTGTCACGGCAAGCTCCTCCTTGATCTTATCCTCGCAGTCCTGTTCCCCGCACCACATAGCCTTGACAAAACCGGATTGTTCTGTAAAAAGCTTACGGAACTCGTCCATATCCTTTGCTTCGTATGTGTGTGCGTCTCTGTGTGTTCTCGCCCGTTCCAGCATCTCTTTCTGCATCTGGTCAAGGATTTCTCCTGCTCTTACTTCCAGTTCGTCCAGAGAAACTTCGATCTTCTCCCGCGTATCGCGGCGGCAGATCACACACTTGCCTGCCTCGATATCCTTAGGCCCGATCTCCACACGGATCGGAATACCTCGCATCTCCTGCTCGGAAAACTTCCAGCCGGGGCTCTTGTCCGCATCGTCCACTTTCACACGGAAATTGCTCAGTCTGTCTTTCAGTTCAAATGCCTTATCCAGCACCCCTTCCTTCTTCTGCTGAATAGGAATGATCATAATCTGCACAGGCGCGATTCTGGGCGGCAGTACCAGCCCGGAGTTATCGCCATGCACCATGATAACTGCACCGATCAGACGGGTCGTGGTTCCCCAGGATGTCTGATGTACATGTTTTAACGTATTATCTTTATCCGTAAACTGAATCTCAAAAGCTTTGGCAAAACCGTCTCCGAAATTGTGGCTGGTTCCGGACTGTAACGCCTTACCGTCATGCATCAGCGCTTCGATAGTATAGGTTGCTATGGCTCCTGCAAATTTCTCTTTCTCCGTCTTGCGTCCCTTGATCACAGGAATCGCCAGTACCTGCTCACAGAAATCCGCATACACATTGAGCATCTGGATCGTCCTCTCCTCCGCTTCCTGTGCCGTGGCATGGGCCGTGTGCCCCTCCTGCCATAAAAACTCACGGCTGCGGAGGAATGGTCTTGTCTCCTTCTCCCAGCGCACAACAGAGCACCACTGATTGCATAACTGGGGCAGATCACGGTAAGACTGTACCACATTTTTATAATAATCACAGAAAAGCGTCTCGGAAGTAGGTCTGACACACAGCCGCTCCTGCAAGGGCTGCTGCCCGCCATGAGTCACCCACGCCACCTCCGGCGCAAACCCTTCCACATGATCCTTCTCCTTATTCAGAAGGCTCTCAGGAATAAACATAGGCAGATATACATTCTGCACTCCCGTCGCTTTAAACATCGCGTCCATCTGCTGCTGGATCAACTCCCAGATCGCGTAGCCCGACGGTTTAAATACCATACACCCCTTAATGCTGGTGTAATCTAAAAGTTCTGCCTTCTTCACCACATCGGTGTACCACTGCGCGAAATCGTCTTCCATGGAAGTGATCGCCTCTACCAGTTTCTTGTCAGCCATTTTCTTTTCCTCCTTACATAAAATACAAAACCGCCAAAATTTCCACCCCGTAAGGGACCGAAATCTCGGCGGTACCACCCTGATTAACATACTTTTATATGCTCTCTTCTCATACCGTTATCGCCGGTGTTACGCTGCGCTCTTCACGCAGGACTCCGAGGCCGGTTCCGAATGTTTCCCGTAAGAACCTCCCACCGCCGGTTCTCTCTCTGGCACGCTCTGCATCCGTACTATTCTCTTCTTCGTCACGTCTGATGATATGGCAGCTTCTTCGGTTCCATTTATTTTCCGGACTCCGAAATCAGCTGCGTTTTTATTCATTCTAGCCGCATTGCCGTGTTTTGTCAACCGCCAGCCTTGTCCCTATGCTCTATCCCTCAATATATACTCCCCGATCCCCATACAGATGAATACAAACGGCGTGCATAACACCTGCTGGTAGCAAAAGAAATTATAGCACATATACGACACGACCGCCGCCGCGATTCCTGCTGCGAGAACATTCCGCCTGTACGCACGCACAAGCCGTCCGACAGACGTCACATAGGTTCCCAGATATGTCACCGCTCCGAAGATTCCGCTGTTAATAAGCATAGTCATCCATTCGTTATGAGCATTTGTCAACTGCTTCGCGCCCCATAACAGTTCCGCTTCCTCACCGTAATATGTTACGACATAACTGTGGAAACAGTCTGGCCCCACCCCGAACAGCTTATGTACCGGCTTTGCTTCCGCATATAACTTTGCACCAAAACGCCATATCCTGCCCCTGCCGTTACCCCATGTGTCATTCCAGTTAAAATAAGAGATTCCTGCCAGCTTTTCTGCAATGGTCCGCGGCAGCAGCCCCCGCGACTGCAGAAAGATCATAAGTGCTGCGACCAGAACCGCCGACACCGCCATAACGGAAACCATTCTCCCTGCCCGTTTCATCAGATCTGCCGGATATTGACGTCCCCCGCCGCGCGCTCCCATGACAAATAATAAGACCGCCGCCGCAAGGCACAGGAACAGTAAGATCCATGTCATCCCGGAATCCCACATTAACCGTGTCACGAAATCCGCCTGCAGCTCCGGATTCGGCCGAAGCCGCACCAGATACCCCATGGCCTTACCCGAAATGAAGAAAAGTGTAAGCGCTCCCATATACCGGCACAGCTTCTCCCGCTCTCCCGCGGCCGTCACAAACAGCACGATCATCGCGCCTGCCAGCCCGATGTATGCACTGTCGCTGTTCTGGGTCACCAGCGTACAGAACCCCAGCACGGTAAACACTCCGCCTGCAATCCGCCACCGCACATTAGCAGTATGTACAAATACACCGATCCCGACAGGCAATGTCACTGCCAGAAAACTTCCATACCACGATGCCTGCCCCAGCGTGGACAGAAATTGCGCTTTCTGCGCATAGGACAGTCCGTCATAGAACCCGATGGGATCAAACAACAGCCGGTGCAGGATTCCGATCCCGTAAACGACGCCTGCCGACACGCACAGCACGGTCAGAATCGCACGATAATACCTGCCGAACCGGGACAGCATCAGATAGAGCATCACAAAACTGACCTGCGCAAATAATCCCATGTTCCAGCCTTTATATCCCCACAGAATACTCTCCCAATCATTTCGCCAGAAACCGCCGGAGAATACGGATATCCCTGAGAATATCAGATATGCCAGCACAAATCCGTCTGTGACAGACACCCGCGGTCTCCTGTGCTCTATCACCCGGAAGACCAGATACGGTGCCAGCGCCGCAAGCAGCACGATACCGCCTCTTAGCATGACCGCCTTATATGCCGCAAATTTGGCATTACCAATCCCGTGATAGCCGTCCTTCGCATAGAAAGGCACCGCCACGCACAGGATGAGCAATATGATCGCCAGCAGATATTCTATGATCTGTTCTGTGATCTGTACGCCGCTGCCTGCAACGCGGTTATTCTTTTGGTCTGATTTTACGATCCTGTTGCTCATGACTTACTTTTCCCGTATTATGTGTATTTTCTTCTTCCGCATGCATGATCATGCTTCTATAATAGCACTCCCTGATTCCCGTCACACTTCCCGGCGCTCCGGCAGAACCGCTCCCCGATCCCCAACACGATAAAGATGTACGGCGTATTGAGAACCTGCTGAAAACTCACCATGCCATGCACGGTATATGCCAGTATACCGACCGCACAGACATACAGAACCGGTCTTGTGTCCGCCCTGCGCAGACACCGCAGAAATGCACTGAAAAAGATTCCCGCATAGCACAGGAAACCGAGCGCTCCCACATTGACAAGCTGTGTAAGCAGCTCATTGTGCGTATTGGTCAGCCGCTGATTGGTAAAGCGGTCCGCCAGCTTCTGCGCCAGTTCCGGCACATCATACACATAGTCCGCGAAGCAGTCCGATCCCGTGCCCACAAGCTTATGTACAGGGTCCATCCTCCGATAGGCATCCATACCGCAGTTCCAGGCCGCGCCCCTGCCGTTTCCCCAGTCTTCATTGAAAACGATCCCCTTATGATTGACCGCCTCTGCCATTGCTGTGTCTGACACAGGCTCCGTCTCCTCCTGAATCTGCAGGATGCCGCTGCGCAGCAACAGATAAACGGTCACAATACATAGCAATACCACACATATACCTGCCCAGCATTGTTTTCCATATGTTTTATTACGAACAGGTACATGTCTATCCAGCATTCGGAACAATACATAACACAGTGTCAGAACCCCCAGTCCCCACAGTGGGGCATTGCTGTCAAGGAGAAGCGTCGTCATACGCGACCCGCCGTCTCCGGTCCCAAGTCCGTAATTATAATGAAGTCCCGGCATATACCGCAGGATTCTTCCCGCCTGACAGACCGCCGCGAATATCATACACAGCTCCAGATAACGGTACAGTTTCGCACGGTTTCCAAGTGACATCAGAAACAGTCCGGCACACAGAACTCCGAAAACCAGATACGCGCTGCTGCTGCCCTGTGTCACGCCGGCAAGCATAGCAATTGCACTGTATATGCCTGTCAGCAGGCGGCTCCGTCTGCTGTCACTGCACCAGTACCATGCGATCCCGACAGATGCCGCCACAGACCAGTAACCGCAGAACCAGTTAATATTGCCGAGCGTAGAGATAAACGTATCCGTCTGGCCTTCCATCGCAATCGGATAGACCGAGTAACGGTTACAGATCCCCAGCAGAAAAACCACCGCCGATGCTCCCAGCCATACACCAATCCAGCCGATGTTTTGATGAAAATAGCGGGAGAAGAAGAAATAAACCAGCACAAATGTCATCTGTGTGACGACGCCCATATGCCATCCCTCCGCACCCCATAGCGCATCCTCCTTATAGGCGGAATTAAGATACGACAGCATCACCACAACAAAATACCCGTATGCAAACCAGTCCGTAACAGACATCTGCCGGTAATGACCAGTCAGCCAGCCGCTGTGCCGGCAGCAAAGCGCTGTTAACAGAATAACCGCCGCCATCACCACAATCGTCGCCAGACTGACATTCCGGAAAAACTCATATTTCACGTCGCCGATCAGCAGATAACCGCCCGGCGCATAGAGTGGGTATATGACTGCCATCACAAGAAAATATGCCATCATAATGCCCTGACAGATATCTGTATGCCAATCGTCCGCCCTTGTATCCGTTTCCGGTTTCATCTGTTCAGAAAGTTCCTGTGCATCGCTTGTGACATCTTTTTTTCTCTTCTCTTTTTTCCAGTTCTGTTCTCTTTTTTCCAAGGCTTCCGCTCACATCTCTTCTCTGCCATTGTTCTGCACAAGCGTTCACAGACGCTTCGCCTGATCTGCTTCCTCTTCAATCATAATCGAAGGATTTCTTTTCGTCAAACGCTCTCTGCTTTGCATTCATGACTTTCCAGATCTCCACGATGACGATAAGCGCCAGCGGTCCTTTGATGATGCCGCCGACGCCGAACAGCCTTATGCCCGCATAAACAGCCAGCAGCATAAAGACAGGCGCCACACCGATCTGTCTGCCGATCAACTTAGGCTCCAGCAGTTCTCTGGTCAGAATGCATACCCCGTACAGAACCAGACATACCGCCATCCGCCCGTACTGCCCGTTTATGAGCTGCCAGACAGACAACGGCACTAATACGATGCCTGTCCCGATAAAGGGCAGCACATCCAGCACGCCTGCCAGAATGCCGAACATAATTCCTCCTGCCACCCCCGCCAGACTCAGCACGATACCGCACAACACACTGATAGTCAGCAGGATCACGCCCTGCGCTTTGATAAACGTGATAATATAGGACAGAACGCCTTCAACTACCGCCCAGACCATCTGCAGTTCCTCCGATTTCTTCAATGTCTGAACAATACCTGCGTATTCCTTTTCTAATAAGAACGCGGCTATGCATGCGATAGCCAGAAAACCAATTGCCGAGAAAATTCCTTTAAAGCAGTTATAAGAGGAAGACAGGATCTGCGGTACTACCTGTATCTGCACATTCTCTATGATAACCGTCATCTGCTCGATCACAAACTGTTCGATCTGCTGTCCGTCCCAGCCGAATCTGCCATCCAGCCCGCAGCAGCATTGATGAAAAAAGAGCTGGAATTTCTCTCCAAGTTCCGTACAGAATGCCGGAAATCCCTCAAGCTGTCTGCCGCCCAGTATGATGACTGCCCACAGGATTCCCATCAGCAGCAGAATCAACGGCAGAATCATCCCGACTGCCAGGAATTTCTTCCTGACCGGAATCCGCCGCTGTATCCTCTGCAGACGCGGATAGCACAGGGTAATCAGCAGAAAAGCAAATACAAAAGGCGCGATCAGCGTAAAAATATATCGGAAGAAGAACCAGACTCCTACCAGAATGAAACATATTTTGACCAGCTTATGATTCAGGAACATATTCAGATTCATTGCGTGCGCGTGCCTTTCTGTATTTTGAAATATCTCTGTAAAAAAATTTCCTGTACAATAAATTATAAAAGAAGCAGGAATACATATTCTCTGCTTCTCTCTTTTCTTAACATCCTATTCTATTATGTCGTATTTTCTATATGTTATGCGGCTATCAGGTGACCGCTATGCCGCCGCATTACGCATAATACCGTATAAACTCCTGCATCTGGAAAATCTTTCCTTCCGGTCTGATCTTAAACTCCATCCGCCTGCCCGTCCGCGGGTGTGTAAAAGTCAGCCGTCCGGCACATAACGCAATTTCTTTGACATGCAGATGCTCCGACAGTCCCGCTGTCTGGCCATCGGCATATTTATAATCACCGAGCAGACTCATGCCGGCGCTGCTCATCTGCACCCGGATCTGATGATGTCTGCCGGTAAGCAGCCGGATTCCTGCCAGCGCAACCCAACGCGAATCCCGCACTGCATAAGGCGCTTCCTTCTGTCCGGCCTCTGCTTTTGGACCGGCAAAACCAGATTCCGGTATTTTGTCGGTTAAAATTTCATATTCCAGCACGGCCTCCTTCGCGCCTTTTACCTCCGGCGGCACAATGCGGGATATATTTGTCCTGCCGTCTTTAACCAGATAATCTGTCAGCACACCGCTTTTCTGTAATTCATTGCCGCAGACGACGGCATAATAATATTTCTCCACACGGTTTTGGGTCATCTGCCTGCTCAAGCCTGCCGCTGCCTGTTTATTGCGGGCAAATACCAGAATGCCCTCCACCGGCTGGTCAAGGCGGTGCACTACGCCCACATACGGATTCTTCTGCGTACGCGCCAGATAATTCGTCACTTCGCTTACCATGTCAGCCTGACCGACTCTGGCGGTCTGCGTCGCGATGCCTGCGGGCTTATGGCATACAATGATATCCTGATCTTCATAGAGTATTCTTGCCTGATTCATATAGATGTTCCTGTCCCTCTGCGGGTTATGTCCTGCGAAGCCGCCTGTATTTCCTCTGCGGCGGTTAGATCTTGAACCGGTATCCTACGCCCCATATTGTCTCAATGTACTGCGGCTTCGCTGTGTCAAACTCGATCTTCTCGCGAATCTTCTTAATATGCACCGTAACCGTAGCAATATCTCCGATGGAATCCATATCCCAGATCTCCCGGAACAGTTCTTCCTTAGAATATACATGATTCGGATTCTCCGCCAGAAAAGTCAGCAGGTCGAATTCCTTCGTGGTAAATACTCTCTCTTCGCCGTCTATATAAACTCTTCTCGCCGTTTTATCAATCTTAAGCCCTCTGATCTCAATGATATCGTTTACTTTCTGGTTACTGCCCACCAGTCTGTCATAACGGGCCATATGCGCCTTTACACGCGCCACCAGTTCAGACGGGCTGAAAGGCTTCGTCATATAGTCGTCCGCCCCCAGACCGAGACCCCGGATCTTGTCGATGTCGTCCTTCTTGGCCGATACCATAATAATCGGGATATTCTTTTCTTCCCGTATCCGCTTGCATACCTCAAATCCGTCTATTCCCGGCAGCATCAGATCCAGTATCACCAGATCATAATCTCCGCCCAGCGCTGTCTCAAGTCCCTTGTCCCCGCTGTTCTCGATCGTCACCTCGAAATCACTCAGTTCAAGATAGTCCTTTTCCAGATCTGCAATTGCCTCTTCATCTTCTATAATTAATATTTTACTCATAAATTCCATCCTTTCCGGCAGCCTCTTCCGGCGGCATCTGATATTTCCGGATCACGAAGTGCATACAGGTTCCCTCATTCTCCCTGCTGGTCGCCCATATATAACCGCCGTGATCCTCGACGATCTTCTTGACGATCGACAACCCGATTCCGCTGCCTCCCTTAGAAGAATTGCGGGAAGCATCCGTGCGGTAGAACCTCTCGAAGATATTCGGCAGATCCTTCGCCGCCACACCCATGCCGTTGTCCTCGATCTCCACCCGTATCGCATCCAGTTCATCCAGAATACGGATATCAATAACACCCTTGTCCTTATTCATATATTTTACACTGTTGTTGATGATATTATTGATGACACGCTTAAGCTGCTCGGGATCTGCAATAATCTGCGTGGACGGTTCAATCAGCGCCTCATAATTCAGCTGAATGTTCTTGGATTCCAGATCAAGTCCCACCTCCTCGACGCAGTCCCCGAAATAATCAGCTACATTAATACGGCGAAACGTGTAAGGAATCCTGTTATTATCTATTCCGGAATACGTCGTCAGTTCGTTGATCAGGCGGTCCATATCGTTCGCTTTATCATAGATCGTCTTAATATATTTGTTCATTTTCTCCGGCGTATCGGCAACACCGTCCATGATGCCTTCCACGTAACCCTTAATCGATGTGATCGGCGTTTTCAGATCATGGGAAATGTTGCTGACCAGCTCTTTATTCTTCTGCTCGTGCTCGAATTTCTCATCCAGCGACTCCTTCAGGCGAAGCCGCATATCTTCATAATTGCGGTACAGTTCACCGATCTCTCCTTTTTCCTCCGTCGTCAGCATATACTCCAGATTGCCCTCCGCGATATTCTGCATGGCTGTGTTTAACTGATTGATCGGCGTGAAGATTCCTCTCTGAATCCAATTTGTCAACAGAACGCTGGTCAGGCATAACACCAGAATAAACGCAAAGATCATCCGCTTAAGTGTATTTTTGGAAATCAGCGAATTCACACTGGTCACAATGAAAAAACTGCCCTCGCTCCCGTCCGTAAACTGAAAGTCAACCTGTTTGACCAGCTTCCTTCTGTCATTATAATAGTAGCCCGTCTCCGAATCCGGCACTTCATTGCCATACTCCGGCAGCAGTTCGAATATCCGCTCCGCCGCCCGTCCGTTACCCGCATAGTAGAGACTGTTTCCTTTTCTCACGATAATATATGAGATTCTATCATTCATCCCTCCGCTGATCTCGTCCAGATATTCCCTGTCCTCCAGCCTGGAAGCATCCTGTGCAATCTGACCCTTGACCGCCTCCAGCACTTCCTCCGTAATATGACTGTAATTCTCAATCGTATAAGAAATAGAGAGATTATTTCCGTCTAAAATACCAATCTCATTTTCCGCATCCTCCACATGTCCCCCGACAAAAAGAAATGCTATGCTTGTCAGCAAAAGAGGCACCAGCACGATCGTCAGCGACGTAACCAGAAGCCTTGTTCTAAACTTCACCGAAATATCTCCCTTCTACCTGTATCTTCCCATATTGCCGCTTGTATCATTACTATATCACATTTTTACAGAATGAAAATAAAACATATTTGATAATCTTATAAAAAATTTATTAAAATGATAAATACAATTGACATGTCCTCTCTCCCGTGCTATATTAATTTCAGAAATAGTAATCATTACTATTTTTAAAAGGGGATTAATCATGGCATTGAAATACAGCAGACAAAGGCAAGTCATTAAAGACTTCCTGATGACCCGTAAAGATCATCCCACTGCCGATGTGGTCTATATGAATGTCAGACAGGAATATCCGAATATCAGTCTCGGTACCGTATACCGTAATCTCTCACTGCTGGCAAATCTGGGGGAGATCAGACGGCTCCGGATAGGCGACGGCGTCGATCATTTTGATGCAGACACTTCTATGCACTATCATTTTATCTGCACAAAATGCGGTGGTGTGACTGATCTCGCCATGAATCCGGGCTCTATTGACCACATCAAGGATAATGCTGCCGCAGGCTTTGACGGCAGGATCGAAGGCCACATCACCTATTTCTACGGGATCTGTGGAAATTGTGTGAATTGCCGCGAAGAACTTTAATTCCTGTATTTTTCATGTTATAATTACCAAAACATGGGAATAATTATAACAGTTCAGCCTTTGGCTTCTCTGTTACAAATAATTTTTCCGGACAAGATATTCGGGGTCCATGATTTAACTGAAATTGTTCCAGATCATAAAAATGAGCGATAAGGCGTACATGTTTAAACGACAGCGCCTTACAATATAATCAATCAAGAGAAAAGGAGAACACAATTATGAAATTTGTATGTCAGGTATGTGGTTATGTTCACGAAGGCGATTCCGCTCCGGAGAAATGTCCGGTATGTAACGCACCGGCTGAGAAGTTCACGGCGCAGAGCGGTGAAAAAGAATGGGCTGCGGAGCACGTTGTAGGTGTTGCCAAAGGTGTCAGCGAGGATATCATGGCTGACCTTCGCGCTAACTTTAACGGCGAGTGCACCGAAGTGGGTATGTATCTTGCAATGGCTAGAGTTGCTCACAGAGAAGGATATCCTGAGATCGGTTTATACTGGGAGAAAGCTGCCTGGGAAGAGGCAGAACACGCTGCTAAATTCGCTGAGCTGTTAGGTGAAGTTGTCACAGATTCCACCAAGAAGAATCTGGAGATGAGAATCGATGCCGAGAACGGCGCAACAGCAGGTAAATTTGATCTCGCAAAGCGCGCGAAAGCCGCTAATCTGGATGCAATCCATGACACCGTGCACGAGATGGCAAGAGACGAGGCAAGACACGGCAAGGCATTTGAGGGTCTGTTAAAGAGATACTTTAACTAAGAAAAAGTAATTTATTGCACAACTCTACAATACAATTAAGAAAAAGCAATTTGCTTTGCAAATTCAAAAAACGGAAGAAAAGGAGATTGAATATTATGCAGAAATATTTTTGTAACCCTTGCGGATATACTTATGACCCTGAAAAAGGTGATCCGGAGCACGGCATCAAGCCCGGCACGGCTTTTGAGGATTTACCGGCTGACTGGTGCTGCCCGCTCTGCGGCGTGACCAAAGATATGTTCCAGCCCTGCATTGACAATTACAACTAAAGCAGAACTTTATCAGGCGCTTCCGGCAGATCTTGCCCGGAAGCGCCTTTCTCATTTCAATCATAAAAGATGTATGCAGCCATATCCGAAAGTTATCTTACACAGACAGTTACCTCAACCTCATCGCCTTCAGACTTGTTAAGCTGCTCCCGAATGGACTTCAGCATTCCTATTATATAGCAAATACTGCCGTCTTCGTTTTTTACTCCCATGTTTACAATGCTGCCGTCATACGGAATCCCGTCAAATGTCACATGGACTTTAACTCTGCCCTTGCCAAACTCCTTACGAATATCGTATGGAAACGCAATGTATGCTCCTCCTTTATGGGGAACGGCATGAATGACTGCCCGAAATTTATATATTTTATCAACCATTTTCTTCCTCTATCAATCCATATAAACGATACATGGACAACATATTCTGATACTGCAGCTTGCTGCTCATCAGCTGACGGTATGTTGCCGATTTCTCTTTTCCTTCTGCCTTCAACTGCTTCATTCGTCGATCCGCCTGATCATAATTTTCCTGTACCGCCGTTAACATCTCTTCAAAAGCGTCTATTCTGTTCTCTTTGTTCATGATACCTCCATTTCGGAATCTTATACGCCAAAGGCACTGCCTGCATTGTTAAAATTCACATCAGCTAATAGTCCTCCAGTCGAAGCATGTCCTGCGGCACATGTTTAATTAGCTCCCGGATATGATATTTATCCTGGATATCCTCGGGAAGATTCGGATAGAACGTTCTGGACGCATACTCGGAAACCCTGTTTCCCCACAGGTTATCCGTCATAAGCAGATATCCGTAATAATCCTTATCATAATGGATATGCCACGACAACTCCCTGATCAGCCGCAAGGCGAGCACTGTCTCTGTTGTGCGTTTATCCCGCTGCAAGATCACACTATACTCCGCATCGAGTATCAGGGCTGCCACTTCCGGCGGCTGTCCGTCTATTATCAGTTCCACGGCAAGATCCAGAAAATGCTTAAGCGGCTCCGCAAAAGAATGTGCCAGCGGCAAATCTTCGATTCCGCTCTTTTGCAAATGGAGAATCAACCGCATAAAATATATAATAATTTCATCCGACAGATCGCTGTGATACCGCTGCCTGAAACTTCGTGACAGGTCATCCTTCAGAACAGCATAATAAACCTTGTCGCCGATCCCCTGATTGTTCCTGTCTGCCGCGCGCAAAGTCCCCTCGTATTTCATGCCGGCTTTTTCCATGACTCTGCCCGATTTGGCATTATTGCGGTCATGCGTGGCCGCCACGCGGTTCAGCCCGACCTCTTTTATAAGATAAACAATGACAGCGCGCAGCGCCTCCGGCATTATATCCTGTCCCCACCATGCTCTCGACAGACAGTAACCGACCTCTGCACCTTCAAATGCCTCTTCCAGCCTCACAACAGAAATATTCCCGATCACCTCTCCGGATGCTTTCCATTCGATTACCCAGTTATAATTCGATGCATCCGTATAATTGCTGATCCACCCGGTGATAAGCGATCTCGTACAATTAACATCCGGATGCGGCGGCCAGGTCATGAATTTCGCAACCTCCGGATCGGATGCCCAATTGTGATACATATGCTCTGCGTCGTCTGTCCGGAACTTCCTGAGTATCAGTCTGTCTGTTTCCAGTGTTATAGTGCCTTTGTGCTGCATATGGTCTCCTCCGGTCTGTTTGCGTCTATTATATACTATCTTGCAGCGCTGTGGTATATAATAATTCTTTCATATAATCTGGCATTGGTAATAAAAGAATTGACAAAATAAAGAAACTGTGACACAATACCATCAATAACATAAGAAAAGCGATGACGGAAAAAAGTAGTTTAACCGGAAACATCCAGAGAGAATAGCATTTGGTGGAAGCTGTTTATGTGGAAATTAGACGAAAACCATTCCTGAGCTGTAATACTGAACCGAGTAAGTGTTATCGTATACCTGCGTTAAAGGTCAGGATTTGATAGAATCTGAAGTGAAAAGTTAAGGTGGAACCGTGCAATATGCACCCTTAAGGCTATATGAATATGGTCTTACGGGTGCTTTTCTTATGTTGTTGTCAAACAGTTAAAGCCGAAAAGAAAGAGAGGAGAAATCATGAAAGCAACAATCGTTTTAATTGCAGACAATGAAGCTGAGAATTTTGGCAGAAAAATGATGCTGGAAGCTCACAGGTATGGAAATATGGGGTTTGAAATGGCAAGATTGCCGCAGCATGTTTCCTTAAAGCAGCCGTTTACAATTCCGGATTTAGAGAATATGGAAGTATTTTTTGATAGATTCGCAAAGGAACTATCTCCATTTGATATTGAATTTGTGGATATAGATGTATTTCCATCGAATGTGTTAGGCGGCATCGAATCAGGCTGTATGAGCCTGCGGGCAAAAGAAACGCTACAGCTTGTAAATGCACAGAAAAGATTAAACGAAGAATTATACAAAATATTCGGACCGTGCCCGGCAGAACATGACAATGACTATGTCTTTCATATGACGTTTGCTATCGGCGGCGCAGACTATGAATCATATCAGCGGGCCTATGATCAACTGATTAAAAGTGACTATAAGCAGACATTCCGATTTTGTAAACTGGGCTTACTATATTATGACGATGACAATATTACTCCGGGAACCTATTTTTGTTATAAGGTTTGTGATCTGTAAAAATAAAGTTATCCCTGAATTTGCGTAACAGTTCAGCCATAGCTGATCAGATGGATGAATCATGTTTGCATGAATGAGTGCAGCTGGTTGGCTGTAAGTTGAGTGCCTTTGCGAATGGCGCGGCTGAACTGTTACACATTTGCTTTGCTTTTCTATAAATTTCCTTGCATAACCGCTTTGTGTAATTTATAATAAACTATATCGCACAGGACGACATTCTGGCTGTGCGTCAAACATTCCGTCAGGAATAACAGCCGTATTTTCTGATACAGGCTGAATAACCCACTAACAATTGAATCCGGCAGATTAAAGATCGTATTCATTGTCTGATCCCTGTTGTATTTTCCCGCGCGCAATCAACCGGACCGGTGCGCCTGCAATACCGTTTGGCGAAAATTTACAAGGACCCAGACCCAAGTCTTAAATCACATCTTTATCATCGATCCATCTGCCACTGCCCACGTCGAAAGGAGACTCCTTATGGCAGAATCAAAACACACAGACACGGCATCCGCAAAGACAGCATTCCAGCACAGCCCGCTCAACGCACCATGCCAAGATTCGGCGCAAAAAACGAAAATTTCCAACAGCAAGCCCCGTGACAGCAGCAGCAAACTAATCTTCGGGAACGCGGAACTTTGTTCCCAGTTCCTGAGAAACTATATAGACATCCCCCTTCTGAAAAATGTGAAGGCGGAAGATATTGAGGACGTCACGGAACGGTACATACCAATGTTCACCGAAGAAAGAAACTCGGATACGGTAAAACGTATAAAACTGGCAGAAAATAATACATTATTTTTTGTATCTCTTATTGAACATAAGACCAACGTCGATTATAATGTAAGTATGCAGCTTCTCCGTTACATGGTCTATATATGGGAAGACTATGAGAAAGAAATGGAACGGCACAAAAAGGGAATCAGCAAAACCAAAGGGTTTAGATATCCGCCCATCCTGCCCATCGTATACTACGAAGGAAGCGGTAAATGGACAGCTGCCTGCAATCTGCAGGAACGGATCATGTTAGACAAGGCATTTGAACCGTTTACACCGAAATTCTTTTATAAGCTGATTGCGTTAAATTCCTACAGTATAGGCCAACTGGCGGAGAAAAACGACGAGCTTTCTCTGGTAATGCTGATCAACCGGCTGCAAAGCATAGAAGAGTTTAAGGAACTGAACCTACCCGATGACTATTTGAAAAACCTGTCGGAACATTCTACGAAAGAGGTCCTCAGTATCGTGGCCAGAGTAACGGCGACCATGCTGCGGCAGCTGAATCTGCCTGAGGACGAAGTGGAAGGATTTACGGAACAGGTAAAGGAGCGAAAAATGGCAGTATTGTTTGAGAATTTTAAGTCTGTTGATATACCCGCAGAGAGAAAGAAAGCGCGGGAAGAAGGACATGCGGAGGGCCATGCAGAAGGACTTGTAGAGGGCCATGCAGAGGGACTTGCAAAAGGACTTGCAGAAGGACTTGCAGAAGGACTTGCAGAAGGACTTGCAGAAGGTGAATCCCGCTTCGCGAAGCTCACACAATTCCTTTTGCAGTCAGATCGTATGGACGACCTGACCAGAGCGCTTACTGACGCGGTATACCGGAAATCATTGTACGAACAGTTAGAATCTTCCTATAGCATATCCCAGACTATATAATCAGCCGCGCATAGGATATAAACACATCAAGTGCCCGGCTTTCATGCATAACCGGACCTTACCGATTCCGTTTGAACGGTAAGGTCCGGTTACTCTTATACTAACCATGATACAATTTTAAAAATCTGCGGCTTTCGGTTTCCCCGACTCTGGAGCCATCATATTTCCAGCTGCCTCTTAATCATCCGGACCGATGCACTGTATACCGCATAGATAATTGCGGCAAGCAGCCCCAGTATTCCCAGACATACAAGCAGCGCAATCACCTCTGCCGGAAGCATCCTGCCGTCATTGGCATACAGAATCATAATAAAGAACAGATAGATTGCAGTCATACCGATCATCGTCGGCACCTTGAAGACATTTTTACACTGGCTGCGCACTTCTTTAGATAAAAATTCCGGTGAAGCGCCCAGTTTCTTAAGGTCATCAAAAATATAACGGTTATTCAATGCAATCGTCTGGCATCGTGTATAACATACCACCAGTGCCGTGAGCATACATACGATACAGATGAAAAGAAACATCATAAACATTACCGAAACACTGCGCAGATAATCATTCTGGCTTAAAATCCGAAATTGCGGCTGATATACCCAGAAGGTTCTGAATCTGAAGGAATCCGCATGTTCAAAGCTGACAGCACCCATATCCTCTGTATCTCCCCAATAGACCTCTCCCGCTTCATTTTCGCGAATCTTCTGTACTCTGTCATAATAGTACGGAAGCTCACAGCTTTTGTCGAAAGAGCCCACAAAGAGCTTATAAAATTCGTCTGCAAACTGATAATTATCCTTTCCATCAATATTAAACTGTACAAACCTCCCTTTCCATTCGCCTGTCAGCCCTTCTGAGATTAGTGCATAGTCCTCATTGGAAAGTACGGAGCTGCCCACCTGATCACACAGAAGGTCGTTATGCAGATATCCGGCAAACTCGGTGTCAAGCTGCCTGCGGGTAACCATATTGGTAAATTCCCTCGCGTTATTATTTGCATATAATGACGTTTCGTCCGTATCTATAATATTCATATAAGTACCGGGAGTTATGTCTGCATCCTGTCCGGTCAGCGCGCGGTATGCATCCTCGGAAAGTACTTTTGCTTCATTTGCCATCACAATATATTCTATATTGTAGTGCTTGCCGTCTTCTTCCTCTATCAAACTCCTTTGCCCCATTCCCAGCGTAATGTACTCACATTCGTTCCAGTCCTTGAGCGTAAGATCATATTTACCGGCAAGTGCTTCTACTGTTCCTTTATCCGCAACATTCTGGTCCGCCCGGTAATGATAGAAGTAATCATACGCCTGATTCGCATAGCGCAGCATTGCCGAAACGCCGTTTGCCGGAAGATAAAAAATACCGAAGCAGGCGCCTGCAATCAACAGCGTAATGACAATCAGATTATTAACCGTCTGCTTCCCCTGAAATTTCATCATACTTCTGGATATCATATTTTTGTACGGATTCTTTCTAAGGCTCCTCCAGCCGTGCACTACCGTATGCAGCATGACCATATAGAGTCCGACTAGTGCCGGCGCATAGAAGATACTGATCCATGACGGCGGATACATCCGGAACCATTCATGGCATAAAGCAGGGGTTCCATAACCCAGGACAGCGCCAATCACAATCAGCCCCATTCCGGCCGGGCCACACCATTTCCCTAACTCTTTGACCGGCTCATTGATGTGCTCTTCCCGAATGACTTCCATGATATTGGTTTTTCTCAGATAGCGCCATGCCGTCATACATGCAAGCCCTACCACCAATAAGAAAAACAAAATTGAGACACCAAGACATTTGAAGTCAAACAAAAGAATCATATCCGAACTGTCCACCAGAATCAGCCGGAATCCCTGCCAGATTATCCAAACAAAAGGAAACCCGGCGGCAATGCCCGCAAGGGCAGATGCACTGCTTAACACAAATACCTCCCGGAACAACCCCGGCGCCAGCCGCTTTCTCGATGCGCCAAGCGCCATCAGGATGCCGAGCTGCCCGGATTTATGACGGAAAAACAGCCCCAGCGCATAAATTGTAAAAACAACGCAGCCGATCAGCGTCATGACGAAAATCATATACATCTGCTTTGCACTGTCTCCCCCTTCCGGAAAGACGGTCTGTACCGTCGGAGAAAACATCAGCGCAGAGTATGCTGAAATAATCATGAGCGCCATAAAATTACAGAACAGGTACAGACGGGATTGTTTCCGGTCTGCTTTCTGCAGCTTCCGTTCCATTTGTTTCATATTCATTACATGTGACATATCATCATCTCCCTGTTTTTCTCAGCCAATGTTTTACAGCTTAGAAAATATTCATCTCTTATTTATCCAACACTCATTTCTTTAATGACATCCAGCAGCTTATCCTGAAATTCACCGCGATCGCCGTTCTTCTCCAGCTGACGATAGATGTTTCCGTCCTTTAAAAGAATTACACGGTCGCAGAATGAAGCTGCAAAGCTGTCATGTGTCACCATGAAAATTGTGGCGTTCATTTTCGTCTTGGCATTATCGAATGTCTCGATGACAGTACGGCTGGACTTGGAATCCAGATTGCCGGTCGGTTCATCCGCCAGAATGATGAGCGGATTGTTGATCAGACTTCTTGCCACCGCCGCCCTCTGCTTCTCGCCGCCGGATACCTCGGCCGGATATTTATTAAGAATATGACTGATTCCGAACATGGCGGCCAGTTCATCGGCAAGCCGCTCCGCCTCTTTATTTACCTCCCCCTGTACGATGCGCGGAATCAGAATATTTTCACGAATAGTCAGCCCGTCTAATAACATGAAATCCTGAAAGACAAACCCGAGCTTCGTATTTCTGATCTTGGCCAATGTCTCCTCATTCTGTCCGGCAAGCCTGACGCCGCCTACCGTGATGCTTCCTTTATCAAAAGGAATATAACAGGAAATACAGTTAAGAAGCGTCGTTTTCCCGGAACCGGACGGCCCCATCACGGCAACAAACTCTCCCTGCGCCACATGGAAATCAATCCCTTTCAAAACCTGATACTGGTTTTTACCCGCTTCATAAGATTTGTAGAGGTCTTTTACATACAACATAATCTTCACGCTCCATTTCCGCGCCTCTTCGTCTTAACAATCTGTGACGGCGCTCAACTTACTTTTGAATTGCTGTAATCTAACCCTATCACAAACCGGAAAAAACATTTTCGCATATGTCACAATACACAATGCTTTTGTAACGTTTGACGCTGCTTTGCTGACTTTGTAAAGTTTGGATATGCGAAATGGAAAGTTTGGTTTTTGTTATGAGAAATGAAAATACTATTACAGAAAAAATGTGATACACTTAAGCTAAATACCATAACCTGAAAGGCGGAAATAAATGCTTAGAATTGCACTTTGTGACGACGAAACAGAAGCAAGAGACGCACTCCGGTTCCAACTGGAGAAAGTTTTAATAGAGGACACGGAAGAAATCGTGTATGAATTTTCTTCCGGGACAAGCGCCGCATCATGGCTTGCAAAGCACCCGGGAGAACTGGATCTGCTTTTTCTGGACGTGGAGATGAAAGGGCTAAACGGTATGGAAACTGCCGGACGAATCAGGGATATTGACAATAATCTGATTATCGTATTCGTGACCGGATACGCCGATTATGTGTTCGACGGCTATCGGGTCGGTGCTTTAGATTACCTGATGAAACCTGTTTCCATGACAAAACTTCAAGATCTGCTTCATCGGATACGCGTAAAACTTACTTCGGAAGAATCACAATTTTATACTATTAAAACCATGGACGGCACCTGGCGTTTCCGGCTGCATGATATTCTGTATTTCTATTCTGACAGAAGAAAAGTGACGCTTGTCACCGCCAGGGGAGAATATCCCTTTTATGCGAAGTTAGATGATGTCGAAAAAGAACTGGCCTCTTCTTTTATCAGAATACACCAGCGTTATCTGATCAATCCGTCGGCCGTCGATTATCTTAAGACAGATTCTGTTACATTAGGCAATGCCGAACTGCCATGCAGCAGGAAATACAAGGAAACTGCCACCGCCAGAATTGCCAGAAACATGATCGGAGGTATGAAGCAATGATTTCCTTTTTATTTCTCCTGTTGTGGCTCTCCGCATTCTGCAATGCATGGCTGATCCTCCGCTCTATGGAATATCTGATCAATCTGAAGCAGAAAAAGCGGCCCCTGATACGATGCACCATGCTGATCGGCTGTGCAATCCTTAGCGCTACAATTATCTTTATCGGCGATCCTTTCAATATTCTTGCAGTAACTGTCTTTTTTGTGGCAATCGTTTTGGTCTGCTGTGAAGGCAGCTTCTGGAAAAGGCTCACACTGGGAACCATGTATACCAGCACAATACTTTCTTTTAATGCTTTACGGGATAACTATTTAAAGCCCTTGTTCGAAGTTCTGGAATACTTCATGTTTCCGGAGCATCGAATACAATATAATGAATATTTTGTTGAAAATTTATCCTTGAATTTTGTTCGGACTGCATCTGTATTTGCAAGTTTCATGTTCTCCCTGCTTTTATATATCAGTACCAAAAAATCCGCTCCGGACAAAAACTATACCCTTTCCGACGATTTGTGGAAGCTGATCCTGCTGCTCACGGTATCGCCCTTTTGTATTGTGTTTTCTCTCGGCGCTTTATTTGACAAAAGCGACGGCCTGTATCTGCTTCCGCCGCATTATTCATTTATCTCCGTAAAGTATCTGCCTATTTTACTTATCGCTATTTTTACTTTTATCATCTTACTCCGATGTATCATTGTTCTGGCGAGACAGCAGCAGCTGGAACAGCAGAGTATGCTCACGGAAATTAACCGGAAATATTATGAAAGCATGGAACAGCAGCACTTTGAAATACGGCGTCTAAAACACGACCTTGCCAACCACCTGCAGATATTATCAGCGCTGCCTGAAGATAAGAGGGCCGTGTATCTGTCTGACCTGACAGAGAGCGCTGCAATCACGCAATCCATATCCTACTGTATGGACACCACTGTCAATGCGGTATTAACCGTGAAAAAAAGTCTGATGGAGCGATATGGAATATCAATGGAAAACGCCATAGATATTCCCGCCGAACTGCCTTTTGACAAAACAGATATCTGCGCCCTCTATGCCAACGCCCTGGACAATGCCATAGAAGCATGTATGAAACTTCCGGAATCGGGACGCAGAATCAGCTTAAAGAACACAGTGCAGAAAGGTTTGTTCTGTCTGGAAGTCAGTAATCCGGTTGCCGTGTCTTCCAAAGACACTTCCGCCGAAGCGGAATCAAAACCGTTACAGATTCTGTCCCGCAGACCAAAAAAGGCGGTTCCGTCCGGAGCGCTTCCGCCAACCTCCAAACCTGATAAAATTAATCACGGGTTTGGTCTGAAAAGCATCCAGGAAATCGTTGAGAGATACCATGGCTCTTTGGAGCTGAAAACTGAAAATAACGTGTTTAACCTGTTTTTATACATTCCGCTGTCACAAGCGGAAAAAAATACAGCAACATATGAATAAAAGCAAATCAGATTATGAAATAGTTCCGACAACCTCAACAAAAAACCTGCATAAATTTATTGATAATGCCTATTTACATTTTTCTGAACAACAGATATCATATTCTCACAAATAAGTACGATACTATATACAGGACAGAAGGGAGGGGCGAACGACACCATAACGAAAGAAATTATTAGATAACTGACTAAAGCTTGTGTTTTTGGGAAACCTGCGTATAGGGGAATTATTGCAGATCCGGAATTGATGTATGAATTATTATATTTTCATAGTGTCAATGACGATTAAAGGAGGAAATGATTTTATGCAGCAGGTAAATGTCAAATTTAACAGTGTTAATCAGATTAGACAGTTTGTGGATATAATTGATAAGTTTGATTCAACTTTCGATTTGGGCGAAGGACGCCGGACTGTTGATGCCAAATCCATACTTGGAGTAATGGCATTGGATTTAACCAGACCGCTCAGACTCAGATATGATTCAGAAGATGCGGGTATCAGGGAAAAACTTGCTCCCTTTATATATTGAGTAAATACTGACGGAGGCACAGAATCACGTGCCTCCGTTTTTCATGTCTTCTTCCTTGTTCTTTATTTCCCGTCTGCTCACCGGACAGCGGATGCACTACAGCGGCCTTCCAGTTCGCGGCGCGCCAGTTCCAGACAACCCATGATCCCCTGATCATCGTGCAGGCTTGCCGGTACAATATAATGCTCCATATCATCCAGTTCCTCCGCCTGAACATAACCGCCGAGCAGATCCTGTACTTTCATCCGAATCAGCGCAAAGAGCTGCTCCTGGTGCATAACGCCGCCGCCTAAAATAATCATCTCCGGCGACAATGTCAGAATATATCCCACAAGAGCCTGCGCGATATAATCCGCCTCTAAATCCCACACCTCTGCTCTATCGGCAAGTGCTGCCGCTTTACTACCCCAGCGCTCTTCTATGGCGGGTCCCGCCGCCAGCCCTTCCAGACAGGTCTTATGATAGGGACACTTTCCCTCGTAAGGATCATCGCCTCTCTTGCGGATCAACACATGTCCTGCCTCCGGATGCACCATGCCGTGCAGAAGCTTTCCGTCTATATAGATACCGCCCCCTACGCCGGTCCCGATCGTAAGATAGAGCACGCAGTTCTTCCCCTTTGCCTGTCCGAACGTAACTTCCCCCAGCACGGAGCCGTTTACATCCGTGTCAAACCCGATGGGACAGCCGAGTTCGTCCTCGAATTTTTTTACAATATTATAATTCCTCCATGCCAGCTTTGGCGTAGAGGTGATACAGCCGTAATCCGGTTTGCGGCGATTCAGTCCGATCGGCCCGAAACACGCAATTCCCAGCGCCTCCACGCTGCGTTCCCTGAAGAACTCAAGCAGCTTCGGAATCGTGATCTCCGGCGTCTGCGTAGGAATGGACACCTGTTCATATATTTTACCCATTTCATCCCCGATGGCACACACCATCTTCGTGCCGCCCGCTTCCAGTGCTCCCAGTCTCATACCCGGTCCCTCCTCTACATTCTCTACAATCAAAAATATCCGTTTTCCTTCAGCCATCTTACGGACTGCCGCAGCGCTTCGATCGTCTTCGTCTCCACCACACACCGGCACCCGCATTCTTTCGCGATCCCGAGCCTCTGATGCAGGTCGATCTCCCCCGTCCCCAAAGTCTGGTGATTCTTATCACCCAGTCCGTCGTGGATATGGAAATGATATAACCTCTCTTTGCGTTCCATCATAAATGCTTCGTCCACGTTATCGCATGTATGGGAATGCCCGATATCCCATGTCAGCGCAAACAAAGGACTCTGCAATAAATAATCGATCGCTTCCTTCTCGAACCCGAAATAACCGTCCGTATTTTCGATGCAGATCTTCGTGCCGGTCCCCTTCGCTGCGCGCCCGCACATATCCCGGAACCGCTCCCACGCCGTCATATATTCTTCCCTGTATTCCCCGAACAGTCTTACCTTCCTGTCCGGAAGCGTGATATAGATTCCATGATTTATGTGCATGTTAAGAAGCGGCGCGTGAATCTGCTGCGCTGCCCTGAGCGTCCGCTCGACCGTCTCCACGTATGCGTCCGCCACAAGCCGGTTGAAATCACACACGTTAAGGTTTTCGTCCAGATGAATCGTGAAATAAATATCGTTCTTCTGTGCCAGTTCGTTCAGGTAGTCCGTTTCCTCCAGATAAGGAACCTGATACTGCGGAAAGTTCATATTTAATTCGATGAACTGCAGCCCTAATTCCCTGCACAGAGCCGCCGTTTCCTCCAGATTTCTGCTTTCTATTAATGCAGACATACCAAAATCCATAATTTCCTCATTTCACCACACGATTTCCTATATGTGAAAAGTATAACATAACCGTACGGACTTTAACACCTCTAAATATTTACCGCCCATGTTCTCAGGGACGTGTTGTCAAGTGTGTTTTTAAACTTTTATAATCGTAAACTCTTA
>CALGVA010000028.1 GCA_937920345.1 uncultured Lachnospiraceae bacterium
TATAAGGCGTTCCGTTTTTGCGGCATGCCCTGCATTCATAGGTTTCCCGGTAATGATCGATCACTTTCAGGCTGGCAGGAATGAACTGTACTTCCGTACGGACAAACTCCTCACCCACTTTTACCATGGCACTTCCGCACCTTTCACAGATCTGTTCACTCTCGTCGATCGTGTGGAGCACTTTGCTGCGGGGAATGTCTTTTATCAGTTTCTCCTGCTGGCCGGCATATTTCCTTTTACGCAGATGTTTTTCCACTGCCACCAGATCCGGTTCACGGGCATCCGGATCAGCACAGGATTCCATTTCATTAAAAAGAGACATCTGTCCCTCTATTTCAAGGGCAGACGTCTTTTCGGATTTTGCTCCATAAAGCTTACGGGTAAGGAAATCAACCTGCTCCCTGAGGAGCCGGACCTGCTGTTCCAATTCCTTGATCTGTTTTTTGTACTCCTGCTCTGTATCCGGCATGGGCTGAAAACCTTCCTTTTTTTGATAGATTCATTCTACCATAAAACAGCAGGATTTTCCAGCATTTATAAGGAATTTCCGGGTTTTGGGGGCTTGGGAGGAGCCCATTTGCGGACTGCCTTTGGCTGTTCCGGGGAAAGGCCCTCCAGCAGCCAGCGCAGCTGTTGATGGGAGATCTGTCGGGCTTCTTCCCCTGTGCGCGGCCACTTTAGACGGCCGTTTTCGTAGCGCTTATAGAAAAGGCAGAAACCGTCCCCTTCATAGTGGACTGCCTTGATCCGGTCAGCACGTTTTCCGCAGAAGAGGAACAAAGAATTGCTGTAAGGATCAAGCTGAAAGCTGTACTGGATGATATCTACCAGGCCGTCCAGCTGTTTTCTCATATCCGTGTACCCGGTGCGCAGGTAGATCTTTTCCACCCGGGAGAGGTCTCCTAACATGACTGCACTGCTTTCAGGACAGCCTCCAGCAGCTCCCGGGGAGTATCTTCAAAGAGTTCAACGGTCACAGTACCGGTATGGAGCACTGCGGCAGGAGCGGCATGGGAATCCTGTCTGCCGCAAAGGGATACCTGGGTAAATTCCGGAGCCGCATCCGGCATCAACGCAGTCTGCTCCATGACCGGCCTACATCCATGACTCTTTCGGGGCAGTTCCTCAAGCGCCAGCTTCCGGATCTTTGCAATCCAGTAATAATAGCTTTTTAAAGAGATATCATGCTGTTCGCACCATGCCTGGTTTGTCAGGCCGGAGGCTCTGCATTGCCGGATCACGTCCAGCCAGTACTGCAGTTTCACCTGCTTATCTGGAGTTAAAGTGGAAATGTCCATGGGGATTCTCCTTTACTTGGATTTAGAGTTTTTGGAGTGAACGCTAAAAACTCTAACCCTAAGTTTACAGGAGAAAGCCACATATTTCACTACACGTTCTTATTTGACGCTTACGATGTAACAGCACTAACCGAAGCGGTAGAATACCAATTTCAATCCACGCTCCCGCGAGGGGAGCGACGTGATCCTTAGCATGACTTATGCTGTCGGTCTTCTATTTCAATCCACGCTCCCGCGAGGGGAGCGACTTTGTTAAAAGCGCAGGACAGATGTGCTCCAATCATTTCAATCCACGCTCCCGCGAGGGGAGCGACACAAACGAGTATGCCTCACGCGCTTATACGTTAAAATTTCAATCCACGCTCCCGCGAGGGGAGCGACACTTTTTTAAAAAAAGTTAGCCTTTTTCGCACGCATTTCAATCCACGCTCCCGCGAGGGGAGCGACCAAAGATGTAACTATTTTAATCATACATTCTTTATTTCAATCCACGCTCCCGCGAGGGGAGCGACTCTGCCGGGCTTGACCAGTCAATCATATCCGGTGTATTTCAATCCACGCTCCCGCGAGGGGAGCGACCAAAGATGTAACTATTTTAATCATACATTCTTTATTTCAATCCACGCTCCCGCGAGGGGAGCGACGTGTCCGGTGTGACAGGCGTGATCGGGGCTGTTGCATTTCAATCCACGCTCCCGCGAGGGGAGCGACCAGTATTACCCGCACGAAGAATTTACAAACTATTGATTTCAATCCACGCTCCCGCGAGGGGAGCGACGTACTGTCAATTTTAACATTTGCGCCGCGAAAACAATTTCAATCCACGCTCCCGCGAGGGGAGCGAATTGACAAGATCGAACGCTGCCGGCAGACAATCAGGATTTCAATCCACGCTCCCGCGAGGGGAGCGACATTTGCAGGCGGGGGAAAAACCCACCCTGGGAAAATTTCAATCCACGCTCCCGCGAGGGGAGCGACCGTATTGTACGGGAGGGCACCACATGCGAATATAAATTTCAATCCACGCTCCCGCGAGGGGAGCGACCACCACCATCAATTGCTATCCTGTCTGCGATGTATATTTCAATCCACGCTCCCGCGAGGGGAGCGACGCAGGCACCTTCTCGCCCTTTGCAATGTCATCCGATTTCAATCCACGCTCCCGCGAGGGGAGCGACACGTTAAAAAAGCTATGGAATACCACACTCGCTATTTCAATCCACGCTCCCGCGAGGGGAGCGACCGCCGCTTCCGGCACATCGACATATAATTTTCTTAATTTCAATCCACGCTCCCGCGAGGGGAGCGACCCGCTTCCGGCACATCGACATATAATTTTCTTAATTTCAATCCACGCTCCCGCGAGGGGAGCGACTGCCCTTTTCCCGCTCTATTAGTTTTCCTTTAAATTTCAATCCACGCTCCCGCGAGGGGAGCGACTTAATCCTGGGCCTCCAGGCAAACTGGTAGTAGAATTTCAATCCACGCTCCCGCGAGGGGAGCGACCGGCACGCCCGGCAGCGGCAAAAGCCTGCATACCGCATTTCAATCCACGCTCCCGCGAGGGGAGCGACTATCATGGTCATCATCAAACCCGGCATAGCACTCATTTCAATCCACGCTCCCGCGAGGGGAGCGACCCTCCGGGATACATTGCTTTTGCCCCGGAAGACGATTTCAATCCACGCTCCCGCGAGGGGAGCGACGACAGAATCTACCATAAAGGCATAGCCGTCTTCATTTCAATCCACGCTCCCGCGAGGGGAGCGACGATCCGTCTCGGTATCGGCTTCTTCCGTTCCATCGCATTTCAATCCACGCTCCCGCGAGGGGAGCGACCCAGACGGCGAACGATGAGGCGGCTGACGAATCGATTTCAATCCACGCTCCCGCGAGGGGAGCGACTTTTTAAGGCGGTAAGCCTTATTAATATAAAATATATTTCAATCCACGCTCCCGCGAGGGGAGCGACCGTTTTTACCGACGCATGACAACGGCGGTAATAATTTCAATCCACGCTCCCGCGAGGGGAGCGACTTTAGTGAAACAGTCAATCATGGGTTCTGATTTATTTCAATCCACGCTCCCGCGAGGGGAGCGACGGGGCGGCAGGTGTTACCAGCACCAGACCGCCAAGATTTCAATCCACGCTCCCGCGAGGGGAGCGACGCAAAGTCCTACTATGACAACTGGCGGCGTTCTTATTTCAATCCACGCTCCCGCGAGGGGAGCGACGAGGTTGTGGAGCTCAAAAAGCGCATGTCTAAGGAGATTTCAATCCACGCTCCCGCGAGGGGAGCGACATGTTGTATTTATTGTTTAATGCAACATGGATTGCCATTTCAATCCACGCTCCCGCGAGGGGAGCGACGCTAGTCTTTCCGGCGTCTAAACAGCCGATAAGCATTTCAATCCACGCTCCCGCGAGGGGAGCGACGGCGATCCTATATATCCTATCCCAAACTCACACCATATTTCAATCCACGCTCCCGCGAGGGGAGCGACACGTAAACTGTATGTAGACGTGCCGGAGGCAACAATTTCAATCCACGCTCCCGCGAGGGGAGCGACCCGGATAAATATAAAACGAGGTAGTTTCTATGTCATTTCAATCCACGCTCCCGCGAGGGGAGCGACATACATTTTACGAGATAATTTTATTGTCATACCGGATTTCAATCCACGCTCCCGCGAGGGGAGCGACTCACATATATCCCCCGTCCCGCGTATCTATCCAATTTCAATCCACGCTCCCGCGAGGGGAGCGACTCACATATATCCCCCGTCCCGCGTATCTATCCAATTTCAATCCACGCTCCCGCGAGGGGAGCGACTGCGGCGGTTGCGGCAACTGTTAAAAACTGAAAAAATTTCAATCCACGCTCCCGCGAGGGGAGCGACCCCTCTCCCAAAAATAAATAACACTTTTCCCGGACATTTCAATCCACGCTCCCGCGAGGGGAGCGACAAGGATAGCGCGAGTGTTGCTGTTCTGATTTTCCAATTTCAATCCACGCTCCCGCGAGGGGAGCGACTGCGCTCATCAAGGCTCATAGCCTTAAACTTTTCAATTTCAATCCACGCTCCCGCGAGGGGAGCGACTTCCAACGCCTGCGATACAGTTAAAAGTGCCTTATTTCAATCCACGCTCCCGCGAGGGGAGCGACGAGGTTGTGGAGCTCAAAAAGCGCATGTCTAAGGAGATTTCAATCCACGCTCCCGCGAGGGGAGCGACAAAGTGAAGATTATCAAGGCGTGGTTTTTATACATTTCAATCCACGCTCCCGCGAGGGGAGCGACACGGCATACACAAGAAGACAGTTGAGCCATGCAAATTTCAATCCACGCTCCCGCGAGGGGAGCGACTCTGCACATTGCAACTGCCGTACTGATTGACTGTGATTTCAATCCACGCTCCCGCGAGGGGAGCGACACAGATTCGGACGAGGAAAAATCCGTTTGGATGGATTTCAATCCACGCTCCCGCGAGGGGAGCGACAGAAATGGAGGATAGGAAGAATGGATAGGATGACTATTTCAATCCACGCTCCCGCGAGGGGAGCGACAGTTTAGTAAACTGGTTAATCAATTCATTTGTAATTTCAATCCACGCTCCCGCGAGGGGAGCGACGCAGTTATTGTTGTCCATTCCGCTACCTCACAAATTTCAATCCACGCTCCCGCGAGGGGAGCGACGGCGTTTGGGTTGATACCGCCAATGCTTACAAACATTTCAATCCACGCTCCCGCGAGGGGAGCGACTAAACAAGCTCATCGTATTTTGATCTAAATTGATCATTTCAATCCACGCTCCCGCGAGGGGAGCGACACTCATTACCGGTACAGTGTAAATGTATAAATCGATTTCAATCCACGCTCCCGCGAGGGGAGCGACATATATGCCATATATACAGCCGCAACGCACGGAATTTCAATCCACGCTCCCGCGAGGGGAGCGACATACACAATATCTCGTTCGAGTTCCAATTTTTAAATTTCAATCCACGCTCCCGCGAGGGGAGCGACGTATTGCGTACGCCATACACACAATTATCTAAAACGATTTCAATCCACGCTCCCGCGAGGGGAGCGACATAAACAAGCTCATCGTATTTTGATCTAAATTGATCATTTCAATCCACGCTCCCGCGAGGGGAGCGACCCGGATGGATATAAAACGAGGTAGTTTCTATATCATTTCAATCCACGCTCCCGCGAGGGGAGCGACACTCATTACCGGTACAGTGTAAATGTATAAATCGATTTCAATCCACGCTCCCGCGAGGGGAGCGACTTTTTTTTCTGATCTTCTCGCTGTATTTACGGAAATTTCAATCCACGCTCCCGCGAGGGGAGCGACCAAACAGTGTCCTCTCGGGATTTACGAGTATGAGGATTTCAATCCACGCTCCCGCGAGGGGAGCGACATGATATTACAAAAAAAAATGTATTAGATTTTAATTTCAATCCACGCTCCCGCGAGGGGAGCGACATAGATGTACCTATATGTTAACACGTTTATCGTTATTTCAATCCACGCTCCCGCGAGGGGAGCGACTACAACTCTCTGATTAATTTTCGCGCGCGAAAAATTTCAATCCACGCTCCCGCGAGGGGAGCGACGTCCGGATGGATATAAAACGAGGTAGTTTCTATATCATTTCAATCCACGCTCCCGCGAGGGGAGCGACATTATGTAACGGCATACAGCGAGCTATTTGATTATATTTCAATCCACGCTCCCGCGAGGGGAGCGACACAGGTTCCTTTCAGTTGTTTTCGCCGCATTCGCATTTCAATCCACGCTCCCGCGAGGGGAGCGACCGTAAACTGTATGTAGACGTGCCGGAGGCGTCAATTTCAATCCACGCTCCCGCGAGGGGAGCGACCAAACAAGCTCATCGTATTTTGATCTAAATTGATCATTTCAATCCACGCTCCCGCGAGGGGAGCGACGGCGTTTGGGTTGATACCGCCAATGCTTACAAACATTTCAATCCACGCTCCCGCGAGGGGAGCGACATAGTATGATATTAGTAAATGGCGAGTAGTCTAAATTTCAATCCACGCTCCCGCGAGGGGAGCGACTCCAAAAATCACTAATTTTATCTAAAAAAGTGATTCTTCTTTAGGCAAATATCAACAAATCATGATGTTGCCTATCATACATAAATAGAAAACTACCGTATTATATTACATTTCTATAGTGCGAACCTCCCTGCTCTTTCATGTCAGCTTACTATTCGCACTGTCTTATATCATCAGGATTCCCTCTGCATCATAAGACGTTTTACTGCCAAAATGCTCAACCTTAGTGCGATAATTGTTCCCAAGATAATAAAAACGCAAACTATCTTCTTTTTCATTAATCAGCGATACAAGACGGTCTTTTAATAATAGCAGCTGTGAAGCATCTAAGATACACTCAAACACGGAATTCTGGACACGCTGTCCATAATTGACACATTCTTTAGCCACTTTGCGCAGACGACTCTTTCCGGCTGCATTTTGCGTCGAAACATCATATGTAATGAGAACCAGCATTCAACCACCTACTTCCATAAAAAGGGCGGATATTCATCAACATCACCCCGAATAGTTCTTGCAAGCAAAAGAGCCTGAACATACGGCACCAGTCCCCACTCAATCTTTTCTTTTAGGTAGGGATGCGTAATTGTTTCTTTCTTATGGCTCTGCCATGCATTGAAAAAGACCTTTCTGCCATCATCGCTCAACAAAACCGCCCCATCCTTTTGCTTTTCAAAATGAATCGCCCGAACCGCCTTTGTATTTATCAGAGTTAAAATAAATCTGTCGGCCAAAACCGGTCTTAATTCCTCCATCAGATCAAGCGCCAGGGACGTCCTCCCCGGCCTGTCCCCATGCATAAATCCAACGTATGGATCAAGACCAACACTTGACAGCGCATTCGCGCAGTCTCCGGCTAGCACTGTATAGGCAAATGACATTATTGCATTTATATTGTCAAGCGGCGGTCTACGGTTTCTTGTTGAAAAGATAAAATCATCCTTCTGGTTTAAGATCATTTCATTAAATACCGAGAAATACTGTTCGGCGGCCTTTCCTTCTACTCCCCTGAGTTCGTCCAGTTTAAGAGTACTGTCTATCTTAGGCAGTGTTTCGTGTAGAACATTAGAAATTTGCTTGAGCCTCTCAGCATCCACGCGATACGCATGGTCACGTAATGTACGTTCTATGCTCCATCTGCAGTTATAAACTTTGCCGACAATCATATTTTTAGCAAACGCAACACTTTTCCCTTCATTATCTGATATTCGATACTGCTCTTTTCTAAGCAGCACATTTCCATATTCTTTGCCTGTCACTCTGGCCCAGAATGTCCCTCTGGGAGAAAAGAAACTCATGCCGATCTTTCGTTCTGCGCAGGCACCCATCAGTGCCGGCGTAGCCCCTTTATATGTGAAACATATAATATTTTCCATTGTATGCAACGGAAACCTGCCAAGCGTCTTTTCACCATCTTGTATCACAATATTTTCTCCATCAAGCGTTAAGTAGCAGCTCTCTGTCATAACATATAACGTATTTAGCAATTTCCGCATATCAACACTCCTACTGCAGTCTCCAGGTCAATATATTCCTAAGTATTTCAGTCATTTGCCTTAATTCCCTGTTCAATATACGTTCTGACATTTACTGCCTTTTGCAGTCTGGGAACGCATAAATCCTCCAGTGAGCATGCTTTACACTTCTTGGCCGGCTTCACATTTGGCGTATACCCTCTTAGAAACAATTCATGCATTTCTTTCGCAGTCTTCTCTACTTCCTGCCGCAGGCCTTCTGTAAATTCGACATAACTGCGCCGTCTGGTCTCACCGTAATACAAATATCCGTCCAGTATATCTGTCTGAAACATTTCTTCCAGGCAGATCGCCTGTGCGCAGAGCTGCAATTCGTCAGCATTATTCTCCTTTGGTATTCCGTGCTTATATTCGACAGGAACCGGATTCCATTTTCCTTCGTAGCCAAACAGGCTGACACCATTTATATTCTGATGAAATTCGACAACATCACACTGTCCGCTCAATCCCAGTTTATGAGAAGAGATCCGCATTCCCCTGACAATCAACAAGTCTCCTCTTTTTTCAAAAGAATCCATGTCATGCGCCTTCTTATGCATCAGTTCTCCGGCAGTCGTTCTGTAATTCTCCGCCCATTGCTGCTCTATATGTATCATTGCCCATTGTCTCCTGCAAAAGGCAAAATGCTGAATCCCGGAAAGCATTAAGTAATCATCTTCAGAATACATTATCAGATCCCTTCTATTTCTTCCAGCGCAAGCCCCGGCAAAGAATCCACTTCTATCTCATAATCCCCAAATTCTTTCGGGTCATCTGTCTTTGCCGTGATCTTGATCAGTCTGTGCACTTTTGCGGAAGAATACTGTCCCATAGGGCAGTTGTGTTTCCACCAGTATACTCTGCACACTTCCATGCTGCCGTCAGGTCTTGCAGAGGAACTGTCGTTTACAAACAATGTACGCAATGCCTCTTTGATCTTTTCCGCGTCTTCGTCGCTGAATCCTGTTTTCTCCGCAAGCTGATGGTTGATGCTGCCTTTTACCACATATAAGGCCGAGTATATTTTATGCTTCATGCCCATTGTATCGGACGACTTTTTCTCTTTCGTCTCGCTGTTGACGCTTTTCGTGATCTGCATACTGTCGATGGAAACCGGTAATACGCTGAACGCAGAATGCACCGAAACCGGTCCTCTCACGCCAACCGATACACTGTCATCTTTAAATGCAAACACCTGCCCGAAGCTGCGCACATCGATCCATTTCTCGCAGGCCGCCTTTGCATAGGCGTCCTTATCTTTATCCTTTAATGCTTTCTGCATGGCCTCATTCTTTTTCGCACGATCCGCAAGACTCCTGCACTCGTCATCGGACCGCTCATCGCTCTGCACGAAAATGGCTTCCCCCATATCCTGCAGTCTGTTTCTGATCTTACGCTTAATGCATACGTCCGATATCTCTCCATACCCGTCATACGTTTCCCGCGGCCTGTTCCCATTCAAAGGGTCCCCGTTTGGATTCGCATTCTTCACCATCACCAGAATTTCAAAATCAATCTTATTTGTAAATTCGCCCATAACCATGTCCTCTCTTTTCTCCTGCATATTCTGTTCTCTGCTGTTTTTTCTTAAATATTCTTGCTGCACCGGCAAATAATGCTTTAAAGTATCTCTTCTTCCGCACTGTCCTTTTTCCGAAATGCCGTCTTCATATATTCCATCTGCTGATAGTAGCCCGGCAGATACATTTCTGTCAGAGCCGCATTATTGAAGCTGCTTTCATCCATGTGTGCCATGATTTCACCTGTCCACTCCTCAAATCTGCTCAGCTCGTAATCTTTCAGTTTCTTTTCATAGGCGACCAGATTCTGTTTGATCGTCATAAATGTTTTGGCCGGTCTGCTGCTATAAGCGTTCCAGTAACGCTTCGCATTGGTCATACGTCTGTCCTTTACTTTTCCGGTCTCATCACGCTCAAACATGGCCCGCTGCTCCATATAATCATATACCGCCAGCAGCCTTCCGAACAAAACATTCCGGTCATTCACATTATCACTCAGGAAATTTTCCATTGTCCTGTTCCCCCTTTCATAATTAAATCGTATCATGGCGCATACCACACACAGTACATCGTTATACCAGACATACTCTTTCTCTTTCGTTGTCGGCGGCATGGAAGCACGCTGTGCGGCCGCCCTGATGATATTGGATGGAATATCCACTTCCTTACCGGTTATGCAGGGCAGCAGTCTTTTGATCGTAGCTCTGATCAGCTTACCGTCTGCCTCCAGCCATTCGGACCGCTGTACACCGAATGCTGCAAGGGCCATATCTCTTGGCGACGGCGTACACTCGCAGGTAACATGCCTTTTACCCTCTTCTGCATTTCCAGCTTTCACAGTCCGGCGCCACTTGCAATGCTGCTGCCAGTTCAGTATTGCGTCCATATATTGTCTGCCGCCCATTTCATCGTAATACACAACGGAGAGCCGTCCTGTTGTCGCTGCGTCCAATGCGATAACTGCAATCTTATCCTCCACCTTTATTTTTCCGGCATAGCCATTGACTGCCTTATTAAATTGCTCTGCAAAATATTTGCCCGTATCATGTTTTGCAGTACCGGTCATCTCGAAGGTATCCAGATCGTCGAAATCCAGATCGAAATCCTCCATGTCGCGGTAGGCATTGACTGAATCCTGCATCAGATCAGGAAGCCGCATATCCCTGTTTATCATCCAGCAGACAATCGCCGACTCATCGCGTGTGTACCCCTGTTTCTGAATCAGCCATCTCAGAGCATTATGTGCTTTCTGCGACACATCATATCCGATACAAGCCGCCTGTTCTTTTGCAGTAAATCTTCCGCGATACGTAAAACCGGATTCATCATTTCCTGAAATTAATTTTGCCTTATCACCGCTGTTCCGTATTTTAGCGGGGTGCTTATCAGAACAGGACTCCATTGCTCCGGACGCATAACACAATTTGATTTCTCCGGTCTTATGCTGATAAAAAGCACTGTATTTCCTGTACAATTCCTGATTCTTCCAGACTTCCTGCGGCATACTGCCGCCCAGAACCCGAAACCGCACATTTGCGCCTGTCTGCCCCAGCCCCTGTATCTTAAAGGCATCCGTAAGCCTGCTCTCGTCATCCAGATCCAGTACTTTGCTCATGACCAGGTCCTGAATCAGTGACTTCCGGTCAAGGTATCTATACACTGCCTCTATCATGGGATGTGTGTACGCAGATTCGGCCCAGTCCTTTAACTGCTCTATGTAGGCTTCATAATACTTTTCCTTGTTATCTCCCGTATACAGCGTATAGTCTCCCGCTATATAACAGAGCTTATCACACAACGGATGTGGTGCAATTCCGCTGCTTCTTGCCGCCGAATCTTCCGTGACCGGAATAATTGTAACCGCATCCCTGCCTTTTTCCAGTTTTCTGGCATCGTGGAAATTCCCCTCTGGGTCGATGATCACCTCAATCTGCGCATTAAAGGTTGAGTGGGAAATCGGCAGCAATACCGGCTGGTCATTCTTATCAACGCCTGCCAGATCTTCATACACATCGTATGTTTCAGCTAAAGTTTTTAGCCACGCCAAACAAGTCACCTCCCTCAAATTCCTGTAGTCCGCTGAAATTCCTTTCAGGAACAAACTCCTTCTGCTTTGCCTCCCGCAGAACCTGTCTGATCTCACATTCCTCGGGCTGCAGAAAATGTACGACGCCATCTTTCATCTGTGCGTTCCAGAGCCGCACAGTCATTTTCCCTTTCTCCTCTTCCCTGACAGCCTCATCCGCATAGGTAATGCCGTGTACCATAATGCCAAAAGACATATCCACGCCATCATATGCCCCTTTTCCCTCCCCGAAGGAACAAGGTTCCACATATCCCTGGCACTCCCTCGCTCCAAGGAAAATATCTCTTCTCCCGCCACGTTCCACCATTCTTCTGGCAATATCATAATGTTTGTTTTCGTTGCGGTCATGGGCCAGATCGTTCCGGTTTTCATTCCATACAAAATGTGCCTTCACCTGATACTCCACATTCCGCAAATACGTATAGAAGGACAGATCATTACCGCCGCTGTATTTGATTGGCCTGATTCCCTTCGACTCCGTCTGGATCGTATTCATAATGCGGCACTCGTCAATGATCCACGTTATGGTAGGTTTCCAGTATATAGATTCCGTGATCCCTTTAAGCGCCTGATAGGTCGGTATCTGATAGCTGCATTTCTCACCTCCCGTCTTAGACAGCGGGTCCGTAAATAATGCATATCTTCCAAACACACTGTATTCAATGATATTAGGCTTGTCCATTCTCTCCCATCCTTTCTTTTTAAAATATCAATGTCTCCCACTCCGGTGTGATTCCATACTCCATATGGTAAGCCCCGAGTGCTGCCACCATATAAAGATCAGGTATCTTATCGCTTACCTCCTGTATCAGTCCTTCATATTTGTGCAGCAGGTTAGCCCGGACATTTACGGTATATCTCTGTGCCTGCCGTATATATGCTTTTGTTTCTGCCATATCAGATGTTGTCTGAATCGCTTCTATGATCTCCACGCCTTTCTTATATGGCACAATTACGCCAAAAGAATAGTCGTCAATCACCCTATACTCCTTCCCGGCTGTCTTGTATGCCTGATTCATCTGATTCTTTCTATCTTCATCTGCCGTTCCGAATCCTATCGAAAGCAGCTCCAGAATGTTTCTGTCCAGTTCTTTGAGTGGAAAGTTCATTTTATCAGACGCGCTCAAGTAGACATCGCTATAATATCTGTCCATCCATTCGGGCATCAACAGACTGTCCTGACAGCTGCTGTTACCGTACTGATAAAGCACACTTTCCGTCGCTCTTATTGCCTGTTGCAACTCCTCCATATTCCCGGTATTTTCATCTTCCAGCGTAATCAGATGAAGCAGCCCGTATTCCATCTCACCGTTTCTGTTACAACGCCCCGCAGTCTGCGCCAGACTGTCCAGTCCCGCCATAGAACGGTATACGCATGCAAAAGAAATATCTACGCCTGCCTCAATCAGATTCGTACTGACCACAACGATTGTGTCCTGCTTCTTTTTCAGTATCTGCTTGATTGATTTAATCTTGTCACTCCGATGTGCCGCACATAAATTCGTGGTCAGATATTCCACATTGATATTACTTGCTTTTAGCAGATCGTACAGCCTCCTTACCGCTGATTTTGTATTCAGCACGACCAGAATCGACTTATACTGCTCCACCTGCTGCGCAATTTCATCCCGCAGATGTTCAAATGTATATTTCTGATCTGTTCCCGGTACATGGATCTTCACACGGTCAAATTTGCGAAACCAGCCGTCCGCATTCTGTATCATATATTTTGGCTCGCTGTAGCAGACCGGACATTCTGCCTGTTCCAGCGTTGGCTGTGTCGCAGTGCACAGAATAATGTTTGTATTGCATACGCCATTCAGGAAATTCATCATATAGTTAAACGTATGCACACATTTCAGCGGCATCGACTGCACTTCGTCAATAATCACAACCGCATTGACAAGCCGATGCATTCGCCGGATCGACTCGCTTTTATCTGCAAAAAGTGTATTCATAAGCTGCACGAACGTCGTACAGATAAACGGCGCTTCCCAGTTTATATCAAATTTTGAGAGTTTACCGGCTCTATAGTCTTCGCTCTCTGTTTCCTCATTCCTGATGACAGAAGAATGATGTTCCAATATCCATTCGTCATTACCGATTGCCTCTCGAAATACCTGCGCATTTTGTTCCGTAATACTAATATAGGGTGAAACGTAAATAATACGTTCCGTCTCCGGATGCCGCCTGCAATACTCTAGCGCATAGGCCAGGCTGCTAAGTGTCTTTCCGCCGCCGGTCGGAATCGGCAGGCAATAGATTCCTGCCGGATATTTTGCAAATCGTCTGCATTCATTTTGCAGGGCGTCTCTAGCTTCAAATATGTCTCTTTCTTTATCACTGAGTTGAGAAGAAACGACAGCTCGTAGCTTTTTATGCATATATACTTCAAAGTTTTCACCGGCCTTCTTAAAAGTTTCTTCCGCACAAAAATCAGACTGCTTTGTCATCGTATCTACATTATTCATAAAATCAGAGGTCGCTTCCCAGTCCGAATCAATTAAGATCGATAAAATCAATCGCTGCAGGCAGGAAAGCAGGAAAAATTTGCACTCGCTCAATTTTTTCTTCGCTTCCTGATGATTTTGATTACTTTTTGAAACCAAAACCGGCTGAAGTACGGCAAATATCCTTTTTATTTTCTCTAAAACCAAATGAAATTCATTAGAGGAATCATTAAAAATTTTATCCGGCTCATATGCCGCCAGATAATCCTTTTCTGCATTATGACATGCCTCATCATAATCATCAATCTTATACAATTTCTTTGAAAATATATCTGCGTGTTCTATATCAACGCTGTCGAATATGCCATGATGTGCCGCCACCGCATAAGCAATCATTTCAACCATATATTTTAAATTGCCAGAATCACTATGGTACATATCATAAATATACTTTGCCCCTGTAGATGCATGTGCAATGCTGCCCCTTAGCTTCTGCCTGCTCTTTTCATCCAGATGCAGGTAATCATCGAATGTCTGCTTGTTCTTCCCTATATCATGCAGTATGCCGCATAATGTCATGATCCGGGCAAGACCACATCGCTCTCCCTTCCTGCCACATAAAAATGCTGTCTTCTCTGTATGCTCCGCTACGGATTCTTCTCTGTTTAGTCCATCGTCTGAAATATGTGCAATCAAGTAGCTTTCCCTTTCATTTCATGTTGACCATGACGTCAATTTCAAATACTTTCAATAGAAGTGTAGTTAATAGTTCTACTATATAGATAAGTCTAAGACTGTTTGGAGAACTTGTCAAGAACAAATTTAATGGGACTTGATAAATCTATTTTAATCGCATAAAATATCTATGTCGCTTATTAAAGTGTACGCTGGAATAAGTGTGGATTGAAAGATTAGTAGTGTTGTTACAGTTTTATTATGGCGGCAGGTTCAGCCTGCCGCCACACATGAAGATATTTCCTTTATGTTCTTTCGGAAAAGATTCAGAATCTGAAAGATATGAGTGTATTCACAAGCTGCGGCGGTACGAATTAATTAATCCCCGTAATCCCCGGCTTCCCGTCTACAGATTGGAAGATGATATTAGGCGTGGCATCTCCCATAATAAAGCCTGCCTTCGTTTCCTCCAGTGCTGAAACGTCTACCGCCGCAATTACCGCACATCTCTCCTCCGTAAAAATGACATCAACGCCCAATTCCATAAAAGCTTCTCTGCTTTCAACAACCTCACCGTTTACTGCAAGCGGGTAAGCGCACAGATCTGCAAGCGCCTCCAGATCCTGATCGGCCATCGCCGCCTGAATCTGTTCTGCAAATGCTGCTTCGCCCCCGGCTCCTTTTTCCTCCACATCAACATTAGAATCGTTCGTCTCTTCCGCTTCACTCTCTGACGGTTCGTTTTCTGCCTCTGCCTCCACTGCCGGGTCATCCTGCGCAGGCAGGACATTTCCTGTTGTCTGTGCTCCGCATCCCGCACAGGCAAATGCCATGATTCCTGCTGCCAAAATCAACTTCCATTTTTTCATAAATTTTCCTCCTGATATTATGTTTTTTCACTTGTTGAGTCTGCACCCATTTTATCCCGTCGGTATTTTAGCGTCAATTTCACTTTTTCGCATTTTACGGCCGATTCTTCACAATCAGGCGTGAACTTCATGGTTGAATCGGTTGATAAACCTGTTTAACCTAGGTATAATTTTTAGTGATACTCTGAGAGGATAAGCATATATGAAAATAACAATTTGTGACGACAGCATCAAAGATCTGCTTAAAGTAGAAAAAATACTATTAAAATATAAAACACTATATCCGGACAAAGACTTTGAACTTGAGAAGTCCTCTGATCCGTCCAGACTGTACCATAAGATATCGGAAGGAAAGCTGGCGGATATCTATATATTAGACATGCTGATGCCGGGACGGACAGGTATTGATCTCGGCAACCTGATCAGAGAAGCCGGCGGCGAAAGCATAATCATCTATATTACCGCATCAGATGACTATGCTCTGGAGGCTTACGGGGTACATGCAGTAAGGTATCTTCTAAAGCCGATCGATGAAAATAAATTGTTTGAAGCGCTTGATTATGCCCTGTCTTACACAAAAGTAAAAACGGAACCCCTGTATCTGATCAAGACGAAAGACGGCTTAATCCAGCGGCCTTATTCCGGAATAGAATATATTGAAAACGCCAGCCGGAGGCTGGAAGTGCATCTGTCCGGCGGGGAAGTCCTTAAAACCCTTTTCATCCGCAAATCTTTTGAAGAAGAGATCCGGGAAATTGCGGAGAAACCCAATTTTCAACAGATCCATAAGTCTTTTCTGATCAATTTCGATTATGTAAAACAGTTGACGCAGGACAGCGCGGTTATGGAATCCGGCAGGCGGCTTCCGGTCAGTAAGTCGAGAGCCGCAGAAGTCAAACGGGAATATCTGCTCTTTGTTTCCGGAAAATACAGGTAGGTGAACGGCATGATTTATGTTAAAGACATCTCATATATGTTAAGCCATGTATTCTTTATGGTATTTATCTATCTGTTCTCGATACATCGTTATTCCAAAGGGAAAACGATCGGCATCTGTCTCGCTGCCAGTCTGGTGATGAATGTGCTGGACTACTTTAAGCTGAACCTGTTTGCCGACAGCCCTCTGTTTTACTTCTTTTCAACGCTTGCACAGATTGCCGTGGCGCAGTTTACGGGATTGTTTGTCTCCCAAAAAAGAGACAGTAAAATGCTGTTCATCAGTCTCAGCGCCTCCAATTATGTAATTGTAGGCAGTATAACGGCCTCCATCCTATATATCCTTACCGGCAGTGTCTTTGCGGCAATTGCCGGAAATCTCGCCATGCACCTTGTGATCCTGCTGGTGCTTTTCTGTAAAATAGGCAATATTTTTCATCAATTCTGCGAGCGGGACCTGGCAAAAAGCTGGTGGGGATTGTGCCTGATTCCCGTATTTTTCTTTTGCAGTTTCTCCTGCCTTGCCTTTTTTCCCCACACGCTTTATGAGCATCCGGAAAACATTCTTGTCAGTATTTTTTTAATGATTACAATGCTGGTTTCCTATGTCGCGGTATTGCGCTATCTGGACAGCGAGACGAAACAGGCAGAGGAATATTGGAAAAATGTGATGTTTGAATCCTACATCAAAGGATTGGAGAGTCAGAACTATCTGGTGGAGCAGTCGGAACAGAATCTCAAAATATTGCGGCATGATATGAGACACTATTCCATGATGATCAGTTCCCTGTTAGATCAGGCGGAATATGATGAAATCAGAAATATAGCCGGGCACATCAGTGAAGTGATAGACGAAAACAAAGTCAACCGGTATTGTGAAAATCTGATCGTCAATTCGATTCTCATGAAAATGGCGCAACAGGCACAGTTCCTTCATATTGATTTACATTTAGATGTCCTGATACCAAAGCAAATCCCGGTCAATGAATATGAATTTGCCATGGTCATCGCCAATCTGTTAGAAAACGCATTATTCGGTCTGCAAAATATCGCGCGGCCGAAGCAATATGTAGATGCGAAAATACATTGTACACAGGAATATCTGTTGATCGATATAGAAAATGAATGTGAAGCGGAAATTCATTTTGATTCTCTGACCGGGCTTCCCAAAAGCCGGAGAGGCAAGGGACACGGGCTTGGAATGCAGAGCGTGCAGGCTTTCTCCGATAAACTGGGCGGAAATATTGACTGTTCCTGCGAGAATAACCGCTTCCGAATCATACTGTTTGCGAAGTTTACACCACATACTGCATAAAAAAGCAGATCCTATGATCCGCTCTTTCTCAGTACATTCTCTATGCGCTCGTGCAGGTCCTGTGTTTTAAAAGGTTTGAGAATATAATTATCCGCCCCCAGCATAAAACTTTCCAGAACCGTATTCTTATCGTTCTGCGACGTAAGCATGATCACAGGAATATCCTTGCACTCCTCCATTTCCCGAATCTCGCGCAGCGTCTCCACACCATCCTTGGATGCCATCCGGACATCCAGCAGAATCAAATCGGGCTGATTTTTCTTCAAATACTGAAGCGCACGTACACCCGAATTTAAAGGTATAACCTCATATTTATCCTTCAGTGCCTGCTCAATTGTCGCCAGACTGATGCTGTTATCGTCCACAGCCAGTATTCTACGTTTGATACCCATTTGTTTTTCCTCCTATCCTATTTCTTCTATCAACTCACGCAGCAGCTGCTCCGCCGCGTCATCTTCATATAATTTGAGCTGTTCTTTTACCTTCTGGAGCGCCGCTTCCGTTTCGGTTTCCAGTCTGCATTCCAGAATCTCTTCTACTTTGTGCGCGCACTCTTTCGCCTGGAAATCTTCCAGACTGGCTAACGCCGACTCAATTTCCCGTAACAGTTCTGCCTTTTCGATCTCTTTCTTTTCGCTGATCGTTTCTTCCGCTTTCCGGTTTTCATCCAGATACGCCTGTATGTATTCCAGTTGTTCCTCATATTCGGCCAGAAGCCTCGGGACACGGCCGTCAACAAATTCCAGGTCCCCTCTGTTCACCGCTTTTTCCTGCTCCTTGGCTCTGCTGGAAAGCCGCATTGCACCCACATTTGCAGAGGCGCTCTTTAAGGCATGAACCTCGATTCCATAGCCTTCGTAATCCCGCTCTTCCCACAGTTCCTGCAGAACGTTCAGCTTACGTCTTCCGTCCAGACAGTACAGTTTCAGAAGCTCGTTGTACTCCTCAAGACTTCCGGCATAGTGTCCGGCCACTTCATCCGTATCGATGCCTTCAATTATAATTTTCTGCAGTATGTCGTTATTTGCCTGCAGATTATCAATCCACGATCCGCCTGCCATCCGTCTGTCTTCCGGTATCCATTTCAGAAGTACCATATGCATGGCTCTTCTGTCAATCGGCTTCGTGATAAAATCCTGAAATCCGTTGGCAAGAAAATTCTCCCGCACACCTTCCATGGCATTGGCCGTCAGCGCAATCACCACCGGCAGTCTGCCGTTATCACCACAGTCATTCCGAATCCTCTGCACCGCTTCGATCCCGTCCATCATGGGCATCATGTGATCCATAAAAATAATGTCAAACTGCGTCCTGTGCACAAGCTCTATTGCTTCCATGCCGCTTTCGGCCTCTGTAATTTCGATCCCGTAAGTCTGTAAAAAAGACCTTGCAACTTTCCTGTTGATCAGATTGTCGTCTACCACCATCACCTTGTAGTCTTTCACGGTAAACGGTTCCAGCGCCACTTCCGGTCTGGCCTCCGGTTCCGGAACCTCTGATAAAGGTCTTGCGTCTGCGATCTTTTGCGGAATCTCCACAGTAAAAGTAGATCCTTCGCCGTATACGCTCTCCACCTTGACCGTGCCCTGCATCAGTTCGGCCAGATGCCTCGTAATGGAAAGCCCCAGTCCCGTTCCTTCGGCGCTCCTGCTGCGCTTAGAGTCAAGCTGCTTAAAGTTCTCAAATATTCTCTCAAGATCTTCCTCCCGAATACCGCACCCGGTATCCATCACCCGGAAGATCAGGCGTTCCGTATCTTCTGTCTCTCCCTGTACACCTGAAACAGAAATCTTGACATATCCCTTCTTGGTAAACTTCAAAGCATTGTTGACCAGATTAACCAGAATCTGCTTGATTCTGCTCTCATCCCCTAAATAGCAGCAGGGAATCGTCATGTCAAACTCACTCTCCACCATAAGTCCGTGCTGTGAGGCGACAATATCCATCATATTCAGCACTTCCTTCACCAGCGCTTTCACATGATATTCCGCGGATACCAGTTCCATTTTCCCCGCTTCTACTTTAGACAAATCGAGAATATCATTAATAAGCGCCAGAAGATTATTCGCGGAAGCCTTAATGTCACAAGTGTATCCGTATACCCTGCGCCCCTTGCTCTCTTCCATGATGATATCGCTCAGACCGATAATCGCATTCATCGGCGTCCTGATCTCATGCGACATATTGGCAAGGAAGGCGCTCTTGGCAATGTTTGCCTGCTCTGCCTGCTCGCGCACACGCGTGATCTCTTCTATGTAGTTGCGTGTTTCCGTCATATCGAGAAGCAGGATAACATACCCCTTTTTTTCTCCGTATTTATCCAGAATCTCTTTCGCATGTCCCTGATAGAACCTGTCATTCAGAGAAAAATCCTCTCTCACGTCTTTACCCACCATATTCCGGGGAAAACCATCCACTTCCTCAATATGTTTTCCCACTGCCGAGGCATTCAAATCCTGAAAGATGGCTGCTGCTGCAGGATTATAACTGACGATGCACTCATGTTTATCGACCGCGATCACGCCGTCGCTCATGCTGTCAAGCAGTATCCCCGATGCCAGACTGCTGAAGTCGTATACCTTCCTGCTCCACACCAGAATAACCACACCCGAGAGAACCAGTCCCAGTACAAAAGGGGTAGGATCATATACAAGCGTCAGCTTCATGACATATGAACACAGTACCACTACCGGCAGAAAAGACAGACCGAGTATCAGCTTATACTGTCTGTCCTCCGCGTAATCAGGTTTTCTAATGCAAACGCGAATCAAAGCATACAACGTGAGCACATAAGGTATAATCGTACCGCACAGCATGAAGATCCAGTAACCCGGACCATATTCCAGACTCAGATAGCCATGACCTTCCGGCGTGTACAGCCAGTCTATCCGACGGTAATATAACGTATGTAACTCGCAGGTAAAAACAAGACCGAAAACAAAGATATCTGCTGCCTTCAGAAAATTTAAAATTCTGGCAGGCGCTTTTTCATAGCAGTAGCTGAAGATAAAATAACAGTAACTGATTGGAATCGTCAGCGACCCCATATACTGTATCTTGACCGCCACCATGGCTGCTTCTATAGTAGGTGCCGTCAGTTCCAGCAAATATCCTGCATTCTGTATCAAAGCGCCCATCAGAAAATACTGCATTAACTTCTGCTCTCTGGAGCCATCTCCTCTGAGCAAAAGAAATAATGCAAATACAATCACACCGATCCCGAATACCCCGAGTCCTAAAAATACAAGATTCATAATGCCGCATCACCATAATGTTTCATATTTTTGTCTTTATAAACATAAACCCAAACACATGATATCAGCTTACTCTCTATATGTCTACTATAAATTTAACTGCTCGACGTCCCTCTTAGAACCGGCGCATTACGCCGTTTCCTGTGCCTGTTTTTACTGCGTGTCATGTGCCTGTCACGGCTTCTGAATCTGAAAAGTATCCGCAAGCAGCAGCCAGTTCGGACGGAAAAACCGCATGATCTGCCAATATCCCATTCCGCGCAGGCCATAGGCCGGCAGAAGTGAGAACTTTTCTCGGTAGCTTCTCACATCCTCAAACCATACCTCGTGCTCCTGTCCATCCTTTTCATACCGGAAGAAGGGCGACATGGCCACTTCGTCAAACTGGATGGGTACGCCGGCCTCTATGGCGATGCGCACGGCCTCCTGATTGCTGACCGTAGTCGCCCGGGAAGAGCCCTGAACAAAAGGCAGCGTCCAGTCATAGCCATAGTTCGGAATGCCGAGATCAATTTTGGAGGGCGTGATACGTGTGACGGCATACTCTACCACCTGCCGGACCTTGTTTACAGGCGCAACGGCCATGGGCGGTCCGTAAGTGTATCCCCACTCATACGTCATAAGCAGCACACTGTCCGCCGCTTCTCCCAGAAGTCCGTAATCTTTTCCCTCATAGAGAAGCCCGGCCTGCGTATCGGAAATTTTGGGCGCCAATGCCACCGATACATGATAACCATACGGGGAAAGGAAGTTCCTGACATCCGCCACAAAATCGGCAAAAGGAACCCGATCCTCCGGACGGATGTACTCAAAGTCAATATCCACCCCCTGAAAATCTTTAGCCTGAACGGTCGCCAGCAGATTGTTCAGGAGATTGTCTTTGGCAGTCTGATCATTCACCACAGCGGTGATCAGCGCGTTATTGAAGTTCCCGTCAGGTCCCAGCGGTGTCAGGGTGAGCACCGGGCGCACGCCCGCCGTATGGGCGGCATCGATCATAAAAGTATCGTCCACCGTCGGCGGGATCAGTTCCCCGTCCGTCGTAAAGCCATAGGAAAAGACAGAGAGCGAAGACAGGTAAGGTAAAGTCTCATTCAGGACATCCTGCTGAATAAAAGGATACGCATAACCGTTTACCCAGGCCGGATAAACCGGTGCGGAAGACTCCCCCGAAGATAAAAGAAGCGCCTGCCCGACGGCCAGCGGATAAGGATAGACAAGCTGATTATTATATATAACAGAAGATACCGAAATCCCATGGCTCCCGGCAATGGAATCCACCGTATCTCCTGCTTTTACCACATATATTTCCATAGATGATTCCCACAGGTTTTTACATTATTCTATGCGGACGTCGGCGGAAAGGTCCATGGCATTTCCCTCACATCCGCCCCACAATGCGTTTCACCTCCGGAAGATACGCTCTTCCGATCCTGTCTCTTCTCCGAACAGCGAATGTATGGCGCTCTCCAGTGAAGTGAAATGTTGTGCAGTCATGTTGTTATCTTCCTTCCGCCGGGTTGCTTGTCATTATTTTCAATCGTACCACGCTATTATAGCATAATATAGAAATCCGGGCTAAATTTCTTTCAATTATATGCCGATATAAATATGAAATATATTTTTTTATCAGCGGAGGTCACATAATGAGCGTAGAACCCAATAACTGGAGACCATATGGTAAGATAATTTACCAGAAACAAAATTTCATAGTCAAGCAGGTAGCCATGCTGCCTGAAAAAGCAGCTGAATATGACAGTGCCCCCGGTTACACCTGCTGTCCGATTCAATCCTGGCAGCATACGGACTTACATAAGTTATTTGACGACTGGCGCAAACAATTTGCCAAAGCGTCAGGGAATGGCATCTGCAAACGCATACCCTGTATCTGTTATCCTGACGCTGTAACCTTCAGAACAGCTTATTTAGCCGGCCTAAAACACAGCACCTTTATGAAGTCCATGGAAGATAACATCTTTCGCGGATGGGAAAGCGCAAGGCTTGCTGCACATGATACCGTAACGAAGGCAACGAAGTCAAAAGAGTTGAAAGAGATCTGCAAAGTGATAGGATACCCGCCATTTATAATAGCAGCACTCGGCAAAGTGCTTCTCAAGTTTGAAGACGGAGATGCAATGCCGCTTATCGCCAGATTTTATGAGGAGCTGATCACCGGCATTCTCTGTATACCTGTAGACAAGCTTGACGAGCTGGCATTTAAGATTTCTGATAAAACATGGGAAGTCATTGATTCAGCCGAATTTAACTACTAGGATACCGCTATCCGATTATATGCAAAAATGTATATTCAGCCGGGAGGCGGTACCATAATCACACTTGTCGCAATATCTTGTTATAAAAGCGGAGAGCCTTTATGCCCTCCGCTTTCTCAAATCCCTCACCTTACAATACACCACCGCCGTCAGCGTACTGATAAATGTCGCCACAATCGCCGGCGCAATGATCCCCGCCGGATTCACGCTGCCGTACTGCTGCCTGTATGCGATCATATTCACCGGAATCAGCTGTAAAGAAGAAATGTTTAATATTAAGAAAGTACACATTTCATTGCTTGCAACGCGTTCCTTCACATCACCTTTTTCCCGTTTCATCCCGGTCTCCATGGCATCGCCGGCATTCTGCAAGGCCATCCCGTCTCCGCCTCTTCCGGTCGTCTTATTCCCGCTCGTTATCTCCTGTCCCTTCTGCCTGCGTCGTCCGCCGCCTGCCGGGACATATCCCGGTGTCCCCCGCTCCTCCTCCAGCTTCGCCAGTTCCTCCATTGCCTTTAAGCCCGCCGGTGTACATGCCCAGCCAAGCCCCAGCACATTCGCGATGAGATTCGTTGATATATACTCCCTTGCCGGATGTCCCTTCGGAATCCGCGGAAACAGGAAACTGATAAATGGCTGTATTCCCCGCGTCAGTTTCGCAATCAGACCGGATTTCTGCGCGATCTCCATGAGTCCGACCCAGAGCGCCATCACACCGATCATCGTAATACACAGGGAAACCGCATCCCCCGCGGAATCCAGTGCCGCATTCGTGACGTCCGCCATCCTTCCGGTCATGGCACCGTATATGACGCCGATTAAGATCATAAAAGCCCAGATATAATTTAACATAGACAAGCGCAGGCATGCCTATTAAACAATACGCATGCCTCATCCTTTTTTAATATATAACTATGCTGTTTTTCCTCTTACTATGCACCGGCCTGCTACCCTTTCACCGCGCCGGAAGTCATACCGTTGACGAAGAATTTCATCAGGCAGAAATAGAGAATAACAATCGGCACGGCTATGAATACCGATCCCGCCGCAAACCGTGCAAACTCCGTATCCCCCAGATTCATCAGTCCTACCGCCACCGTATAGAGATCCTTTTCCTTCAATAAGAGCTTCGGCAGGATAAAATCGCTCCACGGAAACACGAAACTGGTCAGCGCCGTATACACGATGATCGGCAGCGAAAGCGGCAGGTTGATCTTATAGAACACCTGGAAGTTGGTCGCACCGTCGATCCGTGCAGCCTCGTCTATGGAGATCGGTATCGTGTCGAAGAAGCCCTTCTGCGTCAGATATCCCATCGGCGCGTTGGCGCTGTAGATCAGGATCAGCCCCCACATTTTATTGATCAGTCCGAACTGCGTCATAATAATATAGACCGCGATCATACCCATAAAAGAAGGAAACATTCCCAGCACCAGGGTCGTCTTCATAATCATCTTTCTGCCGCTAAACTGAAATCGGGACATCGTGTACGCCGTCAGAATGACCAGAAAGCTTCCGATCAGACAACTCATCACGGCAATGAACAGCGTGTTGCGAAACCACTGCGGATAGTTGTACATTTCCGTATCCGTAAACAGATTGCGGAAAGTATCCAGACTGTATTCCTGCGGGAAAAACCCCTTAAAGGAGTAGATAGAACCGGACTTACTGAAGGAAGCCAGTATCAGCCACAGACACGGAAACAGGAATATAAAGCAGACCGCAATCAATATGATATGGGTCAGCGCCGTATCGATCATACGCACCGTTTTTCTCTTCATCGGAAGGTATCCTCCTCTCTGTAGGATGTGCTGTTTGTATAGATCAGCAGGGAAATCAGCGACGTAATAATGAAAATAACCAGACTGATCGTCGCGCCCACATTATAATAATTATTGTTGATCGACAGGTTATACAGCCAGTTGATCAGAAGGTCGGTATCACTTGCGAGGAAGTAACCGTCTATGTACAGCCCGCCGCGCAGGAAGAAAAAGATACCGAAATTGTTAAAGTTCCCGATAAACTGTGAGATCAGAACCGGCGTCGTGGAGAACAGGACAAACGGCAGCGTAATATGCCTGAACTGTTGAAAAGCATTGGCGCCGTCGATCCTCGCCGATTCCATCTGGCTGGCATCCCTGTTGGAGAGGATGCCGGTTGCCAGTAACATAATGGACGGTACGCTGATCCATGCATTGATCGTAAATCCGATGATTCTTGCCATCCACTTCGCGTCGATATCCAGAAATCCCACCGCGCGGTGTCCCATGCCTGTAATGATCTGGTTCACAGGACCGCCGTAAGAAAACATGAACTTAAAGCCAAGCAGCGTGATAAATCCCGGCACCGCATATGCAAGCATGGGAAAAGCTCTCCAGAATGCCTTGCCCTTAACGCAGTCTTTATTGAGTAACAGCGCCAGCCCGAGTCCCGCGAAATAATTGACTGCCGTGGAAACCACTGCCCACATCAGGTTCCACACTAATATTCTGGTAAAAGTCGGCGCAAACTGCGACAATGTTGCCACCTGCACAAAATTATCCACACCCACCCAGTCTACCAGCTTAGGCGGCACCGTACTGCCTCCATAATTGGTGAACGCAATCAGAATCATAAAGACAATGGGTAATATATTAAAGACACATACCCCGATGATCGGCAGAACCAAAACTGTCTTATAAAACTTCCGGTCCAGAAACTGCTTCAACTCTTCCCGGAATCCCGCCGGTCTGCCGCCTCTTTCACATAGCTTCTGCGTCTCATAGGCATCCTTGATATTAGACAGATAGCAGTACACAAGAAAAAGCATCGCAATAACAGACAGGATTCCCATCAACAGCATGACTACGGAGTTATCTCCCTCGATACCGAGCCACGTATCCGCTTCCTGCGTCCCAAGCGTAAATAATCCGATCAGGTCGCGGACGCCCCGGCGCACGAAATATGCAACAGCCATTGCCAGCACTGCGAGGTAACACAGCCCTTTGCCGACCTGCCCGTACAGCATCTGTCCGAGCCCCATCACGCACATACTCAGTTTTACATTCCTGCCGGCTGTTTTTATCAAATTATGCGCTGTATTTTTTCTATTACCTATTTTCATAGTAACCTCCCTGATTTTGCTCAAAATTACGGGAAGAATGCTGTCTGCAGCAAGTCCGCCCTGCGGACGGTTCTTCTGTGCAAACAGCATTTTCGTTTGCACTGTGATTGGTACTTTCATTCACGCTTGCTGCCCGCGAGCGTATGAATCGCATCATAGATCTGCTGATCGACCGACTCCAGTCCTTCCTTGATCAAGTCAAGCGACGTGTATTTCTTATCCGTTGTACGGAAAGCGTCTTTCGCCAGATCCTGGAAAAAGGTCTGCGCCGGCGTCCATACCTGCTCGATTTCCCGAATCGACGGCATGATCACAACATCTCCCTGATCCAGATTGCGGTATATAATCTCCGAGATACCACCTGCTGCCTCAGCCGCATCGCTGCGTGCCGGCACTACGCCCAGATACTCATGTCTCTTCATGATCATTTCATAGTCCGTGGCAAATTCCACAAAAGCGAGACAGGCATTAGGCGCCTTTGTATAAGCGCTGATGGCATAGCCGTTTACGCCGCCCATCGTCTTCAGCGGGATAAGTTCCGGATCTTCTTCCGTCAGATCGCCGCTTGCGGGAAGCTTCGGCACCTGCGTAACCACAAGATTCTCTTCCGCCTTCGCTTTTGCCTCCTCCGCGCTTAAGCCTTCCTTCTCATAGACATTTGCTAATTCCCGCAAGAACAGGGACGTGACGTCAGGCGTGGTCATGGTTGCAAAGTAAGTACCGTCCGCCAGCTTGCTGTAGGCACTCACCGTTACGGAATCATCGATACAGTCCTCATTCATCAGAGCAGCCTGCTGTAGAATCACGTTTGCACCGATCGCCGCATCAGCCGCCGCAAATCCGATATCCGTCGCATCCGTATTGTTGTCTCCGAATACGTATCCGCCATAGGAAAAGAGAAATCCCGATGAGAAATAAACGTCATACAGGGACCGCATATACCCGAATTTTCCTTCGCCCCGGTCTACGATCTCTTTGGAATATTTGTACATGTCATTCCAGTTCTCAGCCATATCCGGAATCTGATTGCCGTTCTTGTCCCATTCCGTCTCCCAGTTATCCGGAAGCATATCTTTTCTGTAAAAGAGCATGGACGACTGTATATTGACGGGCACGCCCATAATATATTCCGTACCGTCCACGTCTGCTCTGTAGGCATCCCACGCCGCCTGCGGAATCTTATCGTAGCATGCCATGCTCTGCACCGGAACCGGATAGATATGTTTGCCCTCCACGTATTTCATCAGGATATCATTCGCCTGATAGAGTACATCCGGGCCGTAACCGTAAGGGCCGTCGTCCGCCAAGTTGCTGTACTGATCCATGTTGGCATCCACCGCCACGATTCCGTACTCCGCATATTTCTCGTTAAAAGCATCGATCAATTCCTGAAAATAGCCCTCGGAAATCGCCGTATCATTTTCCAGTACGCGAATCGTCACATCCCGCTCCAGTTCCCCGTTGTAGATTCCTTGCAGTTGCGCTGCCCCGCCGTCTTCCGCTTCTGTGGAACCATCTGCCGTTTCCGGCACGCTCTGACCGGTATCCACCCCGGTTTCTCCGCATCCTGCCAGCAGTCCTGCGGTCATCACTGCCGCCAGCATCACACTTCCAATCTTTCTCATAATCCGCACCCGCCTTTCTTCCCTCTGATAATCACAAATCCGTCTTTTTCCAGACTGCCGGAGATCCTGCACCGCTCTGACTGCTCTCCTGTCTGTAATAAGTTTGCCGCCAGGATCTCTCCTGTCATATCTATTTGCAGCGCCTCGTCCGACTCATTTGTCATAAGCAGCAGTTCTTCTTCTCCCAGCCATCTGCTTAAGCAAAACAGTTCTCCGCGGGAGGTAATCCTGATCTCACCCCGCTGCACGGTCTCCTGTCTGCGAATCGCTAACAGCTGCTTGGTCATCTCCAGAAAACCTTCATCCCGGTTATCCGTGTTCCAGTCAAAACACCGTCTGTTATCCGGATCATATCCTCCCTCTAATAGTATTTCCGTTCCGTAGTAGATACAGGGCGCGCCCGTGAACATGCACATCACCGCCATCGCCGAAAGTACCCTGTTCTTATTGCAGTGTACACTCGTATAGAAACGGTCCGTATCATGCGAATCCAGCAGATTCATCATCATGGCGTTGACCTGCTTCGTGTTGCGCATCAGCAATTCGTTCAGCTTCCATGCAAAGTCCTGCGCCCCGAAGTCCTCAAAAGCATAATAGTCCAGGCAGGCTTTGGTAAACGCGTAATTCATAATGCTGTCATACTGGTCCCCGCGCAGAAAGCTGTTGGCGTCATGCCAGTTCTCGCCGATGATCACACAGTCTTTCTTAACCTCCTTGACCCGCTTCCTGAATGTCCTCCAGAAATCATGGGATATCTCATCGGAAACGTCCAGTCTCCATCCGTCTATATCATATTTCCTGATCCACGAAATCGCAATATCCAGCAGATATTCCTGCACCTTCGGATTGGATGTATTGAATTTCGGCATATAGGCACAGAAGGAAAATACCTCATAATTCAGTTGATCCTGATCCGGCTTGTCACCGTCTATAATGAACCAGTCAAAATACGGCGATTCTTTACCTCTTCTGAGTACATCCTGAAACTGCGGCAGAAATTCGCTGCAGTGATTAAACACCGCATCCAGAACAACCTTCATACCCCGTCTGTGCGCCTCCTGCACCATTCTTCCGAAGTCCTCGTTGGTTCCGAAATGCTCGTCTACCGTGTGATAATCAGAGATGTCGTACTTATGATTGGATACCGCCCGAAAAATCGGTGTGAGATACAGCGCGTTTACGCCCAGTTCCCTGATGTAATCCAGTTTCATTGTAATGCCCGGGATATCACCCCCTGCAAAACTCTTGGGTGTCGGTCTGCCGCCCCACTCCATATTGATATAGTTTTTGTCTTTATTATGCTCTCCGATGCAGAACCGGTCTACGAAGATCTCGTAAAATACAGCCTCCGGCAGCCAGTCCACTTCCTCGTGAATATCCGCTTTATTGATATAGGGAAGCTGGAAGAAATTAAAGTACCCAAGCGTAAAATCGTAGTTTTCGCTCAATCCGTCCTCGGAAAAGTAATACCCTTTTCCGTCTTCCCATATACGGAACACATATGCAAGTCTTACATCCGACAGCGGAAGCTGCGTCTCGTAATAAGCAAAAAGTTTATCCTCATAACGCCGCTCCATGCATACGCATTTCTGTTTTTCATGTATTTCATATTTGCACTCATAGACCAGTTCCACCTTCTCTATGGCATCCCTTCTGTCCAGCCTGAGCCTGATTGCCAGACTATGCTCCTCCAGCGGGAAACAATATTTGGAATCAGGTACATGCATTATTCCCTGTTCGTTCATGGTGTTCCTCCTTTTATGCGGAAAATGCACGTATTTCAGGGCATTCTCCAGAACATCGCTTATTTCTTAGCTGCCCTAGAATTGTATAATGTTCAAAGTATGACATTGACAAAAAATGACACTGAGTATATAAATAAGCTATGAGCAAAAAATATACCATTCGTGACATTGCCAGACAGGCCGGTGTGTCCGTAGCGACCGTATCCTATGTAATCAATAACCGTGATGACCAGAGAATCAGCGAAGAGACGAAGAAAAAGGTGCGTCAGATCATTAATCTGTACGATTATAAACCCAACTCTTCTGCAAAGTCGCTGGCAACAAATAAGACTTATACTGCCGCGCTATATCTCTCCCGCGAAGATTCTCTGTATAAACGTTCCGAACAACTCCATGTAGCGGAAACGCTTTCTGCTGTCCTGAAACAGCACGGTTATCATCTGCTGCTGCAGGATGTGACTGACATAAACCAGATTGATTACACCGATGCGATCCTCTGCTATGATACCACCACCGAACTGTTTTGTGAGATCGGTGATAAAAATCTGATTCCGCTGATCGCCATCGATATTCTTGTCGATGCGCCGCAGCTCTTCTTTCAGGTGTGCACAGACTACCGTAAACACAAAGAGCAGGCGGATGCGCATTTCGGTACAGACAACTATTGTTACTGCTGTCTTACCCCTAACAATGCCGCGATAAAAGATCTGATCCTTGATACATTCCGTTCAGTCAGCTTTATAGACAACCCGCAGGATATTCCTTCCGGGAATATGGTGTACAGCCAGTCCTCCATACGCACGCTGCTTCCTGCCGGTTCCCTGTGTCTCTCCTGCGATACACACGCCAAGATGGAGCAGGTCTTCGACTGTATGGAACTTGCCATGAGCCGTGTCCCCGACTGTACACATTTGCGCTTTCTCTGAAGTAATCTGCTCCGCAAATAACTTCAGAGAAAGCATTTTCTTTGCTGCTTTTCAAACCCGAAGCCTCTGGCAGATTCCTTACTCCTGAAAATCCACCTTCAATTCCTGTGTCGCCGGATCATAGTTAAAAGTATATGTTCCTGTTTTCTTCGCGATCATATTATAATTCTCCGCGCCATCCACATAAGACAGAGACGTCTCGTCGGTGACATTGCTGTAGCGCACATATTCGTTACCGACGCTGGAGTTGCCGTCCACCGTGATCAACGACGTCAGCAGGAATTCATCGCCTTCCTCCAGATCGATTGTCAGACTGTGCACGCCGTCCTTCTCCACAAGTCCGTACTGCGCGTCATAGTTGTCTTCCCATCCTGTGATAATCGCACCCTTGATATAATATGACATTTCTGCATCCGCCATCTCCGTCGAAGCTTCTCCGTTGTATGTCCACTCAATCGTGTCATACGGATTAGAGTTATAATTTTCTTTTGTATCTTCGGTGTAATAGCTGTTCTCCGTGTCATACACATCCGCTCCGGGATAAGTCTTTAAGGTAAAAGTATAATTGCCTTCCTTCACACACTTGATATTGGATTTCTGGGAACTTTCGGATAAGCCTCCGGACACTGCAAAATAATCCGTTCCGTCAATGTCCGTATTTAACATATATCCGCCGCCCCGCTGGTTGTTCCACGAAGTGTCAATGGCGAACTGGAACTCGTCTCCCTCACACAGATCTACCGTGATCGTATAGGTATTTTCCCCATCCTTCTTCGTCATATAGTGCTCATCGTTGATCGTCTTACCCCAGTTGGAAACCGCCATCAGCGGGCTTGTGCCGCTTCCCAGAATGGCAAATGTCCTCGTGTCCTCCACGTTCTCCATAAAGCCGGCGAACACATCCGTGTCCTGCGTGACCGCCCGCGTGAAATCAAACTCATGCGCCAGCGTCGGCGTCGCAAACCATCCCATAAACACCTGGTTCTCTTTCTCCGGTGTATACTCCGTAACCGTGTCACCGCTCTTCACCTCTTCCGTAGACAATACGGTAGTACCGTCCGTGTCATAAAAGGTGACCGTGTAGACCTGTTCCTCCTCCGGGGTTTCCTCACCCGCCTGCGGCTGCTCCTGCGTATCTGTCTGCGCGTCAGAAGATACATTCGCAGAATCCGTTCCCGCCGGCGTATTCTGGCATCCGGCTAAAGTCAATGCGCCGAGCATCACAACTGCAATCCCAATACTGATTTTACTTTTTTTCATATGCTTTCCTCCCTTACATCCTGCAAAGTTCATTTACTTAACCAGTTAAGCACCGTGGTAAAAAATTGTGCTTCGCTCATAAGCGGAGCAATTTGGCGCTTGCACGTCTTGCATAAATCCGAACGAATGCAAAATGTGTAAAGTCAAGATTTCTCTAATGCTTAACCAGTTAAGCACATTGTAATATTTAAGTCCGCCTTTGTCAATTTCTGTATTAGACAAAAGCGGACTCTTAAATTTGTTGACATTTAACAAAATTTATTGACAATACCACTGCTGTTCCCTATATTGTCTTAAACGTTGCTTCTGTCACCACTCGATTACCGCGGATGCCCATGTCAGCCCGCCGCCAAATCCGGATAACGCAACTTTCATTCCCGGTTTCAGCAGACCCTTGCGGTTCATCTCATCTAACAGAATCGGCACACTCGCCGCGGATATATTACCGCAGTGATCTAAGCTGATGGGGAATTTATCTTCCGTAACTTTCAATCGCTTTGCAACCGACTGCAGGATTCGTATGTTCGCCTGATGAAGCGCGAAGTAATCGATCTCCTCCACAGTCAGGCCTGCCGCCTCTATGACTTTATGCAGCGAAGCCGGCACCGCAGTCACCGCGAACTTATACACTTCCTGCCCGTCCATATGTACATATTCCAGTTCCTTAGATGTCTCCACCAGCGGATTATTATTAGAACGGTTGGCGCATGCCAGCACCCCGCCCCGCACACCGTCCGACCCCTGGTCATAAGCCAGCAGTCCTTCTCTCTCGTCCGCACGCACAATCGCGGCACCTGCCCCGTCGCCGAAGAGCACACAAGTGCTTCTGTCATTCCAGTCCATGATCTTCGACAGCGTCTCCGCTCCGATGATCAATGCCGTCTTATAACATCCAATCTGCAGATACGCATGTGCTATGTTCAGGGCAAACATAAAACCGGAGCACGCCGCATTGATATCAAACGCCACCGCATTCCCGGCACCGATCGCGGCCTGCACTTCACAAGCACAGGCAGGCGTCACGTGATCCGCAGAAACCGTGCCCACAATGATCAGATCAATATCCTGCGCCGTCACGCCGGCATTCTTCATGGCACGCCGTGCCGCCTCCGCAGACATACCCGCCGTCGTCTCCTCTTTAGCCAGGTGCCGCTCCCTGATGCCGGTACGGCTGCTGATCCACTCGTCGGAGGTATCCATGATCCGTGCCAGATCGTCATTTGTCACCACCGTTTCCGGCAGATAGCTTCCTGTTCCTATGATTCTTGTTCCCATCTCTTCCCTCACTCTGAAAATCACCACCCATGTTACGGGCGAAATTCATCCATAATATCCTTTACGCGCTCCAGCTTCGTCGCACGGTAAGCATTCGCTCCACAGAACAGAAGTCCGTCGTCAATATTTCCCTTCACCGCATTCACAAGCGCGTCCGTGATACAATACGGCGTCGCGTCAGGTTTACAGGTACTGACGCACAGATGACATCTGCCATGAGGGATCTGCCCCTCTTTCGCCTTTTTCATAAAAGGATTCAGAATGGCTCTGCCGGGCATGCCGACCGGACTCTGCACGATCACGATGTCTTCCTGCTTCGCATCGATATAGCTCTGTTTATATGCCGCATCCGCATCGCACTCATAGGTCGTTACAAAGCGGGTTGCCACCTGTACTCCGGAAGCACCCAGATCAAGATAGTGCTCCATGTCATCACGGGTATATACACCGCCCGCCATGACAACCGGAATGTTCGTCTCATGCTCCGCCGCCGTCTCATCTACTTTCTCTATGATTGCCCTGACTTCATCATCATACCGCAGCCCGTCTATATCTTCCAGCTGCTCTTTATGAAAGCCAAGGTGTCCTCCTGCCAGCGGCCCTTCTATGACTACCGCATCCGGCAGTCTGTTGTACTTCTTCCACCAGTAGCGCATAATCACCTGTGCCGACTTGACACTCGATACGATCGGCGCCAGTTTTGTCTTCGCGGCCCCGACTAGCTTCGGCAGTTCCATCGGCAGACCGGCACCTGAAATAATCATGTCAATGCCTGCCTCTACGGCCGCCTTCACGTATTCCTCATATTTCCTGGTGGCTACCATAATATTTACGCCCAGGATACCGCCCTTCGCGAGCTCCCGCGCCTTCCGGATCTCTGTCTTAATGGCCCGCAGATTCGCGCCGATCGGATCATCGTCAAAATCCGGTTCCCGATATCCGATCTGCGCCGTAGAGATCACACCGATTCCGCCCTCGGCCGCCACGGCGCCCGCCAGAGAACTGAGACTCACGCCTACGCCCATGCCGCCTTGTATCACCGGCACTCCTGCCATCAGATCCCCTATCACAAGAGACTTCACTTTTCCCATTTATTTCCCCTTTTGCTTTCCATAAATCTATGCCGTCACACACAAGCTGCCACCACACACAACCGTCTCCTGTGCCGCCGCCTGCTGCCGGTCTCCTGCCCTACGCCTCGCCGATTGCAAAAGTAAGCTCCGCCTGCGTCACCAGTTTACCGTCCACATAAGCCTTCGCAGCGCCTACACCGATGGATCCTTTGATCTTAATGATCTCCGTCTCAAGCGTCAGCACATCGCCGGGTACTACCTTGCCTTTAAACTTCGCATGATTGATCGCTGCGAAGTAGGCCGTCTTACCCCTGAACTCCGGCTGGCTTAAGATCGCTACCGCACCTGTCTGTGCCAGTGCTTCCACGATCAGCACACCGGGCATTACCGGCTCCTGCGGAAAGTGCCCCGCAAAGAAAGGCTCATTGTAGGAAACACATTTCTTCGCTACGACTCTTTTGCCCTCCTCTAATTCCTCGATCGTATCAATCAGCATAAAAGGCTGCCTGTGCGGAATGATATCCATAATTTCTTTCGCTGTCATAAGTGACATATCCGTACCTCCTTCTGCTATACAATAAATCAATTATACTGCCCTCACTACTCGTGATACTTCTTCACGAGCAGGCTTGCGTTGTGTCCGCCGAATCCGAGCGAGTTAGACAGCGCATACGCAAATGCCTCCTCATAAGGCTCTTTGCAGTAGTTCAGATCACACTCCTCGTCCGGCACCTGGTAACCTACGGTACGGTGAATGTATCCTTCCTCCAGTTCCTTAACGCAGGTCACGAACTCAACCGCGCCTGCCGCGCCCAGAAGGTGGCCCACCATGGATTTGGTGGAGTTGATCTTAATATCCTTCGCGTGATCACCGAACAGGAGCTTGATCGCCCTCGTCTCGAAAAGATCATTGTGATGCGTTGCCGTGCCGTGCGCATTGATGTATGTGACGTCTTCTTTGCTGATCCCCGCATCCGCGATCGCATACTCCATCGCCTTCGCCGCACCCGCGCCGTCTTCCGCCGGAGAAGTAATGTGATAAGCGTCGGAACTGCACCCGTAGCCCGCCACTTCCGCATAGATCTTCGCACCTCTCGCTTTCGCGTGCTCCAGTTCTTCCAGCACGACTACCGCGGCGCCTTCGCCCATGACAAATCCGCTTCTCTCCTTATCAAAAGGAATCGAGCACCTTGTGGGATCTTCACTCGTAGACAACGCCGTCAGCGCAGAGAAACCGCCGATCCCGATCGGGCATACACTTCCCTCTGTTCCGCCTGCTACCATCACTTCCGCGTCGCCGTACTGGATTGCACGGAATGCTTCACCGATTGAGTTCGTGCCTGTCGCACATGCCGTCACTACATTGATGCTCTTACCCTTCAGTCCAAACTGGATCGACACATTACCTGCCGCCATATTGGAAATTGTAAGGGGCACGAACAGCGGCTCGATTCTGGACGGTCCCTTCTCCACCAGTCTGGTGTGGGAACGCTCCATCGCCTGCAGGGAGCCGGTGCCGGAACCTACCGCGACACCTACCCGGTAAGGGTCCTCCTGCTCCATATCAAGTCCCGCATCTTCCAGCGCTTCCTTCGTCGCCGCCACCGCATACTGCGAGAAGAGCTCCATTCTCTTCGCCGCCTTAAAGTCCATATAATTCTTACCGTCGAATCCTTTTACTTCCGCCGCCAGCTTACATTTGAAATCTGTGGTATCAAATCTCGTGATCCGGTCAAAACCGATCCTGCCTTCTTTGATTCCATCCCAAAATTCATCTACGCTCAACCCGATCGGCGTAATCGCGCCCATGCCCGTTACTACTACTCTTCTACTCATATTCCTGCCTCCGTTTATATTTTCTGTTTTTTCTTATCTCAAATGCCGTGATCTGGTTACCTTTCACACCGGGCGCCTGGACTGCCATCTCACATCGCCATGCCGCCGTCCACGGAGATCACCTGTCCCGTAATATAGGAGGCTTTGTCACTGGCCAGAAACGCCACTGTCTCCGCAATATCCTTCGGCGTACCCACACGCTTTAACGGAATCTGCGCCAGTGTCGCCTCCTTGGCCGTATCTGTCATCGCCTGTGTCATATCCGTGTCAATAAATCCGGGAGCCACCGCATTAACCGTAATATTTCTGCTTGCCAGTTCTCTCGCCATAGATTTCGTCAGACCGATCACGCCCGATTTGGATGCCGAATAGTTGGCCTGTCCCGCATTACCCAGCACACCGGACACGGAAGACAGATTAATGATTCTGCCCGCTTTCTGTTTCATAAACGGACGGTACATATGTTTCATCGTATTAAAAGTACCCTTCAGATTCGTGTCGATTACGGCATCAAAATCTTCTTCCGTCATCCTGATCACCAGATTATCCCGCGTGATACCCGCATTATTTACCAGAATATCAATATGTCCGAAGGCAGTCAGCATATCTGTGATCATCTTACCACATGCCTCATAATCCGCTACGCTGCACTGCACCGCAGCCGCTTTTCGTCCCATTGCTTCAATCTCTGCAGCAACCGCTTCCGCCTTCTCTTTAGAACCATTATAATTCACGATCACATCTGCACCGTATCCGGCCAGTGTCAGCGCGATTTCCCGTCCGATTCCGCGCCCCGCACCCGTAACAAGCGCAACTTTTCCTGTTAGCATAGTCTCCTCCAATCCTTTTTACATCAGCTGATTTATTGTAGCGTTCAGATATTATCCGGTCCCTGTGCAATCACCCTCCATAAGCTATGAACAGTAACCGTCCAGTTTCTCCAGATCTTCCACTTTTTCTATATTAATGACCTTCATATCCTTATTGATCTTTCTCATAAATCCGGACAGTGTCTTCCCCGGCCCGATTTCCACAAAAGTGTCTACGCCGTCGGCAATCATCCGCTCTATCGTCTGCTGCCACTTCACGGAAGAAGACACCTGTTTCTCCAGAAGCGTTTTGACCTGTGCCTGATCCGTCACATAATCCGCTGTCGCATTTGCAATATAAGGGATCTGAATATCCCGGATCTCCACATGCGCCAGCTCCTGCGCCAGCTTCTCTCCTGCACCAGCAAGCATCGGAGAGTGGAACGGTCCACTCACCTTAAGCGGCACACAACGCTTCGCACCCGCCGCCGTCAGTTTCTCTACCGCAGCCTGTACCGCGCCCTCTTCTCCGGTAATCACGATCTGCCCCGGACAGTTATAATTTGCAATCGTCACACACCCCTCTGTCTCTTCACAGGCTTTCTCGATCAGCGCCGTATCCAGACCGAGCACCGCCACCATAGCGCCGCCGTTCGGCACAGCCTCCTGCATGTAGATGCCGCGCTTGCGCACGATCTTAAAGACATCTTCCGGACTCATTACACCGCTTGCCACCAGGGCACCGTACTCGCCCAGGCTCAAGCCGCCCGTCACATCCGGCTTTAACCCTTTTTCCTCTATCGCTTTTAACATTGCCACTTCTGCCGCCAGCATGGCAATCTGTGTATACTCTGTAATATTGATCTGTTCATTCTCCTCAAAGCAGAGCGCCGCTACATCTAAACCGCTCGCTTTACCCGCCAGTTCAAACATCTCCCGGCAGACCGGAATCTGCTCATAGAAATCTTTTCCCATGCCTACATACTGCGCTCCCTGTCCCGGGAACATAAATGCTATCTTACCCATCATTTCCTCTCCTTCTCAAACAATACTTTGAAATTCAAAGTATTTGTATCACAAAAAGCGCAAGCCCGTGAGCTTGCGCCCAAAACTAAATCTTCAACAACTTTTCCGCCTGTGTCATGATTTCCTGTATCATCTCTGCACAGGTCATTTCTTCCCTGATCATACCCGCGATCTGCCCCGCCATCAGCGTGCCGTTCACAGTATCCCCGTCCACAACAGCCTTACGCAGCGCGCCAAGCGTCAGATGTTCCAACTCTTCGAAAGGCGCTCCGGCTTTCTCCAGCTTCAGGTATTCTCTTGTCATATTATTGCGGATCTGACGCACAGGGTGTCCGTGTGTCGTTCCCGTCACTTCCGAATCAATGTCCTTTGCCGCCAGAATTTTTTTCTTATAATTTTCATGTACAATGGATTCTTTCGCCACCACGAATCTGGTGCCCATCTGCACTGCTTCCGCACCCAGCATCATCGCAGCCGCAAAGCCTCTTCCATCCGCGATGCCGCCTGCGGCGATTACCGGAATGCTCACCGCGTCCACCACCTGCGGGACAAGTGTCATCGTAGTCGCAGCCCCGATATGGCCGCCCGACTCCGTCCCCTCTGCGATCACTGCATCCACTCCGGCACGTTCCATCATCTTGGCAAGCGCCACACTTGCGACAACCGGTGCCACTTTAATACCCGCTTCCTTCCATGAAGCCAGATATTTGCCCGGGTTACCGGCTCCGGTAGTCACTACCTGCACGCCTTCCTCCACGATCACTTTCGCAATCTCATCCGCCTCCGGATTCATCAGCATCACATTGACACCGAACGGTTTGTTCGTAAGCTCTTTCGTCTTCTGAATCTGTTCCCTGACAAAAGATGCCGGCGCACCGCCCGCACCAATGATGCCGAGACCGCCTGCCTCGGAAACCGCAGCTGCCAGATGATACTCGGCAACCCATGCCATACCGCCCTGAATGATAGGATAATCAATTCCGAACAGTTCTGAAATTTTTGTCTTCATTCTATAACCTCTACGCACTACGGCACAAGTGCTTATGCGTCTACGCCTTTGCTCTTCATGTATTCAACAACAGCGCCTACTGTCGTAATCTGCTCTAAATCCTCGGAAGGGATCTCTACGCCGTACTCTTCCTCGAAAGCCATAACCAGCTCAAATAAATCTAAGGAGTCCGCACCCAAATCATCCTTGAAAGAAGATTCTTCCGTGATCTCTACTCCGTCCAAGTTCAACTGCTCCTGAATAATCTCGATAACTCTCTCTAACATCGTTCTGCTCTCCTTTTCACCCTTAGATAAAATAGTTTGATAGTCAAAGTATATTATCTGGCTTTATATTTGTCAATCTTAATTTTACGGTTTTTCTGCGTTTTGTCAATTCACTTTAATAATAAATATTGATAAATCTCTCTTTTCGGCACCCCGCGGTCTTTGGCCACCTGTTTCATGGCGCTTTTCTCATCCATTCCCTCCTCCTCATAATATGCCATATGTTCCTCGATGCTCATGCTCTGCCATGCTGCCTGCCGCGCCTCTTTCTTCTGCTGCAGGCTCTTGCCCTCCACGACCAGCACATATTCTCCCCGGGGTTCTTCATGCTCATACATGGCAAGCGCCTCCTCGATCGTCGTGGGAATTACAGTCTCGAATCTCTTAGTCAGTTCTCTGCACAATGTCAGGCGGCGGTTTCCCAGAGCCTGATGCAGCTCCCCAAGCGTACGGACCAGATGATGGGGCGCCTCATAGAGAATGATCGTACGGGATTCCTCCTGCAGTTCCGCCAGAATCTCAGCCTTTTCTTTTTTATCCGCAGGCAGAAAAGCCTCGAAACAAAACCGTCTGGTGCTCAGCCCTGAAAGCGTGAGCGCTGTAATACACGCCGCCGCACCGGGAAGCGACGTCACCGTAATGCCGGCTTCATGGCACCTGGCGACCAGCACTTCGCCCGGGTCCGAGACCGCCGGCGTTCCGGCGTCCGTAATCAACGCCACATCTCTGCCCTGTTGCAGCTGTGACACAAGATAATCCGCTTTTTCCACTTTATTATATTCATGATAACTGGTCATAGAAGTCCTGATCTCAAAATGATTGAGCAGCTTCACACTGTTGCGCGTATCCTCTGCGGCAATCAGGTCAACGCTTCGCAGCGTCTCGACCACGCGTGGCGTCATATCTCCCAGATTCCCGATCGGCGTAGCGCATAAATATAAGATTCCCGCCATACCTGTCCTCTCTTCTTCCAATTTGTACTGCATGTCCCGCCGCATCTTCTGTTAGAAGGCAGCACGCTTTTCAGTTTCACATTCATCCGGCCTCATCTAATCCTGCAATGTCTTCTTCGTCCCCGTGGTTTCTGTTACAGCCGGCAGTTCGTCACCCGTCTGTGCCTGCCCTGTTTCTGTCGTCCTCGGCCCTTCGGGTGCTTCCTCTGCCGTCTCTTCTCTTCGTATCTGCTCTTCTTCCTGCTGCTGTCGTTCTGCCTCAGCCTGTTGCGCCTCCCACCGAAATCGCTCTTCCTCGGTCTGTTGCGCTTCCCATCGAAGCCGCTCTTCCTCGATCTGTTGCGCTTCCCACCGAAGCCGCTCTTCCTCAGCCTGTGCATCCGTAAGCAGCGCTTCCGGCTGATAGTTTACCCCCGCATTCCAGAGAATCCATTCCTCATAACCCGCGTCATAGGCGCCCTTAATCTGCTCCCGTATCTGCTGCGGTCCATAACTGATATGTCCGGAAACCCACTTCGCAGTAAAGCTCTGCAGCCATACACGCACACATGCCCGCTTTTCTTCCGGTACTGCTGCAAGTTCCTGCGCGGAGGAAGACGCCGCCGCGTAGATCGTCTCATAAGGCTCCGCATCCGGCACTTTGATCCCGTATGCACCGTTATGGTAGTGGGACGGATACACCATCGGACATATATAGTCCAAATGCGCCGCCATTTTCACATAATCCTGACCCACGATCTTCTGATCAGTCTCGTTATCAATCACCGTGCCGAACACATCCGCGGCAACATATACGCCCTGCGGCGCCAGTGCATCGTACAGATACTCCGTAAATTCCGTAATAATCCCGACTTTATCAGTCTTCTCTGCTTCCGGACCGTAATCCACATCTTCCTCTCCGATGTCCGTGGAAAAGCGGATATAATCGAATTGTACCTCATCGAACCCGTCCGCGGCCGCCTGGGAAGCAACCTCCACCAGATAATCCCACATCTCCCGCTGATAGGGATTGACCCATGCCAGACCCTGCTTATCCCGGAAAATCTTTCCGTCCTTCGTATGTACCGCCCATTCCGGTTTCTTCTCCGCCAGATAAGGATCACGAAACGCCACGATTCTGGCAATCAAGTAGATATCTTTCTCTTTACATTTGGCTGCAAGTTCCTTGATGTCAGGGATATATCTGATTCCGGCCTCATACTCCAATACCTGTTCAGACTGCATCTTATAAGTTACTCTGCCTTCATCATTCTTAACGTCAATTACCATGGCGTTTAACTCGGTCTGCTCCACCAGATCAATCAAGTCATCCATCTTCGCTGTCCCCGCCACCGGACCGCTGACATAGATGCCCTTCACCTTGACCGGCTCCTGACGGATATTCCCGGTCTCGCCGCCTGTTTCAGCACTGGTGCCCGTATCATCGTTTCCGGATACGGCTCCACTGCCCGCCGCATTATTCCCTGAAACAGTTTCACCTTTCGTCGTATCATTCCCGGACACAGTTTCACCGCCTGCTGTCTCATTCCCCGACACAGCTTCACCACCCGCCGTATCATTTCCTGATAAATCAGCCGCTGTTTCTTCCGCTGCGATCGTATCGCCGCTGACAGAATCCGCCATAGTCTCTACGCTGTTCCCGCTGCACGCGCAGAGGCAGACAATCACCGGTATTAACGCACAGACAGCACATATTCTCTTTTTCCCTGTAACATGCCACAGTATCATAGTCCCGATTCCCAACCATCCTGCCCGTCCGGCTTTTTTCCATAATCTAGTCCGCGAAACCCCACAGCGGCGCGGAAAATGCCCTGTACTTCGGGTATTCTCTGATTTTTCTAATCTAATATCCGTAAATCTCATATATTTCAGGCATATACACACCGGCTTCCCGATAAACAATCAACGGCTTCTCCACCGTCATCCGCGGTCTGCCTCCCCGGTTCGCCTCAATCAACACCATATTCGGCTCTTTATCCACGTAAGGATACACCAGCTGCATCCTCTTCGGTTCCAGTTTATAGTCATGCAGCAGCACCAGAATCTCCGAGAGCCGGAACGGACGGTGTACCATATAAAAGTTCCCGCCCGGCTTTAACAGTCTGGCCGTCTGTGCAATCACATCTTCCAGTGTACACAAGATCTCATGCCGCGCAATCGCCTTCGCGTCGCTCGGATTCGTGAGTCCGTGATTGTGCGTCATATAAGGCGGATTACATGTGATAACGTCAAAAGAAGCAGCGTCGAACAGACTCCCTGCCTCTTTAATATCTCCCGTTACAATATCTATCCTGTCCTCCAGCCCGTTCAGCCGCACACTGCGTCCGGCCATATCCGCGCTTTCCTCCTGGATCTCCAGCCCGGTCAGATGCACCGCACCCGTCTTCGCGGCGAGCAGGATCGGAATAATTCCCGTACCGGTACCCAGATCCAGTACCCGTGCACCGTCTTTCACTCTTGCAAAGCCGGATAAGAGCACCGCGTCCATGCCGAAACAGAAGCGCCCGGTATCCTGTATAATACGATACCCGTTGCGCTCCAAATCGTCAATTCTTTCATTCTCTTTTAAAGGAATATTATTTTCCGCCGCCATATACGACCCTTCATACATTAATTCTCATCCAGCTTAGACTTGTTGGAATCCTGCTTCTCCATCTTCTCCAGCTCTTTTAACTCGGCCTCGCTGACGTCCATCTTGCGGTTCTTATTGTGTTTGCGCTTAAAGCGAAGCTGTTCAACCTTATATTCCTGTATCTCTTTCTCATCGTCCACGTCCACGATCACCTTTACCAGCTGACGCAGTACATTGACGCTGTGCACCTCACCTTTAAGCCCGTCATCCGTCGTCACAAAATCGCCCACGTTCGGCAGTCTCCGGTTCAATTCCTCATAAGTCTCTTCCTCATTCTTCAGACAGCACATCAGTCTGCCGCAGACACCCGATATTTTCGTCGGGTTCAGAGACAGATTCTGCTCTTTCGCCATCTTAATCGAAACCGGCGCAAACTCTGATAAATGCGTATGACAGCACAACGGTCTGCCGCAGATCCCGATCCCTCCTAAGATCTTCGTCTCATCCCTGACGCCGATCTGCCGAAGTTCGATTCTGGTCTTGAAGACAGACGCCAGATCTTTCACCAGTTCGCGGAAATCAATACGCCCGTCCGCTGTGAAATAGAATAAAACCTTATTATTGTCAAATGTATACTCGGCATCGATCAGCTTCATCTGCAGATCATGTTTTCTGATCTTCTCCAGACAGATTTTAAATGCCTCTTTCTCCCGCTGTTTATTCGATGCCTCCTGTTCGTCATCCTTGGGTGTCGCCACACGAAGCACTGCCTTAAGCGGCTGAACTACCTTATCGTACTCCTCTTCTTTCGGATCGCCCACTACCGTACCGTACTCGATCCCCCGCGCTGTCTCCACGATCACATGATCGTTTTTCTTGATATCCAGCTTCCCCGGATCGAAATAATATACTTTACCGGCAGTACGAAACCGCACTCCTATCACTCGTATCATAATCTATCAACCTCCATATTTCTCATATTCTTTTCAGACGGCCCATCTTATCCGTCCCGACACGATTAAAGACAACTCAGTTCTCCTTAATCGTCAATAATAAAAGTTCCATCGTCAGATCAAAATTGACATTTGCTTCCAGCCTTCTCTTCGCCTGCTGCAGCGCATTCACGATCGTCTCTATTCCCTCATAGGTGCTTCTGTCCGACACTCTCATGATCTGCTGTATTTCTTCTTTGAAAATCAGACTGTTCACATCTTTTGTCGCCTTGAACAACAGCACGTCCCGATACCATGCGGACAGGATGTCCAGATAATCATTGACGTCGAACTTGTATTCCGTAATCTTCTTGATCGCCTTAACGATCTCATTGACCTCCATGTCGTTAATATATTTTACCAGCGTAATCGCCTCGTCCTTGACCTTCTCGAACTCCTCACTGCTGGCAAGCAGTTTCGCCTTGCCGATATTGCCTCTTGCAAAAGCGACACAGATATTCGCCTTATAATCCGGCACCGCCAGTTCTTCCATCAGATATTTCTTCACGAGTGCATCCGATACCGGCTTCATGTTAAGCGCCACGCAGCGGCTTAAGATGGTCGGAAGAAGCGCCTCCACATGCGTTGTGAGAATCAGGATTACAGCATACTCCGGCGGCTCCTCCAGTGTCTTTAGCAGCGCATTCTGCGCCTGCACCGTCATCTTCTCGCCCTCATTCATGATATAGATCTTACGCGGACTGCTGTAGGGCTTGATTGCAATATCCCCGTTGATCTGCGCCCGGATGTCCTCCACGCCAATCGTATTCGGTTTCTCATGGCTGACATACACTATATCAGGCTGGTTGCTGCTGAGCGCCTGTTTACAGGAATGACACTCCCCGCATGGCTCGATCGCACCCTTCTCGCACTGCAGCGCCATCGCAAAGATACGTGCAATAAATTCCTTGCCGGAACTCCTCTCTCCGTTAATGATATACGCATGCGACACTTTCTTCGTGGCAATCGCGTTCTGTAAATGTTCTTTTAACTGCTCTTGTCCTATAATGTCCGTAAATTTTGCCATCTATAACCCCACCCATTCTCACGTCTGCTTCTGACTGTATTTATGCTGCAGCTCAGCTTTTGGCTTTCCTGCTCCTGTCTGCCCCGCTTTCCTTCTTTGTACATGTTCTTTGTTCTTTTTTATTCAAAAGGTGCTGTTTTGCCTTACAAACCGTCTCTATCAACATTTGATTCGCTATCAGCCCCATGACCCGCTTCCTTCTTTGCTCTGTCTCTTATTCCAGACTGTATCCGTCTGTGCGTTATGTGAATATATCCAGCAACAGCCCTCTGATCTCCCCGATCTTACTGAGAATCGCCAGATTATCCTGCTCATCCTTGACAAGTTCCTGCGCAAGCTGATCCAGATTCTCATCAATCAGACGAATAATCCCATATACTCTGTGCCGTCCCTTCCGGTCCAGAAAATTTTCTCTGGAAAAAGCATGGGACCGGTTGACTACTTCGTTTAAGAAATCTTTGATCAATGCGCGGTACCGCTTCATATCCTTGATATCACGGTGTTTGGAAAGCTTATCACCCTGTCTGGTGATCTCCTCCATCATATTCGCCAGCGCATTCTGCAGATCCTGTTCCTCGATTCTGCTGACAAGAGTGAACTTAAATGTACCGTCCGTCTCCTGTACCTGCTGCGTCTGTTCCACCGGCATCGCCTGCTGTATTTGATTTACTTTAATATCCATCTCCCGTCACCTCCCCGTCATACGCATTCCGTAAGTTTCATACACTCCGGATCTGCACGGCATCCTGCACCGCCTGTGCCGCCACTGCACTTCCTGCCGCACGATCTACAATCATATTATATATCGTCTATATCTCAATTTTCTTGTAGATATAGCAGAATCTCTTCCAGACACCGTCCCAGTTTATCATTATAAAAAGTCCGGCTGATCCCTGCTTTCTTAAGCTTATCCTCCGAAAAATCTTCGGCGTCCGCCAGAAACCGTCTGCACATCTCTTCATATTTCGGATGATCCTGCGCTTTCTCCCGGTCCAGCGCCCGCTGCAGCCGCACACCGTCATCCAGCTCGATCATCACCGGAAGTACCTTGTCTTCTCCGTAAAAACGCCGGATCTGTTCATAGGATTCCAGCGTCCCGATCATCACGTAAGAGCCGCTCTCTGTATCGATTCCCTCATCCGCAACCGTAAAATACCGCCACATGCCCAGACAGGTATGATACACCCTGTCTTCTATCACTCTGCCCTGCGTCAGAAGCCTCTGAAAGCCTTCCTCGTCCGTAAAATGATATTCCACGCCCTCTCTCTCTCCTGCCCGGATCGGTCTGGTCGTGTAGGGGACGATCGGCTGCAGGATCACCTGATCCTGTCCCAGAAGTTCTTTATAAATTGTATCTTTTCCCGACGAGCTTCTTCCCATCAGGCACACGATTTTTCCCATATTGATAAATACCTTTTATCGATAACTGCACACTATATTAATAATGCCATATTTTGGAAAGAATTTCAAATATTTCATAAAAGTACGGCTACAGCGCCCTCATCAACTCCCTGAACGCGCAGCCCCATACGTATGCTTTCCCGTATCTGCGCAAGCAGCGATTCACTTATGACTTCTCCCGGTACCAGAAGCGGAATGCCCGGCGGGTACAGATTAATAAAATCAGCGGCAATTCTGCCCGCTGCAGCCGTAAGCGGCACTTTCTCGCGGGGACACTCACAGGCCTGCGCCGGGCACATCCTCACCTCAGGCATGCCACAGCTGCTATCCCCCCCGTCAATGTCTTCCGGCCGTCCGGGAAAATCTGCGCGGCTGCCACGCACTGCAGTTATCTGCCCTGCCGCACACGGCTCTGTCTCGCACAGCCGCCTCTTCTCATCCGCAGTTCGCACCGCTTCCCTCTCTATCCTATCATCAATCTGCACTAATGCATCAGCCAATCTCTGCCAGCCTTCTTCTGTGTCCATGATCGTCATAACCGCGAGTACATAATTACCTGCCGCCATCTCCATCTGCAGATGATATTCTTCCCGCAGAACGTCATACAGCCTCTGTCCGGTCCACGCGGCATTATGTATCAATATCACCAGCTTGCCGATGTCCCATCCCGCCATACGGCACTGCGTGGTGTTTCGTATGCCGCCGCCATCAGATGTGCCCGTGGGAAGTTTAGTATGCTTTTCTCCACAATGCCCGTCATTTTGCGACATGTCTGTCATTTTTCCAATGATTATATGTTTACATGTCTCCGTTTTTTTACAAAAAAGCGCATGCTGGCGCCGCATCTGTGTAAATCCTGCCGTGCCTTGCGTTTCCATGTATCGGACACAGCAGTCCATACTTGCCATCATCACATAAGATGGACTGCTCGTTTGAAGCATCCGCAGATATCTGCGCAGCCTGTCGCGGTCAACCCGTTCTCCCTGCACATGCACAAGCGCCGTCTGCGTCATTGCCGGAAGCGTTTTGTGCAGACTGTGTATCACCAGATCTGCGCCCGCCACAACCGCACCTGCCGGCATCTGCGGATCTAAACCCAGATGCGCACCGTGCGCCTCGTCAACAATCAATATCTTATCCCGTGCATGTACCACCGCAGCAATCGCTTCTATATCAGACAATATTCCCTCATACGTCGGCGATGTAATGACTACAGCCTTGCATGCGGGATATTGTTCCAGCAGACAACCGATCTCCGCCGCCCCGATCCCGTCATAGATTCCGTAATCCTCCAGTACCGCCGGGCGGCAGTAATGCAGCTGCAGTTCCTGCAGAATCGCCGCATGGTAGACGGACTTATGACAGTTCCGCGCAATCAGAATTTCTGTGCCGCGCGCCGCTGCCGTCATGATCGAAGCCAGTATACCGCAGGTACTGCCGCCTACCAGATAATAGGTTTCCTCCGCGCCATACAGCCGGTTCGCCCGCTCCTGTGCTTCCCGCAGGATTCCCTCGGCATGATGCAGGTCGTCAAAACCGTCGATCTCCGTAATATCAATGTCGAAGTACCTCGCCATCTCGCCCGCCTGCCTGCTTCGCTTATGCCCCGGCATATGATACGGATAATAATCACTTTCCCCATATTCAGACAGTGCGGCAAACAAACTCCTTGTCTCCTGATTTTGTTTAGACGCCATTTACAGTCTTCCCTTCTTTGCCGCTCCGTTTGTCTTATTGCTGATTCGCATTCAACATCCCCGGATCTGTCTTCAGGATGCTTTCTTCGCTCCATGCCCTTTATGAAGCTTTACCGTCTCCATGAGGGAACAGTACTTATCCGCCGCGGTTACTACCCATGCCTCCCTGCACGTCGGCGGCACTACCGTGAGCGGCCACATATGTTTGTGAATGATCTCTCTCTGGGTATCGCTTAACTCATATTCCTGCTCTGCGTTTTTCAGCGCGATGCTCGGGTGCCAGAACCCGTGCAGGCGCTTGCGCTCTGACAAATAATCTTTATCATGCCAGTCATAGAGGAAATAATCGTGCAGCAGCGCGCCGCGGATCAGATCATGTTTGTCGCAATGAAGACCAAGCTTTTTATTAATCAGCAGACTGTATCTTGCCACGTCAACGCAATGATTATAAACCGTCATTGTTCCGTGTTGAATATGCTTTCTGGTTCCTTTAAAATTCTCCGAATTTAAGATGTCATAGGCATGTTTCTTAAGCAGCGCATGAATCCGCTTATGCCGTTCATATAACTTTTCCATTCGTTCCCTGTGTTTTTGTCTGCGATTCTTTAAGAAATCCATATCCAAATCCATTCCTTTCTTTCAGCCTGATTATCCCGTACACCTTTACTCTCATTTCTATTCAAACAGCATATAGAGCTTTCCTGCTATATATTCCCGTCCCATCCGCCGGATTCTTACAGCGCCGAGTCCGCTTTCTCATATATTCATCCCTGGTTCTTCCTTCTCTGCTTCGTCTCACATATCCTGCCCTCGCTCAATCAGCTCGTGCAGCTGTGCCGCTCTGTGCGCCCAGGTATGGCCGCTTTTCGCCAGTGTATACCCCTCGTCGGCAATCCGCTGCATACGGTCAGGATCAGCGAGCAGTCCCGCCGCAATCTCCGGCAGCCGCTCCATCTGCCCTAGCGTATAAATGCTGCTGTCTGTCCCGTCATGCAGGATTCCGTCCAGGTATACGCTTGAGTCCGTCAGGCAGACCGCGCCGTTCAGCATACTGTTAAATATTCTGTCATGCGCCCCATCCTTAAACCACGGCATCACATTGAGCGAAATCTTCGCCTGACAAAGTTTCTTCAGACAGCCCACCGAGTCCAGATTATTCATCTGAATCAAATTTTCCTCATGCTTACAATTCAGAGAATCCCATCCGTCCCCGAAGATATGCACCTTGATCCCGGCATCCGCAAGCACCTGTACAGCCCTTCCGCGCACCGTATAACGCACATATAAATCAATAAAGGTAAGCGCCGCCATCGTTTTCTTCAATTCCTCTTCCGGCACCTCCCCCAGTTCTTCCCGCAGATGTGCCTCCGCCACCGCTTCCACCGTCTTCCACGGATTCGCCAGCAAATCATCGATCATGCCGTAGTAAAACGCCGTATACTCATCATCGATCCGTGTAATGTATTTCTCAAACGTCTGCGGTACACAATAATTGCCTACCATCAGCACATCATACTTACGGTATGCAATCGGTACATTTGACTTATTCTCATACAACTCTGTCCCCGCAAGCGGCAGAAACGGCGCGCATGTAATCTCCGGAAAAAAACGCTGCATGTACTTCTCATGATTCCTGTCTATACTGATATGGTGATATTTTCGTGGAACTTTATCCAGAAAATGATGATAGTACATAGGATGATCCACCACAATATTATAGCTTGGTATATCCAGTGCATCCCACATCATCGTACCGTTTTCGTCAAGGAAATATTCCTCTCCGCTCATGCCGTGAAAATTGAAGTTGATCAGCACCGTATTCCCTTTTTCAAAAAAATGAAAGAAACGCTCCGTGCTGTTCCACGCCCGGCCAAGATCATAAATAAAAGTCTCATGCCCAAGCTGCTTCATAGCCTCCGCGATCTGAAGCGAGAAATAACCCTGTGTCTCTATATCCCCCACAAAAAACATGATCTTTTTCATCTGTACTGTTCATTCCTTTCCGGTCAATTTGCCAGTCTCTCCATCAGGATAACGGTGTCTGCCTTGTGTTGCTATCCTCACTGCATGCACACTTTCGGCGCAGCTTCGCAATACCCTAAGTCCGTACACACTCCATGCCCGCCTCCGGCTCTTTATCCCGATAAATCAGCATAGTGATTATAAAACTCGCCGCAAAGGATACCGCCGCCACGACAATGGCTTTCAGCAGATTATTCGCCTCATCTGCACTATAGAACATCAGGACAGACGGAATACTCGGAAACGTGAAAATATAGCAATGAACCGTCAGAATACCCTGCACGATCCCCGCAATCATGCACCCCAGAATATTACCCAGCATTGGCGTCTTCTCCTTGAAACACACTCCGAAGATAGAAGGCTCCGCAATACCCGGAATCAGAACTGTGATCATAGCGCTCATTGCCATCGCCTTCTTTGCAGATGTTCTCGACCGCACAAACACCCCCAGGTCACATCCCGCCAGAGATACGTTTGCGATAAAAAAGGCTACCATAATACCATAGTCTATACCTGTCAAACCAATCTGTGTAATTGCCAGCGAAATGAATATCCAATGCATGCCCGTGGAAACCAGAAAGAGCGTCAGCGCCGCAAAAATCCCCCATGCCAGCACCGGCACGGTCGTCTGCATGGCATTCAGCCCGTCCGCCAGCAGATTACTGATCAGACTGACAACGGGCTCTATAATCAGAATCCCCATAAGCGCTGTAAGCAATATGGCGCATGCTGCAAGAAAGTAAGGCTGTAAACTCTCTTTAATCACTTTCTTTAAAAAACGCATAATATGAGACATGCAATATATCAAGAGAATAATCGGAATTACACTGTAAGCGTAAGTTGCCGGCACCACCGGAATGCCGATAAATGTAACTTTCTCTCCGCTTTCCATTAATGCCGCAAAATCCGGAAGCAGCATAGTGCACACACTGATAATCGCTATAAGCGGATCTGTCTTAAACTGTTTTGCCGCGGAATATGCCACCATGACCGGAAGAAAGTAAAAAGGTGTGGTTGCAATAGCCGATAAAATGGCTTCTGTGCTTCCAGACAAAATATGGATCGTCGTCAAAAGCAATACTACCATTTTGAAAATGCCGCCTGCAAGCACAATCGGTATAATCGGCGCCATGCACTCACTGATCTGTTCAAATGCCGTCGCAAATCCCTTCTTTATCTTATTCATATCCATCCTCCATGCCAGAGCAGTTTACTGTAATTTCCCCGGTTCTTCTTTTCCGCAAATACGCAGACAAACTTTTGCCTATTAATCGTACCACAATCTGTTCCAAATTCCTACTTCCTATTATTAAAATTGATTTACATTTTTTGTTACAAACAATTTATTGCCTTTTAAATGCAAAAAAGCCGGCATGCAGCCAACTCTTTCATAAAACTTCTATGTAACAATCCACCGAGGATATCGCCTTGGGGTTCGAATCCCCATATCCACTCAATGATTTCTTTTAGTGAACCACTGGGGATTCGAACCCCAGACAACTTGATTAAAAGTCAAGTGCTCTACCACCTGAGCTAGTGGTCCATAGAAAAATGCCCAGAACCGGAATCGAACCAGTGACACGAGGATTTTCAGTCCTCTGCT
>CALGVA010000029.1 GCA_937920345.1 uncultured Lachnospiraceae bacterium
AAGGAGGACTTACAATGAAAGTAGGTATTATCGGTGCGGGAACAATGGGTTCCGGTATTGCACAGGCATTCGCTATGACAGACGGATATGAAGTCTGCCTTTGCGATATCAAAGAAGAGTATGCAGAGGGCGGCAAGGCCAAGATTCAGAAGAATATGAATTTCCTTGTTGGCAAAGAGAAGATCAGCCAGGAGAAGGCTGACGAGATCATGGGCAAGATCACAACCGGTCTGAACGGTATCTGTGCAGACTGTGACCTGATCGTAGAAGTTGCTCTTGAGAAAATGGAGATCAAGCAGGCAATCTTTAAAGAACTGATGGGTATCGTAAAGAAAGAATGCATGTTTGCTTCCAACACATCCTCTCTTTCCATCACCAAGATCGGAGAAGGACTGGACAGACCGATGATCGGTATGCACTTCTTCAACCCGGCTGACAGAATGAAACTGGTAGAGGTAATCAGAGGCGAGAACACGCCGCAGGATATGGTAGATAAGATCACCGCGATCGCAACAGAGATCGGCAAGACTCCCGTACAGGTTAAGGAAGCTCCCGGATTCGTAGTAAACAGAATCCTGATTCCGATGGTAAACGAGGCAATCGGTGTTCTCGATGCAGGTACAGCATCTGCTGAAGACATTGATGTAGCTATGCAGCTTGGCGCTTCTCATCCCATGGGACCGCTTCACCTTGGCGATCTGATCGGTCTGGACATCTGTCTGGCGATCATGGAAGTTCTCTACAACGAGACCAAAGATGAGAAATACGCTCCGCAGCCGCTTCTTAAGAAGATGGTAGAAGAGAAGAAACTCGGCAGAAAGACCGGCGTAGGCTTCTTTGATTATTCAAAATAGGCACGATAAGCAGACTGAGAATAACTCGGAGAAAGATTTTGACTGCCAGCAGGCATAAATCTTTTCTTTGAGTTATTTGAAGGAGCAGCGCGAACGAAAAATGCGAAGCATTTTGAGTCTGCTTATCTTAAAGAGATAGAATAAAATAAACATGGAGGAATAAAAAATCATGGATTTTACTTTAAGCAAAGAACATGAAATGGCGAGAGCGCTCTTTAAAGAGTTCGCTGAAAAAGAAGTAAAACCTCTCGCTCAGGAGGTAGACGAGACAGAAGCGTTCCCGAGAGAGACCGTGGAGAAGATGGCTAAATTAGGTTTCCTGGGAATCCCTGTTCCGAAGGAGTACGGCGGACAGGGCTGTGATCCTCTTACATATGCTATGTGTGTAGAGGAACTCTCCAAAGTTTGCGGAACAACAGGTGTTATTGTATCCGCACATACATCTCTGTGCTGTGATCCGATCATGACTTACGGTACAGAAGAACAGAAACAGAAATATCTGGTTCCCCTTGCAAAAGGTGAGAAGTTAGGCGCATTCGGTCTGACAGAGCCCGGTGCAGGTACAGACGCTCAGGGACAGCAGACCAAGGCGGTTCTTGACGGTGACGAGTGGGTATTGAACGGTTCCAAGTGCTTCATCACAAACGGTAAGGAAGCTGATGTATATGTTATCTTCGCAATTACCGGCACGGTTGAGAAGCGCGGCAGAATGACCAAGGAAATCTCCGCATTTATCGTTGAAAAAGGTACACCCGGCTTTACTTTCGGTACGAAAGAGAAGAAGATGGGTATCCGTGGTTCATCCACATATGAGTTGATCTTTACAGACTGCCGTATCCCGAAGGACAATCTGCTGGGACAGCAAGGTAAAGGTTTCGGTATCGCTATGCACACGCTGGACGGCGGACGTATTGGTATCGCTTCCCAGGCTCTCGGTCTTGCAGAGGGCGCTCTGGAGACAACGATCCAGTATGTAAAAGAGAGAAAACAGTTCGGCAGAACCATCGGCGCGTTCCAGAATACACAGTTCCAGCTGGCTGACATGGCTACCAAGGTGCAGGCTGCACAGCTTCTTGTATACAAGGCTGCTATGGCGAAGGCTACCCAGAAGGTTTACTCTGTAGAGGCTGCTATGGCGAAGTTATATGCCGCAGAGGTTGCTATGGAAGTGACCACCAAGGCTGTTCAGCTCCACGGCGGTTACGGCTACATCAGAGAGTACGATGTAGAGCGTATGATGCGTGACGCGAAGATCACAGAGATCTACGAAGGCACAAGCGAAGTCCAGAGAATGGTTATCTCCGGATCTCTGCTTAAGTAAGTGTGTGAAAAGAATTACTAGGACAACAAAGTACGTTGTCCAAGAAATTCTAAGTTTCACACTGAAGAATGCCTGGAAAGATGGCATTCTTCGCACGAATTGAATTCGCTAGCAGGTGCAGCGCAGCACCGCGAACGAGGAAATGCGGAGCATTTGCGAGTGCCGGATTAGAGATAACACTAGATATTATAAACGAATAAATAATATAAGGAGAGAAAATACAATGAAAATTGTTGTTTGTATTAAACAGGTTCCTGATACAAAGGGCGGCGTTAAGTTTAATCCTGACGGAACACTTGACAGAGGCGCTATGCTTACCATCATGAACCCGGATGATAAAGCAGGTCTGGAAGCAGCCCTCAGATTAAAAGATCAGTACGGTGCGGAAGTAACCGTGGTGACCATGGGTCTTCCCAAGGCAGAGGAAGTTCTGCGTGAGGCAATGGCTATGGGCGCAGACAAAGGTGTGCTCGTAACCGACAGAGTGCTGGGCGGCGCAGATACATGGGCAACCTCCACAACACTGGCAGGTGCCATCAGAAATCTTGAGTATGATCTCATCATCACAGGCCGTCAGGCGATCGATGGTGATACCGCGCAGGTTGGTCCGCAGATTTCCGAGCATTTGGATATCCCTGTGATCTCTTATGCGCAGGATATCAAGATTGAGGGCGACAGCGTGATCGTTGAGCGTCAGTATGAAGACAGATATCATGTTGTAAAGGCTAAAATGCCTTGTCTGATCACAGCACTTTCCGAACTGAATGAGCCCCGTTACATGACACCGGGCGGAATTTTCGATGCCTATAAGCAGGAGATTACCGTATGGGGCAGAGCTGACCTGAAAGATGTAGACGATGCAAACCTGGGTCTTAAGGGTTCACCGACCAAGATTGCCAAGGCTTCCGATAAGGTAAGAAAGGGTGCCGGCGAGAAGGTTGCTCTTGATCCTGATGAATCCGTAAGCTACATTGTTGACAAGTTAAAAGTAAAACATGTGATCTAACAGTTCAGCCGGACCGTCCGTTCAATAAACCGATCGAGCAGACTCGATCATGAGGGCTGCTTCACAGCCTCGGTCTGAGTGCCGAGGGCACGGTTTTACGTATGGGCGTGGGTTGAGCGTAATTTGAGAGAATACGCGTAAATCGAGTGCGCAGAAAGAGGTAAACAATGAATTTAGAAGAATACAAGGGAGTATATGTCTTTGCGCAGCAGGTAGACAATGAGATCAGCAGTATTGCATTCGAATTACTTGGTAAAGCAAAAGACCTTGCTAAAGATTTAAGTACAGACGTAACGGCTGTGTTGATCGGTTCCGGTATCAAGGGACTGGCTGACCAGCTTGCTGAATACGGTGCGGACAAGGTAATCGTAGTGGATGATCCTGAGTTAAAAGACTACAGAACGGAGCCCTACGCTCATGCACTTTCTTCCGTAATCAATCAGTATAAACCGGAGATCATGCTGGTAGGCGCTACCGCAATCGGCAGAGATTTAGGTCCCAGAGTGTCCGCAAGAGTTGCAACAGGTCTGACAGCAGACTGTACCGTACTGGAGATCGGTGATTTCCCGTTACAGGCGGTTCCGGGTCAGGAGCAGTTACATAACCAGCTCCTCATGACACGTCCGGCATTCGGCGGTAACACCATCGCAACGATTGCCTGCCCTTACAACCGTCCTCAGATGGCTACGGTTCGTGCGGGTGTTATGCAGAAGATCGATCCGATCAAGGGCGCCAAGGCCGTTGTAGAAGAGTACAATCCCGGATTTACACCGGATAACAAATATGTAGAGATCCTCGAGGTTGTTAAGGCTGTTACAGAGACAGTTGATATCATGGATGCCAAGATCCTTGTATCCGGCGGACGTGGTGTAGGCAGCCCGGAGAACTTCAAGATTCTGGAAGAACTGGCAGAGGTTCTCGGCGGTACGGTAAGCTGCTCACGTGCAGTTGTAGACTCCGGCTGGAAGCCGAAGGATCTGCAGGTTGGTCAGACAGGTAAGACTGTTCGTCCTAATGTGTATTTTGCAATCGGTATCTCCGGTGCGATCCAGCACGTGGCAGGTATGGAAGAGTCCGACATCATCGTTGCGATCAATAAGGATGCTGACGCTCCGATCTTCGATGTGGCTGACTACGGCGTAGTAGGCGACCTGAACAAGATCGTTCCGAAGCTGACGGCAGCGCTTAAGACTGAGATTGCAGCAGGCAAGTAATAAGAGATGAAGAATTTCTAAGGCGTCATAGAACGCCGCCTAAGAAATTCTATGTCATCTCTGGAAGAATTGCTTAGAAGCAATTCTTCCCAATAGTATGAAAACAATGAAAACGTCCGGCATTTTGCCAGGGCGTTTTCTTTTGTTCAAATCTATGTTACTATTAGAGCATGGAGCATATGATTACAGTGACCGGTATTACAAGTTCATACGGCAGGAAGCAGATCTTGAGAGGGGTATCATTTACAGCCGGACGGGGCGAGTGCGTCGGGATCGTGGGAGCCAACGGCTGTGGCAAATCGACATTGCTGTCAGTTCTGGCAGGCACACTGAAGCCGAAGACGGGAGAGGTGTTTTACTACGGGCAGATGGCATGGAGTGACGGCGGTACGGGCAGGATGCGCGGTGACAGGGAGGTCATACGCAGGATGACCGGCTATGTACCGCAGGAGAATCCGTTGATTCCGGAACTGACTGTCTATGATAATCTGCGTTTATGGTATCCGGATAAGCAAGTGCTTGCGCAGGAGCTGGAACAGGGATTTCTAAGTCTTCTGGGCATCGGTGCATATAAGGATAAGCAGGCTGGCAGACTGTCAGGCGGTATGAAGAAACGGGTCAGCATCGGCATTGCCATGGCGGGTATGCCGCCGATTCTGCTGCTGGATGAGCCGGGCGCGGCGCTTGATTTAGTCTGCAAGGAGGATATACGCAGGTATTTGCAGAACTATCTGGAGCGCAAGGGGACGGTGGTGATCACGACCCATGAGGAAAGCGAGTTGGATCTGTGTCATAAAATATATGTGATGAAGGACGGACAGCTGCAGGAGACAGACAACAGACTGCGCGGTGCGGCGCTTGTCAGAATGTTCTGAGAGACGGACGGCAGATGTTACGGGAAGATATGGCGGGAAGACATGATGGAACCGGTATGAAAATGAAACACGCCGTGTTGCGGTCGGGATCAATGGAAAGAATGAGGACGGAATGGAAGAGAAAAACAGCCGGTATACACAGCAGGCAGATAATCCATACGACAGATTGAATAGTTATCACAATCAGCCGATCAACCCCTATGGCATGCAGGAGCGCCCGTATGTGCCAAAGTCGCAGAGACGGGGGAATAACGCCAGGATTATAGCTGGCGTGGCATGTGCCTTCGTGCTGATGGCTGCGCTGTTGATCGGCGGGATCGTATATGTAAGTAATACGCCGGTTTACAGAATCAGTAGGGGATTTCGCAGACTTGGCAGGGAAATCAGCCGGAGTAAGAATCCGTTGATCGAGAAGGTTGATATGAACGAACTCCTCCGGATGATGGAGGAGGATGGCGGGCATGTGGACTCTTCCCTGAATTTTTCGGCGGAACTGCCGCAGATTGGTCGTACCACGCTGGGAGTAGACACGAATTATTATAAAGATATGCATGCGCGGGAATTAAATGCGGATACTACGATCAGCCTGATGAATATGGAGTTTGCACATGCGAGCATCTATGCGGATGACGAGATGTTCTGTTTTTCCATTCCGGAACTGTTCCTGGAGAATATGTATATCGAGAATGAAAATGTCGTAAGCCAGTATAATAACTCTCTTCTGGCAGAACGGGTTTCTAAGAGCAGGATGGAAGATTTCTCCATAGATTTATTCGGGGAAGAGGACGGAAGGATTCAGGCACGGGAATGGAGAGACGCAGAGTCGATCTGGGATGAACTGGTGACAGATCTGGAAGCCTGCAGAGACAAGATGGTTTTTGAGAAGGTCGAAAAGGACTTGTACCGCGTGAAGCTTCCGGAGAAAGAGACAGACCGGCTGTTTAAGAGTCTTCTGGACAGCTATTGGAAGTTAAACGGAAGCAATGAAGAACTGCAGGATGTATGGAGAGATTATGAGAAAGTTCTTTGTTCCGATATCAGTCTGCTTTTAGAGATGAAAGGCAGCCGTATTAACAGTATTATGCTGGAAGAGCCGGTTAAACTATGGGATGATTCGGCTTCAGCTGCGGGCGAAATTTTTTTTCTGGGAGAGAAAAGAAGCATCGATAAGATTCAGGGCAAGGCACAGATCGACGGTGTGGATGGCAGGAAGAGGGAGATTCTCGGACAGCTTCAGCATACGGCCGGCCGGACGGAAAAAAAGATAGATCTTGATTTGACATATCTGGAAGAAGGTATGAGCGATAAAATTGTGTTCAATATGGACTGCGATACGACAGAAGACGAGTTTGATATGGAATTTTCCATAGAGAACGGTAAGCGTGATTTTGCGGTTGCACTCGAGGGTAGTCTGACTGATGTCGTGAAGGGGGAAAGTATGACGCTTGACCTCGATAAAGCGAATTTCAGCATGTATGGCAACGAGATTTTCCGGATTACCGGCGAGATCGATATAGAGCCTATCCATGACAGGATCGAACCTTCGGTAAATCCGGACACGGCGTTTTTTGAGATGTCATCATCCGACTGGGAGAAGATTATTGCGAAGCTGGATGACGCATATGGTAGTATACTGGATTCATTATGGTAATCCGGGCGTGACGGTGCAGACCGGACTGCCATGCCGGATGCGATAGATTGGTGAATGGACGAGGAGGTATATGCATGGGAGGAGCGGACGATAAAGATATGATCGAGGAGATCCTGCAGCATCTGGACAGTGAGTCTGCACAGGGTGTATATCGGATGAGTATTACTTTCGACGATGAGGAGGAACAGGATAAAACCGTTTCTCATAAATGCTGCAACATGTACGGCAGACCCGCATCGGAGACGGTAGGGCTGTTGGATATGTATACGGATATGAATGCGGGGGAACCGGATCGGAAGGCGTAAGTGCTATGAGACAGAGAATGCGGTATCTGCATATGCAAATCAGAAAAACGATAAAACTGTTTCCGCGTATGTTGTTACAGGCAACCTTGCTTATGCTGCTCATAGGTGTGGTTGCTTTTTGTGCTGTCAGAAGTATGGAGCAGGAGCCGCTGGCGGTACGGGCGGATATCGGTGTGGTCGTGCGGGATGAGGATACGATAACCCGCATGGCATTTCAATATGTAGAGAATCTGGAGAGCGCATCGCAGGTCTGCCGTTTCTTGCGGATAACGGAAGAAGAAGGTTTTCGGGCATTGGAAAAGGGCGAGATCGCAGCGCTTATTGTACTGCCTGAGCAGATCGTGCAAGGGATTATGGACGGACGCAATCCTTCCGTGGATATCTTTTTCCCGGAAAATGCAGGACTGGAGACTATGCTTCTGCGGGAACTGACCGAATCGGGCTCCGGACTTCTGCGGGTGGCGCAGGCGCAGATCTATGGCGCATATGATACGGCAGTGCATTATGGAATTACGGATCGGCTGTCTGTTATGGAGGCAGAGATCGACAGCTATAATCTGGCATTTGCGCTTGACCGGCTGGCGCTGTACGATACGGAGCCGGTGTCTGCCACGGGGCGGATGAGTGTGCTGCAGTATTATGCGGCATCCGGCATGGTGCTGTTCCTGCTGTTATCGGGGATGGCGCTGTATCCGGTCATGCGGCAGGAGCCGGCAGCCTTTCGCAGACAGCTTATGCGGCAGGGAACGGGCAGCGCCTGGCAGGGATTCTGTCAGTGGGTATGCTGTTTCCTGTGTATTGTGCTTGTGATCTGCGGGATATGGATTGCGGGTGTAATTGCAGGCGCGGCGGCGCCCGATCTGATGGAGAAGATAACGGTAATGACCGCGGGCGGCGGCGCGTATGAGAGTGCGGCTATGAAAGCGGGGATATTGCTGCTTGTGCTCGTGACAGTATCCGCATATCTTGATCTGCTGTACAGTATTGCGGGAAGCAGGACAGGCAGTATCCTGCTGATTTTCCTGTGCTCTGTGATGATGGTTTATCTGTCGGGAGGACTGGTTCCGTCGGTATTTCTGCCGCGGGCAGTGCAGGCGGTGGGGGAGAAGCTGCCGACAGCCTATCTGATTCGCGCCGTCGGTGGATTATATGCGGGGTACAGTGCGGGATCGGCCGGACAGTGTGTGGCAGGTATGTGTGTTTATACGGCGGTATTCGGCATAGTAGCGCATCTGCTTGGAAAGCGGGACTAGTATGATCCGCTTTAATTAACCTTATGTTTTGCGCCGGCACAGCGCGAAACTGAACTGCGAAAGGATGACGCAGTGATAAGGCATAAAGTAATGAAGTGACGAAAGGATTATGACAGTTGTGCGTGTAAAGAGCAACAGAACATTCAGGCAATATGGCATATGGATTCGGCTTCTTATGAAGAGATTGTGGCGGCAGCCGGTCTACATTGTGCTGCTTGTGCTGCTTCCGATTCTGGGGTGGGCAGTGACCGGGCTGGAGCAGAGTGAACGGGGTGCCGGTGTGGCAGTCTGTGTGGAAGCAGGTGCATGGAACCGGCAGATCACAGAAGGTCTGCAGGAACAGGCGGCGGACAGCATTCTGGAATTTGTGTTTTGTGAGGACGCTTACGAGGTGGAACGGAACGTGATCAGCGGGGATGCGGACTGCGGCTTCGTGATCGCGGGAGAGATCGGGGACAGAGTCATGGACCGGGAGTGGTCGAAGACCGTTACGGTCTATGAGACGCCCGCGAGCAGCATTACGGGGATGGCGAAGGAGCGCATCGGCGGTGTGATCTTTCGGTTGTACGCGGAGCAGTGTTACGAGACGTTCATGCTGACGATGGCGGCCGGTCTGCAGGAATCAGATCACTATGCGGCCCATTCGCCCGGTACTGGAACTGATACCGTAAATGAGCATGGCAACATCGATATATCGGATAAAATGATAGAGGATTTTGCTGATTTTGCATGGGACGCATACGAGACACATCTGGTGGACGGCAGCACATTCGGATTTCGATATATAAGTGGCGACCAGAAGAGTCAACATACTTCCGACACAGATGTTATATCTGACACGGTTGTCTTCCCCGTAAAAGGCGTGTTTGCAGTGATTATTTTCATCAGCGGCATGTGCGGCATGTTAGAATATGACACAGACAGAAGGGAAAAAAGATTTATCCGTCTGGCGCCGGACATATTGACCTATATAGTCAATGTATGGATTCCCACTGTTTTTGTCTCTGTTGCAGCGCTCCTGTGCCTGTGGATCTTGGACGGCGTTATTCTAAGAGGCGGCGCGGCGGGAACGGGCGGACTGCGCGGTCTGCTATCCGTATGGAGTGCCGGCATGTGGACGGAGCAGATCGGGCGGCTGCTGCTCTATCAGGTCATCGTTGTGGCTTACTGCTGTCTGCTCGGTATGGTATTGAGAAGGCGGGAGACGATCGCAGCGGCAATTCCGGTCTTTGCGGCGGGAAGTCTTGTGTGTGCGCCGGTATTTATCAGGCTGGGAAATTATGTGCCGGTTTTCGCGGTGCTGGAGAAGCTGTTTCCGGTGACGTATTATCTAATGTAGGCGTAATGTTCGGTGCCGCCTGGTGCAGCACTTCAGGGAGCAATCGAAAATGGATTGACGTCATAAAAGATTAAAATGTAAATATAAAAAAGGGAGAACACGACTATGAACAATACAGACAAGAAAAAGAACATTATGGAGTACGAGACAGTAGCGCTGGACGATGCAGACAGCGCGCTTGTGATCCTGGATCAGACACTTCTGCCGGGGAAAGCGGAACTGATCAGCCTGCATACCGGGGAGGAGATCTGGAATGCAATCTATCTTTTGAAAGTGCGCGGTGCGCCGGCCATCGGCGTGGCGGCGGCATTCGGTGTCTATCTGCTGGCAAAAGGGATCGAGGCGCAGGATTACGATACATTTTACAGGGAGTTTTGTAAGCACAAGGAGTATCTGAACTCCGCCAGACCCACAGCGGTCAATTTATCTTGGGCGTTAAACCGGATGGAGCGGGTGTGCATCGAGAATCAGGAGCTGCCCGTGGCCGAGATCAAGCGGAAGCTCAGGGATGAGTCGATTGCCATGAAGGAGGAGGATATCCGGGTGTGCAAGGCCATCGGCGAGTACGGACTGACGTTGGTGAAGCCGGGGGACGGTATCCTGACGCACTGCAATGCGGGGCAGCTTGCTACATGCAGATACGGGACGGCGACGGCGCCGATCTATCTGGGGCAGGAGAGAGGCTACAATTTCCGCGTGTTTGCCGACGAGACGAGACCCTTATTACAGGGGGCGCGGCTGACTTCCTATGAACTGTATGCTTCGGGGGTGGATGTGACGCTGATCTGTGATAACATGTCCGCTACGGTCATGCGAAACGGATGGGTCAATGCTGTGTTTGTGGGCTGTGACCGGGTGGCGGCGAACGGAGATACGGCGAATAAGATCGGCACGTCCGTGGTGGCGACGGTAGCGAAACGCTATAACGTGCCTGTGTACATCTGCGCGCCCACTTCCACCATCGACATGGATACGGCAACCGGTGCGGATATCACGATCGAACAGCGTCCGGCGCACGAGGTTACGGATATGTGGTATGAAAAGCCCATGGCGCCGGCCGGCGTGAAAGTGTTTAATCCGGCTTTCGACGTGACAGACCACGATCTGATCGCGGGGATCGTGACGGAGCACGGTATCGCGAGGGCGCCGTACACGGAATCGCTTAAGGAGATTTTTGAGAAGAAACTGAAAACTTTTTAAGAAACCAACAAAACTTTTCATTACTACTGAAAACTTTTGTAAAATATATAAAAAGTTTTCAGTAGAGTAAAAAGTTTAGGTTATGTTCCCGAATTCCAATAAAATCGCAATACCACGCCAAATTTTCTATTTAAAGTGGCGACTTTTCCTATGTTCACATCTCCATCCATGATAATATATTCTTCCCCATCAGCATATACATTCAGGGCTTCACCGCCTTTGTGTATATAGTCTTCTTTGCAGATGTTAGAAATAATCTTACAAATGCTGTCGGGACTATGCCCTTGCTTAATCTCCAATGCTACATCAGCATCACCAATATAATCATCACCAAATACTACAAGATATTCTGCGTCGCCATCGATTAACATTTGTTCATAACTGGTGGGATTGTTAACCTCATGATAATAATTTATGGAGAGACCAATCAAAAATACAATTAAAACTGGAAAAAAGCCCTCACTAAACCGCTGAAAATAAGTTTTCTGTTCCCACTTTTTACCATACCGTGTAAAAACTGGAATTTTTACACGTATTAATGACAGGACAAAATCAGCTATTATAAATGCAATGATAACCTTAACCATTTGTGTACCGCTCCCATTAACTGTTGTTATTGTACCATAAATATTAACTGACAAATTGAGGAAACACCATTCGATGTTTCCTCATATTTACCTTAAATACCAGGATGTTTATCCCCATATCAAATAATCTGCTCGACCGGCAATTCTACCTGATAATGTAGTATGTAATGCCACAAGCCGTGCCCGATCATACAAATTCATATATAAATCAAAATAACATAATGATATTGATAAGCCAAAACTAAATAGAGAAGTGGTTCCTGCTATCAATCCCATAATTCCAGAGACACAGGTGCTAACATATTCGTGAGACACATCTGCCGATTCCAAATCATCGTAGATGGCATTTAATAGCTCTTCAACCGATTCCGCTGTATCATAATGATTTATTAAAGAAGTTTTAATCATTCTAGCGTGTTCGATAGCTATTGAGGGATCATATTCTGCTAAATCCTGTATCGCATCTGCAGTGTTAAGTGAGATGTCTTTACCTGCGCTGGCGACTTCCACCAGTTCATCAAGTTTTTCTTTAGAATCTGTGATATCATCGTATAGATTTCTCACATTATTTGAAAAGATAGATATTTTACTTTGCTGTACAAAAGAATCATATGCTCTGATATCATCTTCTGTGATAACGTAAGCATATATGTTGTCAAATCCCGGATTAGCTTTGGTATAGTTGGGATTATCTATATAATGTGACATATACAAGTAGAAAACATATTGACCAAAATTACTTACATTCCCATATCTGTTTAATGCTACATTGGTGACATATGCCAATCTCTCATTTTGCTCCTGCGGTGTTTCAGGCGGATTTCCATTCTGTGCATATGGAACTACATACGCTTGGTTCAGAAGTTCACTTTCCAAATTTCTTGTCTGCTCTGTTACAACAGATAATGCTGCAATTTGTTCAGTATATCCCTCATAAAATGAGGTTTCTTTTCTTTCTAGCTGTGTCAGTTCAGCGATATCTTCTGAACTGAACCCGATACTTTCCCATGCTTTGCCAGCTATGGTGATATCGTCTAATGCCATCTTCAGCCGTTCAGTATCAATGCTTGTTGCTTCAACCGCTGTTTCTGCCGCTTCTATAGCATAAACATTTTGCGACGGGTAAAAAGCTGTGGTTGCAATGATTAAATTCATTGCTACAATTAAACTTACTAATTTTTTTCCCATAAAAGTCCTCCAATCTGTTTATCAAACTATATATAGAATATCATAATGTGTTGACATATACAACTACTAAAATACTTTGATGCACTTCCGACCATATACGTCGGTGTCAATAGAAAATTACTCATTTCTGATTACAACTTATATTATGAATCTGGCATATACCGCAAATACAAATGAAACCACTGCCAATATAATCAAAATTCCATGCCAACATCTGTTTTCTGCCTCATCTTCTCCATTGGGGATCAACCATTGTACTTGCGGAAAGAGTAGTATATGATCACGAAGATTTTTGTTGAATTCTATCACGATAATCCAGATAATTCCAAATGCCATCAATATGTGCATTATGATATTTGTTATAGGCGCAGTTGACGTCGTTACATATAAATAGTTAAATAATTTATGCAGGATTAATCCGTCTGCCATAGTGCATAGTATAGTAAATATGCGGCCACCAAATGTATTGTTTAATCCCCATTTCAGCCCCAAAATAACTTCCGGGAAAAAGATAATATAAACGGAAATCGTTAAGGCTCTGACATATCTGCTGTGAGCATTACCTTCTAAAGCCCATATCCCGACCAAACATATCATCGTCGTACATAAAAGCAACATAAACAAATTGTATAAAAAAACAACTACTTTACCATCGTTTTTCATTAGCATCATTCCTCCCCCGCAATCAGCGGAATACTGATCGTAAACGTTGTCCCTTCGCCTTCCTAGGAGGTTACCTCGATCCGCCCGGCGTGTTCTAATACGATGGCGCGGGTAATGGCAAGTCCCAGTCCCTGCCCGCCCTTGTCGCCGCGGGTAGTATAGGAGCGGCGGAATATATTCGGAAGGTCTTTTTCCGGTATGCCGCAGCCGGTATCGGAGACCGCGATATGGGCACAGGTTTCATCCGCTGTCAGGGAAAGGGTCACTTTGCCCTCCGGCGGCGTAAAGTCGGCGGCGTTATATAAGAGGTTTTCCAGAGCACGGAAAAGCTGTTCCGTATTTCCCATGATATGACAGGGGCGCGGCGTGATACTTTCCAGGAAATTCGGTCCGTAAAGCTCTATGATCGGGCGGCAGTTGTGATAGAAATCCAGCAGGAATGTATTGAGCAGCAGAGCTTCCATCCTGACAGGGGCGTTTGTCCGGGCGGCTATTTCCTGAATGGACTTCAGCCGTTCGGACAGGAGATTACACTGCTCTTCTATATGCAGTATTCTTCGGCGGGTATCCTCATCCAGCATAATGTCGTTCAGCCGTATGATCTGTGCCATGTTCGAGAGGGAGGTCAGAGGCGACTTCATATCATGCCCCAGTTCCGCGATAAGCTGTCCTCTTTCCGCGAGCAGATTACGCAGATGTCCGGTCTTTACTTCGACTTCTTCCTGCAGATGCAGATTCAGCTTTCTATTCTCCGCCGCCATATCCCGGCTGCGCCGCACCATCAGGACGGCGAAAGCGATCACCATGCAAAATGCGCCGTACTCTTCCGGGTACGCGCCGGCAAAGGGCTCATAGGCGCCGATCGACAGTACACTGTAAAACAGACAGATACCATTGGCACTGACAGCGGCGAGAATGATCCCCACGTGGTGCAGTCCTGTAAGAACGCCGTAGACTGTCAGACTGATCAGCAGAAAGGCCATGACTGCCTTATACCATGAAATGAACGGCCCGTACCACAGGATCAGACCGGGAAAGGCAGGCAGCACAAACAAAGGCGCGATGACAACCATGCCGCAGGCGCCCAGAGAAAGGAGGCGCAGCGCCTTACGAAGCCGTTTTAAACCATCCGGCACCAACAGCAGAAGAATGATCTGTAAGGAAAAGTAAATGCCGGCTGCAGCGGCGGCATCTTCCACTGCATAAAGCGTGCGCACGAGCGGTACGCCGAACAATCTTAAGAAGGGGTAGCAGATCCGCAGGGCGAAGGACAGGCTCAACATGCCGAAATAGAAGGTGACAGCCCTGTCGCCGTTTTCTTTGCGCTCCCAGAGGACGATACAGAACAGCGAGAGTGTGAGTGAAGAGAAGAACAGCAGTCCGTAGATGAGCATACGGGCGGCAATGAGATGGCTCACACTGTCTGCATCACCGATTACGGGTGCATACCAGATTCCGCCGTAATAGTGGGAATAATTGGCAGTCTGTATGATCAGTTCGGCCTCGCCGTCAATCGCAAAGGAATATACGGTGTCTTTAATCAGGGGGACATAATCCGCATGCGGGGCGCGGCTGTCGGGAGATACTACTCCGGTTTCACCGAGGCAGTGTCCGTCTACATAGACTCTGGCGGCACAGAGGGGCTCCGGCAGGTAGAGTTGGACATTACCGTTTCCGGTAAGGTGCAGACGCCAGGTCGAGACGCCGTAAGGGTTCCGGTCTTCATGGAATAAGGCGAGATTCGGATATTCACCGGTCCATGTGCTGTAGTAAGGCTGTGTCTTTCGGGAAAAGTCTTCCGCAGAGAGCAGTCTGTCCGGATAAAGTTCCCAGCCGTCCACAAGAGAACAATAACCTTTTTCTGGAATTACGCAGAAATTGTCTTGTGTGACAACCGCCTTTGTTATATATTTATTATCGTACTGAGTAAGCGTCAGCAATCCGAGCAGACTGAAAAGAATGCCGCCTGCGGTGATCAGGATCGTTTGCAGTGCAGATCTGGTAAGTAAGGTTTGTTTCATGATAATGGATCATCCTCCGTTAAAGTATGATAAAAGGAACGGTGGTTATCGGCAATTTGAGGCTCTGCCATGGGGGGTCATATGAAAAACAAGTTTCAATTCTTAATTGCATTTTTATTGATAAATGTGTTTCTATTCTATAGAGATAATGCGGTTATTGCAATAGCGGCAGAACAAAATGTTGTATCCGGCACAGAGTCGAATCCGGAGGAAGCAGCGGAGCCGGCAGCAGAACAGCGCCCGGAGGAAGCAGCGGAGCCGGCAGCAGAACAGCGCCCGGAGGAAGCAGCGGAGCCGGCAGCAGAACAGCGCCCGGAGGAAGCAGCGGAACCGGCAGCAGAACAGCGCCCGGAGGAAGCAGCGGAGCCGGCAGCGGAACAGCGCCTGGAGGAAATGGCGGAACCGGCGGACCCGGAACAGGCCATGGACTCCGTGTCCACCGGAGATGCCCTGATCGAATGGCTGGAGTCTCACAAGAACACCGGCGGTAGTGTGAAGCTGACAGACCACGTAACGCTTAACGGGATATACAGTATATGTCCCGATGGCATGCGTATGCCCGATGTTACGGTTGATACCGGTCAGTATACGATCACCATAGCCGGAGAGATTGAATTTCTGAGTGATGACCATTTCATCTTTACGGGACAGCCGGAGGATGGAAGCATATTTTATGTGGCGCCTCAAGGTACGCTTTCCATGTCAGGTGTCGTGGTGGAGAGCGGACAGTGCGCGCTGTGGCAGGAAGAGGGCGCCGGTCTGATCGTTGATAACTGCCGTATATCGGGATACATACATTATGCCGATACGCCGTTCGTGATGGATTACCATTCCGTCTGCGTTGTTGTGGAAAAAAACCAGACGCTGCAGGATGTACTTCCGTCGAGCATTGACTGTATCGTCAATCGCCGGGGAGGAATTGGCGGTTATGAACCGGTTCCGGTTTCATGGAATCTTGCGGGAACCGAAAAGCAGCAGGAGCAGAGACGGCGTCTGCTGTTACAGGGATCTTTTGTGCAGGCGGCTTCCGCGGAAGCTGTATTGTGCACGGCAGCATATAATGATTATCCTTTGACTATTACGGAGGTGCGGGCGACGACGACGGGCAGCATGTACATGTTTCAGGGCTTTTACACGAAACCGGAGGAAGCTTTGCCCATCACGGTCATGGCGGAGTATTCCTTCGACGGCGTGAACTGGTTTATGGACGAAGAAAAATTTGTCACCCATGTGGACGATACCTTCCTGATTGCTTTTCCGGCTAAGCAGTGCGATATGGAAGCAGACCCGCATATCTATATCCGCCTGCGCGGTGACGATAACGGCATCGAATATTTGTCCAATGTGCTGCGCTATACGGCCGATAATCTGGATTATGTGGAGGACGTAGGCGGCAGCCGCGGCGGCGGTACTTCCATTATAAATCCGCCTGATCCGCCGGAACAAAATGACACGTCACAGAAAGAGGATTCAACACAGCAAAATGATCCGCCAAAACAGGATGACGCTGATAAGTCCTCAGAAGAACAGCCGGTGCAGAGTCCGGAACGGGATACGGCTGCAGGAGCCGGCGGTTCAGTGTCTTCATCAGGTACACCCCGGCCGGCAGATGGCACCGACAGTACAGGATCAAATGCGGCCGGCACCGGACAGATGTCAAATGCCGAATCCGGAAAGTCATTATACGCGGAGTCTTCGAATACCGATAAGGCGCAGCAATTGTTCGAAGAAGCAGAGGCTGATGGTCAGGAAGAGACGAACCGCAGTGATTCCACGGTCTCTGAAGAGGAGAAAACGGCGGTCGCCGCTGTATCTGCGTACACAGAAAACAAAGAGCATCACGCTAAAGGGTACGCCCGGACACCGCACGGCGAAAACCGGATCATTCTTGCGGCAGGAATTGTGCTGCTGTCTGTGATTGCCGGAACCCTGGGCTTCTGCGTGCACAGCCGCAGGCGTGCCGGGTGAAGACTTGAGGACAGATACCGGGCAGCTAAAAAGTCTCCGTTTCCTGATCCGGCACGAAAAGATAGCCCTTGTATCGTTTGGTCTGGATATAGTCATGATCCGGGCAGAGTTCATAGAGCTTCTTGCGGATGCGCCCCATAATCACCTGTAAAGATTTCTGTCCTTTGTTGATGGGCGCTTTCCACACTGAATCATAGATCTGCTCCGGCGTATAGATTTTATTCGGATGTTTTGCCAGAAAATATAAAACATCAAATTCGTAGGATGAAAAGTCCACGGAATCTGCCCCATAACCTGCACTGCAGGAGGACGGATTGATGGAGAGCGCGCCGTAGGTAAGCGCTCTGGGCGGTTCGGCGGCTCTGCCGGAGCGGATGCGCGCCTGTACCCGCAGTTCCAATTCCTTTAAACTGTAAGGTTTGCATACATAATCATCGCCGCCGATCGACAGGCCGCGGATACGGTTCTCCTCCTCGGTGTAACCGGAGAGAAAGACAATCGGCAGTCCGGTTTTGGACCGGATCTTCTCACACAATGCGAAACCGTTCATATCAGGCAGGTCAACGTCCAGAATGACGCAGTCAAGCGTATTAGACAGAATAATCTTCTCCGCCGCCTGCGCGGTATCCGCACACACAACCTCATATCCGACCGCGCTAAAATACGCCTTGTTATCCCGTAATATCATCGGATCATCGTCCACCATCAAAATCCTGTACATATCCATCTCCACTTTGGTTCTTGATTCAGTAATTAAAAATCGAAGATTCTACAAATTTCTGTTATCCACCGAGTTTGTGCGCCAGCACAAAGCTCGTAATTAAAAATCTTCGATTTTTAATTTAGTATATCATAAAAACTTTCCACGGATAGCCCCTTTCATTCCAAAATCCCCGCGAAGGTAAACGTCAGGTAACAATCGATCCGGAAAGCTTTTTTTCTATTGGAAAAATGACGTAGAATAATACTGCAAAAAATTCCGGAGTGCAATGTATACCCCCAAAAGAGCAATGTATACCGGAAGAGTTGCTATTATGCGTTGGTTTGATAAAGTAAATGCATAAGGTAAAAATTAGCACAGAGGAATGTGCGATGTGCAGAATGGAGGGATTATCACTATGAGAAAAAAGAAAGGAAATCCGTTGCGGAGAATGATGGCGCTGCTGCTCTCGATAGTGCTGTCTGCCGGGATGGTATTGGATACAGCTTCGCTAACCGTATTGGCGATGGAAAATACCGGGGAAGGGTATTATACACCGGCACAGGAAAGCGTCAGCGGCAACACGGTGACGGAGGAAGAGACCGGAGCGGAATCTGACGGGAAAGAGACCGGGACAGAAACCGATGGTAAAGAAACCGGCAATGAAGGAACAGGAGCAGATTCTGCGGCGGATAACCCGGGCGATGCGGGAGAAACCGACAAAACGGGGGAATCTGCGGATAACCCGGAGACAGAAGAATCAGACGGCGGATCGGAACAGGAACCGGCAGCACCGACCGAAGAGGGCGAAGGAGAGACCATCAGCGGCAACGGTGTGGAGCAGGGAGAAATGGCAGCGCCGCGGCAGAAGGCATTGCAGGCAGAAGGTATTGCGGCACAGGCGGATGGCAAGAGCGCTTCCGGTACGGGCTGGGTGCTCGGCTCTGCTGGGACGCTGACGATCAGCTCGGATGCAGGGATGGCGAACTGGTACTCGGAGGCATCGAAGTACAAGTCGGATGTAAAAGCGGTGGTGATAAAAGACGGTGTTACGAGCATAGAGGCGTCTGGGTTTTCTCAGTACATCAACCTGACAAGCATAACAATTCCGGACAGCGTTACGAGCATAGGGGCTTTTGCGTTTTATGGTTGCAGCAGCCTGACAGGCAGCATAACAATTCCGGATGGCGTTACGAGCATAGAGCAGAGTACGTTTTGGGGGTGCAGCAGCCTGACAAGCATAGAAATTCCGTCCGGTGTTACGAGCATAGGGGATTATGCGTTTGATTTCTGCAGCAGCCTGACAAGCATAGAAATTCCGTCCGGTGTTACGTACATAGGGACTCGTGCGTTTGATGGGTGCAGCAGCCTGACAGGCAGCATAACAATTCCGTCCGGTGTTACGAGCATAAAGCAGGAGACGTTTCAAGGGTGCAGCAGCCTGATAAGCATAGAAATTCCGTCCGGTGTTACGAGCATAGAGGATTTGGCGTTTTCGAGCTGCACTGCTCTGGAAAGAGTGACAATGCAGAGTATTGAGCCGCCAACTCTGAAGGGGAAGTATACCAACTCTACATTTTATAGGAGTTATTTTGTAGAACACGGGAAGAAAGGCATAAAAGTTCCGGAGGGGCGTGTGACGGCATATAAAGAAGCATGGCCGGACTGGAGCGACTATATTGCGCCTGACGGTACACTTGAAGAGAAGATAGCAGCGGCAAAGGAGGCAGTGGATGCCGTGCTGGAAGAGATTACGTTATCTAATGACACCACGGCGGAAAGCCTGCGGGGTGAAATAGAGAAAGCGGTGGATGCCGCGCTGGACAAAGCAGACATGGACAGCGAAGGCATCACTGTAAGCGTTACAGACTTCACGAAGACAGACGCGACGAAAGATGCGGCAGGAAGCATCAGCGCGACAGTGACGATCACCGGCGGTGAAGGGCCCGATACGGTATCTGAGACAATAACGGTTGACAAGGTAATTGCAAGACCGCTTGAACCCGCTGAAAAAGCGGAAGCAGTAAAGAAGGCATTGGAGGATGCCATAAGTGCTGCGCTGGAGGGAAAAGTAACCAAGGAAAATCTGGATGAAATGGGAGAAAAGTTCACTCTGGATGCTGCCAAAGTGCTGGAGGAAGCAGGAATCTCAGGTGTTGAGACCGGTGACATGCAAATCGTAGTAAAGCATGCGGATCCAGACGGTGAAGACAGCATCACGGTAACCGTACCGTTCACAATCGAAGGGGCGGGCGGAGACGGTGAAAAAGCCGTGGTCACAATTCCGGTAACCGTCGGCTCCGGCACCGACTGGATACTTGACGGTAACGGAAAGCTGACGATCAGATCGGATGACGGGATGAGTGACTGGTGCTCGAAGAGATCGGAGTACGCGTCGTATGTAAAAGAGGCCGTGATACAAGACGGTGTTACGAACATAGGGTATAAAGCGTTTTTTGAATGCAGCAGCCTGACAGGCATAGAAATTCCGGACAGCGTTACGAGCATAGGGGATTATGCGTTTAATAAGTGCAGCAGCCTGACAAGTATAGAAATTCCGTCCGGTGTTACGAGCATAGGGGATTATGCGTTTTCTGGGTGCAGCAGCCTGACAGGCATAGAAATTCCGTCCGGCGTTACGAGCATAGAGTTTGCTGTGTTTCGTGGCTGCAGCAGCCTGACAGGCATAGAAATTCCGTCCGGCATTACGAGCATAGAGGGTTCTGCGTTTAATAAGTGCAGCAGCCTGACAGCTATAACAATTCCGGACAGCGTTACGAGCATAGGGGGTTATGCGTTTTCTGGCTGCGCTGCTCTGGAAAGCGTGACAATGCAGAAAACGGAACCGCCGGCGCTGGAAGAGAATACTACCAAATCTACTGTATTTAATGGGTGCTATTTTGTAGAACACGGGAAGAAAGGCATAAAAGTTCCGGCGGGGACTGTGAATGCATATAAAGAAGCATGGCCGGACTGGAGCGGTTATATTGTGACTGCCAGTACGCCCGAAGAGAAAGTAGCAGCGGCAAAAGAGGCAGCGGAGGCAGCGCTGAAAGATATGACGGCGTTCAATGCCACCACGGCGGAAAGCCTGAAGGAGGTCATTGAGAAAGCAGTACAGGCCGCGCTGGACAAAGCAGACGTGGACAGCGAAGGCATAACCGTAAGCGTTACAGACTTCACGAAGGAAGAAGCGACGGAAGATGCGGCAGGAAGCATCAGCGCGACAGTGACGATCACCAGCGGCGAAGGGTCTGATACGGTATCTGACACAATAACGGTTGACAAGATCATTGCAGAACTGCTCACACCCGCCGAGAAAGTGGAGGCTGTAAAGACAGCATTGGAGGATGCCATAAGTGATGCGCTGGCGGGAAAAGTAACAAAGGAAAATCTGGATGAAATGGGAGAAACGTTCACTCTGGATGCTGCCAAAGCGCTGGAGGAAGCAGGAATCCCGGCTGACGGCGTTAAGATTGGCGACCTGCAGACCGTAGTAAAGCATGCGGACCCGGACGGTGAAGACAGCATCACGGTGACCATACCGTTTACAGTCGAAGGGGATGGCGGAGGAACTGACAAGGCCGTGGCCACCATTCCGGTAAGCGTCGCCTCCGGCAACGGCTGGATGCTTGATGTTAACGGAAAGCTGACGATCAAGTCGGATGCCGGGATGGCGGAGTGGAAAGAAAAAAAACTTCCGTATATAACACAGGTAAAAAGTGCCGTGATAGAGGATTCTGTGACGGGCATAGCGGAGGACGCGTTCAGGAACTGCGAGAACCTGACAGAGATTACAATCCCGGGCAGCGTGACAGGGATCGGGGCCAGTGCGTTTGCTTCCTGCGAGAGCCTGACAGAGATTATCATCCCGGGCAGCGTGAAGAGCATCGAGACCAGTGCGTTTGCTTCCTGTAAGAGCCTGAAAGCCATTACAATCCCGGACGGCGTGACGACCATCGCCTGGGCTGCGTTTTTCGGCTGTTCCAGCCTGACAGAGATTACCATTCCGTCCAGCGTGACGGGCATCGAGCACGATGCGTTTCGGAGCTGTTACAGACTGGCAGAGATTACCATTCCGGACGGCGTGACGGGCATCGGGTACCGTGCGTTTGAAAGCTGCATTGCCTTGACGGAGATTACCATTCCGTCCAGCGTGGAAAGCATTGGATACTCTGCGTTTGCGAGCTGCACTGCCCTGGAAAGCGTAATCATGCAGGGGAGCACACCGCCGGAATTGAGTACAAATAACCGTGGACAACAATTTTACAGGTGTAAATTTGAGACAGAAGATAAGAAAGCCATAAAAGTCCCTGTGGATGCCGTGGATACCTATAAAAAGGCAAAGTCGTGGTCTGATTATACCCGATATATTATAGGCGACAGCACGCCGGCGCAAAGGGTGGAGGAAGCCAAGGGCGCAGCGGGAAGCGCACTGGATGACTTTACGGTACCGGAGAACGCCGACGATGCAGCAGTAGAAGAAGCTGTCAAGGCTGCCATTGAGGAGGCTGTTAAAAAAGCGCTGGACGACGCAGGCATGGACAGCGAAGGCGTAGACATAACGCTGTCTGACTTCACCTACGAACCGGCGGCGAAAGGAAAGGACGGACAGATCAGTGCAGCCGTCACGGTCACCATCGACGGGGAGTCTGGTACCATAGACGTTGACAAGAAGATCCCCGGACTGCCATATACAGACGAAGAGAAAGCGGAAGCGGCGAAGAAGGCAGCGGAGGACGCGCTGAAAGAGATCACTGTATCCAATGGCACCACGCAGGAAAGCCTGCAGGATGCCATAGAGAAAGCCGTACAGGACGCACTGGAAGCGGCAGGCATAGACAGCACTGGCGTGGACATAACGGTGAAAGACTTTACCAATACGCCGGCGACGACAGAAAGCGAAGGAAACATCAGCGCATCGGTTGAGATCAGCAGCGGCGAAGGGAATGACAAGGTAACAGAGACGGTAACGGTAGACAAGACGATCGACAAGCTGCCGGGCACCCCCGCAACCCCCGCAGAAAAGGCGGAAGCGGCGAAGAAAGCAGCAGAGGAAGCGCTGAAAGAGATCACTGTATCCAATGGCACCACGCAGGAAAGCCTGCAGGATGCCATAGAGAAAGCCGTACAGGACGCACTGGAAGCGGCAGGCATAGACGGCACAGACGTAGACATAGCAGTGAACGACTTTACCAAAACGCCGGCGACGGCAGAAAGCGAAGGAAACATCAGCGCATCGGTGGAGATCAGCAGCGGCGAAGGGGCTGACAAAGTAACAGAGACGGTAACGGTAGACAAGACGATCGACAGGCTGCCGGGCACCCCCGCAACCCCCGCAGAAAAGGCGGAAGCGGCGAAGAAAGCAGCAGAGGAAGCGCTGAAAGAGATCACTGTATCCAATGGCACCACGCAGGAAAGCCTGCAGGATGCCATAGAGAAAGCCGTACAGGACGCACTGGAAGCGGCAGGCATAGACAGCACTGGCGTGGACATAACGGTGAAAGACTTTACCAATACGCCGGCGACGACAGAAAGCGAAGGAAAGATCAGCGCATCGGTGGAGATCAGCAGCGGTGAAGGGGCTGACAAAGTAACAGAGACGGTAACGGTAGACAAGACGATCGACAGGCTGCCGGGCACCCCCGCAACCCCCGCAGAAAAGGCGGAAGCGGCGAAGAAAGCAGCAGAGGAAGCGCTGAAAGAGATCACTGTATCCAATGGCACCACGCAGGAAAGCCTGCAGGATGCCATAGAGAAAGCCGTACAGGACGCACTGGAAGCGGCAGGCATAGACGGCACAGACGTAGACATAGCAGTGAACGACTTTACCAAAACGCCGGCGACGGCAGAAAGCGAAGGAAACATCAGCGCATCGGTGGAGATCAGCAGCGGCGAAGGGGCTGACAAGGTAACAGAGACGGTAACGGTAGACAAGACGATCGACAGGCTGCCGGGCACCTCCGCAACCCCCGCAGAAAAGGCGGAAGCGGCGAAGAAAGCAGCGGAAGAAGCGCTGAAAGATATCTCGGTATCCAACACCACCACACAGGAAAGCCTGCAGAGCGCCATAGAGAAAGCGGTACAGGACGCACTGGAAGCGGCAGGCATAGACGGCACAGACGTAGACATAGCAG
>CALGVA010000030.1 GCA_937920345.1 uncultured Lachnospiraceae bacterium
TCATACCCACAGCCGCTCGTCAATATCTTTTTGAAAAAATTTTAATTTATTTTTTCTCAGACTCTCTTTTTCGGCGGTGGACTTTTATTCTATCACCGCTTCCTAACCTTTGTCAAGGAAGTTGTTGCATTTTTTGCTACAATTTTTGCTACAAAATATACACTCCCATATAATCCAGTACAAAATAAAGCAAATATGAGAGCGCGCACGCTTCCACAGCCCCCATAACCGCCCCCATGACCTTATCAAGTCCGCCTATTACGGAAAGATTGCTCAGCGCCATAATCGGTTTGAAGACCAGGCTGCACAGCCTGAAAACCGTACCGAGCAAGACAAGCCCGATCACGCACACGGTCAGCGTACTCATCGCTTTCGCGATATAGCTGGAAATTGCAAAGAATATAAGCGCCACACTAATCAGCGAAACAATCCCTGACAGGATCGTCACCACCTCCTTCATAATGCCGTTGTGAAATCCTCTTTTAATTCTCCAGACAAATATCAGGAAGATGATAAACACAAAAATAAGTTTTGTCATGTAAATCTCAGCTTTCTATTTCTATATATCTTTTGTTCCACGACGATCTATTGCAGCTCGATCGTATCAATAGAATCAGGTGTCACCAGCATATAGCGGTACGGCGTACTCTGGGGTATCAGAACAAGTGTTGTCTTGTCAAAGCTGCCGCTGTACTTCTCCGTCCCGTTACTCTTATAGATACAACATTCCGTTTCATTATATATAATGATCTGATCTTCATGGAAAATAATATCACTATACTCTATGTCAAAATAAATGGATTGTTTCAGTTCCGGCTGTCCGGACTTGTGATAGACATCCATCCGATATCTGCTGACGCCCTCGGTATCATTAAACACCAGTCCGACATAGTCCCCGCCGTAATACACACTCTGTACGCTTTCATCAATCAGGCTCTCCAGCACAATAACCGGTTTCTGCGCACCGCCGTAAAGCATAATTCGGTTATCCGCCACTGCAAACGATGACCTGTTATCCAGAAATCTGGCATAAGGCACTACAGTATCCAGATAATCATACCCACTGGCATAATTGTTGGTACTGTTCTGTCCGACATCCCCGAAATTATAAAATGCAACACTTGATTTCATCCGCCCGCTGTCCACGAACAGATATGATACACAGACAATCGCCCCGTTTGGTGAGATCGCAACATTCACCGGATACCCGCTGTCCTTCATTGTCGTACGGAAATACGCGAGTTCCTTCCCCTGAGAATCATACAAATAAATCCAGGTTGTGTCCGTATCATCCAGAACTGCCGCCACAACCCCCTTTGACGACACGCAGAAATCCCGCATCGGCTTGTTCACCGTGATGCTGCCCATCACTCCGCTGGTATCCATGACATAAATATTTCTGCCGTTATAATCACCTATCGCAACAACATTCTGGCATATGTCTACGATCGGGTTCTGCATTTCAAACGTCTGATTCCAGACCGCCTTGCCTTTAATGTCCATGCATCCCGCGCCATCCTTACTGTAAGTCAGCAGATGTCCCGCAAAAGGAAGCAGTCTAGAATCCTGCGTGATATTAATCTCCACGGAGGATATCTCAACTGCCTGCGTATAGACCTTATTATTCCATTGAATATAGAATGCTGCTATGACCGCCGCAATCAAAACAACTATCAGTACCGCCCGATAGAAAACCGTAAATTTGTGGCTTTTGATCCGCTCGCGATAATTAATCTTCGGTTTCTCGGATTCTCTCTCTTTTTTCTTTTTCAGGTAGTCCCTAACGTTAGTCATACGTTGTTCCTCTTCCCCACGGTAAATATAAATCAGGTCTGTCTGCTCAAGGCAGTATTATTTTCTGTCCGTCACGTATGCGGTCCGGATCGGTAATCTGGTTCAGTTCACATATCTTCTGCACATGATCAGTGTCTCCATAGATTTTCTGGCTGATCGTATAGAGGGTATCACCACGCTCAACCTTATAGTATCTCGCCACATTGCGGGAGAGCGCCTCCACTTCTTCCTGATCCTCTTGCGCCGCTTCAGACTGCTGTGTTTCTTCTCCTGATTCCTGTTCCGTTTCCCCGGTCTTCTGTTCCGTCTCAGTAGATTCCTGTCCTTCTGCCTTGTTATTGCCGGCAGATGTCTGTCCCTCCGCCTCATCTTGTCCGGTCGTGTCCGGCGTCTCTTCGCCGCTCACTTCGGTCTCTTGCAATGCCGCCCTGTTTTCAGATTCCCAGCCTTCTTCCTGACCGACAGCGTCCTCCGTTGTCTCCTTCTGTCCGGAGTTCTCGAGCGCTGCCAGTTTCAAGACATCTTCATCCTGTGACGGGTCACGTCTGGCCACAATATCTTTCTGCTCACTCCCCGTCTGCCCCGTTTGTTCGGCCTCCTGATTTTCCATCGCAAAGAAAACTTCTGTTGCCGACTGGTTCAACTGCTGCATTTTATCATAACTGTTTGTGGAGTTAATTACGATAGCAATCAATATCACGAGAATAGCACTAAGCTGAACAGAGATAGCGCTGTGAGATATCTGTCTGTGCGGGGCGTTCTGCGGCATGATTCCGGATGACGCGCCCCGCTCTTTCATTCTGTCTGCTCCGATATTTTTATCCGGTTCGGCCGAACTGCTTTCTTTTGTCCGGCTGTTATTTCCTTCTTTCCGCTCAATCAGGTACGTCTGCATCTGTGCGTTATCCTGATAGAAAGCATCGTATCCCTTTACCTCATAAAGCTCCGTCTCTTCCCGCACCAGAAACACAGGTCCCGCCTGCGTCAGACGACAGCCGATCTCTTCCAGCAGACTGTATTTGTCAAATACCGCCAGATGTTTATCCCTGCCAACACCATATATTGTGTATTTTCTGCCATATTTTTCTTTGAATCCGTAAAAATAAAGTTCTGACAGCTCTAATGTCCCTGTTTCCTCTTTCAGAAAAGACAGCACATAATCCTCCACATAGATCTCGTACTTCTCTTCTTTTCCTCCTTTGTGAATGATGATTGATGACTGTCTCATTACATTCACTCCATTCCGAAGATCGGTAAGCGGATCGCCTTCCCGCCGCTTTGTGACTCTATGGAATTACTATAGCATGTCTTATGTGCAGAATATGGCAAAATGCGCGGTGCATTATATGAGAAATAAAGATACAGGAGGATAGCAGGCTATTTACACAAACTGATAAATTGTCACGAAATCATAATCTTTTCCAGGTCCGAATACCGACTGCGGAAAATCCGGATGGTGAATGTTGTCCGGATAGAACTGTGTCTCCAGGCAAAATCCGCTGCGCGGTCCGTATACGGCGTTCTCCTTGCCGTTTTCCTTACCGATACAGTTGCCTGCATAGAACTGCACGCCGGGCAGACTGGTGAATACTTTCATCTTCCTGCCGCTTGCAGGATCTTCCGCTTCAGCGATCTCACGTACCGTACCATCGGCGCCGTCAATCACAAAATTGTGATCGTATCCCTGCCCGATCTTCAGCTGTTCACAGTCAGCATTGATATCCTGTCCGATCGGTTTCTTCTTCGTAAAATCCATGGGCGTTCCCTCCACCGGCACAATCTGTCCCGTAGGAATCGCGCCCGGAACCACCGGCGTGTAACAGGATGCATTGATCTGCAGCAAATGATTCTCAATCCGCCCCGCTTTATGCCCGGATAAATTAAAATACGTATGGTTCGTCATGTTTATGATCGTATCCGCATCCGCCGAAGCATGATAGTTCAGCTTCAGCGCATTATCATCTGACAAATGATAGGACATCCTGACTTTCTTATTGCCGGGAAATCCCATTTCCCCGTCTTTACCTTCCAGCGAGAGGGTTATGCCGTTCTCTTCCTCTGTTACATCCCAGACACGTTTATGGTATCCGTCTTCCATATGACTGTGCAGATTGTTCTCTCCGTCATTGGCATCGATTTCATAATGTCTGCCGCCAAGCTCGAAACCCGCACCGCCGATCCGGTTGGCACTCGGTCCGATCGTGGCCCCGAAGAAATTGCTGTTGCCGTAATAGTCTTCCAGCGTCTCATATCCCAGAACCACATCTGTAAGATTCCCATCTTTATCCGGCACGAGCAGACTCACCAGATTGGCGCCGAAGTTAATAATTTTCGCCTGCATACCATTTGCATTCGTCAATGTATATGCATATACCTCTTCTCCGCTTCTCGCTGTTCCGAATTTCTCTTTTAATACCCCCATCTCTGCCTCCGTTTCCATACATTCACAATTTCCACAAAGCCCTCTGTAGGCTACAACTCCACTCTTCCTTCCAGCGCCCGCAGCAACGTGACCTCGTCTATATATTCCAGATCACCGCCTACCGGCACGCCGCTGGCAATTCTCGTCACTCTGATCCCCGTAGGTTTAATCAGTTTACTGATATACATTGCCGTCGTCTCGCCCTCCAGGCTGGAATTCGTGGCAATGATCACCTCATTCACATCACCTTCCAGACGCTGCATAAGTTCTTTCAGTCTGATATCATTCGGTCCGATCCCCAGCATGGGCGATATTGCCCCGTGAAGCACATGATAGACGCCGCCGTATTTGCCGGTTTTCTCGTATGCGGCCAGATCCCTTGCATTTTCCACTACCATGATCGTACTGTGATCCCTGTTGGCATTTGCACAGACGGGACACATATCCCGGTCCGTCAGCGTGTAGCATTCCTGACAATACCGCACATTCTCTTTGGCCTCCACAATCGCGCTCGCCAGCCGCTCCACTCTGGCCCGCGGCATATTGATCAGATGAAAAGCAAGCCTCTGAGCCGATTTAGAACCAATGCCCGGAAGCCCCGCCAATTCCTCTATTAATTTGTTAATATGACCGCTGTACAGTTCCATCAGAACGGGAATCCTCCGCCAAGACCGCCGGTCATCTTATTCATGATCTCGGCATTTGCCTCTTCCGCCATGCGCAGCGCCTCGTTTGCTGCCGCCATCACAAGATCCTCCAGCATTTCGATGTCATCGGGATCTACCACTTCTTCAGACAGTTTCACCTTCGTGATCTCTTTGCCGCCCGTTACGGTCACCTCCACCGCACCGCCGCCTGCCTTTGCGACAAATTCCTTCGTCTCCAGTTCCTTCTGACTCTCCTCCATCTGACGCTGCATCCGCTGCGCCTGTTTCATCAGATTGCTCATGTTTCCCGGCATACCGCCGCCCGGAAATCCTCCACGTTTTGCCATAATATTTTCCCGCTCCTTTTTACTCGTCTTCCTCTACTTCAATATCCATATGGATTACCTGGCTTAAGTCCACATAGTTCTGTACAAAAGTATTCCTGTCCGGGACGCTCTGGATCGTCACCTCGATCTCTTTACCGACGGCCTCCGACAAGATCTGCACAAGCTGTTCTTTATGCCCCTCCTGCTTCAGGAAATAGTCCGACGCAAGCCCGTCTTCCACCACGATCATCAGCGTATTATCTCCGCCGAGGCTTAAGCCCGCGTCTTTCAAATACTGTTTCATCGGCATGGAAGTCTGCCCTACGATCACCGCCCACCTGTCAACCACCGCCTGTACGTCCTCAGGAATCGCTTTCGGCAGCGGCAGACGTTCTTTCGGTGAACCGGCTGCCGTCATAGACGAACCGCCGGCACCTGCCGCCTCGCCGGAATATCCCCCGCCCGCGGGCATAAACGCTATCCCGCTCTCTATCTTTTCCTCCAGTGCTCTGACCCGCTCCGTCACGGACTCATAATCGTTCTCCATGTCCGGCCGGCACAGCTTGATCAGTGCGATCTCAATCAAAATGCGTTTCTGTGCCGCATACTTGATCTGTCCTGACAATTCTGAAAAGATGCGGATATAACGCATGATCGCATCGACCCCCGTCATGTCCGCCTCTTCCCGCAGTCTGGCAAGATTATCCGATGAAACGTCGATCACATCCTCTATATTATCAGAAGATTTAACCAGCAGAAGGTTACGCAGATACCAAGTGAAGTCCGTCACATACTGGGTAAGCTCCCTTCCCTGCATCACGATCTCCTCTAAAAGCCCGATACAGCCTGTCACATTCCGCTCCAGCACATGCCTGAACAGCCTGCCGAACACCTCTGTGTCCACCGCCCCAAGTACATCCAGCACTTTATCATATGTCAGTTCCTGCCCGAAATGAAATGCAATACACTGATCCAGAAGACTGAGCGCATCACGCATGGAACCGTCCGCAGTCTTTGCCACATAACGGAGCGCTTTCTCCTCGACCTGAATCTGTTCTGCGTCCATCAGTTCACGCAGTCTGTCGCTAATCGTGTCGATCGTAATCCGTCTGAAATCATATCTCTGGCAGCGCGACATAATGGTGATCGGTATCTTGTGTACTTCCGTGGTCGCCAGAATGAAGATCACGTAGGACGGCGGCTCTTCTAATGTCTTGAGAAGCGCATTGAAGGCTCCTATAGAAAGCATATGAACCTCGTCAATAATGTAAACTTTATACTTACCTTCCGCCGGAGAATAAGATACCTCATCCACGATCTCGCGGATGTTATCGACCCCGTTATTAGAAGCGGCATCGATCTCAATGACATTCATGCTTGCCCCGGCCGCGATCGCTTTACATGCCGCACACTCTCCACACGGGCTTCCCTCTACGGGATGCTCACAGTTGACTGCTTTCGCAAAGATCTTGGCGATCGTAGTCTTACCTGTTCCGCGTGTCCCGCAGAACAGGTAAGCATGACCGATTCGTTCTGTCTTTATTTGATTTCTGAGTGTCGTAACAATATGTTCCTGTCCCTTCACATCCTCGAAACAGTTCGGACGAAACTTACGATATAGCGCTGTATAAGACATTACTTCTCCTATTAATCACCGAAACTGATACCTACCATCTTCGCCTCCCGCACGATCGTCGCATCCGGCGATACCATCTTCAGCTTGCCCGCCACTTCCTCAAGGGGCACTCTGACGATCTCTCTGTTCTTATAGCCTACCATAAATCCGTATTCGCCCTGCAGAATCAGTTTACCCGCCTCTGCCCCCAGTCTGGTGGCAAACACACGGTCATACGGACAGGGGCTTCCTCCACGCTGGGTATGCCCCGGCACGGTAACTCTCACTTCCTTGCCGCTCTTCTTCTGTATCTGATCTGCAATCTCATAAGAAACGGAAGGATACGCATAATTTTTCATCTTTTCTTTATATTCTTTCTTGGAGAGCTTGGCGTCTGCTTTAGAAATCGCTCCCTCCGCCACCGCCATGATAGTAAATCTGGAACCTCTCGCCTCGCGCTCGTTGATCGCCTTGATCACTTTATCTATATCATAGGGAATCTCAGGAATCAGAATAATATCCGCGCCGCCTGCCATACCGGCATTCAGTGTCAGCCATCCTACCTTATGTCCCATTACTTCCACAATAAAAATCCGTCCGTGGGAAGATGCTGTTGTATGGATACAGTCAATACAGTCCGTTGCAATGTTTACCGCACTCTGGAAGCCGAATGTCATATCCGTACCCCACAGATCATTATCAATCGTCTTCGGAAGCGTAATCACATTGAGTCCTTCCTCACGGAGCAGGTTTGCTGTCTTGTGCGTACCGTTACCACCCAGGATCACCATACAGTCTAACTTCAGCTTATAATAATTCTGTTTCATCGCTTCCACTTTATCGAGTCCGTTTTCATCCGGCTCGCGCATCAATTTAAAAGGAGTTCTGGAACTGCCGAGAATCGTACCGCCTTTCGTCAGGATGCCTGCGAAATCGTGACCTGTCAGCATACGGAAGTCACCGTAGATCAATCCCTTATAGCCATCCAGAAAACCGTATATCTCAACATCTTCTCCGCTGCATGACAGACATTTCACTACGCCGCGCATGGCCGCGTTCAGTGCCTGACAATCTCCACCACTGGTCAACAAACCTATTCTTTTCATCGTGATCCCTCCTTGATATTCTGTTACATAAAGCAAAAGCATGCGCTGCACTCTGACAAATTTGCCTGCCTGCTGCCGTCTTGCCGCGCTGCTAGCTCGCCTCCGCTCTGCTGCGGCTCGCTCACGGGCTTCGCCCTATCACGCTGCACTCTGACAAAACCGTCTGCTAGCAGCCGTTTTGTCGTCCTGCATCGTGGCAGCGCTCATTGCCTACTTGAACATTATAACTTATTTCGGTTATCTTCACAACTGGTTATTCCTTGGCTTTGTCGGTCGCTTTACTGGTCTGCTGCTGTGTTTTTTGCCTCACCCGGGTCTGTCTGCTGCTGTCTGGCCTGCTCCTTTTCCTGCTTGTTGCGGATGCGAAGTTCTTTGAAGAAAGTGGTCAGCATATCAGTGCATTCTTCCGCGAGTACGCCCCGGCGCACCTGTACCTGATGATTGAACTGTGGCATCTCCAGTATGTTCAAGATTGAACCGCCACAACCGGCCTTGGGATTCATGCTTCCCATAACGACTTCTGTGATCCGTGCCTGCACAATGGCACCCGCGCACATCTGGCATGGTTCCAGTGTCACATACAGAGTGCACCCCTCTAACCGCCAGTCGTGCATTCTTTTACTTGCTTTATTGATTGCCGTGATCTCCGCATGAGCGAGCGTATTTTTGTCCGTGTTGCGCCTGTTGTATCCTCTGCCGATGATTTTATCCTGATACACAATCACACAGCCGATCGGAACCTCTCCTAATGCATATGCTTTTCCCGCCTGTTTCAGTGCTTCCTTCATATATTTTTCATCTCGTGTCATAATATCATACCCCCATAATTCCGCTCCGCAGATGCACCTGTACCGCTTTCTTGCCGAACTGTAAAAAAACTATGGACATTCCTCTCAATTCCACTTATAATCATATGGGTACGGAGTTGTATCGAAGTGGTCATAACGGGGCGCACTCGAAATGCGTTAGCCCTCCGGGGCACGAGGGTTCGAATCCCTCCAACTCCGCTCAGAAGCCGAAGCAAAAGCTTCGGCTTTTCTAGTACCTGAACTCGTCTGGAACCGTATATCCGAACGAAATTAATTTCAGTTTAAAGTGTTGTTCTGCCAGATCTTTTCAGATGAGAACATAAAGGAATGTTTGGCTGGTTCTGCCGCATTTTCCTCTCCGCTCTCACAATCCACGCCATTCAGAATTAACTGCGCGCTGTTCAGACTTTTTATAATCAAAAGCGCCTTCCGGGAGCCGAGCGGGATTTCATACTCTGTCGTATTCATTGTAAGATTCTTCGGATAATTTTTCAAAAGCAGCTCTTCGCCGTCCTCCCCTTAAATAAAGTTATTCAGTTCTAAAACAGGCTGCTCGCGTACTCGCCAAAAAACGAGTATTTCAGGCATTATTGCAATTATAGCATAATTATTATGTATTATCCACAAGCGCTGGAGCGCTTTGTAATCTTCTTATATGCGCTCACAGTGCAAGGCTTTCCGGATGGGAGTCAAATACTTTCTTTTATGCAAAACCCGGATATTTTTTACTTTTCTGTACAAACTATAGGCAGGAAATACAGAACCCTGAATCCCAATAAAATAAGGGATAAAGTTCCGAAAAACATTTATATGATAACAGGAGGATCTATTATGAAAGAAATAGATAAAGATACACTCGGCGAAGCTCTCGCAAGAAACGCATTAGATGATATTCCAACCCCGAAAAGTGACGCTAAGGAGATCGTCGGTCTGGTAAAAAGCAGTGGCCGCGTTACCGGATACCAGTTATCCGATGGTTCTACTGTTTCCAAACAGGATGGTGTTGCCCTTGCAAAAGAAGGCGAAATAAGAGGTGTCGGTATCGCTCACAGAAAGGATACAGAATATCTGAAATCCCTGCCCGATGATTCCGAGAACAACAATCTGGGAAATCTTCCATCGATTTCAGGTTAATTTCATATGCAAAATTAATTCTAATAGAACAGGACAGAAGCCTTAAATATCCCGTTCTCATGCTCAATCGACATGCTTCCGCCGCATTTCACCACCGTTCTCTCAACAGAAATAAGTCCGATTCCATGATCACCCGTCTTGCTGCTCCGTATCCCTCCCTGTCTGTCCACAATAATCTCTCCTATATAGGGGTTTTCCACCTGCATAAGCAAGATGCCTTTTGACATCCGAATTGTAAGTTTTACCCGCCGTTCCTCTTCCCGAAGCAATCGTACTGCTTCCAGTGCATTGTCCAAGAGATTTCCCAGAATGACGCATAGATCCATGCCTTCTACGGGCAGCTCCGCCGGCGCCTCCATATAATATTCTATTACAGTCCCTTCCGCAAAAGCGACAGAATGCTTGTAATTAACCAGCGCATCCAGCACAATATTCCCGCTATGGGATATCTCCTGTTTCATAGCGCCATTTATTCTAATCATCTCTCTGATCTGATCTGCTGCTTCTCCTGCCCTACCTGCATCAAGCAGAGTGTTAACTGCCACCAGCTGATTCTTCAGATCATGCCTCTGGATACGTGTCTTTCGATAGGCCGCTTCCCGTTCCGCCGCCTGATTCTCACACATTCTGATCTCCTGCTCATATGCCCGGTTCTGCCTTTCCACGAGTGCCTGCCGCCCTATCTTCTCGTAAGCATCGCAGATAATACAGTCAGTAAGAATCATCATTACTGCTATAACGCAAAATGCAGCATGTGTACCGCTTCGAAGCGTGGACGCATAAGTGCTGTATATGACAAACACGTAGGAAACCTGAATAAGAAAGAGTTCTGCCCAATGGCGAAATGAAAGTGTGACGCCAATGTCTTTACTTCGCCATCGCCCATATAACTGTACCGCAATATACATGGCAAGCTTAGAAAGAATACTCCCGACAGTAAAGTAATGTTCCCCTCCAGTCCCGGTAAGCAGCAGGATACTCCGGATAATGACTTCTGCCGCCATCCATGAGGCATTTAAAATCCCCGAACGAAGCAGTGCCTTTCTTAGCCCTCCAGAACAGGAAACGATCTGTATCATTGTGACCAGCAAAATATTTATTAAGAAGGTCAGAACCGGATGTACCGCTTCAATGACAATCATGAGATACTGCAAAAGTATATATGCACCCCATGCCGCATACTCCCGCGCTTTATGCCCGGACACTCTGTTCTTGAACGTTCTCAGATAAACACGAACAATCTGCGCTGCGAACGGCACCATTAATATATCGAGAAGGCTGTAGCTATCCATTCTTTTTGGCCTCTTCATTGGACAGTGCAAACAGTCTGTCCTGAACACTTTTTCTTCTGTCTTCGCTGATCCGCAGCCTGCTTCCGTCCAGCATCACAACCTCCGTAGCCGTAAACGTCTGAATGAAGTCAAAATTCACCAGATAGGATTGGTGTATCCGCAAAAACCGTCCGTTTACAGATGCCACCTCTTTCTCAATTTCATTCATTTTCCCATAAAACTTATCCTGGCGCAAATCGCTTCCATCATTTCCACTTTCTGTCATATGAATGGAAATTATCCTTTTGTTGCTCTCAAAGTACCTTATCCTGTTAAACGCTACTTTATAATAGGACTTGTTGTAGGGAAAAGTAAAATATCCCGCACGCTCCCGCAGCCTGTCACATGCAGCCAGAAAGGCTTCACGAAACGCTTCGTCCTCGATCGGTTTGTCCAGGAAGCGGAAAGGTTCCGTAGCCAATAATGCTTTCAGATATTCTTCATGTCCTGACAGATATACAATCAGGACAGGCTGTCCCAGCTGTCTCAACGCTTTTGCAGTACGTATGCCATCCATATGTACCATCTCAATATCCAGATAAATCAAGTCAAAGCACATCTGCTGTTCTGTGAAAGCCTGAATCAGCGCTGAGCCGTCGGAAAATACATCGCAGCTGATATCAACGCCATACTCTGCCGCCACATCATATAGAAGCTGCTCGACGCCACCACCAAACAGCATATCATCGTCACATATAGCAATGTTAACCATCCTCATTTTCCTCCCGTCGCCCGACTCAATTTATATACCATTACTTTCAAGCCCTGCAGAAAGATTACATGTTGTAGTTCTTTTATTCTAACATATTAAACAGGCGACTTTCAAACTTTACGTTTTGGAATTATTACATTTACAGTCGCAATTTTAACATTTTCCCGTCTTCTACTACAAAGCGTTGTATGCGTCGAATGTAATATATAATTCCATCGAGTGCAAGACCGGTGCACATGTAATTATCAATCATCTGTCTCCTGCTATTACTCATTTGCAATTTCTTCTAACTTGATTCCTCTAATACCCCGCCGTAAAATGCTCTCCACAAAGTCCAAACGTCCGACCAATCCCGGCCTATTGTATCCCTTAATCTTAAATACGACATTAGAGCCAATCTTATTCCGGTCCAACACCAATCTGATGATCCTGTTTCCTACGGAATTATATTGTGTTTGGTCTGACATACATTCCAGTTCTTCCAGAACAGCTGCAAAATATGTAACGTTAATGCCGCTCTCCCTGTTCCATAGTTTAATTCCTTTATATATGATATCCTTCTGATACATCATAGCTGTTTTAATACAGACATCAGACATCATCAAAAACGGCTTACATAGGATATCCGGGAAAAAAAATTCCATCGGAAGGTTCATGTTAACCATGCTCCAACGCGGCAGGGTGTCTACCTGCTCTCTGTTCAATAATCTTACATCAATCTCCTTGTTACTGTTAATTCCGTATGGAATTCTGTTTCTTTCATCCGTTTCAATCAGAAAATATTTCATCTTCATCCTTCCATTCTGTATTTAATACAACGGCTCTATCCATATATTCCCCATATATAATCTTAAAGTCCTCTGTCAGATACACACCGCTTTTCTTAACGGTCTTCATGATCAGCCGGCTCATACTTTCTAACATCTTAAATATAACGGCATCATACAATTTAGAATATTTCACGTCTACATCCCGCATTTCATATTCCTGCGCCCGCTTGAACTCCGTTACGATTCTATCATGAAAGTATTCCAGATCGCTTCGATATCTGTCTTGTATAAATGATGGACAATAATAACCTGCCGTCTCCTGCTCATCCAGATAAAAGCCGTCGTCTAAGAAGTCCAGACGATAATCCATATGATGAGAATACAGACTGTAATTCATCAAGCTGAATGCCAGATATTTTATTCTTCCTTTACGGTGCTGTTTTTGCAAGGAAGAGGCACGCGTTATTAATTCAACAATAACTGTTTGCAGTTCTTTCCATATTTCGCGACTGTGATTTTCTATTTCTTCCTGCATTGCCTGACAGGATTCGCAGAACCGTTCATCTATATATGGTTGTATCCATTGTGCTATTTCTTCTTTACGGTCACAAAACTGTATCATGATCCCTCCTGATCTCAAGTACAGACTGTTTATTACTTTATCTTCATCTGATAAATTATCACAGCTGTACAGCATCTACTGGTACAGTTTGCTAAATTTATCCAGACTCAGTTCAATATAAATGCTTTCTCGCATCGATTCAATCGGTGGCATAATAAAATAGATGCAATCACCTTTTATAAAAAAATTATCAGTACGGCCTATGTACTTCTCAGAGTCAAAAAGACTTACGAACTTATCAATCTGTCGTTTCATTTCCTCTTCATCTGCCAAAAAATCTGATATTGCAATTTCTTTGCAGTCGTTGGCATTCATAATAATCGCCTTTATATCAGATAGCATATAGTAATCCTTTAACGATATCATTCTGCCCGTCCGCAAATTGAAATTCATCCCTCTGTTATATTCTGCATAAGATCCCATATAGGATTGATAGCCGTGAAAATGAATGCTTACAATTTCATTGCCGGCAAATTCCACTTCATATTGAATATCTGTGTCTTCCCGTCCATTTCCATATTCCCAAAAATCCTTCGAAATAATTTCATGATAAATCTGCTCATTTATGAAACTGGCTGCATCTTCATCAGTTACTATATCAATACTCGGAAATGCGATCCGTTTATGTATGCTCTCCGTCTCGATTTGAACAAACGAATCGTGTGATTTAATATCTGTCTTAGTTATTTTGTCTTCTTTATCTTTCTCTATTTCCCCACTGGTTTGCTGTGATTTGAAATTCTCATTTAAAGGGATAAAGTTTTGTTGCATGCTGCTTTTCTTTGACGATGTCTGCTCAGAAGATTCTATTAACTCGACACCTTTTCTTATGTCCGAATTGTCACATCTATCAGATTTCACACTGACAATAAAATATACTAAAAAGCATAGCAAAGCTCCTATAATAACTATACGCTTTTTTATCAAGTTCTCCTCCTCCTGCACATATCTATTGTATAACTTTCATTAATTCTTCATAATTATCTCTTCTATCTTCATAAGAACTAGATGGAGTATATCGGTTAATAACCTCTGTAATTTTATCTACCGAATTAGGATCATCTGGAGTTAATCCGTCTACAATAGAATTACCATCTTTCGCATTCCAATCATATCCTGCCGATTCCCATGCAAACTCATCTGCCACATAATCAGCCCCTTCTGTTACAATCTTTTTGTAATTATCAACATTATATCCTGCTTCTTCCGCTTTTTGTACTGCTGCATCATATCTCTCTTGAAATCCTGTTCCAGTATTTCTAGGAGCTCTCCATTCTATACCAAGATCTGTACATTCTTGTTGAATCATATATGTCGCAAACGCCAAATATCCATAATCCCATGTTAATTGAAGGTATCCGGCTCCTCTATACTTATATCCATATGCTGTTTTATCATTATAATATTTTTCATAATCTGCTTGACTACTCCAATTTATATATCCCCCTTCTTTTAAACAAGACCCTCGCTCTGTTTCTTTCATACACTGCGCCAAAAAATGTCTTATTCTTTCAACAGAATTTATACCATACTTATTTAAGACTCTATTTAGTTCATCTATAGAATCTTGTGTTATATTGTTCCATCCCAATAATTTTAGCTGGTCAATAGTAATTAAACCTGCCATCTGTAATGTCTGCCCTGACTCAACCGGCGTAATAATTCCTCCATGCCTGCAAAACAGCATAGAACTCATAGTAATTCCCTGTACCATTCCACGGCGGTCTTCATTCCAGAACAGCAAATAAGGGTTTT
>CALGVA010000031.1 GCA_937920345.1 uncultured Lachnospiraceae bacterium
AAATCAGGCGCTCCGCTCCTGCCACCATTCGCAATCCGCACTTCGTGCTTCTTGCTCATGATGGATGTTCGTCAAATGTATGCACAGATTCATGCAAGCATGATCTATGCATACACTTTCCTCACTATTTTATCACAATATTCCTCAATTGTATCGAATTTTATTTCTTTGCAGTTCTCACTGTATTTGCGGCAACGCTCCGGGTCATTCCAGAGAGCCCGGATATGCTCTGTCAGTTCCTGCACATCCCCGCCGCGGAACAGTTCGCCCGTCCTGCCCGCCTGCACCAGTTCCGGCGCTCCGCCCAGGTCCGAGACGAGTACCGGCGTCCCGTACATCTGGGACTCCATCACGGAAAACGGGCAGTTTTCATACCACTCGGAAGGATATACGCTGAACCGTGCTCCCTCGATCAGCCTTCGCAGCGCATCCCCCGTCACAAACCCGCGGTTCTCCACATTAGCCGCCTGATTCACCTGCGCTTCCAATGGTCCCGTGCCCGCAAAGACAAAGGGAATATCCGGCAGTGCACTGCATGCCTTAAGCAGCGTTCCGGTTCCCTTTTCCTCAGAGAAGCGCCCGAAATACACTACATAGTCTTTACATTTTCCATTCCCCTCATTCCGTCTGCCGTCATTTTCTTCCGTTCTGCTGCCGCCTGCAGACTCTCCATATTGTTTCTGTTCGGCCTTATTCTGCGGTTGTGCGGCATCTCTCTCGATAAAATTATGCAGCATAACCGTCTGATCCGCCAGCAGCGGATCGGTATCAAGCTGTTTCTTCATAAACGCACTGGGACACACGATCACATCCACCATGCCGTAAGTCTTCCGTCTCGCATAATACTTTGCCTCAATGGTGCCGAGCAGGCTCCTGACTCTGGAATTGTGAATACAGCGTCTCTTGCTGCACTGCGCGTAATCACCGCCGCGGCAGGCGAAACAGATTTCTCCTGTGGACGGCACACGCATCATATGATTAGGGCATACCCACTGGTAATCATGTGCCGTATAGACGATCCGCACATGCCTGCCATGTTTCTTCTCATATGCCCGGACGGCATAGATGACAGACGGCGTTAATTGAAAATTAATATTGTTGAGATGTACGACATCCGGCCGGAAATCTTCCAGCACGAGGCGCATCTTCTTCTTTGCCTCCGCAGAGTAGATAATGCGGAACGGATACATCAGTTTTTTCAGTCCGCCACCGTGGAAGTCCATATCCGACGTGTAGATCTGTGCATGATTCTCCACAATCCTGCCCTTATGTTCCATACCGAAGTACTGTACTTCATGCCCCTTTTTCTGCAGCTGTTCTCCCAGCTTAAATATATAGGTCTCAGACCCGCCGTTGGGGTAGAGAAATTTGTTCACCATTAATACTTTCATACCAGTCTCCATGATTCCGCTCTGCCAGCGGGTACGCCGCGATACAGTCTGACCGTCTCGTCCACGACCTCGTCCCATCGATATTTACCACAGATAAAATCGGCGCTCTGTCTGCCATACTCATGCACGACTTCCGGATGCGTCAGCATGAACTCAAGTTTCGCGCGCAGGTCTTTCACATCTCCCTTGCGGAATACCAATGCCTTGTCCTCCACCACTTCCGTGTTTTCACAGATGTCGCTGACAAGGCAGCAGTCCCCGAAGCTCATCGCCTCCAGTAATGTAAGCGCCATGCCCTCCACGTCACTCGGCAATACAAAAGCATAGGCGTTCGAGTACAGTTCTTCCAGCATCTGCCCCTGTACAAAATCTGTCATAATGATACGCTTATCCTGGGATGCCATCCGGTGAATCTGTTCCATATATTCCACCGCATGGCTGTTGCCACCGGCAATTACCAGCTTCCTGTCCGTTTCGATTCCCGCAAACGCCTCGATCAGATAATGGAGTCCCTTCTCGGGCACGATCCTGCCGAGTGATAACAGATAACCGTCCTTCTCAAGCCCGTATTTCTCCGTGATCATCTGCGCTTCACGCCGGACAGGTCTGTTGATGCCATTAGGGATATAAGTGACCTCTCTGTGATAAGTATCCGCAAAATACTGCTGTACGTTCTTAGACAGCACGATCACCTCATCGGCATATTTCGCCGCCAGCCTTTCCCCGAATTTAATCACATAGGAAGCGAAATTCCCCCATTTCGCCCGCTGCCAGTCCAGTCCGTGGACCGTCACTACGATCCGCCTGCGGAAGAGCTTCGGCAGCCACAGCATAGCGCAGGGACCCTCCGCATGGTAATGCAGAACATCATATCTGCCAAACAGCGCCCGGACTGTTGCAAAGAAACTGTATACAATGGCATTCAGACTGCTGTTCCTGAAGGTCGGAACGATATATACCCTGACCCCTTTATAGAACTTCCTGCCCTTCCAGCCGTATTCCTGATCATATTTTTTGCCGGACACATGATGCCCGTAGCGGTTGTATGCGTCTACGCGGTGCCCGAGAGCCGCCATCCGCACGGCAAGCTCCTCCACCACGATCTCGACGCCGCCTTCTCTGGATGGTATCCTCTTATGCCCGATCATGGCGATACGCAGCTTCCTTCCATCCTCTGTATTACGGGTGCGCCGCTGTCTGCGCTTCCTGTTGTCTGATTTCCCTTCGATCCTGCGGAACGCCCTGCGCTGCTCCCTGCTCTCCTTATGCACATAATATAAAAAAGCAAAGTTCGTGTTCAGATAGCGCGGAACCATGCGTCTCGGATCCTGCATAATGCGGAAGACCCATTCCAGACAGAACTTCTGCATCCACATCGGCGCACGCCTCACAGTGCCTGCAATAAAGTCAAAGGCTGCCCCCACACCGATCATGAGTCCGCCGACTCTTCCCCGATGCTCATACATCCATTTTTCCTGCTTTGGCGCGCCCAGTGCTACCCAGATAAAATCCGCACCGCTGTCATTGATCCTGCGGACAACTTCCGCATCCTCTTCCTCCGTCAGTTCCCGGAAAGGCGGCGCATACATGCCTGCGATTTCCACCTTCGGATATTTCAGCAGGATGGCCTTCGTCAGCTGTTCCAGGGTACTCTTCGTACTGCCGTAGAAATAGTGGGTATATCCTTTCTTCTGCGACAGATCCAGAATCGCCGGCATCAGATCCGGTCCCGGCACACGTCTTGCCTGCGCATATCCCCTGCGGCGGCTGACGATCGACAGCGGCTGTCCGTCCGGCAGCGCCATCGCCGCGCTGTTCTGCACCGTGCGGTACTCCTCGTCCCGGAACGCCATCACTGTCGTATGCACGTTAGAAACACAGATATAATCCCCCCGCAGCGCCTCGAGACTCCCCGTGATATAGTCTATTGTTTTATCCATATCGGTGACATTGATATTCGTTTTCAAGATCGTACAATATTCCAGATTATCCTTCTTCACAGTTCCCTCCGTTCCGCACCTGCACTGTTACTTCTGTCCCGGCGCACTGCGTCTTCGCCCGCGGTTCTCCACTGCCGCACAATATGTCGTGGCAGCCAACGCACTTAAACACCCGCCGATCAGCACACTTCCCGCATAATATCTTACTGTTTCAAGCTGTACCGCTCTGCCCTGTACAAGCTGCATCGGCGTATCCGCATCGGCATAATTCATAATCTTCCACCCCGCATAGTCAGGGTCTTCCTTACTTTCCAGATACACAGACATTTCCTCCTGTCCATCTGTATAGAAACGCGGCACCACATACCCTGCCGGTACTTTATACGCCACGACGCACACCAGAAGTCCTGCTGCTGCGCCTGCCGCCGTAACCGCGATGAGGCGTCCTTTCATCTGCCGCCATATGCCGCGCGCCTGCTTAAGCAGTTTGTCCGGCAGACCGGCATACGGCACTGTAACCATCCGCTGCATACGCGGGCATATGCTGTATTCTTCCACACCCTCTTTTGGCAGAAAAAGCAGACTTCCCAGAAAAATAAGCGTAACATTTTTAAAAGATGTATTGAACAGCAACGGTTCCGTCCACCCTGCTCCCAGAAAGCATATGAGAATCACAAGTTCTCTCGTCCGCTGCTTATGCGTTTCATAGAATAACAGTCCGAAGTAACCTGCAATAATCAACCCGAAAGCAATCAGCCCGTAATTGATATAACCCCATACATAGGAATTATCCATGGTCATGGAAGACTTCACGATCTTGGAAATGTCCGCTCCGAACAGGCTTCGGTACTCCGACCGGAGAAACTGTTCCGCCAGCCAGAGCCTGGTGTTCAACAGTCTGTTAAGATTCTGTATCAGTCCCGCATACTTATTAGCATATAGATAAAAAGGAAGCACAAACGACAAGATCAGACAGACCGGCAGCACCAGATTCGCCAGCAGCTTCTCCACGATACAGAACTTCGGACGCAGTCTCACGTACAGACCGCCCATCAGCAGCACCGCCACGATCCCGAACCCGGTGTAACTGATCGAATAGAGAAATACCAGCACATTACCCGCCATCATACAGATAAAATGCCGGAACCCGTAGCGCTCTTCCAGTTTATAGATGATAAATGCACACAATGCCAGATATGTGATGTGCAGAATATTCGGATGTGAAAATCCGAGGCTCCAGCGGAAAATATGTCCGAGTCCCATCTTGGCATGCACACGATACACAGTATGCTCCAACCGGAAAAAAGAAAAAATGCTCAGCACGACCGCACAGAGGGACCATACCCAGAGCCCGACATGAAACACCTTCTTCACCGAAATATTCTTCATCCCCAGCACTGTAAATGCAAGAAACAGAATCCCCCTCTCGCGGGAGTTATAAAATACCACCGCCGTAAGAATTAACAGCACGGTCTGCACGACCCACTGTCTTTTCGTGTACGGTGTGATCAATATCTTTGCGATTCCCAGCACAAGTGCCGGAAACACCAGCAGTTCAAACAACTTCTGTCCTTCATAAAGTCCCAGTCCTTTCGTGACGGACAATAAAATAAAGAAACCGAAATAACACGCCTCCGCTAATGTGATCTCTATGCTGTTGTCCTGCGCAATTCTGCATATTTTTTCCTTCATGGACATCCTCTTTTTTCCACCATACTTCTTTGACGACTCAAACAATTTTATTGTATTTTCCCGCACACTTTACTCTGTCACAGCATCCTCATCATATCCCGCCCGCCGTCTACAGCATAAGCGCCGGACCGAGTGCCCACGGATACGCGCCGTATCGCTGCGGATACTGACCGAATCCCTCACATTCGCCCGAGCAGTCATACACCTGACCGTCTCTGACCGACCTGTTTACCGCATGTCTGCCCATCTGCAGCGCCTGCCCGTATTTCGGTTCCGTCAGAATATGCAGCTCAATGCCCTGCTTAAGCGCCGCACAGATCATTCCCGTGGCAGAAGTGTCCAGCGGACCGTCCGTCGCCTGCAGCTGCCATGAGAAATATCCTTCCTTATGCTGATACGGCAATACCGCATCCACCAGTCTGATATAGGAATCGCGAAGGCGTCCGGCGCCGTATTCCGTGATCATGCAGCCTGCCATACCCCGAAGCAGCCATCCCGCCGCACGCCCCCAGCCTATAATGCCGTACTTATAAGCATCGTTCATCACATACCCGTGATAGGGAAGCCCTGTAGCCCCGTCCATACCGTACGCCACAAAATTAACGATCTGTTTCACTGCAAGTTCCATGGCGTCAACCCTGTCGTATGCCACCCCGTACCGGTAGAGAAACGGACATGCCAGTCCGATCGCATCCACAAACACATATCCGTTGTTCTGCGCTGCCCGGTACGGAAAACTTCCTGTTTCATCCGTAGGATAATGCAGCACATAATCGGCAAGCTTCTCAACCGCCTTCCCGCACGCTTCGACATTATCCGCACGGACAACCGCATTCTCCCGCATGGACGCCCGGTATTCTCCGTATGCGGAAAGCAGTGTTTCCCCCGCCAGCAGATCATCCAGATAGTGTACCGGACATCCCTTCTTCATCCACCTCTCATAGTATGCCGCAAGCGCCTGCTCTGCCTGCGAAACCGTCTCACTGCGCGATATCCTGTCCCCTTCCGCGGCCGGAACCATCGTGGCGGCCGCGCCCGTCTGTTCCCCGTCATCCGCTCTCTCCGGCTCCTCCTGTCCGCTGTCTGTAAGAGACAACTGTCTGTACTCCCACAGACCTGCCGCCAGCAGTCCGGTCGGCCAGAAAATCAGGTCCTCCGGCACCGTCTGGCGTCTGAGAAAATATTTTTTAATGCACTCTTTTACTCTGGTTTTACGATCCCGCAGCCCGTATGTCATTAATTCGCTGCAGGCAGTCCGGGCCAGTTCCTCCCAGTCTGTTTTACTGTATGGTTTCCCTGTTGTCTCCTGTGTCATATCCGTACCTTTCCTTCCCTGTCCCGGCACACACCACCGCTATATGCTTCCTATCTGCGGCGGATCTTCCTCAGAAACGGCACTCTTGCGGCCGCCAGATTCCATAAATACTCAAATTCCTGCGTCCTCATAAACAGCAGGAAAAACGTCAGATTATATATAATTGAAATCAATATGATCATCGCGATAAACGTTACAATATTCACCTGCGCCATGATAAATGCCTTTACGGGAACCAGGATCAGCACGATCCCCGCGATCACGCCTATGAACCTGGCCGAATCCTTGAAATACGGCCACGCCTTCCTCGAAAAGCAGTCTCTGTACACAATCACCGGCTGAATCAGATTGGCCAGCACGCCGGAAACAACCGTGCCGACATACACACCCGCCAGGCCGATGCACTGGATGCCGATAATCGACAGCACAAGATTCACAACCCCCTGAAACAAGGACAGATACTTGTCCTGCTCGAATACTCCCGCCGCAATCTTAAAATTCACCAGAACGATCCTGCCGCCTTTGAAGTAGAAGTCAACCAGCATCAGCGTCAGCACGGTCTGCCCCAGTCCCCAGCTTTCATTCAGCCAGATCCCCGTGACCAGAGGCGTCAGAAGCAGCCAGAACCCGACTGCCGCAAACCCGTACAGCCAGCAGGCGGCAAAGCGGTATACCTTAAACATCGCATACTGTTTCTCTTTCGATTCCGTCGCCACCAGATTACCGAATCCGGCAATCACAGAATTAAAAATCACACCCATAAAATTCAGGGCATATGTGAGAACCATCGTATAATTGCCCACGATCCCGACCCAGCCCACATCCATAAAATAAGTGATGATAATACTGTCCGTTGACATTCTTGCCACGTCACCTATTTTATGGAACATCAGCGCCTTCGTCTTGGTGACCACCACACCCGTCTCTTCTTGTTCCAGCTTCCTGACGTTCCGTTCCCGCAGATAAGGATAAAGCCTGTTAAAATAAATGCTGACAAATACTTTCTGTACCAGTTCCACCGCCGACTGCGTCAGCAGAAACAGCAGGAAGTTCTTCGTCACAAGCAGAATAACAATCTGTGCGAACACTGTGATCATCTTCGTGACCGTCGCAATATTTGTCTGAATATAACTGCGCTGCTGCGCGTTTGACAGACTGTACTTATATGCCACGAAGTAGGTGCTGACCGTATTAAAAAGAAAAATCAGATAATACAGGATCAGCTCCCCGCCGGTGATTCCCTGACTTTCTTTCACCAGATACGGCAGGAAGGGAATCAGAACGATCCCGACAACCGTGATGACCCCCGCAATCGCCAGATACGCCCGTTTATACAGCTGCATATAGGACTTGATCTTCTCCTGATCATTCTCTGCAACCGGTTTGTACAGGCTGTAATTGAGTGCGCTGCCGATTCCCAGTTCCGCAAGCGACAGCACGCTCAGGATATCCGTATACAGGGAATTGACGCCCAGCAATGTTTTATCCAGAACCATGATAAAGACGGTCCGCTGTACGACGCCCATGATCATGATGATAATATTACTGATGTAGCCGAAGAAAATATTTTTCTCAGCCTGCCTGACTCTGCCCATCGTCCTGCCCTTCCGAATCCCCGGTCTGCTGACTTCCGGTTACCTGTTCCCATATTTTACGGACTTCATCACCTGCCGCTTCCGCTCTTGCAATATACGCCGGCATCCGTTCGTTAAGTTTCTGCCTGATCTCCTGCTCCCGCTCCATCACCCAGTCGTAAGCCTGTATCAGTTCTTCCGGGCTCTCTAAAGCCTGCACCGGCAGAACATAATGCTCCTCGCTGCCGAACAAGTCTCTCGCAATACCCCTGGCCTTCACGGAATAGCCCACCACCAGCGTCGGCACGCAGCTGGAATAAGCCGCGATCGTCGCGTGTGTCCTGGCGCCGATAAATGCTCTGCACTGAGAGATGATATATTTGATCTTCTGACAGGGCAGATCCGGAAACAGCATGACCCTGCCGTCGCACTCATAGCCGCGGTATAGTTCCCTGAGCGTCAGTCTGTCGTCGTTATAATTCCACATGACATGCGGGATCAGCGCCACACAGTCATCCGTCGTCTGTAAGATATGATCGATCAGCTTGCGGTAGTTAGCAAGTGTGATGCCCTCCACTTTCTCGTGGCGCACGATCATGGGACTCACATTGATCCCGATCGTTCTGCCTGCCGCAAATCTTTTCGGCAGATCCATCTTCTCCGGTTTTAGCGCAAATGCCGGGTCAGGAAACGCCTTGACGTTCTCCGTAACGCCTGCCGCCCGAAGCGCCTCCTCCGTAATGGATTCCCGCGGCGTGATCAGCGCGTAGCGCTTCATGTCCTCGACGACCTTCGGCTCCTGCAGAAGCTCCGGCTCAATCGAGCAGCCCCACAGAATCGTCTTCGCACCGGCACGGTTAAAAGTGCTGTTCGCAACGATCGCTTCCCGCTTAGACAATTCATAGCAGTACATATCGCCGCCTGTAGACAGATACAGAGGCGCCCTGTTCTTGCCCAGCACTTTATGAAAACGGTACCGCATAAACGATTCCGGGTCACGGAATACGGCGCGCCAGATATAATAAAACACATGCGCGAAGAAATGTTCCGCAATCTTCCTCTCCTGCAGGATATCGCACAGCGGTTCCAGAGAATAGAACCGGTCCTCCTTCTCGCTGTTCGTCACTAAGAGCCTGGGAATATCCTCCAGCATATGACATGTACTGTTTATAATTGCCTCACAGCCATGATTTCCGCTGCCGCCGTGTAAATACATCACTAACCGATTATCCATTACCGTTCCCTCGTTCTCTCCCGCTCTTGCGCTTTCTGCCCGCAGCATCATACCGCTTCACAATCATTCTTAAGATGTGCAGAAGCATCTGATTCGGATACTGCATACCGAGGTAGAGAAGCGCGTTCGCCCTGCTCGTGACAGACAGCGGCGTACTCATAATTCTGTCCCGCACTTCCGGTTCCGTAAAAATGCCCTGTATCTTCTGCACATAATTTCTATCCGGATTACGAAGTTCATTTTTCATCACATACATCATCATATAACAATATTCCCTGTTCAGCTTCGCCTCTCCGTCAGTCACATTCCGGTCACGAACGATCTGCAGGATCGCCTGATACCAGTTCGCAACGCTTACCGCATTGTCAGGATCATAGGCGTGTACGATGGAGTCCTCGACATAGCGGTAATGGTAGAACAGCGCCTCCTCCATGATCACGATCCTGCTGCTCTTGAGAAGCGCCGGATAGATCAGGTTAAAATCATCCCCCATGCGCAGCGACGTATCATAATACTTCTCATTGCCCTCGAAAACTGACTTTTCACAGAGCTTCATACAGCGTGACATCGGAATAATTCTGTTCTCCCTGCCCAGAAGCCGGTCCTTGATCTCAGCATCGAGTCTGCCGCCCTCATACACCCCCGGCGGCAGCGGCTGAATCACCGGAACCGTCTCCTTCTGCTTCTCCAGCACATGATTGCAGCAGACGACCTCACCCTTACGTCCGGCAAGGCATCCCGCCATCTTCTCCAGCATATCTTCACTGACATAGTCGTCACTGTCTATAAATGTATAATAATCACCCGCAGCTTCCCGCAGTCCAGTCATAACCGCCGCCGTAGGACCGCCGTTTTTCTGGTGGAACACTCTGACACGCTCGTCCTTCGCCGCATACCTGTCGCAGATCTCTCCGCTCCCGTCCGTGGATTCGTCGTCCACCAGAAGCAGTTCCAGATTCCTGTAGCTCTGCGCCAGTATGCTCTCAATACACTGCGCCAGATAATCCTTTTTATTATATACGGGGACGATCACACTGATCCTGTATTTTTGTTTCTGCATTATATTGTTACCATTCCTTTCGCGCAAATGGCATTTTCATTCAGCCGGCTCTCCACACTTTTCTTCAAACAGGCATTCCGTCCGGTGTCACAAGCACCCAGCCCGCCCACAGCTCTTGCATCTGTTCCGGTACGCAGACCTGCGTATTCTTGTGAATCGACGGGCGGATCATGACTTTATCCGCATGGGGATTCAGCCGGGCGCCCCAGAAGCTGAACGTGCTGTTCGCACAGATGTTATGCTTACACCGGCTCATCAGCATCATGTCATAGAAGCTGTCCTTCCCGTGGTTCCAGTCAACGATCCGGTATTCTTTACCACGGTAGCGCTCCCGCACATAGGGGATATCATCCGAAAACAGATAGAACCGCGCGTCCGGAAACCGCTCCCTGATAGATCTGATCGCCGTCTCATAATACGCTTCCGTGCAGATTCCGCCAAAAAGCGCCCGGTTGATATCGTCCAGATAGTCGCCCCGCCTGATGTGTACACTGACCGACATCTCTGCCTCCATCTGCCGGCTCACCGCATCATTTTTCTCCTGCAGTATTTCATCCCTGTTTCGCGGAAAAGTAATCTCCGCCCGCAGCGTATCCATAATATCCGCATAATATTTCTCACACGCCCAGTATCCCACCAGATATTTGTGCTCCATACCGAAGATCTGCTCATGATACAGACCGCTTTCTGCAAACGAAGGGCTCAGCGCAGGTCGCAGTTTACGCCTGATCTTACTGCCAATGCCTTCCGGCTCTTCCCACAGTCTGCCGAGCACGGCGCGTATCTCCGCCTCGGATGCCACCCTGTAGGGAAGCGGCTTCAGATAGTCAAGTTCCAGTTCTCTCCCCGCCGCCATGGCCGCCTGCAAAGCCTCATTGCGAAACCATGAGATATCCAGCCTGACGTCTTTCCCGATCTGCTCTAATTTCCTGTATAACGCGTACTGCTGCAGCTGGTTACCCAGCCCGCCCATCGCTCTGACAATCAACATATACGCCGCTCCTTACCTATTATGCAAATGATACAGCCACAAGTATAAATGCGGAAACACACGGAATAAAACGGTCTTCAACCGATATCCCGCAGACAGCCGACGATACGCTCCCGGAATCTGCATCGCTTCCCGCAGGCTCTCCCTGCACATCCTGACATACTTCTCGTTGGCGCGTCTGCCTGCCGCATCCAGCCCGGCAAGTTTCCCGGCCGTAAGCATGATTCCCGTCATCCATAGCGCGGTGACCTGCGCATCCGCTCCTTCGTCCATGCGCAGGATCTCTTCCCGCGCGAGACGCCAGCAGGTAATCTGATCCATATAACGCGGCGTAAACGCCCTGTTAATCGCCCCCGACGGATTCTGATAATAGCCATAACCGGCATATGCTGTCTCGGTGATGGTATGGACGTGCGGCAGAAGCTGCACCAGAAACAGCATGTCCTCCCCGATCGTGAGTCCTTCCCTGAACCGTACTTTCTCTATGAGTTCTCTGCGGTACAGCTTGCTCCAGCATCGGCTGTTGCCGCACAGTAGTTCTTCCTGTAAATATGACCCGGCATCATAAGTCCTGGTCTGCATGTCCGGTCTGTCTGCTCCCGATATATCGTTCTCCGGAGCATCTGTCCCACGCGGCTTCGCCTTTCTCATTTCCACCGCTCCTGCCGCCTGCCGCCATTCCTCCTCGCTGCTCCACATGAAGAATTTGCAGCCGGCGGCATCGCTTCGCGTCTTTACCATGCAATCATATAATACCCGGATCATGTCCGGGAGAAGTCTGTCGTCGGCATCAACAAAGGTGATAAACTCCCCCGCCGCCGCCGCAATGCCGGCATTGCGCGCAGCGGAAACACCCTTATCATCCAGATTCAGAATCCGCACATTATCATAAGACGCCTGCAGACTGTCGCATACCGCCGCGGTCCGGTCTGTGGAGCCGTCATTTACGATGATGATTTCCAGATGCCCGCAGGTCTGGCTCTCTATGCTTTCTATACACCCTGTCAGATAATCCTGCCCGTTATACACCGGCACGATCACACTGATTAGCGGCTCCTCTTTATGCAATTCGATACCCATGCCTTTCCCGCCTCCGGTAGATTTACGACCGTAAAGCGTAAACAGTCAGATAATCCGATCCCTCACCTGCCGCGCCTCTTAATCCGTCTCTCCGGAACTGCTTACCGACTCATATACAGCCATAAGACGCCTCATGTTATCCTCTATGGAATATTCGGCCGCCGCTTTCCGGCGGGCGTTCTCTCCCAGTCTCCGGCACAGATCCGGTTGTGCCAGCAGCTTAAGCAGCCCGTCCGCGAGTGTCCGCGTATCCTGCGGCTTCGCAAACAGTCCCGTCTCCCCTTCTATGATCATATCGGGAATCCCGCCTGTCTTCGACGCCACGATCCCGCAGGCATACGCCATCGCCTCGAGTATGGATACGGACTGTCCCTCAAAGTAAGAAGGCATAACAAAGATATCGCACTCCCGCAGAAGTTTCTGTTTGGCTGCTCCGCTGACCCACCCCAGATCGGTCACACACTCTGCCATCGCCTGTGCCTGATCTTTCAGTTCCTCGTCCTCCCATATGCCCCCGAGATACAGGTGCACATCCGGGTACTTCTCCCTCAGTTCCGGCATGACCGTCAGCAGTTCTCCGATGCCTTTCGCCTTACATAGTCTTCCCAGAAATAATATCTTATGAACGCCGTACTGCTTAGGCTCTGCCGCAGGAATCCGTATGGCATCCGGCAGTACCGTGATCCGCTCCGCACCGATAATCGTGCCGAAGAACGCCTTCCACGCCGTGCCAAGTACAAGGAAAGCATCCCCCGTGGAAAGTACCTTTCGCACGCGCCGCCGCCCTGCATCACCTATTTCTTTCCCGTAGAAATCCGGAAAGTTGCCGCCATGCTGGTGAATGACGATTCTTTTGCCGCGCCGCTTTCCCGACCTGCTCTTCCTCCCCCACAGATTCGCCGTCCGGATAAAAACAGATTTACGGTAATAACTGGAATCCGAAGCCATGTTGACATGCACGATATCATACTTCGGAAGCTGCAGGAGGAACTGAAAATATGCTCTCACGGCGCATACAAGCTTCGCCGCCTTAGAGCCTTCCACCATCGTGCCGATATAGCATAAATCAATTTTCTGATCCAGTCCGGCATCATAATAGTTGTTTACCACACCGGATATCCCGCCGTGAACGCTCCTGTCAGGGCCGATCATCAATACCTTATATTTAGCTTTCCCCATCATATGAACCTTTCCCGTCACTTCGAGCCTTTTCCCGTCAGAACCACCCAGATCGTCCTGAACAATATCTTGATGTCCAGACCCAGCGTCCAGTTGTCAATATACTCCAGATCAAGCTTCACGACCTCATCGAAATCCACGATCTCACTGCGTCCGCTGATCTGCCACAGCCCGGTGAGTCCCGGCGTCATGCTGATGCGCCTTCTGTAATGGGAATTATACTGTTCAAACTCGCCTTCCGTGGGTGGTCTTGTCCCCACCAGACTCATATCGCCTTTCACAATATTCAGGAACTGCGGCAGTTCGTCTATGCTTGTCTTGCGAATAAATTTACCCACTTTTGTGATGCGCGGATCATTGTCCATCTTGAACATCAGACCCTGCATCTCGTTTTGCGCCTCCAGTTCCTTCTTACGCTCCTCCGCGTCAATGTACATAGACCGGAATTTATAGATCTTGAATCTTCTCCCGTTCTTACCGATTCTGGTCTGCGCAAAGAAAATCGGTCCCGGGGAATCAATCCGTATGGCAATCGCCACGAAAGGCGTGATTACCGCCGTGAGTATGCAGCCCACCAGTCCGCCGGCAATATCGATCAGACGCTTGACCGCCATGCGTCTGTAGTCAACGTGGTTGATCGAGTATGTCACCACTGTATAACCCGCAAAACTGCCTACCCTGACCTCCTTCTGCGGGCGCTCGATAATATCAATATTATAATGACACGCAACCCCCATGGATTCCAGATCATAGATCATATGCTTTACGTACTCTTTGTCTTCCTCCGGCAGATTGATAAACACCTCATCCAGCGGAATCTGTCTCGCCAGATCCAGCACATCACGCCCGTCGGCATTGACACAGACGCCGTCTATCATCGCGCCCTTACAGTCCGCATCCACGCAGGCAAGCGCAACGATCTCATAGTTGATATCCATGGCTGCTTTCAATCTGGATACCGTCTTCTCCAGCACAGAATCCTTCGTGATAATCATAATCTTTACAATGTTGGACTTCGCGGTAAAGTAGACCCGCAGCGCCTTCTTCATCCCGATCCTTACACCCCACACAACCAGAACATCGAGCACCGCAAAATACCCCATAACAAGACGGGAAACGCCGGCGCTTCGCTGCATCATGAACAGGAAAGCAAAAATTGCCAGTTCCATAAAAATATTAAATTTTATGACCGCTACGAACTCAACGAGGATACCCCGTTTCATGAACTCTCTGTTCCAGTCAAACAGAAAGCTGTAGACCGTGCAGAACAACAGAAAGCAGATGAGTACCAGAAAGTGCAGTTCCGGCTCATCCACCCGTCTGAATTTATGAAAACGTATTAACAATGCAATTATATAGGAAGCGGTAATACTGACCAGATCCGTGAAGAGCAGCCAGTATCCCTCAATCACTTTCATTTTACGGTTCATTCTGATCCCTCAGGCATATTCTGCTTATTGATAAAAACAATATATCAATTTAGAATACCATTTTTCGGGAAAAATTTCAATCATTAACAACTTTCCGTCATTTATCTTGCGCCTGTTTGTCTCCCAGCAGATAATACCCCGTCATCATCAGCAGGAAATTCCTGCCGATATAGACCGAAATCAGGTGCGCCTCCACTACGGTATAGACAGCCAGCGTCGCAAACAGCAGCAGTCCGCAGGCGTCTTTCCTTTTCCACAGCTTCCACAGCAGCATAAGCTGCGCAATCACATAAAGTATCCCGGGCACAACTCCATAGCGGTAAAAGAGTTTCACCCACCCCATATCGAAGTAGTAATTCATATTATTGGGCTCGGAAAACGCCGACCATGTATGGATCATGCCGTCGTTCTTCTCGGAATCCGTCAGCGATACGATCCTGCCGTTAATATACCGGTCGATCCGCCCCAATGTCACGATATGCTGATTGTCCCGCGGATTCAGATAATAGAATTCATTCCACTTGGCATCCCGCACCCTCTGGGCGCAAACCGCCGCATCCACGGAGAAGCCGAGACACAGTGCAAACACGAGCAGCCCGCACACATAGATTAGCGCCTTCTCGCGCAGGAATTTACTGTAGCTGAGGATACATGCCCCCGCCAGAAAGGCAGTCGTAATCAGCATGCTTGTCTTGGAACCGGTCAGCATATAGACACCAGCATTAAGCAGCATGATAAACAGATAAAGATACCATTTCATGCGTGCAAACCAGACATAGACTCCCGTCACCACCAGCATGAGGAACATGCACGACAGCGCATTGGGGTGTCCCATTCCCAGTGTATAGCGGGTCTCTTCCGCCGGTTCCTCACCGATATAGAGCGTTGATTCCAACGGTTCGTGACCATACGCCTGCGTCAGACTGATTTCCCCGTATATGCCGCTTACGGACAGCGCCACGATCAGCAGACAGCCGGCCAGTGTTACCTGAAACGTATATTTTAACATCTGCCTGAGTGGAATGTCCTTACACGCCGCCACGAAAGTCACGATACGGATCAGATCATTCGCTCCGGTGATCCGGTAGGACACAAACGCGGCAGCTTCCAGCAGAATAATCGCACCCCACTGTGCCTTACTGTAATCCGTCAGGATCAGCTTACAGGCAAAAATCAGGAAAGTGATCTGAAACAACCGTCCTTCGATCGGATTAATATAGTTGCTTTTATCAATGATCACGATCAGAAGTTCAATGGTCAGCCCGATATAGAAAAGAAGCCACGGCAGTCTGCCTGATTTGATCTTACGGTATAGTTCCATTCGCTTATTCTCCTCTCTGCCCTGTGCTGCATGGCGTCTGCCAGCCGCATTCCCATACGCTGTGGCTGCATGCCGCTCACCGTCACCGCCGGTCTGTTTATCTGCTGTCCGGCTTCTGCGTCAGTGCCGCAGCACCCGTGCCGCCGCTCCATGCGCCCTGCGCAGCCATTTCTTAACCGTCAGCTTCAGCTTCTTCCACGCAATCCCTGCCCGACCGGTTTCGGGCGCAATCAGAAAAGCATACTCTTCCTGGTGTTCCCGCAGATATTCCGGATAACTGTCGTCTATCGGCACGCGGACGAACTTCGCATTGCGGTCAAAAATATCCTCGCCGCACAGCAGCCTGTCCACCGCCTCATTCAGATACCTCGATTTATTGTATTCCTGATGGGCCGCCGCCTGCACTTTCACACCGATTCGCTTCGCCACATCCCGCTCGCCGTCACCGCCCATGTAACCGAAATGCCAGCCGCCGTCAGCCACGCGCACACTGCGGGGATCATCCGGAGAGACCTCGCGCAGGAAGACAATGCCCTCCCCCGGCAGATTCCGGAAACTGCAGATCTTGGTTCCAAGCCACTGCTTTCTCTCTACTCCTCGAAATTCTCCGGTAATAGACAGCAGATTGCCCGAGATCTCCTCCATGTTGAGGAAGCAGTAGAACATTCGCTGTGCCAGATGGTAAATCTTTCCGGCGTCAAACTCCCGCACGATCTTCTCTAACACTTTCGGATTCGGTATCTCATCCACATCACTGAAAATCACGATATCATCAGGCTTCGCATCCGACATCGCGCGAATGAGCTGGTTCTTCTGGAACTTATCCCGCTCATGCGTCGTCACGCCGCTCATCGGCGAATTATCCACCGCCACATAGCGGATCTTATCCTCAAATTCGCGAAACATATCTCTGTGTTTTGCGAAAATCATCTCCTTCGGTTCACCCGAAAAGGTCACCGTGGACTCTTCCAGCACAAACCGGTCCACATAAGGCGACAGAATCTGCATTCTCAGCTTCAGGATATCCAGTTCATTGAAAAAAGGGATACAGTCGTATATCATGTGTTATCTTTCCTTATCCTCCTCCAGAATAACAGCGGTCTGATCACGTCTTTGGTCTTACGCCACACAACTTTCCACGGATTCACGAATCTCGGGTACTGCCCGTTCCTGCCTCTCCATTTATGGAAGATAAACGGCTTCTCCACATCCATGATCTCCGGAATCATATGCTCGTGTCCGAAATACTTCGCGACCTCGATCGGCGCGAAGCGCATACCCGCATCCTCGATCACATTCTTATATTTGCAGCACAGAAATGTGTCCTCGTTATAGTTGCCATCCTCCATCTTCTCCCATTTGAGCCCCGCCTGCGCCGGGAAATCCAGAAGTCTCTTGCTGCGGATAGACACGCTGTTGCCTACGCGGCAGATCTGTCCTTTGGAATCACGGTAGGCGTAATCATTTGCGGGCAGCGGCCACGGGGAACCGATATAATCATACGCAAGAAATTCATCCCGCCAGCTCTCCGGATGCACCACGAAGCCGTCCGCATGGACAAGAAGCATGTAGTCCGTATGAATATGCCTGCCGAGTTCATAGACCATTTTATAATTAAATTTATCAATATTGTCCAGTCTGGAGGTATGGGAATACCGTATGGTCTTCGGCAGAGTAAGCGGCTTCCTGTGGGTAATCAAGACCACATCGCCAAACTCGATCTGCCGCATACTGTATTCCATCGCTTTGATCGTCTCATATAGATCCACGCTGGTCATTGCCGCCAGCGTAACATTCGGCAATTTTAACTTCTCAACCATCTCTTCCTCCGCACGCCTGCCGCCTCCATCGGTACAGATACGGCACAACCGTCCCATATTCCGTTACAGCCAGGCCCGACAATCTTACCGTAACTGTATTACTGCTCCACTATCTTCACATAATTCTTATGATAATACTGCATAACCGCCAGATTCAGCCAGTTGCCCGGGTCCTGTGACAGGTCGCTGCAGTCAAAAAGCGCGGGTTTCGCAGAATAGGGCGCAAGTTCCACATCCGGGATCGTCTCGTCCGTGTAGATGTCGTGCCGCGCCATCGCTTCCTCATAGAATATCTGCGCTTCGCCGTTTGCTGCCGAGCGCAGCGCCGATATACTCGTATACGTATTCTTATCCGCAGTGCAGACTAATATCACGAAAACCAGCAGTACACAGACAGCCGTCAGCCTGCTGCCCGCCTTTTCCAGAAAATAACCGAACGCCGGACATTCTCTGTGGGCATAATACCCCAGCCAGTACGCCGTCACCATAATCAGGCATAGATACCAGACCATCTGGATAATATTATTCACTCTGGAAAGCCCCGCCATCCCGAGTGCATAAAGCGTGGGCGTAAACATTGCGGACAGTACACAGAATGCGCCGACCGTCACCCATACAGGATGTGCGAATGTTCTTTCGGATTTCTTGACAAGTTTCCACAAGACCGGCAGAAGCAGCAGCCAGATGACGATCACGAACGCCGGCGTCCACCTGATGATATAGACGACCGCATGATAAAACGACAGCAGAACCGACAGCAGCGCCGAATATCCTGTATCCGTATCCAGTTCACTGCGAAGCGCGTTACCCGGCGCCAGTATATTAAACAGAAAGCCTGCGCTTCCCGTCACAAACGGAAGGCATACAGAAAGGAGTTTCTTCCTGTTCACCACGACTGCATACAACACCAGAAGCGCCATAACGACCTCTGCCTGCAGACCTGTCACCAGATTGCCTCCGCCCACAATCACACTCAGGATAACGGCAGCTGCGCACCAGACCCGCGCAGACGCTTTTTTCTCCGACCACAGACTCATGGAAGCAGCCGTCAGCATATAAAACCATATGGACTGCATCAGAACATAGTGCGTCGCGCCATTGTACCAGTAGATTCCTTCAAATGGTGCATCCATCACCTGATAAAACATGAAAAGCAGCACAAACATCACGAAACTGCCGCCGGCCTTCTCCACGCCCAGCCATCTGTGCAGAATATGTCTGCCCAGCACAAATACAGACGACGCCAGCATACTGATCATCAGAAGCGGTACCACATATCCGATCTCATAGTTGAAATTCATAGGGCAGAGCGCCATCAGAAAGCAGGAAATATAGGTGCCCTGCCATTCGCGGTAAAACTGCATATTCTGCTGCCATGCAGCCTGCACGGACGCCCCGAAGGACCCTGTCGCCATCCATACGTCATGCACGCGCCTGCCATAGTCATAGTCATCGACGCACATGACATTATATCTGCCAAGCCACAGAAGCGGAATGAGTGACACGGCAAACAGGATACCGGCATATACCGCCAGCCTCTTCACAGGAATAGCGTCAATGCGCACGAAAATTCTACTGCACATACCCCGCAGTGACTCCGTAAGCCTGCCATATATGTTATTCTCCTTCTTATTTATACCGCTCATCCCGTTATCTATCCTTTTGCATGACCTGCAGCTGCACCGGCAGCCAGTTTTCTACACCTTCGCTTTACCCCTCTCGCAATCTTACACACATACGCCTTTTTATAGACATACCACGCATGCAGCTCCATCATTTTGAGCCGCATTCCCTCCGGGCGCACGTTGACATTTCTGTATTTGGGAGATGTTTTCTTATACGCCGCCAGTTCTTCCTTACATTCCTGCGCGGTGAAAACCCTGCCCTTGCGGTCCATATAGTGCCAGCCGGCATAGATGTTCTGCTCCGAAGCCCAGTAACCGTCCGACACATTGTGCCTCGCCCAGTATTTCGGCGCCAGAATATATTGCACCGTTTCACTGGTAAATGCAGGAAAATAAGTGAACGAAGAATTGGATAACAGTAGATATTTTGCATTTTTCAAGACACTGTAATCTTTGGCGAGGTCGAAGTTATATGCCGGAATACCGGGAAGAAGCTTACCCGCCTCCTTCACGTCATTGGTAATAATCATAAACTCCATATCCGGATTGACTTTCTTCATCTGCCTCATACCCATGATCCAGTACTTCTTACGCAGATACAGTTCCGGCGAGCCCATATAGTCACTGCACCGCAGGTGCATGATACACAGATTGTCCCTGCTGTACTCTTTGCAGTCATACTCCGGCTTGACGGCAAGCCACTTCTTAATCTCTTCTTTATGCTGTATAAAATATGCCTCCGCCTGCAGATTGCCGTAGATCAGCGTGTTATCCTCAATCTCAGACAGACGCTCATCCGCGTCGGTCACGTAGACGCCGTGTGTCAGGTCATGCCTGGAATTACCGGCAAAAAGACGGGTTTCCTTCTCATAAAACGTCTTCTCATAGTCTTCCTTCTTAGAAGGCACGCCCATATCCAGATCCATGAAATACAGCCCGCAGTCGCTGTGCATATTGTTGGCGAAGTGCTCCGGGTCCAGCACGCTGAAACTGTATCCCCTGTCCCTGGCGATACATCTGGTTGTAACATAGAAAAACAGCTGATTCCCAAGCCCGAAACCTTCCTGTGTCTCAATTCCTAACATGATAATGTCGTCTCCATAATCTTCTCATCTTCCACCTTATAGATGACGTCGCATTTGGCAATCGTATTGAGCCTGTGTGCGATAATCACCATCGTCTTTCTGCCGTGGAAGCTGTTAATTGCATCCATAACCGCCTTCTCCGTATCCGTGTCAAGGGCGGAAGTCGCCTCGTCAAACACAAGAATCTCCGGATTGTGATAGAGCGCCCTCGCAATGCCGAGACGCTGCCGCTGTCCGCCGGATATCCTGACACCCCTGTCACCTATGGTCGTATCCAGTCCATCCGGAAGCTCCTCTACAAATTCCTTAAGCTGTGCCTCTTCCAGCACTTCCCATATGCGCTTATCATCTATCCTGTCCGCATCGATGCCGAAAGCGATATTGTCACGGATGGACTCATCAATCAGGTAAATGGACTGCGGAATATAACCGATCTTGGCAAGCCAGGAAGGATAGTTATCGAATATATTGACACCGTCGCAGGTGATCTCACCCGCCTGTACGTGTAATAATCCCAGCAGGATGTCCACGATCGTCGATTTACCCGCGCCGGAAGGTCCCATGATCCCCACAGACTGTCCTTTCTTCACTTCCATATGCGCGTCCGTGAAGATATTCTTGTCCGTATTCGGGTAAGCATAGGTGATATGGTCCAGTACGATCTTATCCTGCAGCGCAAGCGCCGGAAGCTGCTGCCGTGTTTCACCGGTAAGTCCTGTCACACTGCCGTTCACGTCCTTCTTCATATTCTCATTCAGATTCTCATACAGATAATCCAGGCAGGGCTGCGTGTAGGCAATCTCCGACAGATACGTGTTAATGCGGTTGATGCCGGGCAGCATACGAATCGCCGCCATGGCAAATGCCGTCAGCTGGGGAACCAGTACGTTCATATCTCCGCCCCGCAGCATATAAATCAGAATAAAGAGAAACATGGACGCCATGAAGACCGTTTCGATCAGCAGACGCGGCAGATTATTAAACACCGCATAGTTCCTCGCCACGTTCGCGCCGATGGCGCCGCTTTCATAATAATTGCGCACGAAAAATTCTTCCCTGTGCAGCACCTTCACGTCTTTTAATCCATAAATGGACTGTATCCGCCACTTGGCAATACGGGACTGTATCGTCTGATTTCTGTGTCCGATCCTGTTTAGCCTCGGTTTCAGCTGCTTTGTGATAAGCAGCGTCATCCCTAAGAAGATCACCACGACAAACAGGTACAGCACCGGGCTCGCCACCACCAGCACGATACATAGAGAAACTGCAACCACGATCTCCGTAATCATCTGTATCATTACAAGGATCAACTGGAATGCATTCGGTATATCACTGTCTGTAAGGCGGAATACCGTCGGTATATCCGCGCCCAGATAATCTTCATAAGGGCGGTTTAAGAACTCCCGCATCACACGGCTGATCATGCGGTTGCGGTTTCTGGTCACAAAAGTGTTCTGTACATATGTCAGGAACAACAGATAAGCATTTTTCAGGACATACAGCACGATCAGCGCAACCAGCATATAGGTCAGAAACTGCCCGCTGGTCTCTATATGCAGAATCTGTGCAACTCTGTCCACCAATGCATTATCCATTATGGCATCCGGATTCATGAAAGCGCTCACCACCGGCAGAAGCAGCGACACGCCCAGCGTTTCCAGCAGACCGCCGATCAGAATCAGCACGCCCAGACCGACCAGCTGCCGCTTCTGCTTTGCGTCAAACAGATAGCCGACCTTCTGAAGCAGCGTAACCTTCCTGTCCGTATGATTTCTTTCCTTATTATTATCTTCTACCTTTTCCTGTTTACTCATGTACGATTGTTTCCTCTGTCTCTCCGTTATCATCGCGCTCTGCAGACATGATCTTCTGCATATCTTCTCTATAGAAATCACTGCAGTCCCATCCGTTCAGCCACCGGTCCGGCGCATACACCGTCTTATGCGGATCATCATGCAGATAGGAAGCCCACCAGCTGAAACTGCTGTTGGCAAGTATGTGGTGTCTGCACCTGCTCATCAGGACAAATTCCTGATAATCGCTCTGTCCGCCAAGGTCGATCAGTTCCATGTCCGTGTTCTCCAAAAACCCGCCTGCAATCTGCTGCGCCGCCCACTGTTTGTCATTGGTAAACAGATAGAATCTGCTGTGGGGATGTTCTTTCTTCATCTGCTCCATTGCTTTCCTGTAATACGCCGCCGTGCAGATGCCGCCGAAAAGTTCCCGGTTCTCCGGCAGAAGATAATCACCGCCGCGGATATGCACGCTGACGGACTCCTCTGACGTAATCTGCGCGAAGTACTTCTCAAATAATGACGCTGTCTGTTTCGCTCCGGACGTTTCCTTCCCCTCCGGTTCTCCGCCGTCTGCCGTCTCACAGCCGCACCCGTTTCTACACCCGTGCGTTCTGATATACCGTAACAGCCTCTCTACATCATAAGCCTCCCGGACCTCCGCAGATACGCCGCTGAAATACTTCTCCGTCTGCCAGTACCCTTCCAGGTAAATATCGTCCCAGGACAGAATCTCCGGCTTATACCGCTTGTCCGCCTCGAAATAAGCCTTCTTGTTCCTGCCGCGCAGCTTCCTTCTGATCCTGTCACGCATCCGGAGCGATGCATCCAGCATACATTCCAGTTCTTCCGCCGTGGCTGTATCATAAGCGATCCCGAAAGGCGCAAGCGCCGGCGTGCGCTGCAGGTCATGCTCGAATCCGGTTCTGTCGTCCATCTTCACATCTTTACCGAGGCTCTTCAGTTGTAGATACAGGGCATACTGGAACATCTGGTTACCCAGCCCGCCCGCAAGCTGTATAATTATCATTTCCCCTTACTGTTTCACCCTTTCATCGCCTCAGCCATTTCTTTTCAAATATTTAAGGCTTCTCTTAACCGTTACTTTAAGCGGAATCACCACCTGCTCCTCCCATCGCATTCTGCACCTGTAACGCGCCGGAGACTTTAAGAACAGCTTCATCTTCTCATAATCCCGCGGGTCCGCCACCGGACAGTGATATGCGCGCGCATAATGTTCCCTGTTATCCCGGATCACCTGCGTGATCTGCTCTAAATACTGTTCTTTTCCGGAAGCATTCAACTTTTGCAGGCGGTCATAGAAGAGCAGCAGTCTTTTATAAAAAAAATAATCATGAATGTCTGCAAGATCCTCTCTCCCCAGCTCCTTAAGAAACTTCGTCTTCTCATAATAAGCAGGAATCTGATCCGTAAAAGTACGAGGATTAATCTGCGTATTCATGATGCTTCCCTCTCTGTCTATTATATAGTTATAATAAGCAGTGTCAAGGTAAACACAGCGCTTTGCATGGGCGAGCGCCATCGTCGCGAACATGATATCCTCATACCATTTTCCCTCCGGAAAAGCAATACCGGTCAGAAGCTGCCGTCTGTACAGCTTATTCCACGCGGCGTTCTGGATAACATATTCCTTCGTCTCCTGCACATAATACTGCAATGCTTCCTGTTCCTCAAACACGACCGCCCTGTCAACGGTCCCGTCTTCGGTATGCGTCTTATGCACCTGCCGGTAGCGGCAGACTGCAAGGTCTGCCTCCTGCTCCCGCATGGCGCCGAGCAGCTTCTCGTACATATCAGGATCGATCCAGTCGTCTCCGTCCACGAAGCCGATATAACTGCCCCGCGCCGCAGCGATCCCGACATTTCTCGCATCGGCGGGTCCGCCGTTCTTCTTATGAATCACCCGTATTCTCGCATCCTGTGCGGCAAGCCGGTCGCAAATCGCACCCGTGGCGTCTGTGGAACCGTCGTCCACCACGATGATTTCCAGATTGCCGTAGGTCTGACTGCGGACAGAATCTATCCCCCGCTTAATATATTCTTCTATATTATAGGCCGCTATAATCACCGAGATCAGTTCTGTCTGATTCCTTATGCTGATGGATGGATGGTAGTGTTCTATTATTCTCATCGCATGGCCTTTCTTCGAGTCTGCATTCATTTTATTAACTCATCATTTAACATTTCATATGTTATATAACACTATTTTCATAAATAACACGTGTGCATCCACTCCTGGAACATCAGCACATACCATATCTGCACGCGCCAGACATCCCTCTCAATATAGTCATTCCACAGTCTGTGTACTACGTCCGCGTCCAGTATGCCCTGCTCTTCCAGCGTCTTTCTGTCGATCAGGCTCTCCGCCCACTCGCGCAGTCCGAGTTCCTTCAGCCATTTATGCAGCGGAATACTGAATCCTTTCTTCGGACGTTCCATCAGTTCACGGGGCACATACCGGTAAAGTATATCCCGCAGGATCTTCTTGGTCACGCCGTCCTGCTTCCGGTAGGACAGCGGAAGCGTCCATGCGAACTCCACCACATCCCGATCCAGCATAGGAACCCTTGTCTCCAGCGAGACCGCCATAGCGGTGCGGTCCACCTTGCACAGTATATCGTCCGGGTGGTACATCAGCAGATCCATCAGCATCAGATTATGCTGTGGTTCTTTCAGGAGTCCTGCCGGGTAGGTGTCCATAACCGTATGATCACCCCCCGCGTCCTTCTCTTCCCGCACCAGCCGGAAACCTTCTCCGATCTCAGAGCGCAGATACATATCCTCGATACTGCGCGCCCCCAGAAGCCTTGCCCTGACCGCCGTGCCGCCGTGACCGCACGCACTTGCAGCGCCCAGAAGCACGCTTGCCGGTTTGCGCAGTCCGTAAGGGATCTTCGCCATCTTTCGCCAGATCCTTTCGATGGAAGTATAGGTATTATATCCGCAGAATAGTTCGTCACCGCCGTCACCGCTCAAGGACACCGTCACGTGTTCTCTCGTCATCTTACTGACCAGATAGGTAGGTATCTGCGACGAATCCGCAAAAGGTTCCCCGAACATCTGCGCCAGCTGCGGAATCACACCGCGGGCATCCTCCTCCGTAATATACAGTTCCGTATGCTCCGTTCCCAGATGCGCCGCAATCTTTGCCGCAATATCCGCCTCATTGAACGCTGCATCCCACATGCCGATCGTAAAGCTCCTCACCTTCCGCTCACTTACCGACTGCATGAGAGATACCACCGTACTGCTGTCGATGCCTGCAGACAGGAAGGCGCCCACCGGCACATCCGCGACCATCTGTCCGCGGATGGATTCTTGCAACAACCGTTCCAGTTCTTCCGCCGCTTCCGTTTCACTTCCTTTGAAAAGATGCGACTGCCCGTAAACCGCTGCCTCCCGCATGGACCAGTAGGTTTTAATATCGTATTTATGAAATGGAATCTTGATTTCCATGTATTTCCCGGGTTCTAATTTATAGATGTTCTGATAGACAGAATGCGGCGCCGGAATATAGCCGTATCGAAAATATTGTCCCAGAATCCCCGTATTCACAGGATTATCGAAACCGTCAAGGGCCGCAACAGCGTTCAGATCGGAAGCAAATACAAATTTGTCCCCCTGCACGAACCCATAGTACAGCGGCTTCTCCCCCACTCTGTCACGAGCAAGAAATAACATATGTTCTTTTTTGTCATATATAGCGATGGCAAACATACCCTTAGCCATGCGCAGCGTCTCTTCCAGGCCGTATACCGCAACCGCTTCCAGCAGAACCTCCGTGTCCGATGTTCCTCTGAATTCCGCTACTTTCTTCTCCTGCAGCAGCCTGTCGCGTATCGCGTTATGATTATAGATTTCTCCATTATACGCCATAACATAACGTCCGTCATGCGACTCCATCGGCTGCGCGCCGGATGACGTGAGATCCACAATCGCAAGTCTTCTGTGACCCAGAACCACCGTCTGATCTTCCGAAGCCCAGATCCCGGACGCATCCGGTCCTCTGTGGTGCATCTTCTCGTTCATCCGCTCTATATTCCGCTGCCAGTTGTTACCCCAATTACATAATCCGGCGATTCCACACATCTTTCTGTTCCTCTCCTTGATTGCGCTTCGCTCAATCGCGAGCTTCGCTTCGCGAACCCGAATTCTCTCCATTGTTTGATTAGACCAGCGTGAGTGGTTTTTTCACTCACGCTCTTCTGTTGGCGCATAATCTTCGTTCGCGATCCGCCTGGCTATTGTCTGCCTCGCCGTCTCCATCTCACTCTGCCATCTTGTATACGCCTCATCCCAGGAGGCGTATGCCGCTTCCCCGCGCTTATCTGTAAATTCATAATATGTCTGCAGATACGTCTGCAGGAAATCCGTGCACTTCTCCGCCCCGACCGCATTCGTATGACTGCCGTAATCCGCGAAGTCCTCCTCGTAAATAATTCCGATTTCCTCGTAATAATTATTCATATTCAGGAAACGGTATCCCTCAGCGGTCACGATCGCTTCCATATAATTATACATCTGCTGGTCTTCTAACGATTCCCCGTAAGGCGACACGACAAACAGCGCGTCATGCCCGCCCTGCTGCAGATACTCCAGCAGATCCCGCAGATATGACTCCTGCTCCGCCGGAATCGGCTTTGTGCCTTCCATCCCGCCGCAGTCCGGCATAGGCATCGGTCCCACTTCATCTTTAAAGGTATAGCCTTTCAGCGGGTGCGGATTATGATAGGTCATATTCGCCCACTCCGAAGGAAGCGCCAGCATCTTCCAGTTGGTGTGATATTTCATAATATCCAGATAGAAGCTGAGTCTGCCCTCCTCGGTATCCTCCGGAACCATCGCCCGGATCGTCTCGTTCCTGAGCGCCGAGTAGCGCAGATTATCCGTCACGCCGCGGGTGTACGCCATGTTCTCGCGAAGTCCTGCATCCTCCATGGTAAACATTCGCATCTCGAAGATATACAGCGCGGGAGATTGTGTCTTCTCCGCTTCCTTCACCAGATATTTCATGGCAGCCGGACGCTGTACATTGGAAGACAGCGGATACATGGCTATGCCGCTCTCACCCCAAAGCTTCGGCGCCGCATAGTAAGGGAAGACCGGACTGGAACCGATCATAATAATATCCAGTGTATCCCTCTTCTCCGCGTAAAATCCCGCGAAGCGGTCCTTCACGTCGCCGTTCGTCCGTACCATATAAGACACTGCAGTCAACAGCAGAAGGAAAATTGCAATAAAGCTGATCACCTGTAGGGCTGTCTTGACCGTATTCTGTTTTTCAGCGTTGGTTTGTTCATTCTGTTCCATGCTATGACCTTTTCATAATCCCTTCGAAATACGCCTGCCACAACCGGTTCACCCGCTCCGGCGCCAGCCGCTCCTGAATCTTCATCGCCTCACGTCCGAGATTGTCGGCATATGCCGGATCTCCGAGCAGCCTGTCCATCGCCCGCTCCAGCGCCTGCTGATCGCCGGCCGGAATAATCAGTCCGTCCACACCGTCCGTCATCAGTTCCACCGTTCCGCCGCTTGGCACATCTGTTGCGATCACCGGCAGTCCGGTCGCCAGCGCTTCGATCAGCGCATTGGATACGCCTTCTGAATAGGAAGTAAGCAGGAAAAGAGCCGCACGTTCGATTTGCACCGCCACATCGGGGATCACACCCGGCAGTGATACGGCTCCGGACACCCCGAGTTCCCGCGTAAGGTTCTCCAGATATGTCCGCAGTTCTCCCTCCCCGTAGATCGTCAGGGTATACTCCGGATACCGGTCCCGGATCGCAGCAAATGCACGTATCATCATCTCATGGTTCTTATTGGCGTCCAGTCTGCCGACCGCAACGATCCGCCTATCCCGCTCGCCCTCATATCTCGGTCTGATAAAATCAGGGTTCAGGGAGTTGGGCAGAATGACCGCTCGTCTCTGTACCTTCTTATTAAAGAAATACTTCGACCGTTCCGTCTGCAGCACGATACCGGCGGCGTGAGGAAACAACAGATTGGCAAGCCGCCGCATCAGTCTGCCCGGATATTCCTCCTTCGCCTCGCCTACCACCGACACCACCGGTCTGGTCTTCGTAAACATTGTAGTAACAACTGTCATGAAATTATTTTTCCCGATACAGGACAATACCAGATCGGGTTGTTCCTGCTTCCAGATCCGATGCAATTTGCGAACGCGATTGATAAAATTCAAAACTCGACTGTTATTTATTTCTTCCGGATTCAGATCGGAAAGCACCCGCCTGATTGCATCCGGAAGTCCGTATTCCTCTTCCTCCGGATATTGATATTGCGTGACCATTGTCACCCGGTATCCTTCTCCCAGAAAGAATTCTGCCAGATTTACGAAGACTCTTTCGGCTCCTCCCTTGTGCAGAGAGCCAATGTAGAAAGCAATATGTTTTTCTCTCTGATTCATTTTCATGCCTTTTGAATAAAATCCTTCATAATTTGACTTAAAAAACCCGTTTTTGCATTTTTTCTTCTTTTTTCCTGCAAAAACTTTTTAAAATAACACTTTTATTAAATTTATGTTTATTTTTGGATTTTAAATTGCATCGACAATTTATCCTGTTTTCTGACCGCTTATTTCTCCAAAAATCTTTATTTTATGGTGTTATTTTATCTTTTTTAGCATTCTGTAAGTTATATAACAGTTCTTCTTCACCCGTGATATGCCTGATACCATTGTTGAAATACGAAGAAGGACCATGTCAGTTTTGAGTAGTTTGCCCCCGTCGCCGGACCCGCATCTCCGGTCCTGATATACTGCCTGATCATGTCCGAAACATATGCCGCATCGAAAATATCCTGCCGTTTCAAATAATCATAACTGCTGTAATCCATAAGCTGTTCCCGCAGCGGTCCCCGCAGCCATTTATCCAGCGGAACCCCGAATCCCACCTTGGGACGCTCCAACAGCTCCTTCGGAATATAATCATAAGCGATATCTTTCAGGATGTGTTTCTTATCGCCGCCGGCATATTTATATGCATGTGGAATCCGGTAAGACAATTCCATAACATCTGTATCCAGAATCGGGCAGCGCGTCTCCAGAGAATATTTCATGGAAGCACGATCCACTTTACAGAGAATATCACCCGGAAGATATGTGTCCATGTCGAGAAGCATTCTCCTGATCTGCCAGTCCTTCACATGATAGGAGCTCTCCGTCGGATAGTGAACAGACAGCGGCTGTTCCTGCACGGCTGCTCCATTTCCCGCCCCCTGTGCGGCTGCCGGATCTGAAGAATACGCCCTGACCATGGCCCGTGCTCTGGCCGGATAATTGCCTGCGCCGAACTGGGTCTTACTCTCTTTATCCCGGTTGCCCGCGATGACGCGCACTCTGAAAGGCAGCCTGTCCGCCATATGCATATGCTTTAACCCCGGCAGCCTGCATACACCGTATACAAGCGCTCCCAGCGCATCCAGCTTCTGCGCCTGCGCCACATTCTGATAGATATTATAACCGCAGAAGAACTCGTCACCGCCGTCTCCCGACAGGGCTACCGTCACCTGCTCGCGCGCCAGCCTGGAGACCATCATCGTAGCGATCTGCGAGCTGTCCGCAAACGGCTCATCATAGTACGCCGGAATGCTTTCCACCAGATCAAACATATCCTGCTCGCCGATGTAAAGCTCCGTGTGGTTCGTCCCCAGATAATCCGCCACGGCTCTGGCATATCCTGCCTCATTATACTTTTCTTCATGAAAACCGATGGAGAAAGTCTTCACGGGACTGTCCGAACACTCCTGCGCAATGGCAGTAACCAGCGAAGAGTCGTAACCGCCGCTTAAGAAAGAACCGAGCGGCACATCCGCGATCATCCGGGCCTTTACCGACTTCTTGAGCGCCTCCTTGAGACACGCCTTCGCCTCCCCGTAATCTTTGAACGGGTTCTGCAGCGCTGCATGGTATACTTTACTGACATCCCAGTATTTCCATGTGTCGATCTGTCCCTGTGCATAGCGCAGAACCGCCCCCGGTTCCAGTTTATATACATTCTGATAGATGCTCTCGGGCGCATTGATATACTGCTGGAAAAGATACCTTGACAGCACGCGCCGCTCGATCCTGCCCGTAAAGCCAGGGTACTTCATAATCGGCTTTAACTCCGAGGCAAATACCAGATTCTCATCTTCATACCAGTAATAAAGGGGCTTCTTGCCGATACGGTCACGCACCAGATAGACCTCGTTCGTCTCCCTGTCGAATAATGCAATCGCATACATTCCGTTAAAACGTTCCACGCACGTTATGCCCCATTTTAAATAGGCGGCTATGATGACTTCCGTATCACAGTTGGACCGGAAGGGATAGTCCGCCAATTCCTCTCTTAGTTCCCGATAATTATAGATTTCACCGTTGTAGACCACGCTGACCCGCTGATTGGCCGAATGCATGGGCTGATGCCCCAGCGCCGACAGATCCATAATCGACAGCCTGCGCTGCGCAAATCCGACCTGCCTGCCGCCCGTCATCTCATAGAGTTCCACGCCGCTGTCGTCAGGTCCTCTGTGATACATCGTATCGTTCATTTCCCGCAGCTGCTCTAATGCAATATTTTTCTTACTGATATAACCGCATATTCCGCACATATATTCTCCCTATGTTCCTGGCCGCACTGCTCAGCGCACATTTTTCTCACAGAAATACTCCCTGTATTCGCCGAAATCTTTACATTCATTATCCACGGATTGTACCAGTTCTATGTACTTCTCCTGCAGCAGATCCCTGTAATTATCAAAGTTGCCGCACCCCTTCTTACTCCACGCAAAAGGATGTGTCAGAATCTGTACTTTATCATAACTTGTGATATTTTTCTCATCCGGATATCCATAACGCCAGATATGATTCGCATCGGACATATACTTTACCTGCAGCGGCGTTTCTTCGTCAATCCTGTCCGCAAATGTGAAGAAATCATCCTGATACGCGTTCAGAATGCCGTCCAGCTTGATATTCTCCCGCAGCACGTCCTTGGATGGTCTGTGCACCGAGAACTCCGTAACCGCAAACCCGAACATCTCGCTTAAGATCTCCATCTCCTTCTGCACGCGGCTGCGGATCTGCTGCATATCCGTCATGCCGTTCAATGCGAAATGCAGACCGATGTGCTGTCCCCGCTCATGCATATCTTTGATCATATCCATATTTCTTCTGGAAAGAATATTATAGGTATTATTCGTCCACTGGAAAAAATACGTAGAGATAAAGTCCATGCTCTGCTCCACCTTCGCTAACTGATAGGCACGATCCACACTGTATTCCACATCGTGCCGCATAATCACGAACCTGTCCCTGTGAAGCGCTTCCGCGTAATTGCAGTGCCTCCCCGTAGACTGTATGATTCTGATAATTTCTCTGTAATCGTCATATGAAAACATAATAACCCTCATTTCCGTGCAGCCTGTCAGTGCACAACTTGTAAAATCATGTAAGGCTGAACTGTTGTCACAATTTCTCTTCTATTATATACGCAACCGGCGCGCAGGACAAGTTTATACTTACTCTCTCCGCCGTCTGTTGTAACAGCTCAGCCTTCGGCTTCACTGTCACTCCTGATGCACACAAAATGCTCCAAAGTCGCATTTTGGCGCTTTCACAACTCATAAAATCGCATACAGAGCGATTTTACTCGCGGAATAGTGCAAGGCTGAACTGTTACCGTCTGTTATCTTCCCCTGTCATATTTCCCGCACAGTTCCTCGATATAATCCCGCCACTGTGCAAAAACCGCCTGTCCGTTCGCCCGCCCGGCAATCCGCCGCGCCCTGCTGCCGAGCCGCTCAGCCAGCGCCGGGTCCTCGATCAGACGGTTGATCCCCTCTTCTAATGCCTGCTGGTCCTTAATCGGAATCAGCAGCCCGTCTTCTTCGTGCGTCATAATCGTGCGCGGTCCGCCGCAGGGACAGTCTGTCGCGACGATGGGAAGTCCAAGCGCCATTGCTTCCATAAGAGCATTGGGCAGCCCTTCCCAATCCGAAGTAAACGCAAACAGTGCCGCATCTGCAAGTTCCTTCTCCAGATTATCGCTGGCGCCCATGAGATGAATATAATTCTGCGCCCGAAATTCTTCGATCAGCCCTTCCAGAATCTCCTTTGTACCATCAAAAGAATCACCCCCGTAGATCTTCAGGTCATAATCCGGATGCTTCGCATGTACATTGACAAAAGCGCGAATCAGCATAGGCTGGTTTTTGAAATCCACCAGTCTGCCCGACTGCACCACCGTCTTAGACCTTTTCTCAGGCGCCGGCACACCGATATATTTATCATGAATGGGGTTAAGAATGATGCGGGAACAATCCTGCAGTCTGGGTGCGAAGAACGCTCTGGCACCCTCTGTCTGAAAGACACAGCCGTCCGCCCGCGGAAACAGAATCGGAATCTGAATCCTGTCAGACCGCTCCTCATAGTGTCCCGCCGGATCGGTACGAACAGAGATCAGTACCGGTATTTTGATAAAATATGCCGCCATAAGGCCTCTGTAGAGCGCTTTGCGCGCAAATGGAATCAGGATGTCCGGTTTCTCTTCCTTCAGAAATTTTCTCAGATACTTCACACGGAGCATAAACTGCACAAGGCGATGCTTTTTCTCATCCCCCTCGCGCAGTCCCACATGAACGCGCCTTACCTCAGGCGCAATCTGAAATTCATTCTCACCGTACCATTCCGTAGCAATGATGACCTGATAGCCTTCCTGCGCAAACTGATTCGCCAGATTCGTAACCACGCGCTCCGCGCCGCCCTGCTCCAGACAATTTAAATGAAATACAATTTTTCTCATTACTACAGTCCTACCCTTCCGCCCACGCCCGGATCTTCTCAATATAGGACTCCGCTGTATAGTCCGCGGCACGCCTGCGCGCCATCTCCTGATAGTGCTTCATCTGATCCCCGTCTTCCAGCAGTTTGATGATTTCCTGTGCCAGATTACGTTCTTCCTGTGTGATATGTTTCGGATCGAAATCCGCATCGGGACACATATTCGGAATCATAATGCCGTACCGGTCTTCCAGAATCTCCCGCGGGCCTGTCATGCAGTCCGTGGCAATTACAGGCAGTCCCATCGACATCGCCTCCACCATGGCATTGGGAAATCCCTCATAGTAAGATGTCAGCACATACATTGCACCTTTTTTCAGATAAGGATAAGGATTCTTCTTAAGGCCGGTAAAATAAACGGCATCGTCAATCCCGAGCCCTGCCGACAGTTCTCTGTATGCCGTAAATTCCCCTTTACCGATGATCATAAGCTTCACATCCGGCAGCTTCTCATGCACCAGTGCAAAGCTTTTCAGAAGGTGCCAGAAACCCTTAACCGGGTCCTCACGCCCCATAGAGATGAGAATCCTTCCTTCACTCCAGGGCAGCTCCGCCTCCTCCTGTTCAGACAACTGCTTCACTTCCTTCATGTCGAAGGGATTCTGCAGCGTCACAGCTTTATTGCAGCGGTATTTCTCCTGCACTTCACGGCAGATCGTCTCCGAACAGCAGATAACTCTGTCCGCACTCTTGCAGAACAGCCGAATCTTCCGTGGATTTCCCATATCCATATAGCTTCTGATGCCAAGCCATCGACATGCGCCCCCGCCGGATGCAATATTCGCAAGATTTGCAGTCGGTCCGAAGCTGTAGGCGATATCGATCCCCTCCCGCTTCTTCAGGCTGCGCAGTTTGCTGCCCCGTTTCCATACATTGATGATCTTGCCGAGCCTGTCCGGACGGCTGGGCAGATGCAGATCCACCACATGGATTCCCTTGATGTCATACGCTATGTTGCGGGAATCAAAGATTGCAATCTGCACGTCAAAATACGGCTGCATGAGTCTCGCAGTCGCCGCACACACTTTTTCTAATCCACCCTGATGTAAGGACGGCACGATCAATAACAGTTTCTTCATAAGCCTAATGTATCCTCTCTTCTTATACGGATTCAAGTGATACCTGTCCGGTCGAACCCGGTGCAGTCTCCCGTGCGGTAAAATGTACGATATGCCGCCGCCTGTGTCTGCACATCAAATCCTGCTTCGCGCATGATCCGGTATGTGTTTCGCCGCTCATAATCCGCCGCCTCCGCTATGCACTCCGCCCAGATCCCGGCAGGCTGATCGATGCGCAGATACGTCACCAGATCAGTCGCCGCCGCTTCCCGCGTGACCGTATCGGACACGAAACATTTAAGCCCCGCCGCCTGCGCCTCCACCAGCACACCCGGCAGCCCTTCAAAATACGAAGGAAGCAGGAAAATATCCATCGCCTGATAATATGCCTGCGGCTGTTTCTGATTACCGAGAAATCTGACCTTATCACTGATTCCCAGCTCGCCGCACTTCGCCCTTATGTGCTCCTGATCCGGTCCCTCTCCCAATAGCAGCAGCACCGCATCCTGTCTGATCTTACATAATGCTGCAAAGATATCGATCAGATAGGGATGATTTTTCTGATAGTTAAAGCGTCCCACATGACCGATCACAAGTTCATCCGTCAGCCCCAGACGTCCCCGCACCTGATCACGCAGTCCGGAATCATACGTAAAAGCCGCGGCGTCGATAGCGTTGTGGATAATCTTCACGCTGCCGGTCCGTACCGCCTCTTTACCGAATACGTCCTCTCCCGCGAGTGTAGAACAGGCAAAACAATAATCCGCCTTCCGCGCCAGTCCTCTCCGGAAGAACTTCGTCGCAATTCCTTTCATTCCCTTCTCCACGCCCGCATTTCTGGCGTGCGCCACCGTAACCGGGATACCGTAACGCTTAGCAACCGGCAGATAAATTCCTGCCGTACTGGTCATATGCCCCTGTACCACCCGAAACTCGTGATGCTTCCTGAAAAATTCCCGCACCGCCCTGTGATAAGTCAGGTAATTATATACTTTGAACCTGGGAAGCACATAAATCTGCCCGCCAAGCTTACGAATCTCCTCATCGTAAAACTGCGGTTTTCTTGCACGCACATCACCACAAATGCCCCTGTTCACAGCTTCGCTGTGAACCAGAAAATCAAACTGGATTTCCTTCTGGTCCATCTGGCGGTATAGATCCATAATACGGCTCTCCGCGCCGCCAAGCCCGACGCCGCCGAGTACATGCAGAACGTGAATAGTTTCTGACATAATCCTGCCTTTCTGTCCTTTATTTTTCAGTAACATCCGTTACGATATTGTGCCGCCATACCCTACGCCAGCACATCCCCCACTCTGATCTGTCTCTCACTCTCATACCTGTCGATCAACAGCGAACCGTCCACCGTGCGCACCACCGGTTTGCCGTCGAATATATCAATCACCTCACCCGGCGCATAAGCCGAGAAATCAATCATCTCATCGAACGGATGAGCTTCCCACACCGTCACCTGCTTCTCCCCGATCATGGCATATGCTCCCGGGAAAGGCGCCGCAACGCCGCGGATCAAATTGTAAATCTCCCTTGTTCTCGCATGAAAATCGATCTTCCCGTCTGCTGCCGTCCGCTTCTGATACCACGAATCATAATCCTTAGACTCTGTGCGGATTACAATATGATCCTCCTGATATGCCTGAAGCAGTCTGCGAATCAGATTCTTGGAACAGATCATATTCTTGTACTGCGCCGTCCGGATGTCGTCATGCGGCGTAATCGAAAACATCTCCGTCGCAAATACATTCGGGCTGTCCGCCTTCTCATCATACCTGAACATATTCAGATTAAATCTGGTATCCCCGAGAATAATCGACCAGTTGAGCGGTGACCTTCCCCGTCCGAAGGGCAGATACCCGCAGTTGCCATGGAATCCGTATATTCCGTACTGAAATGCATCCAGAACCGACGGCGGGATCAGTCTCTGCCATCCCATGGAGATGCCGATATCAAATTCGTTCTCCTGTATAAACTTCTGCGTTTTCTCATCTGTCAGAAAATAACTGTCCGCCTCATGCACAGGAATCCCGTATTGCTCCGTCAGAACCGACAGCCCCTTATACCCTGACACCTGGTTCTTCTTCGTCACCTCCGGACTGATCGTGATTACCAGATCCACCGGGCAGATCTGCTCCTGTATGAAGTTCACAATGTTCTCCGAAGTGTCTTTTACCCCGAATACCACTACCTTGTATTTCATCCTGTTCCTCCCGTATTCTTTAATACTGTCCAAGGACCTTTTTCATTTTTTCTATCCTTCCAGACCGGCACAAGTCCCGTGCTTGAAAATTCTGGTTTTCCGGCTTATTCCTTCTGCAGATAGTGCTCGTACAGATAATCCTGCATATTCACATATTCCTGCACCCGCGTATAGTTATCCAGCACCGCAGGCAGCTTCGCCTCATAAGTCTCCTGTGTACACTCCCTGATCCTGCGTTTCGCCTCCTCGATATCGGGCTTTTCCAGAAGGATCATGCCGTCCGTATTAAAAAAATCACCGATCTTTCTCGCCCCCAGATACACGGGGATCGTCTGCGCCGCCAGGCAGCTCGTAAGCCGCTCCGAAAAATAATAGTCCGAAACATCATTCTCAATAATCAGTGAGAAGCGGTAACGGTCCAGCGTCTCGTCCACACTCTGCACATAATCTCCGCCGTCAAACCGACCGTATGTATCGGCCAGCTGTTCTTTCTTACACGTTCTGGCGAGTTCCAGACGAAATCTGTGGAGCTCGCACATAGTCTTATCCGAGGACAGAATGGACAAATCACGGTCTTTTCCCGTATACAGCCCTTCCTTCATCTCCCTATTCCAGATTCCCGCCGCAATCGGATAAAATCTGGCATTTTCAATCTCATTGAGAATCCGCTCGTCATAGGTAAAAACATAGCGAAACTCCCGCTCCAGTCCTCTGTGCTTATGAAACACCTCATAGTCCTGCGGCACGATCGTGCGGGATTCCGTCAGCATACCGTATTTGACCGACGGCTTTCCCAGCGGGTGCGCCATGGATTCCGGTCCGTAGAAGTGCGTATCCAGACCGTAATTATACCGGTCCCAGAAAAAATATCTGCCCTCATGCCCGAAAGGGGCATGTCTTGAGTGCCTGTTCTTAATGAAATAGGTCTCAAGAGGCTGCCCCTCCGCATTATAGATTCTAGGCATAGTACCGTCTATCGCATACTCTCTGGCTATCTGTATGCGATAGCTTCCGATTCTTAACTCCATACGTTTCTCCTACGCAAGGTATTCCTTATACCAGTCGATCGCCAGTGCGATTCCCCTCTCGAAATCAAACTCCGGATTATAGCCAAGCAGTTCCCGCGCCTTGCTGATATCCGCGTTGGAATCCCGCACGTCACCCTTTCGGGCAGGTCCGTAATGAGGCTCCACTTTTTTACCCAGCGCCTCGCAGAGATATTTGTAAATATCGTTCAGGAACAGTCTGCCGCCGGCGCCGATGTTATATGCCTGCCCCGCCGCATCGGAAGAAGCCTTGCAGGCGCGCAGATTGGCCTCAATCACATTATCGATATAGGTAAAATCTCTCGACTGCATACCGTCTCCGTTAATGGTGGGCACTTCACCGTGGAGAAGCTGTTTCAGAAACTTCGGTATCACGGCGGCATACATGCCGTCCGGATCCTGTCTGCGTCCGAATACATTAAAATACCGCAGTCCGTAGGTATCCAGCCCGTACAGTTCCTTATACAACCGTCCGTACTCCTCATCCACTTTCTTCGTCAGCGCATAGGGGGAGATCACATTGCCCTCCTGCCCCTCTTTCTTCGGGAGCGTAGTCGAATCACCATACACGGAAGAACTGGACGCGTAGACAAACTTCTTCACGCCGCACGTTCTCGCCGCCTCCATCATATTTAAGGTGCCGCGTATGTTGATCTCTTCATACAGAAGCGGCATCTCAATACTGCGCGGCACACTGCCCCAGGCCGCCTGATTCAACACATAATCCACGCCGTCCATAGCCGCCTTACAGGTCTCCAGATCCCTGATGTCACCCTCGATAAAGGTAAATCTGTCATTCTTCGTGAGCGGCTCAATATTCTCATATTTTCCAGTAGAAAGATTGTCGAGGCAGCGCACGGTATACCCCATGTCGATCAACGCCTCACAGATATTGGAACCGATAAAACCTGCCCCGCCGCCTACCAGAAACACACTCTCTGCATCAAATTTTACATCACGATATCCCATTTTCTCCTCCATTCCGAAATCTTTATCATTATAACGCCCAAGACTAAGAATCAGACTTGTGCCATTGCTCCCTGACTAACAGAAACAGACCCGTGTAGAAAATCGAAAATCCATAGATCATATACCGCGACAGGCACATGATCGTCATGGACGTGGCACAGACATTCGCCGCGATAAAGAGCAGCGCAACACCTGTCACAAATGCGGCATCTCTTCGCTTCCTTCCGCGCAGTACCTGCCACACGGCAAGCCCGACCGCCATCCCGTAAAGAACCGCCGCCAACCAGTTGATCACAGGATGCACCACCGCAATGCTTCTGATAAATCCATGCACGCACAGCAGGATATAGTCATATAACCATTGTCTCAAACACACCGGAAGAAGTCCGGCAATCATGCTTCCTGCCAGCTCATCTGACATACTGCTTTGCTGATAATAATCCACCTCGCCGAGTCCAAAGAAATAAGCTGTCAGATTCGCTTCCAGCACCCGGAACTTCAGTTCGTCATGGCATCCTTCCAGATGCGCCGCCCGCTCTGCCAGGGTTCTGCCCCCGTATTTATAGTTCAGTTCTCCGGCATCCGCCTCCGCATAGAAAAGGTCAAAAAATTCCCGCTCGAGGCTGCCTGTTGCAAACACCTCTCCATCCTCCTCATCACAGGCATAGATCACGTTCGTCAGTGTATTGACCTGCGCATAGGTGTTTCCCATAAAATAACCCGTTACGCCGTAATTATACACGTGAATCGTCAGACTGCGCAGCCCGAATGTCAGCAAAACCGTTACTACGGGTATGAATAAGATTCTATATTTTTTGTGCGCCAGCATCTGCAGGCATACGATCACCATCCACATCAGGATCGTAGTCATCATCTGTCCTCTGGTCATGGACAGCAGGAACGCGAGCAGCAGGCTTAAGACCGCATCCCGCCTGTGACGCTCAAACAGCATACGCAGCAGAAAATACAGGAAAAAGTGAAAGAGCGGAATGCACAGCGCCTCGCTCATCACCGAATTTTCCAGAAAAATGTGCAGTGCGGATACATACCGCGTCATCAGATGCGGCACCAGATGCAGCAGAACCACCAGCAGTTCTTCCCACAACCGCAGGCCAAAATGCGCCGCAACGTACCCGGCAAACAGCCAGATCCCGACCGCAGTCAACACATTCTGCACTGCTGCGGCCACCGTCAGATATCCGTCACCGCATATTGTACGAAACAGAGCCAGAAACAGCGGGTACAGCGGTTCCCGGTGTATATGCATCGTGATATACTGCTCGGAATCATTATAGACTCCCACCCCGCAGACTGCCAGCATCCCCAGAAAAAATATGAGCAGCCCTGAAAGTATGCACCCTGATTTAATTACTTGTGTTCTTTTCTCTACAGTCTCCAATACAGATAATCCTCTGTCAGGTATTCTTTCCTGTCTAACAGTCCTTTAATATCCAGCAAAACCTTACGCTTATGTGACGGTGCATAGAATGCCGCGATCTGCTCCCTGTCAAGCTTCAGGAAATCGTCGTGCGCTACCGCGATGATCACCGCGTCCATGCCCCTGACTTCTTCCATTGTCTGAAAAGTGATCCCGTACAGCCTTTTCGCCTCATCTGCATCCGCCGCAGGATCCACCACCATGGGAGTGATTCCGTATTCCCCCAGTTCTTTATAGATATCGATCACCTTCGTGTTTCTCGTATCGGGGCAGTTCTCCTTAAATGTAAAACCAAGAATCGCCACACGGGCACGCTTGACCGGAATATCCGCCCTGATCAGGCTCTTTACGAGGCTTTCCGCTACATATTTACCCATATCATCATTAATGCGGCGGCCCGACAGGATGATCTGCGAGTGGTATCCCAGTTCCTCTGCTTTATAGGTCAGATAATAAGGATCTACGCCGATACAGTGACCGCCTACAAGACCGGGCATGAATTTCAGGAAGTTCCACTTCGTCCCGGCGGCATCCAGTACTGCCTTCGTGTCGATATCCATCTTGTGAAAAATCATAGAAAGTTCATTCATAAACGCAATGTTGATATCCCGCTGGCTGTTCTCAATCACCTTCGCAGCCTCCGCCACCTTGATGGATTCCGCACGGTACACGCCCGCCTCCACCACCAGCTCATATACTCTGGCTATGGTATCTAACGTCTCCTCGTCCATGCCGGATACGATCTTCGTGATGGTTTCCAATCTGTGTACCTTATCCCCCGGATTGATCCGCTCCGGAGAATAGCCGATCTTGAAATCCACACCACACTTCAGTCCGGATTCCTCTTCCAGAATCGGCACGCAGATCTCCTCCGTGACACCGGGATATACCGTCGATTCAAATACCACGACAGAACCTTTCATCAGGTTCTGTCCCAGAATGCGGCTGGCGCCCTCCACCGGTGTCAAATCCGGCGTGTGATCGTCATTGACCGGCGTCGGTACGGCTACGATATGAAACTTCGCCTCCCGCAGTTTCGCGGGATCAGCCGTAAATTCTACCTTCGTATTTCTAATCACCTCATCGCCCACTTCATTGGTCGGATCGATCCCGTTCTGATACAACTCGATCTTCTTCTCATTGAGGTCGAATCCCACCACGCCTATCTTTCTCGCAAAAGCGACGGCAATCGGCATACCTACATAACCGAGTCCCACCAGAGATACTTTTTCTTCTCCCTTTACAATCTTTTCATATAAGTCCATTTTTTTCCTCCACTCCGATAATGTTCCTTACCTCGTCCATATATTCCCCCGTCACAAGCTTACGGTCGAATTCCCGTTCCATCTTCTCTCTGCCTGCCCGCCCCATCGCGGCACGCTCATCGACAGAAAGCGCCAGGAATTTCTTCATCGCCCCGATCAGCTCGTCCGCATGACCGGGCGTAAAACCGAAGCCGGTCCTGCCATCCTCGAAAGCCTCCAGACAGCCGCTGATATTCGAAGCGATCACCGGTCTTCCCGTCGCCGCACCCTCAATCAGCGCATTGGACATTCCTTCATGGAAAGAGGCCACCACAATCGCACTCGCCGCCGTCAGATAAGGGTGCACCTCTGTATGAAACCCGATCTGGCGCACAACGCCTTCCCGCTCCAGCGCATCCAGCATATCCTGATAATCTTCATCGCAGTACCCCATAATATCAAAGATAACCTTATCGCTATGTAACGCTCGCGCCGCCTCGATATACTCCAGAATACCCCGTTCCTTCATCACCCTGCCGACAAAGAGGAAATGCGTCTCATCGCCTGACGGATACGGCTCATACTTATGCCTGTCCAGATTTACACCGGAACCCATAACCATCCTCGTCTTCTTCGGCGTAATGCCAAACCTTTTAAAAATCCCTCTGTTTTCCTCATTCTGAAAGAAAACACATGCGGCACACTTAAGCCCTGTCCTGTACATGGTAACGATTACCTTCAGGAACATCCCCGTCCGGTCAAAGGCGCCGCCCAGTCCCGTGATCGTGGCGATATATGGAATCCTCCGTCTCGCGGCGGCAAACCCGCCGTATATATTCGGTTTGATCGTGTACGTCACCACCAGATCGGGCCTCAGTTCCTTCATCAGCCTTTTGTACGCGCGGTACAGTTTCAGATCCTCCAGCGGATTCATGCCCCTGCGGTTGATTGCCGTCTTCACGATCCGGCACCCTTCTGCCGCCAGTTCCTTCTCTTTCACATCGTCCGGCATACTGACATACACCTCATGCTCCGCCAGCATCGCCTGCACGAACTCATTGCGGAAATCATACAGTCCGCCGGAAGAATTTGTCAAAACCAGTATTCTGCCCATCGTTTTCTCCCATTCCTGTACAGGTTACACTACAATATCTTCTCCGTTCATATCGCGGACCACTATCTCATTATACTTCATCATGCAGATATTTTCCAAATAATTCCCGATATCGACCGGATTCTCCTGCCCTTCCAGATTGCGGACCACCGACGATGCCATATTGACGCCGCAGGCATACGCGTGCGGATAGCCGCCGCCAAAGCGGGGATTCACCTCAGAAATATAATAGACCCCGCCGATTTCAAAGATATCAATATCAATCATCCCCCGGAAACCGCACGACTCCACGAAACTTCGAATCAGTGCAAACAGGTTCTCATCTTTAACAGACACGGATTTATCTGTCTCTCCGGCGCGCATCCTGATTTTCTTCTTGACAAAAATCGACGTGCACTTACCGGTTATCATGTCAATATACACGTCCGCACCGTATTCCTGTCCGTCCATGTACTCCTGTATCATCAGATCATCGTAGAGATCATACAGCACCTCGATCTCCTTACGCCCCTCTACTTTGTTAATATGCAGGCTGGCACTGCCGCACACAGGCTTCACAAACACCGGATAGGAAATCTCTCCCGTCTCCACCGCCTGATAGAAACATTCCTTATCAGAATAGCATCTGCCGGTCGGAATCTGCATCCTGCCAAGCAGCTCATACATCCTGTATTTATTCAAACAGGTTTCCACCAGATCATAATCCGATACAACCGGCGTCGTGCCGACCGCCAGAAATTTGTCCCGTTCTTTCGCCAACATACTCAGTTCCGGATCAATCAGTGAGAATACACCCGTTATTTTTTCTTTTTTACAGATATCCAGAATCACTTCCATATAATCCGGCGCCGTGATGCGCGGCACCAGATAGAAAGCATCCGCGTCGTAGACAGCCGGTGCCAGATTACTGCAGTCTGTAGCGATCACCCTGCCTCTGCCGGCTAATTCTTTTTTAAAATACTGCACGATCTTATTCCGCGTGCCCGCGCTCAATATCAATATATTCAATCTGACACCTGTGCCTTTCTCTGTTCTTCCATTCTCTTCCTGCGGATCTCCGCGAAGTTGCCCTCCACCGCATTGGTGTCCTCTGCCACCTCATCGGTATGTCCCAGCACCGTCTTCACCGTCATCCACAGTACCTTCACATCCATCCCGAAAGTAAGATGCTCCACATATTCCACATCCCTGGCAAGCCGCCTGTCCCAGTCGATATAATTGCGTCCGCTGACCTGCGCCAAGCCCGTCAGGCCGGGACGCACGCTGTGCCGGAGTTTCTCACGCTCACTGTAATACGGCAGATACGACACCAGAAGCGGTCTCGGCCCTATGATGCTCATGTCTCCTTTTAAGATATTAAACAGTTCCGGCAATTCGTCCAGACTCGTCCCTCTCAGGAACCTGCCGAACTTCGTCAGCCGCACCGCATCCGGCAGCAGATGACCGTTCTCGTCTTTTTCATCCGTCATCGTACGGAATTTACACAGCGTAAAGATCTTTTCATTCCTGCCCGGACGCTCCTGCCGAAACAGAACCGGGCTTCCCAGCTTCACGCGCACCAGAATACAGAGTACCAGCAGGATCGGGCTGAGCACTACAATACCGCACAGTGACAACAGAAAATCTAAAGCTCGCTTGATATATTTCTTATACATATACGATTCCTCTTTATCTCACGTCCCGGTACAAATCATAATAATCCGTCTCCGAAGCACCCGCGCACTGTGCGGATGATCAGTTCCATATCTTCCTCTGTGTTCTTGATATCGCTGGGCAGGCAGAGCCCTCTGTGGAACACATCTGTTCCCACGCTGCTGCCGTCCTCATGATGGGTGATAAAATCATATTTTTCAAAAACAGGCTGCAGGTGCATCGGCTTCCAGATCGGTCTGCTCTCAATGTTCTCTTCCGCCAGCGCATCCATTACCATATCAGGTGTTACATTACACCCGTTCTCAATCGTCATGCAGGACAGCCAGCAGTTTGCATCACCGTCTTCGTTCAATGGGTTCATGGTAATCTGCGGCAGATCCGCGAAAGCTTCCCGATACTGCCTGTAGATCGCCTGTTTCTTCGCCTTATGCTCCTCTATATGGAGAAGCTGCCCTCTGCCGATTCCCGCCGTGACATTGCTCATGCGGTAATTGTAACCGATCTGAGAATGCTGATAATGTCTGGCCGGATCTCTCGCCTGTGTAGCCAGAAATGTCGCCTGTTTTGTCGCTTCCTCGTCGGCCGACACCAGCATGCCGCCGCCGGAAGTCGTAATAATCTTATTGCCGTTAAAAGAATAGATTCCGTATTTGCCGAAAGTGCCCGTATGGCGTCCTTTATACGTACTGCTTAAAGATTCCGCCGCATCCTCGATCATCGGTACATGATGCTCTTCACAGATCGCCATGATCTCATCCAGTTTCGCAGGTGTACCGTAGAGGTGCACACAGATTACCGCCTTTGGATGCGGATATTTCTCAAATGCCCTGCGCAGTGCCTCCGGAGACATGTTCCAGGTATCCGGTTCCGCATCGATAAACACGGGTGTCGCAGCCTCGTACGCAATCGGATTACAGGTTGCAGAAAATGTCAGATCTGACACAAACACAATATCCCCGGGACACACCCCGGCCAGCTTAAGCGCCAGATGGATCGCCGCCGTTCCTGCGCTTAACGCCGCCGCATGACCGCACCCTGTATACGCTGCAATCTCCTCTTCAAAAGAACTGACATTAGGTCCAAGCGGCGCAATCCAGTTGGTATCAAACGCTTCCTGCACATATTTCTGTTCCTCGCCATGCATAGTCGGACACGATAAGTATATCCTTTTTTTCTCCATAACAGACACCCTTCCTTTCTGTTCCTGCCAAACCTCTCCGCTCTGTATGCCAGACCCTGATCAGCCGCATCCATCTATCGCATTACATCGTATCTTTCAGTACCTCATCGTCCTGACTGTGATAAGTCGGAACGATCCTCTTGATCAACGGTCTGATATCCGAATTTTCGACCTGACACTCATCCTTCAGTTCTTTTAACTGGGTAAAAAATTCATGCTCATCGAGTTCGATCGGTTTCCCGATATGAATCATCCTGTTTGCGGTGTCCTTCATGCCCTCTTCATCCATGAGCAGCTCTTCATACAGTTTCTCGCCGGGGCGGAGTCCCGTAAACTTGATCTTAATATCCTCTCCCACACGGTAGCCCGACAGTTTGATCAGATTATGTGCCAGATCGAGTATTTTCACGGGTTCCCCCATATCCAGCACGAAAATCTCGCCGCCCTTCGCATAGGCGCCGGCCTGCAGGACAAGCGAAACCGCCTCTGGAATCGTCATAAAATAACGTATGATATCCGGGTGGGTCACGGTAACCGGACCGCCCGCCGCGATCTGCTTGCGGAACAGCGGAATCACGCTGCCGTTACTGCCCAGCACATTGCCGAACCGGACCGCCACGAACTCCGTCTCATAATGCTTGTCAAAAGTCTGTATAATCATCTCGCAGATCCGTTTGCTGGCTCCCATGATGTTCGTCGGGTTTACCGCCTTGTCGGTGGAAATCATGACAAATCGCTGTACACCGCTCATGGCGGCTGCCTGCGCGGTCTTAAAGGTACCGAACACGTTATTCTTGATCGCCTCGGTAGGACTGTCCTCCATAAGCGGTACATGCTTATGCGCCGCGGCATGGTATACGATATCCGGTCGGTATTTTGAGAAAATATAATTCATGCGGTTGGTATTGCGCACGGATGCAATCAGTACCACCAGATCCAGCTCCGGATATTTCGCCTTCAGTTCCTGCTGTACATCATAAACCGTATTCTCATAGATATCTACGATAATAAGCCGTTTCGGTCTGTGTATCGCGATCTGACGACACAGCTCACTGCCGATGGAGCCGCCGCCGCCGGTGACCAGCACCGCCTTGCCCTGCACATAGCCGAGAATGGAATCCAGATCCACGCTGATCGGATCTCTGCCCAGCAGATCCTCCACCTCCACGTCACGCAGTTTGCTGACATTAACTTCGCCGTTTACAAGCTGATACATGCCCGGCAGGGAACGCAGCTTACAGTTTGTATCTTTACAGATTTCCAGAATGTTCTTAATCTCCGCCCTGCTGGCTGACGGCATCGCCACGATAATCTCATCCACGTCATAGATATCGGCACACTCCACGATCTTGTCACGGCCGCCGACCACCTTGATGCCCTGGATAAATCTGCCCCATTTCCCCTTATCATCATCAATAATGCACTTGATGACCATGGTCGAGAAATTGCTGTTGACAATCTCCTTAATGATCAGATTGGCAGCCTCCCCCGCGCCGATCACCATCACGGCAATCCGGTTCTTCTTATTCTGCTGCTTATGTTTCAGCCCGCGGAAGAAACGGTAGGAGAAACGGCTGCAGAAAATACATGTGATCAGCAGAAATAAATAAAAGAAATAGTAACTCTTGGGTACCGCTCTGGACGAAGTTCTGAAAAACTGCAGGCAGACGCCATTTACAAGTGTAGACAGCGCACAGGATACCACGATGTTCTGCAATTCCGTCTCTCCTGCAAAAGCCCACAGACTGCTATAGAGACGAAATAGATAGAAGATTCCCAGCGTCATCACAATATTGAGCGGCATCACATGCTCGATCGGGCTCATGAAATGCTCGGGTATCTCATCCACCCGGAACTCATAGCGCATCACGATCGCCAGGTAGCTCGACAGAACCACACTGATAATATCATATACGATCAGGCAGGTTCTCCGGTAAAACAGCTTTACATTAAAAGGTTTTCTCTCTTTTTTCATAGTTCTTTTCCTACGCCGCTTCTTTCCTGTCAATCAGGAGCGGTGCCATTGTCAACAGTAAACAGAATGCAATGGAACTGCATGGATGGAAGATCCATTCCGTCAGCCCCGCTACCGCGAAGAGAATCAGCAGGGCAAGCGGCAGCGCCGCACATATCCTGTCCTCTTTGCGTCTATGATAGTACACTGCCGCCTGCACCAGAGTGCCGACGCCCAGCAGAATAAATATCACGCCCACATAGATGCCGTGATCATAAGCGACCTGCAGATAGATATTGTGCGCATGGACGTTATAATGACCGTTCGGCTCCATAATACCCATATCGTCATGACCGATCCTGTTCAGATTATTATAATACAGTCTGAAAATTTTCAGTCTTCCATTTGTATAGGAATCTTCTTCCTCCTGCTCCACGCCATCCTGATTCTCCGCCTGCACCTGCGTGTCCGCAGATGCGATCTCTATCACGCCTTCCTCCACAGCAATCCCGCTGTCTGTCGGCATATTCCTCACACCTGCGTCTGTATTTCCTGCGGAAGCAAGAAGAATTTCTTCGTCCTTTGCCCTCACAAAACCGTCCGTGCACTCCTCTCCTGCATCCGTAAGCATGTCCATCGCCTGCAGGCTCTCCATCTCCGGTATACCCAGCACTTTCATCTGAAACACCTGTATGAACCGCTGAATCGTAATATAGTATTCGGAATCCATATCCCTGCCGTGTACGATCTCGACAGGCAGTTCCTCGATCTCATGCAGCTCCGGTCTGGCAATCGCAGCAGGAACTGCTCTCTGCGCCGTAAAGACCGCCGGAAAACAGACAAAGACCGCAAGCAGCATCATTGCGCCGCCTCGCAGAATACTGCGCCATCTGCTCTTCATGGAGAAGCATGTTACAGGAAGCATGACCACCGCCATGACCATAACTGCCAGATACCCTGTTCTCGACAGCGTCAGCAGCAGATACACCACCGACACGCCAAACAGAATCAGTTCCTTATAAACAGCAGCAAGTCTCTGTTCTCTTCTATATGCATCTAAGAACTTCACAAATGCCGCGCACACTACAAGCGCAAGATATACCGCAGACATCGTCACCGTATGGAAAATAAACGGATATCTGTAATATTGAAAGAACATATACGGTCTGTGCAGCAGACAGTACAGCACCATCACGCTAAAGTGCAGCAGGATGCCGTTACAGATATTGCGGAGCAGAGACGCCTTGCCTTCCCACGCCGCCATGTTCACATAGAACAGCACAAAAGCACATACCAGATAGACAGGCCATCCCCGTGTATTACGATACAACATAATCGCCGCAAAAAACACCGCCACCAGAATACCATACGCAGCGCTTATGCCCTTAACCTGCCTCCGCACCAGAACCCGTATCGTGCCAATCACTACCAGTCCCGCAAGAATCCCCGCCCAGACGGTGAGTTTCACTGTAAGGATCTCCATCTCCTCCGGATCCGTAAGCACCGCCATCGCGCCGTGATAATAACGCTGTGCAAAGAAAGCCGCCGCAATCAGATACACCAGATTAATAATATTAAAAATGTCCTTTCGCTTATAAGTCACAATGACCGCCAGCGCAAAGAAAATCAGCTGCTGCCTGTATGCTACGGTATGATGGATCTCATACAGACCGTTCATATAATTACAGCATGCCCAGAGTGCGCCTGCAATAAAGACAGACTGCAGTCCGTTTCCCATATTTGTTTTCAGAACGTCAAATATCGTTCTGTCCGAAGCGCAGCCTGTACGGTCATGGTTGACCGCATAGAGCAGCAGCGCTGCTGTCACCAGGATACTCCCCTCGTAAAAAAGAATCGACACGGTATTGGTCGTAAGCAGCCTGCAGGGCCACACCGCCACACAGGCAGCGGCCGCCGCAATCACAATGAGCGGATTACACACTGCTTTGACCGTCTGTTCCACCGTAACCAGTACATTCTTCTCCGGCCGCCTGTCATAATATTTCCCCGTCAGGTAAGTAACGGCAGCCGCAAACAACACAAACAGGGCAGCACACACCAGTGTCTTGCCCTTGCGAAGCGGTACCTCGTACTCATACGCGGCAATCATACAGCGCTGCGTGTCTTCCACATTGCCGTAGTACAGTGTACCGTTGTAAATATTATCTGTCTGCGCCGTATATTGATACGCAACCCGGAACGGTTCTTCGATCCCCTGCAGCAGGAAATAATATTCCCTTCCTACCTGCGTATCGATATTGACCTGCACCGTGCAGTATCCCGGAATATGCTTCATATCTTTTGTGTCGATCACCTGCTGCATGATCACCTGCATGGCTGCATCATATAATACGAAGTTAAATTCCTCTCCTGCCGTTCCCTCATGGATATAAATATCAATATTTTTCAGTCTGTCATACTGGGCGATGAACATCTGCTGTACCACATAACCTGATGTGATCTCTTCAGATTCCATGAGCGTCTCCGGAAGTGTCCTGCCGTTGGCAGTTACCGTTTCCTTAATCAGACGAACCGGCCACAGCGCAAGCAGCGCACACAGCACGATGATCCAGAGCGTTTCACAGATCGCCTCTCTTCTAGTGATTATTCTGTTCATTATCGATTCCCGATCTTCTCTACAATATCATAACAGTCCGACCGCACATTACACTCAGCTGCCAGAATATCATTGCTTAGTATATCACGATTGTATATTTTTTACAACTAAAGGCATTATACCTCCTCCAGCAATATGGCCGCAAAAAGCGGCAGGCCATACCAGAAGATCAGCACATACCGGGGCAGATAAGTGGGACCGAGCAGAACCGTCAGCCAGACCGTGAGTACCATCATATAGGGAATCACAATATTGTACTTGCGGCGGTACAGCATATAAGCGAACACGAAGGCGATGCCCCAGAAGATTCCGCCCGGAGAATAGAGCATGGAATAGATCGGAATCTTTTCCTGGGAAATCTCCAGAGCCAGCTTGCGGTATGCCGCGTCAAGCCATGGAATCTTGCTGTCCCTGAATCCCGGTTCCTCCACTTCGTATCCGAAATAGGAGCTTTCTCCATATGTGAACGTAAATACCGTATTGCCGGAATAGACATCAATCACCGTATCGGGATACCAGAAGCCGTAGGAGTTCACCAGCCACGCATTGATATAAGATAAAGGCTTCTTTAATCCGATCCGCAGCCAAAGTCCTGCATACTTCGACTTGTCCGCGGCAAATACCTCATTCTGAAAACGTACCTTCACCGGATCAGACAGCTTGGGATTGTATAACACCAGCGCCTCTTCCGGCAGGATCTCGTGCAGTATGTCAATATCCTCCTGCTCGAAGGCTTCCCTGTTGAATTTATAGGTTCTTGCAAGCTGCTGGATCGGAACCGTAAGGATCTCCTGATTCTCTCCTCCTGTTGCATGAAACGCTACCGTCAGCCCTGTGTTAATCACGAAATAGGCAAGAAAAATCATACCTATGAGAAGTCCCGTTTTCTTCAGATTCTGTTTGTGATAAACGAGCAGAATCGGCACCATCACGGCGAACGCATAGACGCCGTTTTTACGAAACAGCATCATGGCCACAGCGCTCAATACGAAGAAAAGCATTTTACGGTTGGATGTGAAAAACTGCTGTTCGACGCTGCCCATATCGATCAGCGCCAGCAGCAGGAGCAGCAGTGCCACTGTAAACAGCGTATCCTTGGCGGAGCAGAGCGTAAACATCACGATCACCGGAAAAAAAGCGAAGTAGAGCAGCGAAAGCAGACGGACCCCGCGGGAAACCTTCCGCCGCCGCATGAAAGAAAGCAGATAGGTAAATCCGCCTGAAACAATCATCATCTGTACCACCATATAGCAGGCAATCCCCAGATTATAGGAATCCGTCACTTTATGCACCGCGCAGATGATACCGCCCAGCATAAGAACATGAACGAGCGGATGGTGCGTATTAAAATTTCTGGATGCCACCTGCAGCCACTCATCCTGTGCATCGTAGACGAAGAACCCCGGATATACCGCGAGCAGCACGGGAAGCCAGCATAAAATCATGAAAAGAAAGGTAAGCAGATTCGCATACCTGGCCGCGCGCTGCGGCGCCTCAGGCATTCTGATATGCTTCGCAAGCCTGTTCTTCCTTCCTTCCATGCCGCCCAGAAAATCCCAGAATTTTCTCACCAGAACAGTGAACAGACATGTCAGAACCGGCAGTGAAACCCACAGTTTCCAGTCTTTAAAATTCACGTTTCCCACCGCATCGAGACGAACGCCAAACAGCATCGCCGCAGTAAACAAACCGGACAGCACGCCTGCGATCGTCCACCCCCTCCGGTCCCGCAGATCAATCGTCTGCAGCGAGCGGTTCACCGCATACAGACAAAGCAGCCACACGAAAACCGCAAATATACTGTTCGTGAAGCCGATCGTATTCTCTTTCAGATTTAAAACCTGAGGAAAGCAGAGCGTTCCCGCCGTCGCAAGCAGGAAAGCCAGTGTACTCAGTTTCATTTTGATTCTAAATTCATTCTCGTTCATTACTTTGCTCCGGTCCGTTCAGGCATTCCCGAACCACATACTGAGGAGAGTTATTCAGCGAGATGTAGATTCTCCCGATATATTCTCCGATCAGACCTAACATCAGCATAATCATACCGCCGAGGAACACCAGCGCCGCCATCATGGCGCTGAATCCGACGGGTACATTCGGATTCACAAATTTCTTGACAACTGTATAGATTCCGTACAGGAATCCTGCGCAGGCAGTCAGGCATCCCACCGCCGTTGCGATTCGCAGCGGTTTGATGCTGAAAGCGGTAAATCCGTTAAACCACAATCCCAGCAGCTTGCCTATGGTATAGCCCGACGTTCCCGTCTCCCGCTCCCTGTGCGTTACTTCCACGTTGGTGATATTCCTGGTGGCGCGGAGCACAAGTCCGATCACATACGGATACGGGTTGTCATAGCGCAGCATCTCTTCCACTACATATCTTCTCACCGCAAAATAACTGGAGAGGTACAGGTCTTTCGGTTTGCCCAGCATCACCCTCGTCATCAGTTCATTGACACGGCTCCCGAAATTGCGGAATCCCGAATGCTGTTTGTGCCCGTATCTGGCATATACGACGTCATAGCCTTCTTCAATCCTGGCAAGCAGTCTGCCGGCCTCGTCAGCAGGCGTCTGCCCGTCATCGTCCAGACATACCACCACATCTCCGTGCGTATGACGCATACCCGCCATCAGCGCCGCATGCTGCCCGAAATTCTTCGCCAGATCGATCCCGCATATGTCACTGCGTCCGGCGCAAAGCTCCCGGATCACCCCGAATGTATCATCCGGAGAACTGTCGTTGACCAGCACGATCTCATAGTCATACGCCGGCATATCTTTCATCGTGCTGTCAATCTCTTCCACTACCTTACCGATGGTCTGTGCCGACCGGTAACACGGGATTACAAAACTTACAAGTTTCGTCATCGTTTCCTCCATATCCAAACTGCCCCTGACATAATTTCAGCAGCAGGCTTATTGTCCAGTCTCCGCTTCATACATCGCCATAAACCGCTCCCTGTCAGTCTCCATAAAAAGCACTTCCCGCCTCCCCTGCTTCGTCATGACAGTCTCTTTCCTGTCCGTCATAACAAAACCGGCATGCTCATAACTCTTCCGGGCCGCCGTATTGCCCGCCAGAAAGCGCAGATAGATCTTCCGCAGAGGCAGCTTCGTAAAAGCATAGTAAAGCGCCTCCCTCGCCGCCGCCGTACCGTAACCGTGTCCGAGCGCCTCCTCTTCCCCGATAAAAATTCCGTACTCGGCAGCGCCCTGATCCCTGTCAATATCGCGGAAATAAACGCTGCCGATCTCCCGGCCGTCGGGCAGGCAGATGATGAACTGTACTACATGCCCCTTCTCCACCTGGTTCCGAATCCATGACAGATGTCCCTCTCTTGTAAAAGGCTCCTGATATATAAAGTTTGTCTGCACAAAATCCTTATTGCGCCACGCGACGATTTTGTCCGTATCTTCCTCTGTCATCGGGCGCAGGTCAACCGTATTCTGCATCGTTTTGTCTGTAAACGCTCTCCTTCTTCCGCTTTCTGATCTATCACAAGGCATTTCACACTGCTGCCGCAGCATATATGCATCGATTATCTGACTTCGATCCGGTAAACACGATATGTCCCGGCGTCTCCGATCACATCTGCCTGCTCTACAGTCACTCCGATATTATGCGCTGCATAATACGCCGTGATCCAGTCCATTCCGCGCTCTGCCTGCTCAGCACTGGACATGATAAAATACACATGATCCTGCGTATACAGCGCATCGCCTGCGTTGTCGATCCCCGACCGCCGCAGTTTCTCACGGTACAACGGACTCTTACACATCCATCCGCCCATGATATCATAATTGGCATAGCCGTTGTCGGAACCGTCAAACAATCTGTGTGAAAATGCCACCGTGGAATACACATCCTCGAAATAGAAATTTCCCTCATGCGCTCTGCAGTACGCATCGATCGCCTCTCTGTCCTGATTGACCAGCTCCCTGCGCATCTGATCCTCCCGCACCGCCGGGACACTGTCCATCAACGCGGCCATAAGAAGCACGCCCGCCAGAACTGCCAGACCGCGCGCCATTCCTTGTCCGGACATCGTATCGGCGCATCGTGCGTTTCTGCCGGCCGGTGCATGCCCCCGCACTGTACCGCCCATACTGCTGTCATCTGCCCGCAGTCTTAGTACCAGCATACCCATAAGCAGCGCAAACTCCGCAAGATACAAGGAATGTGTGATCCGCTCGGGATCACGTCCTCTCATGAGAATGAACATCCACAGCGCGCTGCGCACAGCCGCCAGTAATACCAGCTGCCACACGAAAACATATCGTCTGCCTGTCCTCTCTCCGGCAGTCTTCACATATTTCCGGCTCCTGTTATGTTCTGCCGGTCTTACATGTTTTCCGTCCTGTTTCGTCTTGTCCTCTGCTGCACGCAGCCGCCACGCCGTTAAAATGCCCGTCAGAAACACCGCCGCATACGCCCAGAGCACCATGATATTGTAAGGTGCATCGCCGCTGTGCAAAGTCCGGTAGCGGTAGAAGCCGAGCTTTTCCCGAAAAATGCCCGGCCAGTCCTTCGAGGCGCCGATCGTATGCACGGCATAATCCGCCAGTTCTGACAACAATGCCGTGTCGATCGCTTCATCCAGTCCAAAATTGTAATTGCGAAGCAGCGTCTGCTGATGCGGTGCTGCACCAAGTTCCGTAAGTGCGCCGCTGTAGCTGTCATCAGTGATGAGCTCCGGATAAAAGTCATAGACCGTCGTTCTGGCATCGAAGAAATCCCTGAAATCTTTCCACTGCGCACTGCTGTATGCAGCCTTATCCGCCACGAAAGACAGAAACATTCCAATTAGTATGATCCCCAGCACGCCGCCGTATTTGTATAGATTTTCTTTCAGGAATATCTTCCGCTCCTCCACGAGACGATACAGGCCCGCCAGACAGATCAGGGGAAAAGTGAGCAGCAGCATCTCAGAGCGTAACTGGTAAGCCGTCACCACAAGGATAACGGAAGGAATATTTTTTACAACAAACCGGCGCGTATCCAACCCCGCCGGCGTGGTCAGAAATAAAAAGATCGCAGCCGCCGACAGCATCGTGCAGGTAATCGTATACTGTATATTGATCAGGTGGGACAGGCACACACCCCATAAATACAGTGATAAGCCCAGAAGTACGGCACATTTGCGCAGCAGGTTGTCCCCGCGCTTTTGCCCCGTATACTCTGTTCTGCTTCCACACAGCGCACACAGCCTCATACCGGCCAGATAAAAACTGCCGAACTGACACAGGCACAGAAACAGTCCGTACCACGGTATCGTCCTGCACATTCTATAGCACAGCGCAATCAGCGCGCCCAGCGGATACAGGGTCTGCATGTTATGCCCGTCAGGCGTTCCGCTGTATATGCCCGCCATGATATCACGCATCATCGTGTCATCATTTAAGTCATAATAGAAGTCAAAGCAGATCCCCATCAGAATCACATTGGCTGCTATGAAGCCCAGCGCAAGTATGCAGTTCTCATATTTTCTTATTCCCCTGTCCTGTTCCATGGACTGCATACCCTCTGAATTCCTTTCATGGACGCTGTTTTGCCTGGTCTTATATGCATCCGCTTTTGTCAAAAGCGTTGTCGCACATACCTTCATTCAGGCAGTACCTTTTTCGTCTCTTAACAGTAGAAATCCTTCACCTGCTCCGCAATGTACTCCGTCTCGTCCGCGGTCAGCGTATAGAACATAGGCAGGCGCAACAGTCTATCACTTTCCTTTGTCGTATACTTATCCTCCCCGTGGAATCTGCCGAACTTCATGCCTGCCGGCGCAGAGTGCAGCGGCACATAGTGGAATACCGCCAGAATATCCTTCTCCGCCAGGAAATGAATCAGTCTGGTCCGCTCCTCCATATCTTTCGTCTTAATATAAAACATATGTCCGTTATGTTCACAGTACTCCGGCACATAAGGCAGTTCGATCTTCCCCGCCTCCGCCAGCGGTGAAAGCAGTTCCTGATACTGCTTCCATCTGTTAAGTCTTGCCTGCGTAATCTCCTCCGCCTGTTCTAACTGCGCGTACAGATAAGCGGCATTCATGTCGCTGGGCAGATAGGAAGACCCATAGTTCTGCCAGCGGTACTTATCTACCTGCCCGCGGTAATATTTGCTCCTGTCCGTTCCCTTTTCCCGATAGATTTCCGCCGCCTCAATATACTGTTCATCCCGTATGAGCAGCGCACCGCCCTCACCCATACTGAAATTCTTCGTCTCGTGGAAGCTGAAGCAGCCAAAATCCCCGAAGGTTCCAAGCGGCCTGCCCTTATAGGAAGCCATGATTCCCTGTGCCGCATCCTCGACCACCATCAGGTTATGCCGTCTCGCAATGTCCATGATGGCGTCCATCTCGCAGCCCACACCTGCATAGTGTACCGGCACAATAGCCCTGGTATGCTCCGTAACAGCGTCCTCAATCAGACGCTCGTCCATATTCATAGTTTCCGGTCTGATATCCACGAATACGGCCGTCGCACCGCGCAGCACAAATGCATCCGCCGTGGACACGAATGTATAGGACGGCATGATCACCTCGTCCCCCGGCTTGATTTCCGCCAGCAGTGCCGCCAGTTCCGTCGCATGGGTGCACGAAGTCGTAAGCAGGCACCTGGCTGTACCGGTCTGCCGCTCGATCCACTCGCTGCACTTTCTTGTAAAGGGTCCGTCTCCACAGATCTTCTGGTTCTCGACGGCCTGCTTCATATACTCAAATTCTTTGCCCGTAAAAGGAGGCACGTTAAAGTTGATCATGTCTGTAATCCTCTCTGTATGCTGCTTCGATGATTTCTATAGTATACCACACTCTCACTCTGGTGTCACATATACTACATAGCGGGCGTTACTGAAACTTTCCTGATAGGAATGCGCCTGCATATATGCCCCCAGGATCTGCAGTTTCTCGTCCTGATCCAGCTTCTCCTGGTCTGCACCGAACCAGTTCATGCCGTCCGCATCCTCGTTCAGATATGCCGCCACGGCGGAGGATACGATTACCACGGGCGGTTCTTCCAGCCGTGTCATATCCCGCTCGTACTCCACCATGCGGTAGGAGTCCAGATCCGGCCAGAACGTTGACAGCGCCGAGGGCATATCGAGCAGATACCCTAACCCCGGCACTTCCCCGTACAGGATCACTTCTCTGCCTGCAAGCTGTGCCTGCCGCACATATTCCGCCAGTTCCGTAAGATGCGCCGCATTGTCCCGACCGGTGTAGATGCCCGCCGCTTTGGCCGGCGCTGTCAGCAGTGTGTCGCGCGCTTCCCCGTTTCTGCCGTCCTGAAAAGAAAAGTACCGATGAAATCCCACACTTTGAATCAAAAGAAATATCACAAACAGGAAAAACGGCAGCCCTATTGCCTTTGCGCCCATTTCCTGCTCAACCGTATCTCTTTCACCCGCAAGCCGGTCATACGCGATCCACAGCACGAACGGCACTACGATAAACAGATTGTTGATGATCGGATACAGCTGATTATTGCCGCCAAGCGGCGTAACAAAAATCTGTACCAGCACCAGCACCGCCAGGATCTTCTGTTCCTGTCTTATGCTTTTGCTGCACAGACAGTATACCGCCGTGTAAATTGCCACGAGTAAGAACATCACTGCCGGATAATAGACACTGCCAAAATCATAATAGCGGAAATGGAACACGCCTCTGCCCCAATAGAACCGCAGAAGTACTAATAGTACCACCGCATAAACTGCTTTGCACAATACCTCTGCGCCCTTGATCCCCGGAAAGAGCTTCCTTCGCAGCGTAAAAAGCACAAGGCCTCCCGCCATGCAGATGACTGCGAAAGCCATCCAAAACAAACCTGTCTCGTAGTCCCCGAACATGCCCGTCAGCATGGCGGTCGGCTTATAGTCCGTCGCCTTCTCCGTCATGGCAAACATAGTCTGCACCATGGCGGGATACGCGCCGGCGCCGTACCGGATACAGATCGCCGCAAGCGGAATCCCGAACCCGGTCACATATCCGGCCATACACCACAGTGTATCGCGAACCGCCTGCCGGCATGTGCGTCCGCAGACCGCCGTGCCGTACCACAGCGCCACGATGCACGCCGCCTGCACCACATTCGGCATACGGACCGCCACATTGGCGCCCAGACAGATACCGGCCGCGATATAGTATCTCCGGTCTTCCTTAAGAATACCGCGGTAGAGAAGCAGTATCCCCGCCGCCATAAACAGATATGTCATGTAATTGTATAAAACCGTGGAGGGACACCAGCACAGCCCCAGCGCGAGAAACTCCCCCGCAAATGCAAGCGGCATCGGCATCCGGCCTGCAGATCGGTCTCTCCTGCGAAACGCCTCATATACCACAAGCGCCGTAAGTGACTGTATCAGCGCCGTATAGAAATACATTCCCGGCAGCGTGTCGCCGTAAGGCAGATGCATGAGCAGACTGCCAAGCGCATTCGCCAGAAACGTCGCCACCATCCACGTACCGTCCATGGACGCAAAATACTGGAAATTCGCCAGACTGTACGTCGTGTCCGCCACATCAATCCCCTGCCGGATCCTAAGTAGCGGATATAAAATCAGAATGACCGGAAACACGACGCGCTCTATGAGGTTTTGATATTTGTGATACACTACCGTCACACTTTTCATAATCTTGTACTTTCCTTCCGGTCTCCGCTTCGCCATTCTCTCCTGATTGTTCGCCTTCGGCAAGGTTGCCGGGTGCAAAGTCCTGACCCGAACTGCTATCTTTTCTTCGCTTTGTGCACAAACAGCTTCCGCACCCCGAGGAAAATCCGTGCCCTCACACAATCGACCATTGTACCGGCCGCATACACGATCAGCACACACCCGGCCATATGCGGAATAAACGCCCAGCTTCCCTGTACAGCATCCACATGAAGCCACTGCATCCACTGATACCGCATCAGGATATGCTCATGCAGCAGATACACGCCGAATGTATAGGGTGCAAGCCGCCTGATCCGTTCTGCCGCCACGCCCTCCCACGGTTTCATATCCCGAAACAGCATAAACAGTCCCACCGACGCAAGCAGACACAGGACATGGTTATACGTATCCGGCATATCCATATAATAGGCAAGCGGCGGCAGCACCTCCGCCAGACTGCCCGATACCGCAGTGAGCACAGCCATGCCAAGACACATACCTGCATATAGAAAAGCCGCATTTCTCTTCTTCTCGAGCCCCGGCAGCCCGTAGAGCCGTATATACGCCGCGATCAGAAAAAGAAACAAAAACCAGCCGTAGTCATAGCCGTATCGGTCCGTCGCCAGCTTCGCCGGCACGACAGACTTCCAGATACAGAAATAAAGGGCCAGCACGCCAATGATGATCCGCAGTGTCTTCCGGTCCACGGCTCTCACCCCCGCCGCCAGAAGCGGCGCAAACAGATACAGAACCAGATATGCCGTGGCAAACCAGTAATGCTCCGTCTCGACCGGCAGCACATAATTCAGCCAGTCATATACCGACAGTTCACCCGGAGATACCACGCCGGCACAGATCAGCACGACCGGAATCAGAAGCGAATAAAAAAGAATCTGCGCTGCCAGAGACACCACACGCCCCGGTTTCCAGACAGACTCCACCATAAAATACCCGCCAAGCAGCACATAGCAGTTCACCGCGACAATACAGAATGCCTCTATGAGATGCGCCGCATGGTTCACCGCGGAATGATCCTGTGTATATGGCTGGATCAAGCCGCCCTTATTCAGATAGTGAAGGACAATGATCATCAGCATCGCCACAATACGCAGCAGTTCAAAATTCGCCTGTCGTTTTCCCCGCATAGCCTTTTCCTCTATTCTTCATGTCACTTTTTTTCCTTAAAGATCCATAACTTACTCAGAAAATAATTTGCCAGAATCACAATCACCTGACACACAAATTTGGAGATAAACTCGTTCAGATGCGCGCAGTCCACCATCAGAAACATAAGCGCGACTTCCAAAAGCTCCGTCGCAACTCTTGCGCCGATGAACGAGGCAAATTCCCCGAACAGAGACTTCGCATCTTTATTTTTGCTTTTAAAAACAAAAGTACGGTTTGTCCAGTACGCAAACACAACCGTCAGCGCCCATGACAGCACAGTCGCCACCAGATAGTGCAGATCCATCACTTTTGAAAACAGATAATAGAGCGCATAATTCAGTACAAATGCAAGAAAACCGAAGATCAGATAATTGATCCCTTCCTCGTACTTCTTATACATGCCCCAGCCGAAATCCCATAATTTTTTCATGACTACCCTGTTCCTCTCTGTCCCTTGTTACCATGCCTGAAGCACTATGCCGCCTGCTTCTTTTCGCCGCCTGTACCGCGCCATGGTTTCAGTGCGTTTATCTTTTCCCCTCTATGACCGCCTTGCCGCCCGCCACCCGGTAAACCATATCACATTTCTCGATCGTCTGCAGCCTGTGCGCAATAATAATCAACGTCTTGCGCCCGTGCAGCCTGTTAATGGAATCCATGATGGCCGCCTCCGTCTCATTGTCAAGCGCCGACGTGGCTTCATCTAACACCAGCACCTCCGGGTCCTCGAAGAGCGCTCTGGCAATGCCGATCCTCTGCCGCTGTCCGCCTGACAGCCGTATTCCCCGCTCACCGATGCTCGTATCCAGACCTTCCGGAAGTCCTCTCACGAACTCGTCGAGCTGCGCTTCTCTGAGTGCCTCCCACACCTTGTCATCATCTATGTCCTCATCCGGACAGCCAAACGCCACGTTCTTGCGTATCGTAGAATCAATCATGAAGATCGTCTGCGGAATATAACCGATATTCTTAAGCCATGAGGCATAATGTTCCCGCACCTCCACGCCGTCCGCAAGGATACTGCCTGTCTCGATCTGCAGCAGTCCCAGCAGAATATCCACCACAGTCGTCTTACCCGCACCGGAAGTTCCCACGATCCCCACCGACTTGCCGACAGGAATGGTCATCTCGGCGTGGTCGAAAATCAGCACGTCCGTGTTGGGATATTTATAGGTAATGTCTTTCAGCACAATATCCTTTTTAATATCCAGCTTCTCTACTTCTGTCTTTTTCTGATACGTTTTCTCATCATAGTCGATGTTCTCATCCCGGATCTCCTCCTGCAGATTATCGCTCACACCCATAAAGAACGGCTCGAAGTAGGAGATTGAGGTCAGATGGTTGTTGATCCTGTTTGCACAGGGAATCAGCCGCATCGCCACCATGGCCAGCAGCGTGATCTGCGGCAGAATATCCATTGCTCCGGTCCCGCCGATGATCTGGATCATCAGATACAGCACCATACTTGCGATCGCCATCGTCTCGATCAGCAGCCGCGGCGTGGCATTGTAGAGATTGTACCGCTGTACCGCGCCGACATATCCGGCGCCGCATTTGGAATACTCGTTGATAAAATAGTTCTCTTTACGGGCAATCTTGATCTCCTTGATTCCCATGACCGACTGATCGATCCATTTATACAGCCCGCTGTAATAATCCTGATTCTCTTCACCGGCCTTCTTCATGATCGGCTTTAAAATACACATGATAACCAACAGTGCCGCAAGAAGAACCACCGTCACCGTTATGCTCATCCAGACATCCGCCACCAGACTGACAACCACCAGACAGACAAATACGATACTTTCGCTGATCAGCTGCAGGAGCGACAGGATCAGCCCGTACATGTTATTGACATCCGATGTGATATTGCGCTGAATCACTGCGGTGTCCGCATTCAGATAATATTCGTAGGGACGCTCCATGAAATTGATCATCATTCTTCTGGAAGTGGCAAACTGATTCGTATAGACGAACCGGAGCTGAATCTTCTGCTGGAAAAACAGAAAAATATTTTTGGCCGCAAATACCAGAATCAAGCCGCTCATTACGATGATCGTCAGATCCCTGCTGTTGTCCGTATGAAAAATTCTGCAGATAACCTGAAGATACTCGTGGTTCTCGATCGCATTCTCCTCCAGCACCACGTTCATAACCGGATAGATCATGGAAACGCCCAGCGTCTCTAAAACCGCCCCGATCAGCATGAGAAAGACAAGCAGCACCATTTTACGCTTCTGCCGCCCGTCCAGTAAAACCATCAGTTTTTTATATATTTTAATCATAACCGCTGCGTGCCCTTTCCGAATCCCAAGCGTCTGTCTCAAATCCAAAATATCATTATATTTTAGCACAGGAGTGGAAGAAATTGCAAATAAAGGATGCGCGTGCTATACTTCCTACGTAACAGTTGTCTGAAATTGGTCCAAACTGCGGCCGGGGAGATCATATGAGATGACCAGAGTAAGATTTTATGAGAATGCAGCTGATAAGCTGCTTAAATTCGCCGTGATTATATCCAGATATCAGAATAAATATGTCTTCTGCAAGCACAGAGACCGGGATACCTGGGAGGTGCCCGGCGGTCACCGTGAGCCCGGAGAAGACATTACAGATACAGCCAGACGGGAATTGTATGAGGAGACAGGCGCTCTGGAATACGACTTATCGCCCGTCTGCGTCTATTCCGTTACCGCGCCTGATAATTTCGACGGCGCCGAGACCTTCGGGATGCTGTACTTCGCCGATATTAAGCGATTTGAAGCGGAATTACACAGTGAGATCGAGAAGATCACGCTGACGGAGTGTCTGCCGGAACGTCTGACTTATCCCGATATCCAGCCCGTCTTAATGAAAGAAGCGGCACGGCGCAGGCATTTATCGGATGTCCGCGCAATCAGATCATCTCATTCTGTCTGTGAACCTCCGGGGGTTCATATTTGTCCAGAAAGTCCTCTCCTAAGAAAAGCACTTCCTCCGCAAATTTGATCCCGTTTGGCACGGTCGCCACAGACACCACTCTTCTGAACTTAAGATCCGGTATAAAGTTCAGAATCTCCATCGGAAACATGGGATTCAGCACGATATACTCCGCGAACTCTTTCCGGTAATCCAGCACATCCCGGGGATGCGGTTTGATCAGAACCTGCCCTCTTCTACCGTCGATCACGCCGTACTCCTCGATCACGTCTGCAAACAGTCTCCTGCGGACATCGAGCGCACAGAGCGGCTCCGTCAGCACCAGCACCTTATCCGCCGCACCTTGCTTAAGCTGCGCAAGCAGTTCATCCATATTCTCGATAAACAGACGGATCAGAAGCTCCTTATCACTTTCCGTCAGCCGGTCCACAAGCCCCGCGCGCGGTACTTCAATATATTTCTTACAAGGATAAGGCACGACACTTAAGTCGTTGATCTCCATATCCAGGCAGTATCTGCCGTAACCGTTCTGGATGAAAATCAGTCCCCGCGCCGCCATCCATGCCTTGAACCCGAAATGCCCCCGGTTGTCGTAACGGGCGGTATCATAATACTGAATACAGTTCAAACCGTCTTCTAACGCGTGGTAATAAATTTTCTCATAGTTCAGATAATAACCGATCGGATCGGAATCACAGAATACATAGATATCCCGATACTGCCTGAAGTCTACCGGTACGTAGGCTTTCTCCAGCCTGCCAAACATCTTCGTGTACTTGATACGCGCAAGCATGTTGAGCACCAGACTGCCTCTATCGGTGTGATATTTCTGAAGCTCCGGGAAGAAAACGTCCTCCTTCTCGTCAAACATCACGACCTCTTCAAACAGACCGCAGCCCTCCGCACGTTCCTGCAGATTCCCGAAATCGTTCGACATGGTGCTTAACACCAGCGTCGCCCGGCCTTGCCGCTCCTCCGGAAGCGCCAGTTCTTTCAGACAGGTGACATATACATGATAGTACGTATGACATACATAAATTCTTTCTTTCATAGATGTTGTGGTCTCCTCTTTAGGCTGATCGTTCACTCCACCTCAACCCGAACAAGCTCCATCGCCCTTCTCCCGATCTCCATCGCCTCTTCCGCGTTCCTGCCGACAGTGATGATATGTCCGAGTCTGTCATTGCTGGATCTGGTGCCGTGCGCAATATCTCCCTCTTTCTTATAAACCGTCACTTCCTCCACGCCTTCCATCTGCGACAGTACGGGATCGATCTCTATCCGCTTAATAACGCCTTCTTTACCCTGTATAAAATGAATCGCGGAGCCTCTGTGCCGCGTACATTTAAGGTCAACTTCCCCGCCTGTGGCAAGGAGCACGGAAGCCCCCACCATATCCACGCCTGTGGAGAGTGGTACGAGACGCGAAGTAATATAATCACCGCCCAGCCTTGCCGCCAGTTCCACGATCTTCGGTCCTTCTTCCGTCACCTTGATCTCCGTGTGGGACGGACCGTTCTGCAGTCGTATGGCACCTATCGCCTGCAGCGTCACCTGTCTGATCCGTTCCTGCGTCTCCCCGTCCAGACAGCTCGGCTCGCTGTGCGCGACCTCCACGAAATAAGGCGGCGGCGTAATATACTTATCCGTAATCGTCAGGATCGTCGTCTGTCCGTCTACCGTCATTGCCTCCACGCTCACTTCTGGACCGGTCATATATTCTTCCACCATAACGATGCCGTTTCTGGAATTTGATCTGCTGTATTCGTAAGTCTCCCGCAGTTCTTCTCCACTCCGTTGTCTGCTCTCATCAAGCAGCACCACACCGCGGCTGCCCGCATTATCCGCAGGTTTAACGATGCAGACACCCCGCAGCGCTTCCACAGCCGCCCGAAACTCCCCAAAATCCTGCACCGCATAATAAGCCGGAATCGGGACATAATTCTCTTCCAGCCGCCTGCGCATATGGCTCTTGATCGTCGCACACAGCGAATCCTCGTAGGACAGATCAGGCTTCTTACCCAGCTTCTCATTGACATAGGCCGCCGTTCTCACCGGTCCGTCACTGGTGGACGTGATTACCACATCCGGCTGGTAGATCAGCGCCTGCCGGTATACTTCCTCCTGATCCAGCGTGCTGACCACCAGCTTTACGTCAGCCAGCGCAAATCCCACCGCATTCTCATTATAGTCCACGAGAATAATCTGATACCCCAGTTCCTTCGCCTTGCGGATCGCCGGAACCTGCAGTTCGCTCGCGCCTAAGATCATCATTTTTTTCTGCTTCGTCGTTTCCACTTCGTCACCGTTTCTTTCCGGAATATTTTCATAAGGATTCCGATACCCAAAAGTATATATCCGAATCTTTCCCGGCAGATTATACCTTTCGTCTGCAACACACTTTATAATTTACATAATGTGTTTCCAGTCCATCGGCGTTCCCTTCGCGATATCTGTCTTCGCCCTCTGCCCCAGCACCCTGTCATAATACATCGGGTGCATACCGAATGCGGGACGTATGGAACGCACATTCTCTTCTGTAAAAGTCTCCCCCGCCTTAATGTCCTGCACCGCGAACAGGGAGCGACAGTCTTCTCTGCTGCGCTTTTGTTTCTCCGTCAGTTCATAGGTCACTCTGCCGACAGCCTTCTCCGCAATGCGGATCTCGTCCACCATCTGCTTAAACTCCGCAGGCTCCATGGAAAAAGCCGCATCCGGTCCGCCGTCCGCACGGGCAAGCGTGAGATGCTTCTCCACCATTTTCGCTCCCAGGGCCACGCCCGCCACTGCGGCCGCACCTCCCATACTGTGATCGGATAATCCCGTAATGCAGTCAAAAATCTGTGCCATATGCGGAATCACGCTGAGATTCATATCTTCATAAGGAGAAGGGTAGGTGGAAGTACATTTTAGCAGAATCACCTGTTCATTGCCTTCCTCCCTGCAAGCGTAAACCGCCCGTTCGATGTCTTCCAGATAAGCGACACCCGTAGCAATAATGACAGGCTTCCCGATCTTCGCGATCCTGCGGATCAGAGGAATGTCATTGATCTCAAAAGACGCCACTTTATATGCCGGCATATCCATTTCATGCATATAATCCACCGCAGTCGCATCGAATGGCGAAGAAAAGCAATCCATACCCAGTTCCCCGGCAAGCTTCTTCAATTTCGGCTGCCACTCCCACGGCGTATAGGCCTCCTCATAGAGTTTATGAAGCGTGGTGCCGTCCCAGATCGTCCCCTGTGTAATCTGAAAATACTCCTTATCGCAGTCGATCGTGATCGTATCCGCCGTGTAGGTCTGCAGCTTGACCGCGTCCGCTCCCGCCTCGGCCGCCGCGCGTATGATCGCCTCCGCACGGTTATAATCCTGCAGATGGTTTGCCGACACCTCCGCCACAATATAGGTTTTCTCGCCCGCACCGATATACCGGTTTCCGATCCTGATCTTTTTCTCCATAATTATACATTCCCTCTTTCCCTACAACTTCCATACTGCTGCCGGCCCGCTTCCTCTGCCATCATCCGGTACTTCATCTCGGCTAACTTCCAGTCTGTCAGATTGTCGATATCCTGCACCTCTGTCTCCGGCACGATGATCGGCACATAACCGTCCGGCAGATCACCGCGGCACGCCATATAGCGCTTCGTATGATAGAAATAGAACTGCCCGCAGTCATGATACATTGTCTCCAGATCCTGCGAGCGCTTCGCCGCATTTTCCGGATAACAGTATTCCAGTCTGCCGCTCCGTACCGCCATCCCCCGCTGGGGCGGAAAAGAAAAAGGCACCACCGGCATAACACCCGACGCATCTGCCTGCACCAGAATACGAAATGCCTCCTGCAGTTTACCCGCCGTGACAAACGGCGCCGTCGGATAGATACATGCCATGTAATCAAACGTCCTGCCGCGCTTCCCGTACTCCGTCAGGACTTCCATCAGAACATCGTCCGTCGTCGCGAAGTCGTTCGCCGTCGCGCTGCTTCGCATAAACGGCACGTTCGCACCTGCGCTTCTTGCGATCTGCGCAATCTCCTCATCGTCGGTAGACACCATAACTTCCTCGAACAGCTCCGATGCAAGCGCCGCCTCGACCGGGTAGGCGAGAATGGGTTTCCCCAGAAAGTCCTTCTTATTCTTGCCGGGAATCCGTTTGCTGCCTCCCCTTGCCGTTATAATTGCTATTGCGCTCATAGTTTTCTCCATTTCTGCGCTGCTTTTGTCTCAACTATGTTGAGACGTCGCATTAAACGAGTTTGTGGCAAGCAACGCGCAGACACAAATCTCGCGATTGAAAATTTTAATTTTCAATCTTTCCCCTCCATATTAACCTGCATGTTTCCGTTCCGCATAATCTCACAGCCGAAGTAATTCCTCCGCGATGCGCTGTGCGCCTTTTCCATCCGTCACCTCATGCAGCTTCCGCTTCATCTGATCTCTCATATCCTTATTTTCCAGGAGCAGCCGTAACTGTCCGCATATGTTCTCAAGACAGCCATCCCGGTCTGCACGGATATCTCCGGCATAGAGCATTCGACCGTCCTGCGCGAAGAATTCATGGTCGTACTGCTGGTTATCCGCGCTGACAAAGAAAACTGCGGGCGTCTGCGTCGCACTTAGCTCAAACAGCATCGTGCCCGCCGCGGACACCGCCGCCTGACATGTCCGCATAAGCTGCGCCATATGAGCAACCCGCTCATGTATACAGATGTTCGGGTACTCCCCGGCCAGTTTCCGCAGTTCCTCCGCATTGCGGTTAAATCCTCCGACTACTGCATGAAAAGTCACTTCCTGCAGCATTTCGTCCCGCATGGCGGCGCGCAGGATACCCGCCAGCGCATTGTACATGTCGCCGCCGCCGGAACTTAACAAGACATGTGGCATTGCGCCATGATCCTGCTGTGCTTCACCGCACTTCACTGAATCTGTCACACCGGAATAACTGCCGCAGCGAGAGGCCGCATTGGCACTGCCGCCGCCGACATCCCCGAACTCTTCCCGAAGCGGCACATAGGATGTTCCGAGTAACAGTTTTGTCTGCCCTGCATACGCCTTTTCATACGGAAACCGCACATGATAGGCATTATAGTTAATTATCATATCCACCGGATAAATTTCTTCAAAACAATCGTCGATATACGCCAGCCGGCACACATCCCGCAGACCCTCGAAATAATGCTTCGTCGCCTGGTAGGAATCCACCAGCAGTCTACGACACCCCGCCTGCTGCAGTTTCTCCCGCAGCAGTGGAATCTCCTGCTCCATTTCATCCCACTTCGTATGCAGACAGACGTATTGCATTCCGTTCTGTTCCAGCATCCCCGCGGCATATTCGTCCGCCGTGTAGAAGATCACGCGGCCGCACGCCGCAAGCAGTTTCTTTGCGATGGTAATGCACCGCATAACATGTCCCGTGGCAACCGTATCGTTGGCGTCCACACGGATTCCGGTCAGCTGACCCGCCTGCCTCTTCGTCCGTCTGTCTGCTGCTATACCCTTCCGGTTCTCTGCCTGCCCGCCGGCCGTTGTGCTCCTGCACTTCTCTTCCTCGTATTGCTCCAGCACCTCCAGTATGCGCCGCATCTCCGCTATTCCGTACCGCTGGTCCACAGGCAGCGCCAGTATATGCTCATAGATATATCGTTCATCCTGCGATAAAGCCCCGGCATTTTCCTCTCCCACCAGCCACAGCGTCGGTGCATAGACGCCGCGGAGCGCCAGATATCTTTGCAGTTCGTCCCGGTCTTTGGCATAGACAGGGTAGTACAGCGGCGCGCCCTCTGTGAAATCGGCGAACACCGGCCGCACCTGCATTCTTCCATCCAGATTTTCATGCAGATAAACGCAGTTTTCTTTCCTTCTGCTCTCGCATTCTTTTTCATCAATCCTTGCTAAAATGGCCGCCGATTCCGCCGACAGACTGCTGATCCCGTCATATCTATCCAGCCACTCTTCCGTCTCACGATTCTTTCGGAGATATTCCGCCTTTATGGCACGCCGCTTCTCTTCGTCCATCCGCCCGTTCAGATACGCCCACTTACTCCGCAGCAACGCTCCTTTTTCCCGCACAAACTCTTCATTCGCAGTAAGACCATCCCCCGGCAGTTCCTCGTCCGATGCCACAAATCCCCCGTCCGGCACAGCATACCATTTACGCAGGCTTCCCACGCAGTAGTCAGCCTCTCCACCTGCGCTTTTCAGATAGTAGGACTGCGTCATATCCTCCATAATACATATGCCCTGCGCCCTCCATCTGCGGAAGAGGGGCCGCACGGATCTCCAGGTATCCACCCCGTAATAAGGGTGCACAAAAATCAATGCCGGCCTGATCTGTCCGATGCGCCTGTCCAGTTCCTCTATGTCCACTTCCAGATTTCTGTTAATATGATAAAAGTGCAGCTCCCAGCCTGCCCGCTCGAAGGGGAAGAAAACGCAGTCGCACATATATGCCGGAAGCAGACATCTCTTAGCCTCCTGCGGATGCCTGCTCTCATAACTTTTCAAGGCAAGCGCGATCGCCTCTCTGCCGGACGCCGTATACCTGATATGCGCTTTGTTATACTTCTCTGCTTCTCCCAGCCCGAACCGCTCTGCTGACTTCACCGGTCCTTCTTCGTAAAACGCGGGATTCAGTTCGTAGATGCTTCCGATTTCCATATCCATCCATACTCCTTGAAGTAATCACGCTTAAGATTTAATCGTTTTTCCGCGCCTTTCTCCATCTGCGGTATGCCCACAGCAGCTTATAATACAACATAAAGAAAAGTGTGGAACGCTGCTGCATTCGAATCAATTTCTTCTCTTCCGCGTGGGTCCGCTCCTGATAATACGGATTCTGCATAAAGTCCGGAAACGTCCGCCGCATTTCCTGTCCCATCGCCCGCACGAAACCATACTTCGTACTGCCTACTCCCGCCATATATGTAAAGAGAGTATTTATATAAAATAAAAGCGTGAAACTGTACTCCAGTTCCGGCTTATATTCATCATAGTAACCGTGCCGGCGTGCTTCCTCCAGCATCAGACGGCCTGCTGCCATGCGGTCTTCACACCGTTTCGTCGAAATCGTGTGTACAGTGGAGGAATCATGCTGATAGTAGTAATACATCGGCTCCTCGATATACTCGAAGTGCTTCGCCAGCACCAGATAGGAATTACCGAGTGCATTGTCTTCATAGAATATATTTTCCGGAAACCAGAGCCCGTTTTCCAGAATCATGGACCGCCTGAATATCTTCACCACAAGGCTGCCGCCGTCCAGAATCAGGCTGCGGCGCTTCTCCGTATTAAGCGGGCCGCTCTGTTCCCGCTTATTATTCGAAACGATCTGTCCCACCTTCATAGAGTGTTCTTCTGTCAGGCAATAGTCACAGCCCGCCAGATCCGCACCCGTCTCTTCCGCCCGCGCAATCAGCTTCTGATACATATCCGGCGTGATCCAGTCATCACTGTCTATGAAGCCGACCCAGTCCCCCTGTGCCATTCTCAGTCCGATGTTCTTCGCCCCGCCCTGATGTTTGTTCACCTCAGAGTGTACCGCGCGTACTTTGTCCGGAAAACGGCGCTCGTACTCCTGCAGAATCGCATAAGACTGATCCGTGGAGCAGTCGTCCACGGCTATGATCTCATAGTCCTCCATCGCCTGATTGACAAGGGAGTCCATACAATATTCCAGTTTTTGGTCAGATGCCATGTTGTATACCGGCACGATAATGCTGAGTTTCATGTATTAATATTCTCGCTCTGTCTGTATGATAATATTGCAGAAACGATGTCCATCTCTATATCGTCCCCGCTGTTGCCCGCATGCCTCTATTGTGATGATTTTTCGCAGATATGTCACATCTGCTCCTTCACCCCGCCGATCACGAATCCGTAAGATATATCCCTCTCCGCACTGATGTGGTACGGTGCCTCCACGTCCGCACCCCAGCTGTTGATACCGCCCACACCCCGCACCGCGCCAAGCACGGTCAGCACCGTCCTTCTCGGCGGCGGCAGTTCCTCCTGGTGCGTCGCGCTCTCCAGCTCCATAGCCGTATACGGAATACAGGCAAAAGCAATATCTCCGCCATCCTCCGCACGGAAACAGATCCCGCTCTTCCTCACTTCTTTGCAGGAATGATCGAGCACTGTACTGCGGTACACTTCCACCCACTTCGTCTGCATATGCATACCGCAGTCCTGGGGAACCAGATACGGCGTCACCGGCAGCCCTTCAATCTCATATATGCCCGGTATACCGCCCGCCATTCTGTCAGGGTATGTCTCTCCGGAAAGTCCTTCATAGCGGTACCCGTCAGCACAGGTAGGCATAATAAAACGCATACCGAATACCGGAAGTTCCGGCAGCCCTTCCCTGCCCGTGTAATGTACGCGGACATGAATGTCACCGCACGCATATACCTCATAAGACACCGTGACCCGTGTCGCAGGCACGGTAACTGTCTCGTAGACAAATACAATCGTCGCCTTATCCGCCTCCACATCACCGCCGTATACATTATTTGCCGGCGACATCGGTATTTCCACCGAAGCGTCATCGATCTTCGCCTCTACATCCACACATTTAATGAAACAGTCAGCGCCGATCCACATGCCGCTTCTAAGCGCAAATCCGCATCCTCTGTCATTATCCGTAATCGCCCGCCAGAAGGTGGGTTTCGGCGCCCTGTACAACCATTCCTTACCGTCGCGGACAAGAGATTCCATACCGCCTCTTACCACGGAAAAAAGACAGGAAAATCCCTCTGCGTGCATCCCGATCATCGCATCCCCGACGACCACCCGCAATTTATTTGTGCAGTCCATAATAGTATCTCACCTCCTGCATAGCCGGCTTCTCCGTCCTGTCCGCAAACACGATCCCGTTGCCGGAAAACTCATAGTCGCTCGGTCTGTCATCAAAGTCACCCCCGTAGCACAGTATATTTCGTCCTGTCAGCCGGTCTTTTGTATAAACCGCCTGATCAATATAATCCCATATGAACCCGCCCTGATACATCTCAAAGCGATCCAGCAGATCAATATAGGACTTCATCCCGCCGATGGAATTTCCCATATCATGCATATACTCGCACAGGATAAAAGGCTTCTTCGGATCATGTTCCAGATATTCCACGATTTCATCGGGCGTCGCATACATGCGGCTCTCCACCTCGGATACCGTATCTTCATAAGCACGGTCATAGACCACACCCTCATAGTGGACCAGCCTGCTGTCGTCCTTTTCCTTGAAAAAGGTCTGCATCGCCTCAATATCGTCCCCCACATAGGACTCATTTCCAAGCGACCAGAACAGGACGGACGGATGGTTCTTAAATATTTCAAAATTGCTTCTCGCCCTGTCCACAACTGCCTCTCTCCACTCAGGCAGACTGCCCGGCACATTCCATGACGGCTCCGTAAACACCTTCTGCCAGGATCCATGGCTCTCGAGGTTCGTCTCCGACATCATATAGATACCGTTTCGGTCGCACAATGTATACCACGGAATCTGATCCGGATAATGACAGGTTCTCACCGCATTAATATTGTTGCGCTTAAAGCACTCGATATCCCATTCCATATCCTGCATTGTAATACATCTGCCGCCCTGCGCGCTCCACTCATGCCGGTTGACACCGTTAATAATCAGTCTCCGGCCGTTAAAGTAAATCACCTTATCACAAATCTCAATACGCCGAAAGCCAATCTCGCAGGGGACCACCTCCATGACATCGCCGTCTTCGTCCCGCAGCGTAATCACAAGCCTGTACAGATACGGATCGTGGTTGCTCCACGGCATCACCTTCCCAAGCGTCTGCGGTTCCAGCGCCGTCTCCACTCCCGCCGGCAGCGTACCGCTTACACACACGCCGCCTTCTCTGTCGAACAGCGTATATTCCACTTTTGCCTGCTCGACCGGATAATCCGCTTCCCCGGAGAGCTTCATCTGCAGCGCCAGTGTTCCCGACTGCAGATCCGGCATTAGCACCGGCTTCACCCACAGATCTTCCACATGCAGCTTCGGTTTTGCATACAATGTGACATTTCTGTAGATACCGGAAAACCGGAAGAAGTCCTGATCTTCCAGATACACCGCCGTACTGTTCTTATACACTTCCACCGCCAGTACATTACCCTGGTCTTTGATATAAGGGGTTAAGTCAAATTCTGAAGGGACAAAGCTGTCCTCCGCATACCCTATGAACTGCCCGTTCAGCCACAGATACATCGCCTGCTCCACACCCTCGAAGCAGATGCAGACTCTTTTTCCCCGAAGCCCTTCTTCCAGATCAAATACCTTCCGGTACGATCCCACCGGATTATAGTCCGCCTCGCTGAATGACCCCTTCTCTGTCCTGTCTTTCCCCAGCGCATAAGCCGGTCTGCGGTATACCTTGCCCTCCCAGGGATACATCGTATTAATATAATGCACTTTATCATATCCCGCCATCTGAATATGACAGGGAACCTGAATTTCCCCGAAACCGCTCACATCATAATCCATCTGATAGAAGTCTGCCGGACGGTTCACCGGATTTACAGAATAGGCAAACTGCCACGTACCGTTCAGGGACTGGACAAGTGAGTCTGTCTGTTCGCTCATCTCTTTCTCACTGCCGTATATCTTATGGTCACTGTGTGCCGGAAGCTGTCCCACCCGAAACACCTGCGGATCGTCCAGCCACTTAATATCAGGCTGCATAATATCATCCTCCTCTCGTTTTCCTGCTATCAGAAAACGCTTGTGCCCTCAAGCAATTCACCGTTTTTTCTTTTCTTTCTCCACATTCCCCATGCGGTGACAATCACAGTCAGCGCTGATACAAGCGTCGCTGCGCCGAATACCGGATTGGGACCGTAACGCACATAAATGGTATGTTCCGCGCCGTCACCCTGCACCGCAAAACGCATCCTGGCACCGTCGCCCTGCCCGATCTCAAGTCTGTTTCCTTTCTCATCGCTGGCGCGGTATCCTTTATAATTCTGGATCGGCAGTTCAATATAACCGCCTTCCTCAGCTGCCGTATACACTACGGCGGCTTTCGTGCCCTTCTTCTGATACTGTCTGATTGCTATTGCACTCATGTCTGACGTGATTACACTGGTCGTCAGTGATTCATCCACAGCGCCTCCAAGGCGCCATTCATGCGGATAGAACAATCCAACGCTCGTGCCGAGCTTACTCTCATGTCCCTTGGAAGCCACCGCCTCCGCATTGTCATACGGCATATGATTATTATCCGCAGGCACTGAAATGATTATCAACAGATTGAGTCCCACCAGCATGGCAAAAATTACATTACGATAAGGCGCCAGAATCTGTGACCGCGCCAGTCCGACCGCTCCCACAAAGAGAATGCAGGCGCAGGCCGGTCCTAAGAACCGCCACGGGAACTGAATCATTGTCGCAACATTCTCAAACAGCGCATTGTCAAGCAGCCGTCTGCTCGGAAAATACCCCGTGCTCATATATGCAAACAGGATACCGAGCAAAAATAGGTATAGCAGATAGCCGTCCTCATCCGTCTTCTCACCGTCCCGTTCGCATACAATACGGATCACACCGATTCCGGCACAGCCCAGAAGTGCAAGTCCCAGTGAAAAATACTGTTTATTATATAAGCTGAGACTCTGGGTAAAGTTGGACGGATTAATTGATTGTTCAAAATAACCGCTCCATCTGAGCACATCAGTACTCAGATCCCCCACGAAATAATAATATACGAAAGGCACCAGATACCACATATTAAAGAGCAGAAACATGCCTGCCGCCTTGCCGATCTCAATATATCTGCGCTCTCTGGCAATGCGCACACAGTAGACTAACGCTGTGATCACACAAAACGCCGCCGCAAACGCCGCGCTTAAGATGTGACTCTGCAGGATGCCGCTGACGCCGATCACAAGATAATACCACCTCTTCTTTTCACCCAGAATCACATGATACAGTCCGGCAATTACTAACGGCCAGAAGGTCAAAGCCAGGATCTCCCCCAGATCTCCTCTGGAAAAAATATTGGTAAACCGGTAGGGCATGAGTGTATACAGTACTACCGCCAGTATCACGCTTCGCCTCGACTTGCACATGGACCGCATCGCAACGTAGGCGCAGACCGCCGAGCCGAGATTCGCCAGAAAAATCAGGACCTTATACGACAGGGCAAGCGATACACGGCATATCCGAAGGAACGCACCTATATACAGGAACAGATACGGATACATGGAATTGAGATACCCGTTGCCGCGCATACCATCCGGCAGAATATTAACCGGAATCTGCCCGTCCAGAATGCCGTCCTTCAATCCCTCCAGGCGCGCCAGATGGTAACACAGATCGTCACCGTTATAGAGATATGTCTGCATCATCGGCGTTGTCGCAAGCAGCGCCACCCCCAGTATGACACAGTAGTCCGTAAGCTGCTCCCTCGTCAGATGCGCTCTGCCCTGTATCACGCAACGCCACAGCAGCAGACTGCATAGCAGGAGAAGCAGCATAAAGAAATAAGTATCCGTATAAAATACTCTTCGCGGCGACAACGACAGACTCTTGATCGTCAGCGTTCCCTCTCCGCTGTAGTTGACCTGCAGACGAAGCTGTTTGGCATCGCCGGAGAGCGTGAAGTCTGCCGTAAGATTTGTCCGCATAGGGTCAAGCGGCCACGCCGCCAGCTTACTGCCCTGTTCCCACAGTTCCAGAACCGAATCCTTCTGCTCCGCCTGATATACGATCTGTGCCGTGTAACTGCCGCGGTTCAGAACATACTCCGGCGTGTTTGCCACAATACCGTTCATCGCAACGTTCTCCCGCACGAGAAGACCATAATCCGAATCGATCAGGCCTACCGTATGCTGCAGTTCCGAACCCAGATAATCAAGCGGTCTGCTGCCCTCATCTCCGAGCCATAACAGCAGCATGAAGAAACATACGAATAGAATATATATGATTTTTGTCTTTAACGGTATTTCTTTTGTCTGCATTGTAATCTCCTGCTTACTTCGTATAGTAGGAAGCGATTCTCGTCACCGCCGCAATCACACTCTCCACATCCTCGTCTGTCATGGCATAGTAAAGCGGCAGCGATATAATCTCCTCATACAGTTTCTCCGCATTGGGGCACAGTCCTCTCCGGTACCCGAGCTTCTCATAATACGGAAAATAATAGGTCGGTATATAATGTACGTTACAGCACACATTCTCTGCCGCCAGCGCTTCAAAGAACTGTTTTCTGTCTATCTTAAGCCTCTCCGGCACGATCCGCAGGATGTACAGGTGGCGTGTGGTATCCGACTCCGGGATCTCCCGCTGCACGAACAGAGACGGCAGCGCGGCAAACGCTTCATTGTACCGTGCTACGATTTCCTTCCTTCTCCTGCTGAACATCGGCAGCTTGTCAAGCTGGCTGATGATAAGCGCCGCCTGAATATCCGTCATGCGGTAATTGTAGCCCAGATCAACCTGTTCGTAATACCATGGCCCGTCCGGCTCATGCGTCATCAGATCCGTATTCCTCGTTATGCCGTGCGCCCGGTAGAGCAGCAGCTTCTGATACAGCGCCTCGTCGTTCGTCAATACCGCTCCGCCCTCTCCCCCGGTAACCGTCTTCACCGGATGAAAACTGAAAGTCGTCATGTCGGCGATCGATCCGTTCGCCTGTCCCCGATATTTCGTACCGATCACATGCGCGCCGTCCTCTATCAGGATCAGATTATGTTGTCTGCATATTTCTCTGAGCGGATCAAGCGCCACAGACTGCCCCGTATAGTCCACTGCAACCACCGCTTTGGTCCGCTCCGTAACCACCTCTTCCACCTTCTGCGGATCAATATTGTAAGTCTCCGGATCAATATCTGCAAAAACAGGTCTTGCACCGCAGTACAACGCGCAGTTGGCGGATGCCGCGAACGTGACCGGCGTCGTAATCACTTCGTCTCCCTCGCCTACACCGACCGCCAGCGCCGATATATGAAGCGCTGCCGTTCCGTTGCTGCACACTACAGCATACTTCGCACCGGTCAGACGACACAGCTTCTCCTCCAGTTCCCTGATCTTGGGACCGCACGTCAGGTCTCCATGCCGCAGTACTTCCACCACGGCTTCCACATCCGCCTCATCTATATACTGGTGTCCATAATATATCTTTGTCTCTCTGACCGGCTTTCCGCCCGCAATCGCCGGCAGACCGGCATCCTTTTTTGTATATATGTTCATATTTCACTTTTCCTCATTTCTCAAGTACTGCATGCATCGGTTGGCATGATCCCGCTTCGCAGTCTCCGGAGCCCGTAACCTGTAAAGGACATGCACCCGACATGCATGTCCTTTATTCCATTACCATTTCCACCCGCATCGGTTATTACATTCATTTATATATGCCGGCGTAAAATCACCCGTCCTACTTCTCCAGTTCTACATCCTGAAGAAGCTTCCTGATATCCTCCACCGACAGCCATTCCTTATTTGTGCCGGAGCTGTAAGAAAATCCCTCTTCTACTTTTCTACCGCTCAGGTCCGGCTGCTGTCTGTCGTTCCATGTCATCTGTGGATATACGATAAAATGTTTGTCGTACTCATAAGTTGTATGGGAGTCTTCCGTTGTCACCATGATCTCATGCAGCTTCTCCCCGGGACGGATTCCCGTCTCTTTGATCGTACAGCCCGGCAGCATCGCCTCCGCCAGATCTGTCACCTTGAAGGATGGAATCTTGCTGATAAAAGTCTCTCCGCCCTTAGCTTCCGTCAGCGCCTTGATCACCAGTTCAACCCCCTGTGTCAGACTGATCCAGAATCGCGTCATGCGCACATCTGTTATCGGCATCTCCGTTTTTCCCTCCTGAATCAGCTTATGGAAAAGCGGAATGACCGAACCGCGGCTGCCTGCCACATTGCCGTAACGCACAATAGAGAAATTGATGTCCTTCGCGCCTGCGTATGCATTGGCTGCCACAAACAGCTTGTCCGACACCAGTTTCGTGCCGCCGTACAGATTGACGGGATTAACCGCCTTATCCGTGGACAGTGCCACCACCCTGCTTACACCACAGTCGAGCGCTGCATCAATCACGTTCATGGCTCCGTGAATATTGGTCTTGATCGCCTCGTTGGGGTTATATTCGCAGGCCGGAACCTGCTTAAGCGCCGCCGCATGAATAATATAATCCACGCCCTCGCACGCTCTCTTTAAACGCTCCACATCTCTCACGTCACCGATAAAGAAACGGAGTCTGCTTTCATACTCCCTGAACTCATCCGCCATGAGCCACTGTTTGAACTCGTCTCTGGAATAGATAATGATCTTCTTCGGCTCATAGTGCGTCAGCACATATCTCGTGAAAGATTTGCCAAAAGAACCGGTTCCGCCGGTGATCAGTATTGTTTTATTGTTTAACATGAGTTACCCTCCGTCTTTCTTTCGAAATCATCTTGAAATCACTTCTTTTACATCGTTCTTAAGTATAGCATAGGGGGAAATTGTTTGCAATCGTTACAAACGGTAAAACACCCGGCAGTCCGCAAGCGTATGCTTACAAAATAAAGCCGTCAAATTCTCCGTTTCTTTTACTTTTCAACATAATACACATCGCAGTACTTCTCCTCGAACACAAGCTCACAGGACGCATCGGCCCATGCTGCATTGCCTCCGCCGGGTCCTGCAGCCCACGCCGCAGCATCACCCTCCCGGGGCAAATATAATATAATTGCCCCGGCACTGCGGATCGTATCGTCCTCGATCTCAGCTCCCTGTTCCGCAGATGCAAAATACACCGCCGGGTACTCCAGCAGTTCATTCGTCACATCCCAGATACACCACTCCTCACCGGGCCGGTACAGGTAGACGACCGGTGTCTGCTCCGCCGCCCGCGCCCTCGCGTATGCAGTCTGTTCCCGATCCTCGGGATAGAGGAATACCACATCCTCCCGCACATGCCCGATTACGGGCAGCACAAGACAAAAAACCACGGCCGCTCTCGCTGCCCCGTTCTCTATGCCGGGCACCGTGGTCACTTTCCGCCACAATGTTTTGACTGCCATGAACACCAGCAGCACAAGGATACCGTAAACCGGAAGCTGATACCGGTTGGACGTCTCCCCCAGCAGCAGCGCCGTCTTAGAGACTGCCAGAAAATATCCCGCCGCCGTAAACAGAAACATATAGAATCCGGTTCCGAACAGTCTGTTTCTCTGCTGCCCGGTCTGTAACCCGTCCTGCCTCGCGGCATTATGTTCCATCCCCCCGTCGATCGTTCTCTCCCGGTTTTCTGAGCCCGCTGTCCTCCTGCCGCTCCACCGCACCGTTACCGCAAGCAGCACAATAACCAGAAGGAGCAGGAAAAACATATGTCCGAACACATACCTGTCCAACAGATCGACAAAAAAGCTGACCCGGTCCCGTGTATTGGACAAATCAAAGAAATTTTCCGTCGCCTGAGCGCCCCGCTGTCCGCGAAACATCTGCGCCGGAAAGGACGGATAAGTCAGATAGGCAAGCCCGAACGCAATCGCCTGGCTGACACCGTAGCGCAGGCAGTTCCGGATTTTCCTGTCCCGCCACAGAAGCCAAAGACAGAAAGCGGCCGCCAGGAAAAAGAGAAATATAAAATAGTAGTACTGCGTCAGAAAGCCGACATACGTCACTACCGCCATCGGAATAAGGCTTCTCATAACAGGCAGCTTCTTTTCTCCGCACTCCACCGCCCGCATATGCACAATCCCGCACAGCAGTACGAAAGCCGTCAGCATTTCATACATGCGGATAAACACCACGCCGCTCAGAGCAGCCGGGCTAAAACCATATACCAGCGTTACCAGAAGCGCCAGTCTGGCATCCCGTCCACTCACCAGATATGATAAGTATGTCAGCAGTATAATATTCATTCCGTGAAAAAAAAGATTGACTGACAGCCCGATCCATTTCGAGAACACATTCGGCACCAGTGATGCCACAGTATGGAATACCCAATAGTACACCGGCGGATGCACATCCCAGGACTGCACCTGCTTCACCAGCCCGTATTGAAAGCGCTCACCGGGCAGTACCACAAATTCATTGCGGTATGTCTCCCTGTCCATCCACTGCCCGTCCTCCACGTAGAATCCGGCCGTGCGTGCCGTAGCGTAATAGGTATAATATTCATCCTCATGGAACCCCTGTTTCTGTGTACAGAAATAAAAGGCGGCCGCCATCTGCGCCACCCAGATTATCAGAAACCATAAGATAAAATTTTTACTCAAGCCTGCTGTCTGCTCTCTCATGCCTGCTGTCCGCTTTCCTCCCGAATCCGCTCCCGCCTCAAAGCCATCTTCCCCGCATGAATCCTCCGGACCGTCCCCGGCGCGATGGTCAGCAGCAACAGATATACTTTATTTTTACTCGTCAGATAAGGACTCTTTATCGTGTCCCGCAGATGCCGCCGCAAATACGTTTTCACTCTGCAATAGAACGGATTGTCTCCCGTCATCTGCGAAATCGGCACATGCAGCAGATAATCCAGCCGCTGATACAGGTTAAACCGTACCGCATACTCGTGCAGTGCCGGATAATGCTCATCCACCAGCACCTGCATGCGGTCCGCATGATCCACAATATCCAGAAACACCCTGGAGAAGCTGTCCTTCGTCCGGCTGCGGGTCGTGCTCGTCTGTCTGCAAACCACATGATAGCACTGCTTCGGCAGGATCGTGATCCCGTCGATCTCCTGCAGCATCTCCACCAGCAGGATGAAGTCTTCGTTCAGCACCCCCTCCGGAAATCTGTGCGTTGCAAACAGTTCTCTTCTCAACAGCTTTGTGCAAAAAGAGCAGTCACCCTTATGCAGCAGCAGTTCCTTCAGAAAATCCTGCGAACTGCTAAACCGTACACGCTCCGGCGGCACGCACACATCCGGCAGACGCCGTCCCGCCTCATCTACCTCATCCCGGGAAATCTGTACGATTGGAGACTTTTGTTCCCGTGCGGCCGCAATCAGCATTTCATACATATCCGGTTCGATATAGTCGTCACTGTCTACAAATCCGAAATACGCGCCCGTGGCAATGCCGATCCCGACATTGCGCGCCGAGGATGCACCGCCGTTCTCTTTATGCCGGACACGGATACGCTGGTCCCTGTCGGCAAGCCGGTCACACAGCCCGGCCGTCCCGTCCGTGGAACCGTCGTCTATGAGCAGGATCTCCAGATCTGCATAGGTCTGGGCACAGATGGAACGAACACACTTTTCCAGACAATCTATAGAGTTGTACACCGGTACGATGACACTGATCTTCTCCGCCATATGCCTGTCCTTCCAAACACAATCTGTCTTTCATACATGCCTTCCGGCAGCCTCAGATCCGCCCGTCCAGCATCGCCTGATACATATTCCCGGGTCTCACCGGCGGCGCTGCGCTTAAGGGTCCCTCCTTCGCGGGTACGATCCCGCCCTGCAGAAGTCCGGCCGTAAACCGCAGAAGTTCCTGCGCCGCATGTTCCGCATTCCACATATCACGAATCGTCTCATACGCTCTGCGCCCCATGCCCTTGCGTTCCTCCCAGTGATCGAATAAACCGGTCACAAGTTCTTCCATCTTATCATATCTGTCATCGGGATAGACCAGTCCGTTATATCCGTGCCGGATCAGATAAGGCGCCGCGCCGGTCTGTGCGTTGACGACCTCCACGCAGCCGCTGTTCATGCCCTCATTGACCACAGCGCCCCAGCCTTCCAGATAGTTGCTTGTAAAGATATGGATGTGGCACTTCTCCATCACATCGCGCACCTGTTCCGGCGCCGTATAGCCATAGAATCGAAAATACTGCTGCAGTCCGCTCTGCTCTGTCTCCTGTCTGATCTGTGATTCCAGTTCTCCGTCCCCCAGCATATGGATACGGAACCGATACCCTTTATCCCGCAAAGCCTTCGCCAGACGCACCATATATTCCGGGTGTTTAAGCGGAATAAACCTGCCTGCCCACACGATATGAAGCGATCCGTCACACGGTTTCATATGCGCGAACTCCTCTTCCCCGTATGTGCGCAGCGCGGTGAAATATCCCCAGCGAAACAGTTTATCCGGATATGCGCCGATCAGGTGAAAATCCGAAGCCGCATACGCGCCGGCGCATAGCATGCATACATTCTGCTTCCGGTATCTGATGTGATCCCTGTATTTCGCAATAAGACCTCTGGGCGATACCGCCTTCCACTGCCCCTCCCTGTAGATACGCTCGCTCACGCGAAGCGTAGTTTTACCCGACTGCAGCCTGGAGGCCGCCAGATCCTCCCTGCCTGTCCAACCGAACATTACCGCATCGCTTTCCGCTATTTTCTTCAGACATTCATACTCCGCCTCATACAGACACTGTACATAAGGCAGACTGTGAACGTCCACACCCCACCCCATATCGACGCGTTCCTGCTCCATAGGCATGGTCTGGATAAAAGTAAAATCCCCGCCCAGTTCCCGGTACAGCGCCTCGCACAGCGGAATCTGATGGTGGTTAATATAATTGGACACAAATACAAAGGTCATGACAGCATCTCCCGGTAAATGTGTATCAGACGATAATAATTCTGGTCTGCATCATGATTCACACGCGCGTGCTTTCTGGCATTGTCCGAAAACCGCTCCACGATAGCCTCCTTCGTAAAGATCTCGATGATCCTGTCCGCCAGCGCTTCCACATCTCCCGCCGGATACAGCATGCCGTCACCGCCGTCCGTCAACAGATTATGGACGCCGCCCACATCGGCCGCCACACAGGGCACGCCAAGCAGCATAGCCTCCCCCAGAGAATTGGGGGAATTTTCCAGCGCAGAGGGAAGTACGAACAGATGGCTCTGCAGATATTGTTCTTTCATTTCCTCCGCCGTCAGCATACCCAGCATGGTCACATGATCGCGCAGATGATTGTCCCTGATCAGCTTCCTGAGATATTTCCCGTATGCCGACAGTTTTAAACGATCCTTTAATGTTTCACTCTCAATAATGTTGTTGCCCGCCACATAGACATGCGCTTCCGGAAACTGTTCCAGCACCCTTGGCAGCGCATGCAGCAGATAGTGGAATCCCTTAAGCGGATAATCCCCCTGGCTTAAGAATATGCTGTAAGGCCGGCAGGCATTTCTTTTCCATCTGTCGCGATAAAAAATACCGCGCAGCGTCTCATTCAGATAATGATATTTTGCCGCGGGATTGATCTTAGCTGACTGCATGCGGTCAAAATCCGTTCTGCCCGCAATATTGCCCGTCATAAGCAGCGCCTCTTTCTCATGCTCCCCCCGCTTCACAAACTTCTTCTGCTGCTGTCTGATGCTGTCCCGCCTGATCCGGTCGCGCAGCGTCACCTGCCGCTGTACCTTCACCGGCAGATCCGCCATATACTCTTCAGCGATTGCGCTGCACATACCCTGTATGCCTATAAGCGTCCGTTCCGGGCTTGCGTAGGCTTTGATGCACGCCAGTGCATGCGGGTATTCCACCCCGAATACATGCAGGATATCCGGTTCAAAATCATTCAATATATCATGAAACTTCGTTTCAATACTGTCATCATAGATCTCGGGCGCATCAAGATTCTCCTTAAAGCCGTAGCAGCGGCAGGATGCGTTCTCGCCAAGCTGCATCGTCCTGCGAAGTTCTTCCATATCTTCATTTACCGGAAAAGCAATTCCCAGCTCAATCCGGTTCCATCCCTGCTCCTGCACGACCCGCTCTAACAGTCCGCTCAGCCATCCTTCTTTATTGCTGTAAGAGATTCCGAGCTGTCTGGCGATCGTCGGAAGCATAATATTGCATACCCATAGTACCTTCATGTCTCTCTCCTCCGAAGTATTCCGTATTCCCGTATCTGATTTCGACATCCCGTGTCACATACACGGTGCGTTGTAAACAATCATTTTCCCGTATGGTACAACATTTTCTTCATTCTCTGGTAAAGTCCTGCCGTAACCGGATTCCTCGCAATCCATGTGCGAAGCGGCGCCAGCGTCAATGCCATAATCAAGCGATAGCGCAGTACTTTGGCGGCAGGCATATACCGCTTCACGATCTCACGATGCTCTCTGCGCGACCGGCGTTCATTCTCTTTCGTCTCAGAGAAACCGCCGCCCTCATAGAGCGCCACGATAATCGGCATATACACAGTCCTTACGTGTGCCCTGTAATAACACCACAGGAAATGTTCATAATCGGCGCGCACCGCATAGGCAGTGTCAAACGGTTTCTCCCGCAGCAGCGCCGTCTCATAGAAACACGCCTGATGGCACGGCACATTGCGGTAGCAGGCGAAATCGTCAATCACCGGATTCGACTGCACCTGTGTCCCGGTCTGCCGCTCATATATATTGCCGTAAAAAATACGGCGCGGCATCTCCGGAATCGAAGCATTCCCGCTGTCGGTTACACGGCACCCCGTTCCCCGGCTCTGCTCCCGAATCCGCTCCGCAGTCTGTTCCAGCACGCGTTCGTTGTAGAAGCTGTCCCCGCAGTTTAAAAAAAGCACATAGTCACCGCGCACATACCGGACCGCCTGATTCATGGCGTCATAGATGCCGGTATCCTTACTGCTGTATACCCGCAGCTTCACAGCGGGCTCCGCTTCGGACCGGCCATACGCGGCATCATGTGCATTTGCATAGCCATCCAGATATTTCCGTGTCACTTCTTCCGTGGAGCCGCCGTCTTTTATAATGATTTCATAATCCTGCCATGTCTGATCCAGAATGCTGTCAATCGTCTCCCGCAGCTTCTCCCCCGCATTCAGACACACTACGATGATACTGAAAGTCATATGCTATCTTATCCTCCACGTCAGAACAGTTTACTGCGGTCAGGGCATATTTTTATTATGCCATATTCCGCCCGGATTTCTCAACCTTTAATTACCGATTGAAAAATTAGTGCGTAACAGTTCAGCCTTCGGCTTCACTGTTACATATTGGTGCAGCAGCATGATTTTTCAACCTAATTCACATCTGACAAAATATTGACCATATCATGGAACAGAAAGGTTTTATAAGGCAGGATCAACGTCCCGTCATTGTCCGCACGACTCATATAAATGGCAAAGTAAAGAATCGCCGCAAGCACAATCCCCAGCCGGAACAGCCTGCGCCATTTCCTGTTCTCCACCCGCCCCAGCAGCATCGGCAGAAATACGATATGGCTGACTGTCAGATAATATCCGATCCGGGATATGATCGGCAGAAAAGAGCAGAATACATACAACACGAGCGCACCCAGATTCAGATAGAAGTAAAACCAAAAGCGGCGGTCACAATGCAATTTTATAACACTCTCGTCACTTTTTTTGCCGCCACTTCCGCCCGTATGCGCTTCTTCCGCAGCGGATACCTCATCTGCCTTTTTCTGCATGCAATACACGATTCCCGCGAAGGCAAGAACCGCAAGACACCGCAGAATATTGATATAGCTCGTACCGCCCTCCAGATATTCCGTGTCCTCATAGGTCGGATAGAGCAGAACCACCAGTCTCAGATAGAAGTCCTGCGCGAACAGAAACGTTGTGCTAAGCAGCGCAGCAATGACCAGCTGCCATCTCTTCCATGCTCTCGATGCCAGATAATAAAGCGGTATCACAACGAGCAGAGACTTGTGAAATGTCGATCCCAGCAGAATTAATGCCACAAATCTGCCCCACTGTCCGCGCAGCACAAATTTCATAGAATAAAGAGCCGCCGCCAGCGCCAGATAATAGCGCACCGTACTGAACGTCTGGAAATAATATCCCAGCATCATGAACAGAAAAAATGTCAGAGCAAAATCATCGCTCTGCTCGTACATCGCAAGCAGGAACAACAGTACCGTGGCAAAAGCGTACACCGCGAAGACAAGCAGGTAATTCTCGAAGCCGGATAAACCGTAGACCATCTTCACAAGCAGATTGAATCCGACCTCCGTCGGCACATACGAATCACAGTTGACCAAATGCATAAATTCCACGTATTTGGCGTAATCGTTTCCAACATTTAACCGGCACGCCGATAATGTAAACAAGATCAGAAAAACAGACAGAAGGCACACGCGGTTGCACATCTGCTGTCTCGTAGTCCTATACGGTTGTGTGACCGGCCGGTTATTCACCATACCGGCAAGCAGTACCGTGACTGCCGCCACCGTAATATACAAAATCATCTGACGATGTTATCCTTTCCCTGTATCGGGCGCCTGGTTCTCTGCTGCCCGTCTTTCTGTGCCCGGCGTCCGTCTTCGACCGGTCTTATACTCTCGTACGGCGTCCCGCCTCGCGCACCCCGGCTTTCATCCAAGCATACGCCTGCCTGACCGGAATCTCCCGGCACATTTCCGCTCTGTGTACCCATAAGAACCGGAATGCCAGCGGCAGCGCCAGCCGTCCGTACAAATAATGGTACAGCACGCCTCTGTCCCTGAAAAATTTCTCATGATATCCGTGGAACCATGTAGATTCCCGCTCCGTCTCCTCCCCGATGCAGACAGTGTGGGAATAGATCCGCAGCCCCGCCTTCAGACAATCTTTCAGAAAAAGGCTGTCCTCCCCGTTGCTGTACTTCGCACCGCCGCCAAAAAGGAGCGAGTAATGCACATTTGCCCGCAACAGCGCATCCCGCCTGGCCGTGATGCTGTACGCAGGATAACGCCCGTAATTGCGCCCATTGATCCGGTGAATATCCTCATTCCAGTATGTCCGTCTGGAAGGAGCCACCTTCACATTCACTAATATCATATCCGCATCCGGAAGTTCCTCATACGCTTTCCGGATCTTATCGGCATATCCCTCGCACAACACGATGTCTTCATCGGAAAATACACAGATCTCTCCACCCGCGTGCAACAGGGCTGTGTTACGGCTCAGCCCCACGCCTCTCTCCTTCATGGAGAAAACCTGAATCCTGTGCCCCGTATCCGTAATTTCTTCATAACCGTACCGGTCGCACTGGTTTACCACCACCGCGTCAGTCCGTATATGCATTTGTCCAATCAGCGCGGGAACGTCCTGATTCACCGCCGATACCAGTAATTGTATTTTCATGGTCTGCCTCATTTCCGCGCGGCGCACCGCTCCCCTTTACGCCTCGTCCACGCGTCCGAACGCACGTCCGTAATATCTGTGCAGGAATCGCCCGTCGGCACCGCTGATCCCGATCCCCGCGATCCGGCACTCCCTGAGCCGGAGCTGTTCAAGTACATAAGCAAGATACACAGCATGTACCTTACCGTATTCTACCACAATCACCACGCCGCCGGCTGCACACAGTCTGTCCCATACCGGCGCGGCAAGCCCTGTGTCCCATAGCACAGACTCTTTCTCCTGCCCTGCCGGTCTCCCCTGCGTCACGGTCAGCGTGGCAGCACCGCCCGCTTTCTTCTGCAGATACGCCAGATTATTCTCATAGTCTTCCTGAAGTCTCCCGCCGGCTCCCGTATAACCGATGAACGGCACATCCGTCACCTGTTTCAGATCGCCCGCTGTCATAATGCGGTCATCCAGCACATAGTAAAACAGCATCCCCAACAGCGTCAGCACAACCGCCAGCACGATACCGGCAGTCACCGCCTGCACCGTTCTGTCATCCGCCTTCACAAGCTGCGCCGCCGTCGTCTGAATCACGCTGATCTGCCGGAATTCTTTTGCCGTATTCCCCAGTACCGTCAGTGACTGTCCCGTTGCGCTCAGGATCGCATCACACCTGTCCGCATCCTGTGTCGTGATCGTGATTGTGAGAAGCCGCACGTCGGACAGAATCTCCGCTTTCGTCGCCGCCGTGACCTCCGTTCTGTCATAGTCCTCCGGCAGATATTGCATCGTAACGTCCAGGATCGGATCTGTCGCCATCAGATCATTCCACGTATAACCGTTATACTGCTGATAGACCTCGCCCGTCTCATCCACTTCAAAATCAAGATATACCTTGGACATCGCCCGGTATTCCCGCTCCGCCTCCGGCACCACCGACGCAAACGTATACAAAGCGCCGCCGAGTGCCGCCCCGATCATCGCCGCGAGCACCACCAGCCAGCACTTACGCACAAAACACAGCCCCAGTTTTTTCAAATCCATGCCCGCATCGGCATATCTGATCTCACGCATATATCCAGACCTCTCCCGCTTGTCCAAATTGTCTCCTCTTTTACACTTCATTGCCAGGAAGAATCACTTCTCTTTCATCGCCGTCGTCTGCGTATTCTCCACACCCTCCGTGCTCTCCGGCTTAATCAGAATCTTGAGCGTCAGAAGCATAAGTTTTAAATCCAGCCATACCGAATACTGCTCGATATATGTCAGATCCAGTTTCAGTTTGTCATACGGCGTTGTGTTATACTTGCCGTACACCTGTGCATATCCCGCCAGTCCGGCTTTCACTTTCATGCGAAAAGCAAATTCCGGCATCTCCTCCATATACTGCTCTATGATCTCCGGACGCTCCGGTCTCGGTCCGATGAAAGACATATCCCCTTTCAGGATATTGAGCAGCTGCGGCAGTTCGTCGATTCTGGTCGCACGGATAAACTTTCCGATCGGTGTGATTCGCGTATCATTCTTGGACGCCAGCCTTGCCACGCCGTCCTTCTCGGCGTCCACTTTCATGCTCCGGAACTTGAGGATATAGAATTCTCTTTGTCCGATCGTACAGCGCACCTGCTTATACAGGACCGGACCACCATCATAAGCCTTAATCGCAATCGCCGTGATCAGCATAAACGGGGAAGCAATCACCAGCAGGATCAGCGAACAGATCAAATCGATCATCCGCTTGGCAAGACGCTGCTCTACTTTAAGCGAATATTCCCTCGTCAGATAGACCGGGGTATCAAACAGATGGAGCTGATCCGCTCCCTTGACGAGAACGTCTGATATCTTAGGCATCATATAGACGCGGAGCGACCTGCTGTAACAGTACTTAAGCAGATAATTCCTGTCACTGACGGGAATATCCCACAGCACTACCGCACCGTACTCTCCGTCGATCTCCTTCTTTACCGCTTCGATGCCTTCCGAAATGTTCATGCTCTTTGCAATCTTATACTTTTCCCTGCGCGACTCAAACTTCGCCACGATATCATCGATCGGCCGCTCTCCATGAATAATCAGAATGTCTCTGGGCGGAAATACTTTGTAATAGCAGGTATTACACACAAACACCCATACAATCGAAAAAATGATCTGTATGAGCATCGTCGCTGCAATCGGCCGCACGCTCACGACCCAGTTCGCCATCAGCGAGATCTGAAAATAGGAGATCACATTGACAAACAACAGAGAAAACGCCTCTGATATAAAAACATCCGTGGCTTTCAGATATCCGATCTTCAATACGCCATACATACTGGCAAAGAAAAACAGAAGTACAAAATAAATCAGAATAATCAGTAAATGTCCATTGCGGAAGAATTTCGCCTTGCCGTGAAAACGCAGATACGGATAATAGTCCTGAAACCAGAAGTAGGCATAGATTGCCGTATGAATCAACAGTCCGATAAAAGATAACTGCAATATGATAAGTCTTTTCAGAGATTCGATGCGCTTCATGATCATACCTCATTCTTAAGTTTAGCCCGCAATGCGTTTACCCCGTCCGCCCATGGAAGACCGGTGTAATCCGCGGCGCTCTGTCACTGCCGCTCTACAACCGCCGTACACTCGCCCGGTATGCCCAGGGAATAAAATAACGTACGCTTTCGGGCACGGATAATTTCTCCTGACGGCGGTACAGATTCCAGATCCGCCGGATTGCCGTCAGTTTATTGGATGACAAAGATTTCGCCGGTCTGCGGTAGACCGCCAGTACCTCATCCAGCCCGTACGCCGTATTGTCCGCCCTTAAGATCTGCCACCACGTCGCCGTATCTTCACTCTCCACACAAGGCATGTGCATAAGCCTGTCCGGAATAACCTCCCGGTCTAACAATACCGTCGTTGTGAAAATCACCGTCCGCGACAATGCCTGTCTGTATGTCAGCCGTGCGGGAACATGTACCACTTTGCCGGTAGGCTTCGCCTGTTCGTCACCGAATTCATATGCCGTGAACACGAATCCTGCCTGCCGCTCCTGCATAAAAAGCAATTCTTTCTGCAGTTTCTCCGGAAACCATATGTCATCTGCGTCCAGGAACGCAATATACCGCCCTCTGGCCATATCCAGCCCGGTGTTGCGCGCTGCGGCGGCCCCCTCATTCTTTTCTTTACAGATCAGGACAATCCGCCGGTCTTTATCATCCATATATTCCTCAACGCTGTGGATGCCCTGCGCCTGTACGGATCGTGCTTGTTCCTCCCCCACACCCCGAACGTCCCGCCTGTCTGCGGACAAACGGTTCCACTTATGCTCTCTCAGCTTATCGCGGACCACCTGTGCGCTGCCGTCCGGCGAGCCATCCTCTATTAACAGTAACTCCCACTCCGTATATGTCTGTCTGACTACCATCGCGATTGTCTCGGCAATATACGGTTTCGCCCGATATACCGGCACGATAATACTGACCAGTCCGCTCATTCAGATATCCTCTTTCACAAGGTATATGGGTCTTCTCTTTACTTCCATATACGTCTTAGACAAGTATTGCCCCACAATTCCGAGGCAAAACAGCTGTACGCCGCCGACAAGCATAATGATACATACAAGCGAAGGCCAGCCGGAAGTCGGGTCACCGAATATCAGTGTTTTCACAATGATAAATACAATCATGATAAACGCCAGCACACAGAACAATGCGCCGATCAAGGCCGCAATTGTAAGCGGAACCGTAGAAAAAGCAGTGATACCCTCCAGCGAATATGCAAACAGTTTCCAGAAGGACCATTTCGTCTCGCCCTTCCTGCGCTCAATGTTCTCATATTCCAGCCATTTGGTCTCGTAGCCCACCCAGCCGAAGATTCCCTTCGTAAACCTGTTATACTCCGTCATGGCAAGGATTGCATCCGCCACCTGTCTTGTCATCAGCCTGTAATCTCTGGCGCCGTCCACAATCTCCGTCTTGGAAATCTTATTCATGAGACGGTAGAACATCCTGGCGAAGAAAGACCTGACCGGCGGTTCTCCTTTCCTCGTGACACGCCTCGTAGCAACGGAATCATACCCCTGTTCAATATAGCCGTACATCTCCGGAAGAAGCGCCGGCGGATCCTGCAGATCAGCATCCATCAGCACCACATAATCGCCTCTGGATTTCTGCAGTCCGGCATATATTGCCGCTTCCTTACCGAAGTTTCTGGAAAAAGACAGCAGGTGCACCCGCTTATCCTCGCTGCACAGCTTCTTCACTTCCTCCGCCGTCCGGTCCTTCGACCCGTCATCTATATACAGCAGTTCCACTTCGATCTCCTTCTCTTTGAAAAAAGAAGCATTTCGAAACAGTTCCTCATAGAAATCCCTGATATTTTCTTCCTCATTATAGCAAGGCACTATAACGCTGAGCAATTTCATGCTACCTTCCATACCTTTCTCTCAGCCTGCGAATTTGTAACCGTAAAATACAAGTGTCTTTCATCTGCCGGCAAGTCTGCGTTTATTTTAGCATACCTGAACGAAAAAAGGAAGAGACGTATCTCTTCCCTGATCCCGCGTCTATATCAGTCCGTATGTCAGACGGATATAGTCCGCAACTGTCGCAATATACTCGCTGTTTGTAGGCCGGCTGTACTCATTTGAATTGCTGTATCCGAACAGCCTCTCAAACAATTCACTGTTTCCCCTCTCCCATGACACTTCGATTGCATTTCGAATTGCCCGCTCGATCTTCTGGTCTGTCGTGTGGTACATCTTTGCCAGATCCGGATACAACAGCTTCGTAACACTGCCTACAAGTTCCATGTCCTGCGCGCACATCTCTACAGCGCTTCTCAAGTACTGATATCCTCGTAAATGCGCCGGCACGCCCAATTCCAGCATGAACCCCGAGATTGCCTGTTCCAGTTCCTGTCTCGACAAAACTTTTTCTTGCAGCATTCCCTGTTTAACTCCTTCGCTTAACGTATTAAACGCGTAGTTGTGTTGTTCATTTACATAATATCAGAAAATATACATTCTGTAAATTGTAAGTTATCGCCTGCACAATATTATACGAAACAGTACGGGATTCAGCCTCACGATATCCATTTTATTTTACATTCTCGCAGAGTCAACATTCTCTCTAAACCACTGATAGGCAAGCTGCACGCCCTCTTCCAGTTCAACCTTGTGCTGCCAGCCCAGCCCGTGCAGTTTGGTCACGTCAGTCAGCTTGCGCGGCGTACCGTCCGGCATATCTTTATTCCACACGATCTGTCCCTGATACCCTACCACCTTCTGCACTGTCTCAGCCAGTTCTTTAATCGTCACTTCCTTGCCTGTACCGATGTTCACATGCTGCTCCCCGCTGTAATTCTCCAGCAGAAATACACAGGCATCCGCCATATCATCCACATACAGAAATTCCCGCAGCGGCGTACCGGTTCCCCATAACTCCACCGTGGGCGTACCGTTTACCTTCGCTTCGTGGAACTTGCGGATCATAGCTGGCATGACATGGGAACCTTCCAGATCATAATTGTCATAAGGCCCGTACAGATTCGTCGGCATACAGCTTATGAAGTCATCCCCGTACTGCCGCTTAAAGAATCTGCACATCTCCATACCGGCAATCTTCGCAATCGCATATGCCTCATTGGTCTCCTCCAAAGGACCGGTCAGCAGCGCATCCTCCGGGATCGGCTGCGGCGCCATTCTGGGATAAATGCAGGTGCTGCCGAGGAACAGCAGCTTCTTTACATTATAATCATGGCTGCATTTGACCACATTACACTGAATCTGCATATTTTCATAAGCGAAATCCGCAGGTGCCGTATTGTTTGCATTGATACCGCCTACCTTCGCCGCCGCCAATACAACCACATCCGGCTTCTCCGCCTCAAAAAAATCCCTGACCGCCTGCTGGTTCATCAGATCCAGCTCCCTGTGTGTTCTGCCGATCACATTCGTATAGCCCTTTGCCTCTAAGTTTCTCACGATCGCACTGCCCACCAGCCCTCTGTGTCCAGCTACATAAATTTTGTCTGTCTTGTTCATCCCTGTTCTCCCTTATACCTCAATTTTCATTCATTTGCGCAAAACCCGTCTTCTATACACGTTCCCATAAACTTCACTTCCGTCTTCGCCGGCGCGGACGGAAATGCCTCATAGCCCGTCTGATCCCCCTTTACAGGGTAGTAGAATGTCACACCGTTCATCTCATAAGGCTGTGTTTCATAATTCTCATAGTCTTTCTGAACGATCCAGTAATCATTCACAAAGGAACCGGCAATCTCTCCGCCAAGCGCAGCGCACTTATATCCGAACAGAAACCACACTGCAACCCAGACACCTCGCCTGCACACCTTTGCCAGAACCGTTTCCTCTTTACTTTCAGCAGCGGACATCAGGCCGTCATACACACTCCCGAATACGACTGCCGGCAGCAGATACGCATACACGCAGCCATACCGGATCAGCGGCGAAGTGCAAAGCCAGAACAGAAAAGAGCACGCCACTGTCGCCTGTACGATCAGAACCGCCCACCGTCTGCGCCACCATCCGCACAGCATACCAAGCCCGTATATACAAAGTACAGCCAGCGACACGACTGCCGCCGCTACAAGCAGTCTGTCACTGCCTGCCAGGGCACGAAACCAGTCCGGCATCCATTCCTTCATAGAGATATCATAGCGTGTCACATCTGTATAGCCTCTGCCCCATACCTGAATCTCTTTCGCGTCGTAATCTGCCACGCCTTTCGGAATCTTCCACGCAGCATTGAACAGGTCAATCTGCGTAAACGGATAAACGAGCCAGCCCGACAGCAGAACATTCCTGATCAAATACGGCAGTGCCGTCACAGCACCAAGCAACAGGCAGACCACCGTCTCTTTCCATCTCCTGTCCCGCAGTAAACGACACGCCGGATAAATCACCAGCAGAAGAATCAATGCCGCCGACAGTTTCACCGTTACAAGAAAGACGCCCAGAACGCATAACAGTGCGTAAGGAATGATCTCCTTTGTCTCCTGCTCCGCCAGTTCAAGAAAACGGATCACAATATAGAATGCCAGCAGTACCATAAAATAATCCGAAGCCGGAGACACCATCTCATCAAAAATAATAACCAGATAATAGATACCCATCACTCTGGCAAAATCGCTCATTCGCAGCCTTCCTTGCCGCAGAGAGCCGGTTATCTCCATCATACACACTTTGGCCAGAATCCACGCCACAAAACCCGCAGCGCAGTGATAGGACCGCCCGCCTGCAAATGCCATGCTGTACAGCGCCGACAACGCAAAAGAGGAACTGTTGTACGCCAGTCTGCAATGCAGATTCCCCAGACCTTTTACCACGCCATACTCCTCGATCCATCTGATGCTCTGCGCATGATACAGCCCGGTATCATAATGAATCACACCCCGTGAGGTACCGTAAGCAAACAGTAAAAAGAGGAACAATATGCCAAGCATTCTGCCTCTTTCTCCCGACCGGTTATCCTGTATATGCTTCCACAGCTCCTGCAGCATACTGCCGATGCGGTGCCGGAGACTCCACGCAGTCACCAGACATACCATACACAGTATGATATTGGCAGTCAGCCCTACACCACCAAACAAGCTGGCGAACTGTGCATATACGGTGACACCCGCCAGTCCGCAGATCAGACAGGAATCCATATGCCTGATCTGATACGGCTCGCACCGCGTCACCGCACACAGGATTCCGAATCCGATCACAAACGTTGTGAGAAACATGTATATCCAGATCACAATCACTGACAGCATAGAAGTCCATGCCTTTCTTTTATCTTACGGATCACCTGTTTTGCATCCGGCTCTTTGCCGCGATCCTGTTAATCACCTTTATCTTTTACTGCTGTCTGCTCTTATATTCCACACAGCTCATCCCCGCGATCTCCTGCAGGTCAGCATCCATCATCATAGCGACAAGTCTCTTGAAATCGACATCTCTTTTCCAGCCGAGCTCCCGCTCCGCCTTCTCGCAGTTGCCCCAGAGGAACTCCACCTCCGCCGGGCGGTAAAATTCCGGATTCACATCTACCAGCAGCTTTCCGCTTGCGGCATCATATCCTTTCTCGTTCACGCCCTCTCCCTCCCAGCGAACCGCAATTCCAAGCTCGCCGAAAGCCGCCTCAACAAACTCCCTGACCGTATGCGTCTCATTTGTGGCCAGCACATAATCATCGGCCTTGTCCTGCTGCAGCATAAGCCACATGCCTTTTACATAATCCCCTGCAAATCCCCAGTCACGTTTCGCATTCATGTTACCCAGAGACAACTTATCCTGTTTCCCCGCGATCATATTTGCAATCGCCAGCGTGATTTTTCTTGTAACAAAATTCTCGCCGCGCCTCGGCGATTCATGGTTGAACAGAATACCGTTACATGCATACATATTATAAGATTCCCTGTAGTTCACGGTGATCCAGTAAGAGTACAGCTTTGCCGCGCCGTAAGGACTCTTCGGATAAAAAGGTGTCTTCTCGCTCTGGGGCGCCGTCTCCGGGATGCCGCCAAAAAGTTCGGATGTGGATGCCTGATAGAACCTGCATGTCCCGCCGTTGACGCGAATCGCCTCAAGCAGTTTCAATGTGCTCACACCCGTCGCCTCCGCCGTGTACTCCGGCACGTCAAAAGACACGCCGACGTGGGACTGCGCCGCCAGATTGTACACTTCCGTCGGACGAATCTCCGCGATCAGGCGCATAAGGTTACTGGAATCTGTTGTATCTGCAAAATGCAGAAAAAATTTTACCTTGTTATATTCGGAATTGATCAGATGATCGATTCTTCCTGTGTTGGAAATACTGTGTCTTCGGATCAGTCCGTGCACCTCATATCCCTTCTCCAATAAGAACTCTGCCAGATAAGAACCGTCCTGTCCCGTGATACCTGTGATTAAAGCTGTTTTTTGCATATTTGAATATTTCCTTTCCGCTCATAGCAAATCTGTCAATGTTATATATACTGGTGCTGCTTGTTGTCATGCAAATCATAACCGGCTGCATTCTCTCATAATATTATACCCTGTATCGTTTGTCAGGGCATCTCCCGCAAATATTCCGCGATCGCATCATGCCAGTCCGCAAACATGAAGTCTGTCGTCATCTTAAACATATAATTTTCCAGAATCGAGTAAGCCGGACGCTTCACCGCCGCACCGTACTCTTCCGAAGTAATTCCTTCCACAACGGTATCTTTACCGGCAATTCTGAATATCTCCTCGGTAAACTGTGCCCAGCTGCAATCTCCCTCGCTGGTTCCGTGAAACAGACCGTAGTTATCCGTCGGCAGCAGATAAGCGATCGCTTTCGCCAGTTCCTTCGCGCTGGTAGGCGATCCCACCTGATCTCTCACAACCCTCACCTTATCATTCGTCTCCGCCAGACGAAGCATCGTTTTCACAAAATTCTTACCGTCTCCGTACAGCCATGCCGTACGCACAATGTAATGCCGGCTGCTGAACTCTTTGACAAACTCCTCTCCCGCAAGCTTCGTTCTGCCGTAAGCGCCCTGCGGTCCCACCGGATCTGTCTCCCGGTACGGTCTTGTGCCGTTCCCGTCAAATACATAATCCGTAGAAACATGCATGAGCTTCGCGCCCGTCTCCGTGGCGGCAATGCTTAAATTCCTGGCCCCGACAGCATTGATCCGGAACGCGAGGTCTTCCTCGTTCTCGCATGCCTCCACTGCCGTATAAGCTGCGCAGTTAATGATCGCATAAGGCTGTATGTTCCGTACAAACTCCATAACACGATCAACTCTGGTGATATCCAGTTCACCGACATCCGTGTTGATCAGTTCATATTCTGTGCTCCCCGCATACTGTAAATTAATGGCACGTCCCAACTGTCCATTGGCGCCTGTCACAATAATTTTCTTCATGCTTCCCTCCGTGTAAGAACAATTGCTGCTTTTTATAATACAACCATTGGTAAAAATATGCAAATTATAATCTCTTTTTTATACAATTTCGCAAAGTCAGGTGAAAAACCGGCATAGGAAACCGACGCAGCGCGACTATACATATTCCCAAACTTTCTGTAATAATTTCTTAACATTTTGTGGACTTTTTCCGTTTTTTCCTAGTGACTCTCCTATTTGCTTATGATATACTAGGAACAGTTGGGTTATTCCCGAAATGATAAGAAAGAGAGGATTAGAAATGAGAAAAATACAAGTACTTTTGCTTGTAGCTTTATCTTCTACTCTTCTATTTGGTTGTGGAAAAGAAAAAGAGGTTGCAGAACCTGTTGTTGAACAAGTGATCGACGACATTGTCGAGCCGGAAGTAGAAGAAGAGCCAGAAGAAGAGTCAGAAGAAGTCGGTGAGGACATTCCGCCGGAACCTGGAATGGTCCGCAGCCGTATTACAAATGAGTGGATCAAAGAAGAAATAAATGATACGCGACCGATCACCGTCATGATCCCCAACACTAAAACCGCGGCACAGTACGGAATATCTAACGCAGATGTCCTGTATGAATGCAATGTGGAGGGAAGTATTACCAGACTGATGGGACTTTTTCAGGACTGGACCAATTTTGACAGACTCGGTAATGTGAGAAGCTGCCGTGATTACTACGTATACTGGTCGTTTGAATGGGACGCTTTCTATGTCCACTTCGGCGGTCCGTTCTACATAGACGAAGTCATCAACCGCAAAGATACGGAGGATATCGACGGTCTGTCCAGCAGCAATTTCTGGCGTGCGAAAGACACAAGCAACTCTACCGATAACGCTTATGTCGATACAAAAGGGCTTCTCGCAGATATCAGCAAGCTCGGTTATGATCTGGAGTATCGTGACGGTTATTCGGACGAGCAGCATTACAGGTTTGCTCCTGCGGGTGCGCCCAATACACTGGAGCAGTACAGCAATGCCATTACCGCGAATAAGGTGGACATGTCTCCCACCTATCCTGTTACAAACTGCTACTTCATATATAATTCCGAGACCGGTCTGTATGACAGATTCCAGCACCTGTCCGGAGAGGCGGACGGTCCTCACGTAGATAAAGCGAACGGAAAACAGCTTGCCTTTAAGAATATTCTCATTCAGAATACTTATTATGAAGTGCGTGACCAGAAAGGTTATCTCGCATTCCAGTGTCATGACACCACAAGAGACGGATGGTTCTTCACTAACGGCAGAGGAATCCATGTAAACTGGAAGAAAACTTCGGACTATGGCGCTACCAGATATTATGACGATGACGGAAACGAAATTGAATTAAACACCGGTAAAACCATGGTATGTATCGTAGAAGACGGCGATTCCTTCCTCGTGGATAACGAGAAGGTCGGTTCTGCGAACTGATCCGGTTTTAACGTTTCATCTCAGTCTCTGTTATAATTAATCATATAAAAGCAAACGGGTAAGATTGACGTTCCTGTCTCTTACCCGTTTAATTTTGCCTTTTCAGTTTTTTCTCTGCACCTTTTCAAAATGCCCGACCGGATATTCTCCCTGCCTTACTAGCGTTTCACCGTGACTTTGATACTGGTCTTCACGTCTCTGTTGATGCCGTCTCTTCCCCTGAGCTGCACCGTAACAGGTATGGTGTAGGTCTTACCCTTTGCGCCCGTAACAGCCAGTACGCCGTCTCTGTCCTTAATGCTTACGGACAGATCACATTGATAACTCCAATCGGTACCAACTTTCGTCACCTCGATATCAGGCTTGCCGTCCTTATTGCAGTCCAGACTGCCGTATGCGCTTCTGATCTGATGATTATAAAAATATGACGAACCACCCGCTTCTTTGTATTGCGGTGTCACCAGTCCGTAGGTTCTGCTCACATTGTCCGCCGATGCATACAGCGTCTGGTTATTGCCTGTAATCTTCACCTTGGGGGCTGAATGCTTCGGCTTCACGTTAAACGGCTCGCTGACCACCTGGAAAGTACTTCCGTCCGCCATTTTAATTGTATACCGCATGTACAGCTTATAGTTTATGCCTGCCCGCAGCTTGTTGCCGTTATGATTCAGACTGCCGCCGGCTGTCCCGCTATTCCGTGTAAACCAGAAATAATTACTGTAATTACCGGTCAGTTCCATCTTCTCTACCTTATAATCATTACCGATATTACGAAATGTCGTGCTGAGGATAATCCGGTTCATCATCTGCACCTGTCCCGCATAGTTGGGCTGCGCTCTCGTCAGATCCAGCGTTCCCTTCGTCTTAACCTTTGCCGTGATTGTCTTATTGATGATCTGCACATTCAGCGTCATGGCATTACCAGCCTTCCGCTCGCCCTTCACATCTCTGTAATAAGGCACTACCTTATAGGCATACGTTCCTGCCGGAAGCACACTGCGCATTCCTTTCCCCTCTACGGTTTCTTTTTCTTTCGTAGGTCTTATCGTAATTTTAGCGCCGACACGCCTGATGGTCAGCAGATCCTCGTCCAGAAGCTTTCTTGCCCCGGCGCTCTTACCTGTGATCACAATATCCTCATATTGGGTAGCAGAAGAGACCACATCCTTCAAGCGCACCTCCGTAACAGCCTCGCTTAGCCGGTTCGTATTAAACACGATCCGGGGCGTAGTCAGATACGCTTTCGGCATACCGAGTTTAATCGTGTGGACCGCCTGAAGCGGCTCCCGCCAGCCTTTTGCCTCCACCGTAAATGTGAGCTTTTCACTGGTCTTCTTATCATCTGTCCTGTCTCTTACATAATAAAACCGGAAGGAATCACTGAAATTGCTCATATTAATGTCTACATTGCTGCTGTCGCATTTCACCACATGATAATACGTTTCCTTGTCTCTTCCTTCAGGATCATAATATGTCACGCATGCATCCGTCTTATTGTAGAATTTAAAAGTACCCCACATGGTATATGCATCGGGACTCATAGCCTCTGAAGACGCTTTGGTCACAAGCACCGGTTTCTTATACACGTATTTAATGGAAGTCTTGACCGTAAACGGTTCTCTGTAGCCCGCCAGTGTGATTTGCAGACTGCCTTTCAACACATCGGGATTTACAGGCTTATTCTTCTGATTCAGCTGAATTTCCCTCTGTTCGAACGAGGTAAAGGGCAGGCCGCCTGACGAATAGATCGATATCCCCTTGCTTTCCGGTCCGAAGCCCTGGTCGCTTTCTCCCGCCTGGCTCTCCCATCTCGTCTCCTTGATGTCCTTATGCCCCACCGGTACATCCAGCCAGAACTCGGCTGCCGAATGCCTGTAGAAAAGATTAACCGTCTTCTTCTGCTTTACCGCCACCTTCGGCTGTTTCTCCACCAGCGATATCCGCAGCGGATATTCGTAGGTCTTTCCTGCAGACGTTTCGATCAGCAAAGTACGCTGCAGTTCTCCTGGTTCCAGTCCTTCATCCGGACATATGATCCACTCATAATTACCGCAGTCATACAGCGTCAATCCATTGTTCCCGTGATCCGCCGCCTCCTTTTCATACAAAAGCACATTCTGAATCTTTTCCCCGTACACCGGCAGAATCTCCAGTACGCCGGAGAAATCCCGCGCCAGTTTTCTACCGGCCTCCTGTGTATAATCATATACCGTATTAACCTTGATCTTGGAAATATTGACCCTCGGCTCATGGTTCCGGATCTCGACCCGCATCGGTGCACTGACGCCGGATATATCTTTTGCCACAGCCGTAAGCGTCGCATGTCCTTCACCTTTCAGGGATACCGTGACCGTATGCGTATCCCTGGATACGCTTAACGCAGCCACTTTCTTATCTGAACTCTTCCACGTAAGCTTTGTGTCCAGTTCCTGCCCGGTTCTGCCCTTCACCGCTGCATGAATGACAAATGTATCCGGAGCATTCCCGTCAACCGCACCCGTGCCTGCCGACAGGCCTGTACCGTCCTTTCCGAGCAGTTCTGCATCAATCGCGACCCTGTTATTTCGCTGATCATATGAGAGACCCTCCTGTTCCCCCAGATCCGGCGTCAGTTCAATGCTCTTCGCCAGCGGGTCCTTCACTGCCCTGATCTTATAGGTTGTCCTAAATACCGCTTTGGTATTGCTGTTTATATCCTTAACAGTAAGCGTCGGTCTTAAAGTATAAGTCCCCGGCCGTGTTGCCCTGACCTTGAAATCATAATGGTCATGACCGCTGTTCGTCACATGGCTTCCCATGTCGATCTGCAGTCCGGGCACGTCCGGCAGCGTCCATTCATGCTGATACCGGCTGGACTCTCCAAGATACGGATTATAGGTTCCGTAATACTCTGCCTGCAGCTTCAGTGACATCGTGTCGCCGTTTTCCTCTTCGTCGGCGCTCACTTCTACGACGCCTTCGTGTCCGTCATCCGTGACGGACATCCCCGTCACTTCACCCATATAAACATCTACCCTGCACCTGCGCGGATAGCTGCCATCCTGCCGGCAGACCATATAGAAAGGATACGCCGTACTCTCTCCTGCCGCTCCGTTTACAACAAGCCGTGTCTCGGGATATTCCCACTCCCAGCCTTCCAGCGGACATTCCAGATCACCCAGTTTCTTATGAATATTCGTAATCGCAAAGCAGGAATACGTTTTGTTGATCTCCGGAATCTGCGTCACGGTAATGGGAATGCGGAGGGGATCCTTCATAGACCATGTACCGTCATTCTTGTTTTTCGGTTCCACCATAAGTACCGTCTCGCCGGGCTTGACCGCACTGATCCATCCAAGCGCATCCACCGTAGCAATCTGCGTATCTTCTATCGTCCACAAAAAGAGTTCGGGATCATACTTTTCTCCGGAACTGATCTCTCCCTCCACCTTGTATTTGATATCCGGCGCGCAGACGATCTTATAGCCATCCCCGTTCTCAACCGCCGGATAATCCTTATCGGCAGAAGTAATTCCGGTAACAGAAAACCGCCTGCCCGGCGGCAGTGTCGTCCATGTGACGTAAGACTTCCAGCCCTCCGGAACACCTTTCTGTTTAAAGAAAAGCTTCGTGGTCCCCATATAATTCGCCTGCGGCACACCGTCTTTCAAAGTGACGACGCTCTCACTGCCTGATTCTATCGTATACGCATCTTCCGGCACCACCGTCTCGCTTCCGTCCGCATTGATGCTGTACAGTACAAGCTTCCCGTCAAGCGGCTGCCTCTTCGGCACCTTAATCAGATTATCCTCCAGCGGTACGGCCTGATCACTGCCCGCCTCCTGATAGCGAACCTGATAATTCACCACCTTAATCAGACATTCCCCTGTAACCGTCTCTGTCTCATCATCAGCAGGCACACTTTCCACCGTGAATACCGCCTCGCCGGGTTCGAGTGCCCTGATCCTGTATCCGGAAGAAGTACTGTCCGTATCCGCCACATTCTTATTACTGCAGCTGGCGTTGAATATTCTTCTTGCATCCGCAGGCTCCGCCAGCACCTCCACTTCCTGCCAGCCATACCCCTCTTCATCCGGAAAAGCAGTATTCAGATAGAGCACAGCGGGATCAAGGGTAATTCTGGTAACAGAAACCGCCTCCGGCACCTGAATCTTCCCCGTCAGCTTCCAGCCTTCTTTTGTCACAAAATCCGGGTCCACACGATATCCGTCCTGCGAAAGCACTATGGCATATTCATATGTGGAGCCTCTTTTGAATTCATAATTCGTGTATTTCACGGTCTGCGTGATGGACTGTGTCATCACCTTGTCCATATAGACCCACATGGGCGGCTCTGTCCCGCCCACTTCCCTGCGATAGAAAATAATGTAGGTGTACTCCCGCTCTACATTGTCATTCAGACGCACCTGAAATGTCACTTTAGCGTCAACTGCAGAAGTTGCGGTGTCAATGCTCGCTTCCGCGTCCGACAGTGTGCGATAGTCCGGCGGCGTCCGGAAAGATACACGGACATACTCCGCCATATTATTTTCATCCCGCAGGGAAAGTTCATACTCCGTATTTTCATTCAGCATCCATAGATCCAGCACATTGCTGTATTTATTAGCGGAAGTAAACTGCACCCCGGTAACGCTGTCTAATACAAAATCAGATTTACCCGCTTTCCTGAGATAAGGGTAGAGACTGACCTGTCTGGAACTGTTTGCCTGCATATTGACCACGTCCTCCGCGGCCAGGGTAACACGATATCTCCAGTGTTCATGCCCTTCTATCGTCGGCTTCATTTCCACCGTTGAAGTTCCTGTACGAATAGTCTCATACAACACTGCAGCCGGCTGCGCAGAATCCTGCGCTTCCTCCACCTGCCAGACGAGAGAATATTCCGTATCCGGATGCAGCCATATGCCGCTGTAATCCGCTGTACACACCGTCGCCTGATAGTTGTTTTGGGCCGTCAATACAAGCTGATCGTCCGTAACAATCCCCGGTCCGGGCTCGCCGCCCTTCGGCGCGTAAGACATTGTCACATAATACGCTTCCGCCAGCGGCTGTTCGTCGTTTGCCTGCACTTTCAGCGTGCGGGTCACATCATATACACCGGTCGAAGCACTGTCTCCCTCTACATAGCCAAGTGAGATTCCCGTACTTTTTGTAAGCTTCTGTACACATGATTTGCGCACGCCTCCCGCAAACATCTCCAGCTCATAAGTGCAGCCCGGTATCAGCCCGGATACAGAATGCGAAGCCGCCCCGTCCGCCAGTACGGCAGTGCTCTCACTGTAAGTATTCGCACCGCTGCCCTGCGGCCTGTAATAGACCCGAACACTCTCAGGTGCAGGCGCACTGTCCTTCTCCCATACAAGCGCATAGTCCAGCTTTGACTCATCCTCATCATTCTGCGCACAGGTAAAAATGATTTTGTCCGCCTCATAGCAGGCCGCAGGTGTCGTCACTTCGATATTTTCCGATAATTCCACCACTTTTTCGCTGTCTGTATCCTTATACTGAACCGCAAGCCTGACCGCATAGACCTCCGCTGCTACAAGCACCGGCGCTTCCACAGTTCTGGTCAGCGTATAGCTTCCGTCTTCTCCCTTTACGATAGCCGTCGGCACGTTGTCCTGATCACGCCGCACCCTTCCAAGCGCATCTGTATATTCATATGTAAGGGCGGCAGCAGACACTTCTTCCCCGTATCCTTCCAGCACAGCCTGCAGCGTCAGCGCGGTAAAGTCCTCCGCAATACTGGCGCTGAACTTATGCTGCTTTTCGGCTTCAACTGTCTGATCCGGCTCAGCCGTTGTCGTCTTGTCATCTGCATCCGGTCCGGTTTCCGTTTCCTGATCTGAAACTTTATCGGCGTTATCCCGGTCTGTATTGTCCGGATCGATATCGTCGCCGCTCTGGTCTGCACCGCCGGACTCCTCTTCCGTACTGCCGCCTCCCTGCCCGGTACCCGCACTGCCATCATTCCGGTCTGTATCCACACTGCCATGATCCGGCTCCGTGTCCTCTTTGCCGTCGTTCCGGTCCGTGTTCACGCCATCATGATTTTCTTCCTGCTCGACACTGTCCGTCGGCAGTTCTGCCGGTAATACGGATATATCATCACCGGCAGAAACACTGCTCTCCACCACCGGTGCCGTTCCCGCCGCATATGCAGCCGCCGGCGTTTCAAACACAAGCATACCGGCCAGTGCAAATATCATTAATCGTCGCAATACCATGTTCTCCCTCTCTTCCGTCAATCCATAAAACAATTTACCATAATAATAAGCACAGATTTGATTATAGGGAGTCCATAAATCTATTTACAGTCTTGCAACATAATCGGCATTTCTACAGCACCAACAGCATTGCAGCAGTCAGGGACTTACTTTTGCCTTACTTTTGTACACACTCATTTTACTCCACCGTCTCGATGGACTCAACCACGCTCATCTTCCCGATCCCCCGCAGCGGAACCGCCGTGGCGATCAGGCAGGCCGCCACAGATACCGCAGCAGCTTCCAGAACCGGCACTGCCGGAAATGCGCTGAGTCTTAAACTGTCATTCTCGGCAGCCGCCACGAAAATCGTACAGATATACCCGCAGATACTGCCGGCCACGGAAGCGATCAGTCCGTAATAAGCCCCCTCCCACAAGAATGTCTTATACAGGCTTCTGTTACTCATGCCAATGGCCCGCTGCATTCCGATCTCATTGACTCTGGTATGAATGTTTGTATAAACCGTATTGATGATGTTCAGAATACCGATCAGCCCGATAAACAGGATCAGTCCCCAGCACAGGAGCCGGATCTGTTCGAAGCTCTCCGCCGTCTGCGCGTCCGACTGCCGGTAGGACAGCCAGTGGGTACCCGGATTGTCACTGCACCAGCCATCCAGCCATGCTTCAAACACTTCCGGATCAGCCTCCTCCCGCAGAGCAGGATACAACTCTGCATACTTGTCATCTCCCACCAGCTCATCATAGAGCGCATCCACGCCGATCACCTGTACACCATTGATAAAACCGTCGTTGTTTACGCTGACCGGATCTGCTGTCACACCTGCCACCCGCACTTTCCTGCCGTTTATGGTAATGATGTCTCCTTTATGAAGCTCTGTCCTCGGTACCTCCTGTCCCTCAAAGGAAATAGCTATGGGATTCACCACCAGGCAGGCTTCTCCCCGCAGGATTGCCTCCAGATCTTCTGCAGTCAGTTTCGTCTGCAATTCATACCCCGCAATCCGCGCCTCATCCAGCGCCGCGATCTGGAACGTCTCTGCCGGCTGCAGAGAGATATCCAGATCGATAGGCATTTGGTTCGTCTCGTCCGGACTATAGACGGTAAGCTTCGTGGTAGACAAGGTTTCCACATCCTCCCGCTGTTCCATTTTCGCCGCTTCCTCCGGTGTGATTGCCGCTGCATTGCCGCCTACACTATAGTCTCCAGTGTGCATTGCCCGCACGCCGCTTGCCGCATCCAGCAGACCGCTAAAACTCTGTAATGTCACGAAAACCGTAATACTCATTACCATGGAAAGAATAGTGATTACCGTCCTGCCGCGATTACGCCGCAGATTCAGCCGGGCATAGAACGCCTCAAAATTGCGGATCTTTCTCATCTTACGGCGCCGCCGCTTCACCCTGACCTGCTGCCCGCTCATGGCAACCGTAGGCGAAACACGAGACGCATATACCGCCGAAGGGTACGCCGCCAGCACCGCAAACAAAAGCGTCACCACCACGCTAAGCAGCAGCGGCAGTATTCCTCCCGTACCGCTCCCCGCAATCATCTCGTTTAACTGCTCCGTACTGTCCGCCATAAACATTTCCGGATTCAGCATCCCTGTGGCTGCAATCAGGATTCCCCTGGACAACAGGACTCCCGCCAGCATGCCCGGCGGAAGGCCGATCACGCTAAGCGCTATGATCTGCACCGTAACCAGCGCATACAGCTGCGTGCGCTCCCCGCCCATGGCCCGCAGTGTGCCATACTCTCTGATCCGTTTCATCACGGCAACCTTCAGGATATTGTAGATCACCAGGCCGGCTGCCAGCAGAATCAGTGCACCCACCATAATACAGGCCGCCATCATAAACGGGAAACCTTCTGTCTGTATATTTCCCTGTTTATCCGGATATTCAATTCCCATGGCATCTAATAACACCCAGTTGTACTGTACCTGCCGCTCCTGTATCCCCAGTCTGTCTCTCAGTTCCTCCGTCACTGCCAAAAGCTCCTTCTTTCCGACCGTCTTATAATCCGTAGAATAGCTCAGATACCGCTCCGGCAGCAGACTTTCCGCCGTGCCCTCGCCCACGATGCCGCTCAATGTACCCGTTGCATAACCCAGATAATTATTTTCCAGAATACCCGTCAGCACAAAATCCGCCGTATATTCATACTTGGGCTGATCGTCGATCAAAAGACCTACTTCCAAAGGCAGCCTGATTTTTTCTCCGATCTTTTCTTCCAGTCCCAGATATTTCAGTGTTTCCTCCGACAGTGCGATTTCTCCCGATGTTTCCGGAAGACGCCCCTCTTTGACCGCCCCCATACTCGGATAAGCCGACAGCGCGTCCCCGTAATACTCCCGCAGGAAAAGGGTCAGCGAACTGTTCTCTAGTTCCAGATCCCCTACGTTGATCCAGGTACCCACATCTTTTAACCGCGCATCCTCATGCAGTACCTTGCTCTGCTCCCATGTCAACTGGTGCAATGTGGCGTAGCGGTCGCCGTTCAATCCCGCCGCCTGCTCCCTGCGCATAGACTGCAGGATTCCTACGGACTGCCCCATCACCGTCGTCGCCACCGTAGACAGGATGACTGCCAGCAGGATCAGCACAGATGTTACCTTCTGCGCCTTTAACTCTTTCCATGCAAGACTTAAATATGATTTCATACCCTGTGTTCCTTTCCTTTTTCTCTTTCTTTTTTCCACTTATCACAATTTACAACGGCCGGACGCTGTCCTTCTCCATGACTACCCCGTCCATGATCACGAACTGCCTTCTGGCCCGCTCTGCGATCCGGTTGTCATGGGTAATGATCACCAGCGTTTTTCCCATTTTCCGACAGCTGTTCTCCAACAGTTCCATGACCTCCCCGCCGCTTTTGCTGTCCAGATTCCCCGTCGGCTCATCGGCAAATATAATATCCGGCTTTGTAATCAAAGCTCTGGCAATCGCCACCCTCTGCTGCTGCCCGCCGGAAAGCTCGTGAGGCAGGTGCGTCAGCCGCCCGCTGATTCCCAGAAGCTTCGCCAGTTCCTCCAGATACTGCCTGTCCGGCTGCCTGCCGTCTAACAGCATGGGCATCATGATATTTTCCTGCGCGGTCAGTACCGGAAGCAGATTAAACTGCTGGAAAATAAACCCGATCCGCTGTCTCCGGAAAGCCGACAGTGCCTTGTCGCTCATTGCGTAGATATCCTTTCCGTCATAAGTCAGACTCCCCGACGTAGGATGATCCAGCCCCGACAGCAAATGCAGGAGCGTACTCTTACCGCTGCCCGACGGCCCCATAATAGAAATGAAATCTCCCTCCCGAATCTCCAGATCCGCCTTGTCTAAGGCAATGACCTTATTCTCACCGCTGCCGTAGATTTTCGATAATTCTTTTGCCCTGATATTCATAAAAATCCTCCATTCCTGCTAGACATTCTCATTTTCTAAGCCTGAGAAAAGTCTATCGGATAAATCTCAAAGAATTCTCAAGGACATTTATTTTTTTTCACAGTGCTAACTAGAAATCCCCGTATTTCCAGTTAACTGCATTAAATAAATACAAAATATCTAAAATTGCTCCGGTCTTATAATTAACAATATTTCGTTTGTAAATTTTGTATAAATATTAAAAAAACAAATGACAAACCGTACTGTCCGTGTTATACTTTCGCTAAAGCATATATTTCTTATCACAGCATCATTTTCTGTCCGCCGGACAGAAATCTCACCCGTACGGGTATCTTGACGAAATCATGCTTTTATTCCAGATCAAATGAATAAAGCAGAAGGTTTCGTTGAGAGAAGTGCCTTCTGCAGAAGGAGGTATTTACCAATGGGTAAGAACGACATAACTCTCAAGGACTACCTGTCTGAACCGGGGCGGTACGCCGATCTCCTGAACGGCAGTATCTTTCAGGGCAGGCAGATTATTGACGCAGATGAACTTTCGGATGCCGGCACAGTGCAGTCCAAATCAGATGAACAGTCCATTGTGGAACGCATCAGTGATATCACCATGAAGCAGACAAAGGATGGAAGCCTTTTCGCCGTCTGGACTGTGGCCAACCAACAGCATATTGATTACAGCATGCCTGCCCGCGTGATGTTGCAGGACGCCCTCTCTTATGACAGACAACTGAAAGAAATCAGGCGTAACAACCGGGTATCTGCGGTTCAGACTGCTCCCGGAGAATTTCTCTCCGGAATCCGGAACAGTGACCGTCTGCATCCGGTTATCACACTTGTCGTATATTGGGGCGAAGAACCATGGAACGGTGCCAGAAGCCTGCATGACATTCTTGACTTCGGAGCAGATCCTGTTCTGGCACATGAAATCAAAAGACTCGTGCCGGAATATCCACTGCAGTTTCTGAATTTATCAGAAGAACAGGATTACAGTGTATACCGTTCGGAACTGAGGACACTTTTTGAACTGTATAACAGGCGGAAAGACTGGGGAAATTTCATTCGATATGCGAGGGAACATGAAGAATGCCGGCATTTAGATCCGGAAACATACTGGACCCTTGGCATCCTGTTAAATACCGGAAAACTGAAAGAAATGCTGCCGCAGGCAGAAAGAAAGGAGCACGATATGGCAAATAATGTAATTGATGAAATATGGGAACATGCTATGGAAGAGGGTATAGAAAAAGGAATCGAGAAGGGTATGGAAAAAGGAAAACTAAAAACCTTATATGACCTCGTTCATGACGACCTGCTCTCCATCAAAGACGCCGCCGCACGAACCTCCATGACGGAAAGTGCTTTCATGGAGGAAATGCAAAAGGCCGGATATTAATCTGAAATCCGGTATCTATATCTGAAAAACCGCTATGGAGCTGGCGCCGCCGCTTTTTCCATTTTCCAGAAAAAGCGCCCCGCCATGCTTTTGGCACAACATCCGGCTGGTATACAATCCCATGCCAAAATGCGCCGCGTCCTCTTCCATTCTCCCGAAGGGTTTCGGCCCCTCCTGCACCAGTTCCGGCGGATATCCCCGGCCGTCGTCTGTAACCGTCATAATGAGAAACAGGCCGTTTTTCCTACCTTTATAATAAGAAAGTCGTTCCCCCTCACACACTGCCAGCTCCACACAAATCCTGCTCTTCGCATACCGCGCCGCATTTCCGACCAGATTCTCCGCCACCGTCAGGAACAGTCCGTGATCCACCGGTACACTTTCCACTGTACACTCTGTACCGTCACCCGGGCTTCTCCCCTCCGTGATCCGGGCTTTCCTGGCCGATAATGCACGCCCATCGCTTCCGAAAGCCTCCGGCATCCTCTGCGTCGCGCGGCCCACGGCCACTTCCGCATTCACGCCTGGCGCAAGCAGCCGCACCGTCTCTTCCACCTCATCCCGCAGCAGCGACAGCTTCACTTCCGTCTTCTTCACCGGCAGCTGTTCCAGACGCTGTACACTGCTCATTGCTTCCACATACTGCTCCAGCCGCAGCACATAAGTCTCCATCCGATCCAATACATGCTCATCTGCCGCCCCTTGACGCAGCAGTTTCACGGTTCCTTTCAATACCGTTAGGGGATTACGCAGGTCATGGGAAAAAGCCGCATTCAGCCGCTTACGCTCCTCCGCATGCCGCCACAATTCCTGATTCGTCTGCAGCAGTTCCCCCCGCATCGTCTCAAACGCCGCACAGACCTGTCCCAGTTCGTCCCCCGACACTTCCGGAATCGTAAAGTCCAGATCATGCTCCCTGATCCGCGTCGTACCCGCCTGCAGAACGGTAATCGGTTTTTTCAGTTTCCAGCGGTAAAATATCATACCGGCAAAACTCAGGCATACCATCGGAATCAAAATACATAAGAAAAGCCTGACTCCTTCCACCGCCTGCACAATAAGCCTCTGCTCCTCCGTCGGATTCGGCAGTTCCTTTATCACGCCGTCACTGGTGATAACCACACCGCCGTTGGGATACTGCGCGCTGATCCTGCCGCAAACGTAAAACACACCGCCGATCAGAAGCAGTGCAGCCGCCACCCCCACTGCCGACAACAGCACAAAAGATTTCTTTAATCCCATATTTTTCAACCATTCCATTTATACCCGCACCCCCAGACCGTATCGATGTAACTGTGCATTGTATGTCCCGCCAGCTTGGCGCGGATCTTGCGGACATGTTCCATGACCGTATCGCTGTTTCCGTCACCGTCAATCCCCCAGACCCGCTCATAGATCCGCTCTCTGTCAAACACCTGACCCGCATTTAAGGAAAGCAGTTCCACGATATCAAACTCTTTTCTGGATAAAGAGACTTGCTCCCCGCCGACCATCACCGACCGTCCCGAATAATCAATTGCCAGTTCCCTGAAGAAACGGACGCTGCCACTCTCCTGCCGTCTTCTCTCCCGCCGCAGATGTGCCGCCACCCTGGCCGCCAGTTCATCCAGGTCAAACGGCTTCACAATATAATCGTCCGCACCTGCCTGAAAACCGATGATCTTGTCGGAAGATTCCACCCTCGCCGTCAGAAAAAGAATCGGGCAGCTGACATATTCCCTGATGTTCTGACAGACCGTAAGCCCGTCCATCCCCGGCATGTTAATATCCAGCAGGATCAGATCCGGCTTTTGCGCCGCCCTGACCATTGCCTCTCTGCCGTTATACGCTGTCAGTACATCATACTGCCGTTCGAAATAGCTTTTCATCATATCAACAATGCCCTGTTCGTCATCCACGATCAATAATTTCTGCCGCATACATGCCTCTTTCTGCTATCACGCATTCTAAGCGCCGCAATCATCATACTCCCAAGTATATTCTGTCACATAAATCTCAAGAAATTCTCAAGTTTCATCCATCGGCTGTCCTGATTTTTCTTATTCTGTTTAAGATATCAAACAGTACTTTACCGCCTTAACCTTAACTTCATTCCCACACCGCTCACACCATGAACCCGCCCGCTTATGACACCGGATCAAATTTACAGCCGCTTAAACCGATATATTAGGAAAAGCTGTCTCTACAGATAAGTTTCTTACACCAGCGCCCATCCGCCGGGCCGCATCAAACTTTGCCAAGAAAGCAGGTAACCCTATGCTTATGATCGCAGTCTGTGACGACGAAATACGGGAATGTGTCCACCTCAGCAGACAGATTGGGACCTTACTGGACCAATTAAACATCCCGCACATCATAAAACAATATAACAGCGGCAGGCAGTTGTTACAAGCCCCGGAAACGTTCGACATTATTTTCCTCGATATTATGATGAGCGAAATGGACGGTATGCAGACCGCTGAACTGTTCCGTCAGAACTTTTCCGACAAGATTCTGATTTTTGTATCGTCCAGCAGACAGTATGTTTTTGACGCCTTTTCCGTGGAGGCATTCGATTATCTGGTTAAGCCTGTAGATGAGCGGAAGCTTCGCAGCACACTCCAAAGGTGCAGCGCTAAATTAAACCGCACGTCAGAAGACTATATGATCATATCCAGGGACCGCCAAACCCGCAAACTTTATCTCGACGACATCAGATACTTTGAAATCCGCGGCAGAATGATAGAGGCACACGGCCAAAATACCGTTTTCTCATGGTACGGCCAAATCGGCGCTCTGGAAACAGCGCTTTCCGGCAAAGATTTCTTTCGCTGCCACAAAAGCTATCTGATCCATTTAAAATACGTGGACATTTATAGCAAAACAGAAGTTACCCTTGATAACGGTGAGAAAATTCTGATTGCTAAACGCAGATATGAATCATTCTGCACAGCGGTCCTCGAATACATGCGCAGAAACGGAGGCATTTCAACGCTATGAAAACGGAAATATTATTGTATCTTGAAGTCAGCTTTACCCTGCTTTGCAGTATCTGTTACGCATGGGCAATGCATCACTTCTGTACCGGACATTTTATCTGTATCCGCAGCCGCAGAAACCTTTTTCTTCTGCTACTGGCAGCGGCACCCCCTGTTGTAACCTGGCTCAGGCTTTACTGTCTCCTCCACGGTCCGGGTGTTTCCGGCACTTTACTTTCTCTCGAGGACTGGTTTCTTCTGCGCATTACAACGATGTCACCCTTCCACAGCCTGCTGCCCCTGCTCTCGCAATGCCTGTTTATCTTCTGGGTTCTGCAATTATATGCCGGACATAAGCCTCAGAAAATGTTAGCGGTTTCCATTCTTCTTTCCGCTATTTCCCTGTTGTCACATTTTACGGAATCCTTTCTGAGCTGCCTGATTTCGGTGATCCTGCACACAGCACAGATAGAATATACGCTTCTGCTCTCTTACGTTCTGGAATATCCGATTGTCATCATCGACACCATCTGTACCATCAGCGTCATCGTTTTTCTGACGAAACGCATGACAGACTTATTCGCTGATCATCTGCCCCGCTGGTATCTCACGGTATCCATACCGTTGTTCGGCATTGTCATTCTATGGGATTTTATTGATCTGTGCGCAAGCCGCGGTATCCTGCTGCGCGGCAGTGATTCTCTCAATCCGTATTATAACGAGCTTTTCAGTTATGCAGGAATCTGCACCCTGTCAGCCCTCTGCATATGCGGAGTATGTTTCTACCTGTTCGGCATGAACCGGATCGACATCGAGCAGAAGCAAAAAGACCGGTACCGCTCGCAGGTCCTTTTTTATCAAATGCTGGAAACACAGTACAGCAGCCTGGAACGGCTCCGGCATGACATGAAAAATCATATTATCGGATTACAGCGGCTTATAGATCATCAGGCATGGGATAAAATGACTGATTACCTGCGCCAGATGTCAGAAGCCGGCGCGCTGCAATATGCTGATGATATGACCGGTAAGAGCATTGTAGACGCTCTGCTCTATTACAAAAAGTCGGACCTCTCAGACTCCGGCAGCGTCCGCTGGGAATGCGACGTACACATTCCACATGACTGTCCGGTGGATGACTTCGATCTCTGCGTGATCTTCGGCAATCTGCTGGATAACGCGCTGGAAGCCTGTCAAAAGCTGCCCGCTGATTCAAACCCTTTTATTACAGTTCATGCACATATGGTTAAAAAGTGCCTCCTGATCGAAATAGCCAACAGTATGCCGCAGTCCGGAAACAGAAAAGACGGAATCGGACTGCGCAATGTCAGGGAAGCCGCAGAGAAATACAACGGTACGCTCCAAATAGCCGCCCGGGATGATATTTTTCGCGTTACAGTTCTGCTCGCGCCGACTCCGTGTATGGGGTGATCCGTTCCTTCCGGTCAGGACTGTCTGCTGCTATGATACGCAATACAATTTTGCACTCTGCCTGCAGTATTGCGACTGCCTCATATGCATGGCAGAAAACAACTTTACGGCCAAGATGCAGAAGGCTGGATATTGATCCGCCGCCGGCACTGTGCCGTATATGACCTCAAAATGTCTATATGATACATATAGCTTATATTCCCCTTCGACTTAGTCGAGAACATAATTGCAGAAGACGGTCACTGCACTTACGCAATGCCCGTGTATTCTCTGCAGGCATTTACACATCGCTCATGCTGTCTTGTGTAAGAGGACTATGTGAACAGTCTGCCATAAACTAAGAAGAGGAGGTACTACGATTACTATGCATACCAAGACAATGGAAGGTCTCATCGGCGCGCGCACCAATATGGATATGACAAATGTTCCCATGAGAGTGTTTAAGGAAGCCCGCCGCAAAGACGATACCGCCACCATGGAACGGGCCATGGGCTATGTCAATGACTTCGAGAACCGCGCTGACCAGTATAAGAATACGGCCGAGGAAGGCATGAAGGAAGAAGCCAAGGAGGCGAAAGAGAAAGCAAAGCAGGAACTTGAAGAAAAAATTGAAAAAAGCCGCGAAGAACGTAAAGAACTGGAGGCCCAGAGAGAACAGGCACGAATCGAATCGCAGAAGACGCCGGCGGATCACGCAGTCCCGAGCGGAACAGACAGTGTTGACACGGCGGTTAATGCCTCCGACGACGGAAATATGCCCGGTGAAACCGCTCCTATACTTCCGAAAGCGGACACCGTAGAAATCAGTTCCGAAGGACACTCACTCTCTGCACAATCCGTTGGCGGCAGAACAGCCGCCCTGCCCGACGGTCCGGTTTTCTATTCCTCTTCCGGCACAGCCAATGCAGCCGACATCGCACAGAGCAAAGACGTTAAGTTAAACGTCTCAATATAAATGAAAACTGGACGCTGAATATAAAAACAGGCAAAACCCGTTATATTCAGTGTCCAGTTCTAATATTTTTTCATCATGTGCTTTTGTTCTTCCTCTGTGCCGGATATACAGGAAAGTTTTTGCAGTATCCGGCGTTGACTCTGCCTTATTTCCAGTCCCGGAAACAATAACACGGAACCATCTAACTAAAGTGCGTTTTCACATTCTTATGTACTTTCAGTGCAAAAGAGAAAACCGAATCCATGCTCATCTGCCAGCATGGATATTTTATGATCCCAATAACTGCTTATAGATTTTGCAGTCGCTGTCTTTGAATACATTAAAAACCACCTCCGGACTGTTTTGATTTTCCTTTTGATAGTCCTGTACCGTCTGTACTGCTATTTCGGCAGCTTTTTCATCGGGAAAATGAAACTCTCCCGTAGAGATACAGCAAAAGGCGATACTTTTCAACTGATAGTCTGCTGCAAGTTCCAGACAGGAACGGTAACAGTCTGATAACAGGTTTTGATCTTCCACGGTAACTGCCCCGTGGATCATCGGACCGACCGTGTGAAGAACGTAACGGCATGGAAGATTATAAGCTTTTGTGATTTTTGCTCTTCCCACAGGTTCTTCTGTCTTCTGCTTTTCCATGATACGGAAACATTCCAGACGAAGCCCTACGCCTGCGGCAGAATGGATCGCATTGTCTATACACCCGTGACAGGGAACGAAACAGCCTAACATGGCATTGTTAGCCGCATTTACGATAGCGTCTACGGACAGACGGGTAATATCGCCCTGCCATAAATAAATTCCCGATCCGGCCGGTGGAATGTCTGATAATGAAATAATACCTTTTTCCATACATTCTTCCTGTAAATATGCGTCCTGCACATCCAAAAATTCTTTTGAAACTGTTTTAGGCGGTCGAATGTTCATAAGAGAACGTAACAGACGTTTCCTTGCTGTGTCCTGTGCCGGAATATCTATTGATTTTAATTCGCTATTTTCACTTATAAGATAGTTGATCAGAAAAGTAAGCCTTTCCGTCTGTGTCATAGTGTCCTCCTTTTTTGCGGCTTGCTATTTTCCCGCCTGCAAAATTATAATATATCCGTAAAGAGAAAACGTAAAGTAAGTACTTTATTGTGCCATAGTTGCCAAAAAGAAAACTCCGAAAAAACTTCGGAGTTTTCTTTATAAGGTGACTGCCGGATTTGAACCGGCGATAACGGTGTTGCAGACCGGGGCCTTA
>CALGVA010000032.1 GCA_937920345.1 uncultured Lachnospiraceae bacterium
TGAAGAAAATCCTTACGGATTAACTTCGGAAGAATCATAAATGATTCTTCCATGAATAGGAGTAAATCCTAAAGGATTGACACAGCATTGTTCAGGAGATTCAGGTTCGGTTTTGAGGGTATGTCCCTCATAAAGATAAAGACGCTTTCGAAGAGCCATGCGGCTAATTCGCAAAGCAGCACAGAGTAGATGATTCTGTGCAGAGAATTACGAAACAGTAAAGACGCTTTCGAACGGCCAGTGGGAAGAATCGAAGATTCTTCCGTGGTTAATTCGCAAAGCGAATTTACCACAATCCTCGATAGCTCAATGGTAGAGCACGCGGCTGTTAACCGCGGGGTTGTAGGTTCGAGCCCTACTCGGGGAGTTGAATATAGTCCGTAAACATTAATGTTTGCGGACTTTTTTCTTATTGAAATTTATATAATCTCTGAACAGCGGAGGGAAAAGATTGAAAATTAAAATTTTCAATCGCGAGATTTGTGTCTGCGCGTTGCTTGCCACAAACTCGTTTATGCGCAAAAAGCAGCGCAGAAATGGAGAAAGCTATGGAAAAGCAGAATATTTTCAGGGAGCTGGTGGAAGAATCCATTGTGCTGTTAAAAAATGAAGACGGTGTGCTGCCACTTAAGGAGAAGCAAAAAGCTGCCTTTTTTGGAAGGGCGCAGATGGAGACTTTTTTCTCAGGAAACGGCTCCGGTGCCGCTAAGGTAATGGAGAACAAAAACCTCTTGATGGAATGTGAGAGAAAGGGAATCTGCGCCGTTTCGGAACTGAAAACATTCTATCAGGAACAACAGGAAAAAGCACAGGAGAAGTCTGCGATAGACGGAACTGATTTTAACAATGCCGGCCACTTAACCAGCGGTTTTATGTATGAAATATTCGGCAGATATCAGGCACCGTGTGAAGAGTATGATGTGCCTGATGAACTGGTGAAGCTGGCGGGGAAACAGACTGATACAGCAATTTTTGTGGTGGGAAGGAATTCAGGGGGAGAGGAATGTGACCGGCATTTGGAGGCGGATTATTATCTGACCTTGTCGGAGGAGAAACTACTTGGCAGAATATGTGATGTGTTTGAGAAAATAATTGTTATTTTGAATATTAACGGTTTGATCGATCTTGGCTGGCTGGAAAAATATCCGGCGGTACAGGGTTTGCTTTTTATGGGGATTCCCGGTGAAGAAGGCTGCGGGGCAATGGCAAATATCCTTGTGGGGGAAGTAAACCCGTCCGGAAAGCTTTCGGTATCTATTGCCGCAAAGTATGAGGATTATCCTGCAGCCGGATATTTTACATGGGATAAAGAGAAGCCGGAACATATTCTGACCTATGAAAGTTATGGGCTGAATGCCAAAGAGAATGGAAGCACCGGTTATGAAAAAAGTCCTGTGACATTTTATCATGAAGATATTTATGTCGGATACCGTTATTTTGACAGCTTCAATAAGGAGGTGCTGTTCCCGTTTGGCTACGGGCTTTCCTATTCCGGGTTTGATATGCGACCGATTCAGTTTCTACAGGGGCATGACAGAATAGAACTGATTATGGAAGTTACCAATACGGGAACCTGTGCGGGTAAAGAGACAGTGCAGGTATACCTGTCATGTCTGAATACGGCAAGTGAAAGACCGGTGCAGGAATTGAAGGGGTTTGAGAAAACAAAGCTGTTAAAACCCGGAGAGCGTGAGGAAATACATATTGAGATACCGGTCAGGGAACTGGCGTGTTATGTGGAGGCGAATGCGGCGTATATCGTTGAAAAAGGAACTTATCGGTTTCTGGCAGGCAATTCATCAAGAGACACACAGTCTGTAGGGGAGATCTGTATAGAGGAAGACATTCTGACGGAGCAGTGTGTCAACAGGCTTGAGGTAAAAGAGTGCAATGTGGATAAGCTGCATTTCCTGTCAAAAGACACGACGAAAGCAGAGAGAAAACGACAAAGCGGAAAAGATGGCGGAAAAGGAGCGGAAAATTCTTTTATAGAAAAGCTTACCTGCGATGATCAGGAAGATATGATCGATGCAAGAGTCGAGGAGCTGTCTGACAGAGAACTGGCAGCGCTTTGTGTCGGATATGGTTCAGGGCTGCCTTTTCCGGATCTATGTGACCAGGATGAGCCGAAAACGATTTTTGATGAGCATGGAAAGCCATTGACAACGAACAGCCATCCGGTCGGAACGAGCGGATATGTATCACCCGCAATAGAGGCAAAGGGAATCAATTCTGTTTTCTACAAAGACGGACCGGCGGGGATCGGTACGGGCGCATGGCCTGCGCAGATGCTGACTTCCTGTGCATTTAACAAGGAACTCTGGCATAGATTCGGAGACGAGGCGGGAAAAGCTTGTGAAGAACAGCAGGTGGATGTGTGGCTGGCACCGGCGGTGAATATGCAGCGGCATCCATTATGCGGGCGAAACTTTGAGTATTTTTCTGAAGACCCGTATCTGACCGGAGTGTGCGCATGCCAGATTACGAAAGGCGTACAGGAAAATCACAGGGTCTGCGTATGTCCGAAGCATTTTGCAGTCAATGAGCAGGAGACATATCGGAGAGGAAGCGCTAAGAAGAATTATGATGCAGTGGACTCTCTGCTTACAGAGCGCGCAGCAAGGGAAATTTATCTGAAACCATTTGAAATGCTGGTCAGGGATGCGGGCATATCTTTTCTGATGACATCATTTAACAAGATTAACGGAACATTTGCCGGAGGAAACAAAGATCTATGCACCCGTATTCTGAGAGAAGAATGGGGATTTGAAGGGGTTGTTGTGACGGACTGGGGCGATATGGATATGGTTGTGGATGGCGGTGATGCCATTGCCGCCGGCAATGATATTGTAATGCCGGGAGGACCGCCGGTCATCGGACAGATCTGGAAAGCATATGAGGAGGGGCAGATCGGCCGTTATGAGATGGAGCGGACGGTAACCAGGCTGCTAAAGGCTATCGGGAAGTGCAGAAAATAGTAGCCCGGATCGTTCCTGCGGATTCCATTATGGATTTACCCGCATATAATATTGACATAAAAACAGGCGGGTGTATAATAATTTTGCACCGGCATAAGGTTTGCTCCGGTAATCTTAGTGATGAAAATAATATGGAGATTGTAATGAGGAAAAAACAGGACGGGAAAAAGATGAATAAAGGAGTCTCCTTGTTTCTTTCCATTATTTTGGTTTTTTGCTTTCTGGCGGGAGTTGTGTTTTCTGTATCTTATAAGATTTCTAAGGAGATGTCCGCGGCAGCCATTCAAAATTTAAGCGAGAGTCTGGATTTGATCAAAAGTACCATAGAGGCGATTCTGAATAACGAGGCAGAGTATCAAAAGCTTATGGCGCAGGAACTTGCGGAAGTGGAAAATCCGGCGGAGCATATTACTTATTATCGTGAAAGCGAGATAATGGTTAAAATTTCCCTGATTCTTGCGGGAGAGACAGAAGGCATTTCCAATACAGGAGAGGTATTTACGGAGGAGGAACTTGAATTTACTGCGGACGGAACGGTTAATGGAGTATATATTTCCAAATCGTATTTGAACCATATGGGAACATGGGCATATACCATGAAATGCCCCATTATGAAAGACGGTCAGGAAATTGCGACATTGTATGTGGAATATATTTATGACTCGTTCGACAGGTCTCTTCCGGAAGGATTCTATAACAAAAGAGCGCTGCTCTATATCATGGATGCCAAGACAGAGCGGTTTATTCTGAAGCCGAAAGGAATGGGTGAGCGCAGCGCAGGTCATTTGAACCTGTCGGATTTCTACAGAGCAAATGAAATTACTGAGGAGGAGATCCGGGAAGAGGTGGCGCAGTGCCTGCAGCAGGGGCGTAACATTATGTTTTACCATGATATAAGAGGTAAAAACGCGCTGAGTTATATGTGGGCAGTAAACGGTGGGACGATCTATCTGACTGGCTATGTCCCGATTGAGGCGATCCAGCAGGAGGGAAGGACTGTAAACCAGAATATTCTGATTGTTGTTATCGTGATGTTGATTGCGTTTTTCTTATGCTGTGCTTTGTATTATTTTAACCAGAGACAGCAAAACAAAATAAGAGAAGAACGTGAGAAAGAGAGAGAAATCTATAATCAGCAGTTGGCGGAGGCACTGCAGGCAGCACAGATTGCGAGCAATTCCAAGACCACTTTTTTGTCGAATATGTCGCATGATATCAGAACGCCGATGAATGCCGTTCTGGGTTTTACGACACTGCTTGCTAAGGATGCGGGGAACCCGGAGAAGGTAAAAGAATATACAAAGAAGATTATGGCGTCCGGGCAGCATCTGCTCAGTCTAATCAATGATATATTGGATGTATCCAAAATTGAGAGCGGCAAGGTAGTGCTGTCAATTGAGGAGTTTACATTGCATGACCTGGTATCTTCCGTAGACGCGATTATTCGTCCGATGGCACAGGCAAGGGATCAGAAATTCTTTGTAGAGGTAACAGGCATTAAGCACGAGTATCTGCTGGGTGATGAGACAAGGGTTAATCAGATTTTGATCAACCTTCTTTCTAATGCAGTGAAATATACGCCGAAGGGCGGCAGTATCTGGTTTCGCATTATCGGGCTGAAACAGCGTTCCAGCCAATATGAACATATCCGGATTGAAGTGGAAGACAACGGATACGGCATGACGCAGGAGTACCTGAAGACAATATTTGACGCATTTACAAGGGCTGAGAACAGTACAACAAATAAGGTTCAGGGCACGGGTCTTGGAATGGCGATCACCAAGAATATTGTAGAATTAATGGGCGGAACGATAGATGTATGCAGCGAGGTAGACAAGGGCAGCCTTTTCAGAGTTGAAATAGAGTTTCGCATACCGGAAGGACAGGCGAATAAGCAGTTCTGGAAAGAAAAGGGTATCTCCCGGATTCTGGTGGCCGACAGGGACGCTGAAACGGGTAATAATATACAGTCCCAGCTGAATGAGATGGGAATCGACGTGGATCGGGCACATACGATGGAAGAAGTAATGTCTTGCATACGGAATGTCTCTGAACAGAGTTATCAGGCGGTGCTGCTTGATATGTATTTAACGGGTTCCATGGCTGCACAGACGGTACAAAATATCAGGGACATCCTTCCGGACACTATGCTGATTCTGCTTCGTGCAGAGTATGACACGGATGAGGCGCAGGAGATTGTTCAGACAGATCATACGGGAATGCTTGCCAAGCCGTTTTTCATATCTGCATTCAAGGAGAAGATAGCAGAGATGCAGGCAGAGGGAGAAGAGAACGATAAAACAGAAACAGTAAAAGACTGTAATCTGGAAGGGATGAATTTCCTCGCGGCAGAAGATAATGAAATCAATGCGGAGATTCTTCGGGAGATCCTGACAATCGAGAATGCGAGCTGTGAAATTGTTGAAAACGGTAAAATGGCGGTAGAGCGGTTTATGGGCTCGGCAGAAAATGAATTTGACGCGATTCTGATGGACGTGCAGATGCCTGTTATGAACGGGTATGACGCTACGAGAGCGATCAGAGCATTACAACGCAAGGATGCACAGGAAATACCGATCATAGCCATGACAGCCAATGCATTTGCAGAAGATGAGAAGGAAGCGTTGAAAGCAGGCATGAATGTGCATTTGGCAAAGCCGGTCAATGTGGATGTATTAAAGCAGGTAATTAAGCAGTGTACTGCAAAACGGGAAAGTTAAGTAAAATGCATAAATATAGAAAATTCTAGAACTTTATTCTCTTGAACATGGAGGCGCTATGGTAATTGATAGAAAAAGAGGCGTTATAAGGATGGCCGTCGCGTGTCTGACCGGGGTGGCGATCACAGTAATAGCTGCATGCGGGGGAAAGGATGGATCAAGTGTAAACTTGATTACAACAGAAGAAAGCAATGATAGAATTGTAAATTTGTTCAGTCCGATGGAGAAGACGGAGGCAAATGTTGAAAATGTTGCGAGAAGTGCGGCAGATAAGACGATCATGCTGGCAGAAGATAAACTCGGCGTGAAGGTCTGGTATGTGACGTATACGGCAGAAGACCATCAGGATAAGACTTATGATGATGTGACACTTGACCGGGCGCGGAATGATATGGATGATATATATCTGTTGAATCCGGATACCCTTCGTACGCTTGGAGAGGAAGGAAAGTTAAAGGATTTGTCGGAACTGGACAGCGCCAAGAATCTGAGGGATGTAGTAAAGGCGGCGAACGTCATTGACGGAAAGCTGGTTGCGATTCCGCAGGAAGTTGTAGCGTACGGATTGTTTATCAATAAAGACATGTTTGATCAATATCATCTTGCACTGCCGGAGACACCGGAAGACTTTTTAGAGTGCTGCAGAGTATTTCAGGAGAATGGAATCGAGACACCTGTGGGTGCCAACAGGTGGTGGCTGGAGACTTTTGTTCTGGCGCAGGCTTATGCGGATTTATACAACGGTGGAAATACAGAGGCGGAAATAGCCGCATTAAACAGTGGTGAGAGCAAATACAGCGATTATATGCGCCCGGGATTTGCGTTTTTAAAAGAACTGATCGATAAAGGTTATGTGGATGCCGGGAAAGCCCTTGTGAGTGAGGCGATCGAGGGAGAGGGAGCAGATTTCCTGGCGCAGAAGACCCCTATTGTCATTGCATACTGGGGAGCGGCAAATACGGATACTGCTTATGGCAATCCGGATTTTGAGATGCAGGTCATTGGATTTCCTACAAAACGGGGGCAGATGCCGGTTATGACGATGACAGGATTCGGCGTAGGTATCAATGCGGAACACGGGGAAGATGCAATGGATGTTCTGGATGTGATGCTTTCTGATGAAGCGCTTCTGACTTATGCAGAGACTAACAGGGTAATCTCACCTTCTAAGAACGTCGAAGTGGAATGCATACCGGCACTTAAGCCGCTTAATGACAGGATACAGGAGAATGTTTATGTTCTTGGCTCGAATGCTGGCATGAATGTGGAACAGTGGGGAAATACATGTCTGATTGTGCGGGATCTGCTGGGCGGCGCTACAGTGGATGAATGCATGGATAAGTTTGACAAACTACAGGAAGAGGCTTTGAGCAAATAAAATCAAGTGTTTATTCTGTTTTCATGCTGTAAAATTGCATGGCATCGGTCTAAACGGAAAAGCATAGTGCAAAAACGCATGAAAAATTAAATTTTCCTTGCCAAATGCACCCGGGTATGGTAAGATAATCTCCGTTAGGTTATCACTTACGCGGGTGCTGCATATGATATAGCAGAAGCGCCGGAAAGAAATGACAAGGCTCCATGGTCAAGCGGTTAAGACATCGCC
>CALGVA010000033.1 GCA_937920345.1 uncultured Lachnospiraceae bacterium
ATAAAATCTATTAGTTGGATCATGGAATGATTCTTGGAATCTGTATATTTAACATCTACAGTACGACATAAAGGATTCATAACAGTAAAATGTTGTTCCAAATACTCATCTAATGTATATTTTGCGTCTGTAGAAATGTTTTGTTCATCAATCAAAATCCTTATATCTCTTGTATTCTTAGAATATTTACTACAATTCCTAAACATATTATCTAAGTAAAGTTGTAATATATAATTAAATGTTCGTGCATGATTTTTAATAAATGTATCTGTAGTATAAGTATTATCTAAAACAATAATACCTAATTCAAAATCATCTGAACAGTTTCTTATAATACGGTCATAAATGGGTTTCTTTTTTGTCTCTGATAATTGACTTCCTTTTATTTCACCGTTATTTTTCAGTATTTCTTTGTATTTTTTGTCTTGTATTAACGAAGCAATTCCTTTTTCAAAATACCTTTTTATTCTGCTGTATTTACGTGTGAAAAGAATAGCAATAATAAAGTATCGGTTAAAAGACATATTTGTTTTGGTTATACTCCCAGATTCATCAATAAACATGGATAAATCTTCATATATTATATCTTTTGTATCTGCCATATCCTATTTCCCATAATCCTCAGTATTTTGGCAATATTCACCAATTAACTAATATCATAACACAAAATATAATATTATTCTATTTGAAACATTTGTTCTAAATATGATTAAATGCTGTGAATATCGTACTATAATAGGATTTGTGATATGTGGAGTCTCACATATTATGGCTTGTGGAGAGTCATAATTAAGCATTGTGGAGAGGCTTGTAGTTGTATTGTGGAGGTACATTTTTATGTTATAATTTCGTAGTATAAAATTTCAATAGGAGAATATAAAATGAAAAAAATCAATTCAATATTTTCAATGATAGGTTTTTTGACAGAAATATTTTATCTTATAAATGCCTTACATAGTTGGCTTCGTCATATAACAATTAGTTTTATAAATATTATTGATTCAATTTTTAAAATACTGATAATTGCAGTTTGATTAATATTAATAATCTTTAGTATGATTTTCCATAAAGAAAATTACAAAATAGTAAATTTGATAAACTATATTTCAATTGGAATATTAATTTTATCTACATTTTTACTTGTGATTTAGCATTAGCATATGGTATTAAGTATATCACATCCTTTCAATTTATTTTAGAGTAAAGACTACTCAATAAATTAATGCAGTTTATACAGTAGTCTTATTTTTGTTTAAATTATGTTCCATCTATACTTTATAAAAATCAGTAGTACAATAAACCCATGTTTTACCAAGGATAACAGTTCCAGGTTCATTGAATGATTTTCCGAATATACCTATTTTAGAAGTCCATTTATCAATTTTATTGTCAAATGTTTTAAATATCATACTATAAATTATTGTAGGTTGTGGCGGCCTATTTTACTGTGTATTGTGGAGATACGCGTAAAAGTAAGTGGAGTCAACTTGTAACATATGGGAAAATATAATAAAATAACTTTTGTAATAAGTTGCCTCGGAGGAATTATCAATGCTTTGTTACTGTAAAAAATGCGGTAGATTAATACAAGGCGGTTATGATGATAATGACGAATCTCCATATTATTGTGATTGCTGCAATTCAATAACACATAGAGTTCCAACAGAGTTTTTAATTTCAGATTCAGTGCCAATTATCAAAACTGAATTAGAACAACAATTTATAAATAATTATATTAAACCCTCTCCTGAATGTGACCAATACCTCTTTGATCACAGAGATGAAATTTTAGCAAAACAATCTGTTGAATTTAATGCTAAGATGGAACATGGAAAAGCTATATTAGAAGAACAAGCACGAGTTCCTAAATGCCCTAGTTGCGGAAGCAGTAGCATTTCCAAGATTGGAGTAGTGGGTAGGGCAGTATCTTTTAAGTTAGTTGGATTTGCAAGTAGCAAGATTGGTAAAACGCATAAATGCAATAATTGTGGAACTATGTGGTAGATTATATATGTTTAATTCTATATAAACACATAAAGAAATTGAAATATTACGAAATTGGTTTAAGTCGCATAATGATAAAAGTCATGATTTTCATTTATCATATTTTGATTTAGGAAAATTGAGAAGAGAAAGATATCGTTGCAACTATTGAAGGACTCTTTTTTAAATACAATTGTATCAATGAACATAAAAGTTCTTGTTCATCTTATTATTTTCTCCGTTTCTTCCCACTACGGCAAGGAGAACTCCCAACATTATCCGGTCTCTTCCTGTTATGTAGTTGCTATTAAGAGACCGGAGAGCAGTATCACTCTTCTGGTTTATACCCAGTCACGGGCAGGTTTCCTTCCTGGTATCGAGTGCCTCTTACAAGCCTTTCGACTCAAAACCGTTTACACTCTGTGAACACTTCCATATCTGATTGTCCAGACTTAGGGTTTCCGCTGCTGATTGGTGGTTTAGTCTCTTTCCACAAGACATGTCACTTAGCGTTTCCACATATGACCTACCGTATATTTTCTTGCCATTACTGACATCCTTTCGGAGTGCATATCACGCTCACCGTTTCCGGTCACGTTGTAGCCATACGATACTATATATTCACTATAATAAAGCTTCCCAGCACTGAGGGATAGCAGCCCTCAATTACGATTTATTTTATAGAACACCGTGAGTTGACTAAGTTCACACATTCCTGCCTTTGAAATCATGTGTTATGAATAACTCAGGCATGAAGGGCATATTCAAAACAAATAACAGTTATGAAATCCGTACACTTATACGGCGTTTACCGGTGTTCTGGACTCCTGTAAATAATCCGGCACCAAGCCCGAGCGTTCCCAGGGCTCCGATTTTATCAATTATACAGTCAAGCGCATTGACACCATCTGTTCCAAGGTCTAAGAACCATTTGGCCAGGTCACTATCAAGTATGGTAGAAGACAGTGCCTGAAATGCGGTTTCAAACTGCCGCATTTTTGCTTCTAATGATTCCATCCAGCGTTCTTGCTCCTGCATGGCGGAACCTTCGGCATGCAGTGATGTTTCTAATGCCTTTTGAACTGTGCCGGACTGAAAGGCCTGAATAAGGGCGGCACCCTGGTCTCCATGCTGTTTACCGAACATTATATCTGCCAAGTCAGCTTTGTCCGGAGCACGCAGATCGTCATACACTTTCGAAATATCTTGCATAATATCAAAGTAGTCTCTGAGATTACCCATATTATCAAAGATATTTACCTTTCCGCCGGTATGATTCAAAATTTGCGTTTGCACTTTACTTATGGAATCAGCGGTTTCATGAACTTCTTCGCCTAAGGATTCGAGATCGTCTTTCAATCCTTGAATGCGCATGCTTCCGATTGCTAGGAAGCTGCCGAAGTCAGAAGCATTTTGAGAGAGTTCTGCACCGCCTGTCAACATGGCAAGCGTCTTGTCGATATCAGTTCCGACAGCAGCCATAGCAGCGGCAGAATGTGATAGGCCGTCACCCAGATCAGCAGTAGATGCGGCATATTGGCTCCCTAATTTCTTTAGTTTATCAACAATAGTAATAGAATCTGAAGCTTCAATATTAAAAGCTTTCATTGCTGCTGCGATATCACTGACAGCAGCACCATTATCCGTTTTAGCAATATTGGCATAAACAGATGAGATTTCTGCTAATTTACCTGCTTCGTCAAGCGAAAAACCAAGCTTTGCCCAGCTTGCCGTTTGGTCTATTAAACGGGAAACGGAGCAGCCGAGTTTAAGAGCCGAATTACTTGCGGAGTCTAAGAACCGGGTATAATTTTCCGCTGTTTCATCGGTTACTTTATAGAGATTATTCATTGCAGTATTGATATCATTCACTGCGTCATACATTTTTCTGCCGGCATTAAGCAATTTTGATAACGTGTCAGAAACGGTAAGCCCGCCGCCCGGCTTTTTTAAACCGGGGTCAACCTGTTTGTCAGTGTCAGCCATTTTATCACCGTCCTTTATTTTTTACATAATCGTGTCGTAGAAATCACCATGGAATATTCGGCAGTATGGCTGTCAATAAACTGACAGTCAGACCGCCGATGACTAACCACAGTAATTTTTCCGTGAGTCCGTCGATTCTCTTTTTAGCCTCATTTGCAGGCTGGTTTTCCAGAATAGTAACTTTTTCATTTAATTTGTCCTGTCCGGATTTTACTTCTTTTACATCTTCTTTGATATATGTCATATCGGTAGCAATGGATTTAACAGAAGATGTCAAATCATAGATAGCATCTTGCTTTTCGCGCAATTCGCGAAGCTCGTCATCGTGATCGTCAAGCCTGTGTTCATTTGCTCTGCTGCGGCTGTCCACTTCCTGAATATGAACCGCCAGGGTTGTGTAATTATCATCCATCCATATCGGGTTCCTTTCTACAAAATCATAATGTATTTGCCAGATACATATCCGACGAGACCATCGTTTGTTCTTACTTTATACCATCCGTTATCAGTTCTTTTCATAAGGTATACTTCATCATTTATATTTAAAACGGAAACCACATTATTTGCGGCAGCGTTTGGCTCTTTCCGCATATTTAACTTTGTGCAGTTAAATACTTTACCCCGGGCGGTCTCTACATATTTCCCGGAGATATATCCTTGGTCTGTCCGGTACCAACCGTCAGAGGTCTTTGCAATTAACTGTACTAAGGTCCCCTTTTTGCAGGAGCCTGTTATAGCGGAGGAAGTGTCCGGTGCAGAGCGGATATTGAGATTTCCTGACTGGGTATTGATCTTACCGAGAATTGTAACCGGTGTTTCAGAAACGGTAATGGCAGGTCCGGGTGTAACAGACGGCTTAACATCTCCATAGATAACGCTCAGGTCAACATTGCCGTTAATGCCGGGAACTTGTCCGGAGGAAGTATACTGCCAGGCATAAATAGTATGCCCTATATTTGATTTGGGGTTATACTGTTCATTTGGATCGATAGAGGCGGACATTTTATGATAAGAATTATAATATCTGGCGATCCAGAATTTATCACACTTAATCTGCGCCGCATACGGCTTGATGTAAGAATTATAAAAAGACATTCCGGTATAAATACCAAAATCGTAACCGGCGCCTGCAATAACATCTCTATATGCATTGATGATATCTTTTAACAGGGGACCGATTCCCTGCTGGCACTGGTCTTCCACATCTAACCAGACAGTACATTTTCTGCCGTTTAATATGGATAATACTTTTTGAGCATCCGTTCTGGCTTTCTCAGTTGTAGTGGCGTAGGAATAATTATAGACTCCCTGAACAGCTATGCCGGCAGACCGGCAGCCGTTCCAGTTCTGCTCAAATTTACTATCCGGATTCAAATCTTTGCGGATTATTTTTAGAATTGCGAAATCGACATTAACCAGATTCCAGTTGATATTACCTTGATATGAACTCACATCAACACACTTTACAACAGGTTTACTTTGTGCGGCAGAAGAAGAGTAATCGATCCAATTCGGAATCCCGTACCATTTCCAGCCGCCGGACTCCAATTCTCTTTTTACACAGTTTTCTTTGCTGGATTTCATTTCAATAGTATGTACATAGCCGTTACCCGGATAAAACCCGATATGGTTAATTGCAGATGCAGATTTACCCTTAAATACGAGGCAGGCCGTATCTCTGGGGATAGAAGATATACTTCCTTTTATAACACACTTGTTGTAATAGCCCTGTGCTGTTGTATCGAATCCTGATACAGGAAACATGGAGCCGGAGCAGTCTGCACCGACTTTTCCGCAGCCTTCTTTTAGTTTATTATCATAATAAGTTCTGTTATAAGCAGAAGAGCCGTATAATTGGAAAAGCCGGTCACACAATGCTTTGGTAATGATCTCACTGTTGGCGCCCCATAAATAGACCGCTTTATCAGCATAAAGGTTTTCAAAATAAGAGATTACTTCGTGTACTTTTTTCGCCATACATCATCGTCCTTACTGCTTTTTGGCCATATTTACCGAGGATTCGATTTTAAGCTGCAGCCACTGATCAAACGATCCGTAGATTTGGGTAATTACCTTTTTAGCCTCTTCTGAAATTGTAAGCAAAGCGGTGTTGTATGCTTTCTTTCTGGCCGTTTCCCAGGCCTCCTCAGTAAACTCGCCCTTTGCTTTCAGGGTATCAACAAATGTCTGGTTTACATAAAACACAGCGTCCATGACACCGGACAGAGCATCTGTTACCAGTTTACGGGTGGCTTCATCTTTGGCAGCTTCTTCTATAATAGTACTTTCCTGAATCTTTGCCTTGACCAGATCAACAACATATTTTGCGATTACAGGCAACAACACTGTTAAAATAATATATAGACAATAGTTTAATACTTCCTGCAAATCCATAGTACCTCCTAGCCGATCGAATCGGGATCGTTATTTATTATCATTTATTGTATATTTAATGCTCTCAGAGATGTAACACATTGTTTCAGGCTTTCACATACATAGTCTAATTCCTGCCTTGTTTCCCGGCCGTCGAAGCTCAGTCGAATACAGCTGTGAATATTTTCCTCACGCATTCCGATGGCAGTCAGGGCGGCAGAAGCAGCAATGCCGTGACTGTTACACGCAGAGCCTGTGCTGGCCTGGATGCTGCACATATCCAGCAGAAATACCAAAGACTCGCCCTCGATTCCTTTAAAACACATATACAGATTGTGCGGCAGTCTGTTCCCCGAGGTAGTTGCAGCACCGACGAGGTAACTGTCCGCAATGTTACTCACAATGTACGCATGCACGTAATCTCTGGCAGCAGGAGAAACGGAAGGGTAGTCATAATCCGCAACGGCTTTTCCTAATGAGGCAATACCTAAGACGTTTTCGGTACCTCCGATATAGCCTTGTTCCTGCGAACCATAAATCAGAGGTGCAAGCGTAATTGTTTCCTTTTTATATAAAACACCGCAGCCCTTCAGCCCGCCAAGTTTATGCGCGGAGAATCCAATCATGTCTGCGTCGGCAGATTTAATATCAACGGGGAGTTGGGGAATGGAACCGGTGCAATCAAGATATATATTTCCATTATGTAAATGTACGGTTTCTATAATGTCGGATATATTTTGTATCGTACCAATCTCGCTGTTGGCATGATCAATTACGACAAACGGTTGATTGCTGCAGGCCTCTAAACGTTTTTCCAGATCGTGCATGTCAATCATCCCTTCATTATTTACCTTTAAAGGTTGATTGTTCCGGCAGCTTTTTGCACATTTCAAAATGGATTTGTGGGCAGTGGGAGAATAGAAAACAGTGCAGTTATTTCTTAGATAGTACCCGCGAATGCCTAAAGTATTGCTGGCAGATCCTCCGCTTGTAAAATAAATGTCCCTTGCATCAGCGTTAATAAATTTAGCAACGGACTGCCTTGCGTTTGCTATGATCTGTTTTGGTTTTATAGAGGCCGAGTGGATAGAAGACGGGTTTCCGTAATCGTCCAATATGGATATCAGATATTGTTTCATGGAATCTGATAATGGCGTGGAACTTGCATGATCTAAGAATATTTCCATTGTCTTCTCCTATTCAGACAGCAGCGTTTCTGCTTTTGCGGTGTTTGCTTCTGTATTTTCAAATCGGGGGTTTCTTGTCGATACAACTCTGGCAAAATATTCTTTGGCACATTCCGGAGAACAGGCAACTCTTCTCCAACGGAACATTGTCTGATCATTTTCACAATCAGCGCATGGGGTAAACAGCTTTCCACATATCTTGCATGGTTTTTGTACTTTACCTGTCATCTGGGACCTCCTTACAAACCGGAGAGTGCGCATGGCACCCTCCGGCATTTGATTAGTTGACGCCGTAGACTACTAAATCCCAGAGATTGGTAGAACCGGTGCATCCGCCGGCGAGGGATTCTGCTGTAAATGCATGTGCAAAATTTTCACCGCCAAGGGTCAGTTCAAATTCACCGGATACATCCGCTCTCTGAATAATGATCTGACCGGCATACTCAACATCGCAAGAGTCCTGCAAAACCACATCAATATAGAGCTTTAATACTTTGCTGTATTTTTCCGAGTCGTTGGAAATCTTTGCCGCTTCAACTGCAACATCATAGAACGCGACAATCTCAGTGCCATCTGCGATTCCGGAAACGGTAATTACCTGTGTGACGGGATCGTATGCGAATTTATCGACGGCTGCGACTGCGTCCTGTTCTAACTTTGTGCCGAGAGAACCGTTGGCATTCTTAATGTAAATTGCTCCGATTTCAGCGCCGGTAACGCCTACAGCAGTTCTGGAAGTCTTGCATGTATTATCGGCTGCCGTCATTACGTCTGCAATTCGTACAGTATAGGTGCCCTGCTCAACTTCGGAACCGGTCTGGGCTGCCAGAGCGCCGCCGACCAGTACGCCATTTGTAGCGGAAACGGTCACTGCTTTATTTTTCTTTAAAGAAGCAATCTTCCTGCCGTTTCTGCCGGTTACATCAGATTTTTCCTGAGTATTATTAATCGTTCCGTTTTGCACTTCATCCATAATAAACTCCAGTTCACCAGCATTGTTAAATGCTGTAATCTGAGCGATTTCAGAAATAATTAATTTGCTAACATCTACTGCCATTTTTTTTCCTCCTGAGATTTAAAATTTTTTATAAAATAAAAGACCCGTGAGAGAGTCTTATATTTTTGTTAATATACGGGGAGCCAGGATAAACACGAGCGGTCCTTTATTTTGGATGTATCAACAGTTCCGGCATAAACACCAATCATTGTATTATCAAAATGAATACTGGTTTTGATTTGTTCAAAGCTTTGATTAAACTGGTATATGGTTAGATGATCGACTTGTTCATAATTATATTTGAACTCAGGTCTGTTCACTAATGCCACAACTAATTTTTCCAGATAAGGCTCATACGGTTTTTTGGCACTCCGGAGCTGCTTCCTGCGTTCCAGTTTAATGCGAAATGCTTTTGCTTCATCATTACCGGGTCTGCGATTTTCTTTTTTTAAATTGTTTATTTTTCTGATAGCATCTGCGATCTGGCTGTATATAAATTCATCTATAATAATATTATTTTTTCTGCTGTGCAGAATAGGTACATTATTTTGCGGGTTATGATCAATCTCTATATCAGACCAGTCTGTATCACCAAAAAGGATTCGCATATCTCCATGGACAAAGGATGGAAACATCATAAGGAATAATTGATAATCAGTGATTTGTGTAAAGTCAATTCCGATATCGTCAAGCTGTACCATATATTGAAATGGAGTAGCGGTTAATGAAGATATCAAATTGTAATAATGCTGTTCATCTTCCAGGATTTCCCCCACGGTAGGGATTCTTATGGAAATCCTGGTATTCGGGATGACTACAGAGGATAATTTCAAGATACTTTTTGTGTTTTGCATGTTTGTCTCCATGAGATCTATTCTTTCTTAGAAAGGATAGCAAACAGTTTTTGATTTACCTGTCCGATATAATATTTTGATAACCGTGCTTTTACATTGACATGTTCCGGACACTCGATATTTTCAAACAATCCTTTAGAATAATTCTTTTTTTCTATGTATTGTCTTCGAATGCTGATACCGTTAAATAATTTAATTGTAATTTCCTCAGACGGATTGATGGAAGACAAGTAGTCAAAAATAATATCTTCTGTGGCTTTAAACAGTTTGCGGACTGTCGCGATATTAATATTTTCCCTGTCCGAGATCTGCTTCATTAATGTATCCTGATTCATATTCAAATAGCTGCGTACCTCCGATCCGGTATCAATATTTTCATCGATTCCTTTAATGACACAAATTTTATTTCGTTATTTACGGACTTTTTGCGTTCCCATACAGGTAAACAGTCCGTAAATAACGGTTTAAAACATTTCAGATCAACCTGGTTGAATTTTCTTTTTCTGATACATTTTTCGGTTATGTTCTCTGCGTTCTGCCTGCCGGCACGCGTCACAACGGATTCGTCTGCCGGATATATTGATTTCAAAATATTCTCCGCAGTCAATGCATTGAACATATCTGGTATCTCTAAACGCACCTCTGTCCTTTAGGTTCTTTTGGATATTATTGACAACATACTGTCCGTAGCAGAACCATAGTAACTGCTTATACCGTTTATCCCTGCCATATAAATATTCTACTAACATATCTGTAAGCGTCTCCACGGAATATCCGAATTTACTGAACTCTTCTCTGAGTTTACAGGCAATATATCTCAGGTTGTCAGCATATTCATCTTTCATATGGATCATATACCGGTAGTGTTTGTTCAAGGCATTATATAAATCAGATACTTTCTTATCACAAATGACCTTTTTATCGGACATCATGATCTGGTAATCGATCTGTCCCAGCTTTAAGCCGCCGGTATTTATAGGTTTATTCGGAATCCGGTCATAGATTTGGTTTACAAAGCTATTGTTGCGTTCCTGCACTTGCGATGTTTCTTTATCTTTTGCATACTTGAAAAAGGCCGGCAGCCTGGCATTTGTATACTTAGAGATCTGTTCGCTGATTTCACACGGAAACGCAGGCTTATATAAGGTCTTTGCATAATCAATCACGAAATTATTCTGGCAGCATAATCTCTTGACACAATTCATGGCTTCCTGTTTTTCATCATCTGATCCGGAGATAAATACTTCATTATTCCAGATTTTTGCGATGCTGTTACTGTAAGTACCGATATTACCGCCGGTAAACGCAGCGCTAAGCCCGGCATAAATATTTTTATTGTTTAATGCTACCGGTTCAGCTTTTTTCATATTATAGTAAAGGGGGACAATGTCATGCATGTTGCGTTCCGCGATCCTCACGAAATCCGGGTCTGCAACTACAAGAGACTTGTCACCATCTACATCGTACATTAAAATCTTACTGATCAGGTCATGCGTGCTGGTATATAAGCCGTTGGTTATAAACCACTCGCTGATTTTAGTGGTACGGTCTTCATAGATCTCATTGGCTGTGTTAAGCCGAATAGCATGTTCTTTATATAGATGAGGACTTCTTAAACAATCCAGCTTGTCATACCGCCTGAATAACCGGCAAAAAACTTCTTTGTTGTCCAACAGGCCTTCAGGTTCTTCTATATGCCCAAACCAATACTCGCAGGCAGCATAGAAATCCGGAAGTAAGAAAACATATTTACCATTTACTTCAAGCTTTCCGCTGCGATATTTTTTTAAAAGACTATTCTTTGCTTCACGAATGATATCTTTGGCATAGGTATCGTTTAATAATTGAGGATATAATTTGACTGCCTTCTGGAAAGGTGTCATATGCGTGTTATATGGTGTAATACCGAGTATATCCATCATAGTTTCTTTGGAACTGCATATATTGCTGATCCGCTCTGTCGATTTTCGGGTAAGTATATCAATTTCTTCATCTGTTATATTGGTAAGAGTCTGGAGCATTTGATAGTTTATTTTCGCATTTTTAACCCTGTCCTCCTCTATATTACATTTTCCGGCGCTGCAATTATAATCTTTAAAACACTCTTTGTATTCATCCCAGGAATCATAGTATTGCCACATTTTGAACTGGCTTTTGGTAAAGATCATCCGGATATCTTCTTTAACAATATTATGCTCCATACCATATATGTCAGTTATAACAGGAGAGTAGTGGTTGACTTCTACAAATCTGCGAAAATCAAACACGCCTAATAATCCTTTGATCCAGGGAGCCCGGAATATAAAGTTTTTATCTGAGACAGAAGGCAGTATCATACCGGCTCCGTCGGTATGGGGAATCGGAACATAATCAGTCTTTCTGGTGATCGAATAATCGGTTTCATCTACAAAATCAAAAGTGCCATATACATTTGTCTCAAAGTCATCGACTACAATCGATCTGTCAATATCAAAATCTTTCCACTCGTCGGTAGCTGAATTTGTTAAAGCCATATATGCCAGGTGCTTATTGACGTTATTTCCCCCTTTTGCATTGATTTTATCTATGGTAAGACCACACATGACAGTTTTTGCAATCTTATGCCACACTTTTTCTTTCATAAATACGGCTTTTTTCTTACGGATCTGTCCTGCTGAGGAAGTAAAATATATGTATTTTTCTCCTTTGTATGTAAATCCGTAAAATGAAATGTCCTTAAATATATCAAAATAGTAGACTTGTACTACCATTAAGGATTCTGTTAATGCATCCTGTTTGATTCCGATTGTCCTGCTGAGAGCGGAGTCAAACACAGGAATCACATTTGTATCATTTAAACTGTTTTCTCTTATACATCGGATATGATCTTTACCGTTGGTTAATTCATTCTGCCTGACTTTATTAGATAAAAGAATCAGCAGTTTTTCCTTTGCCTGATTTGCTTTTTCTTTTTTATGAGCTATTATTTTTGTCAGATCCAGATATGCAGAAACGGCATCACAAGAGGAAGGGGGAATATTTATCTTTGCGGGTTTTCCGTTTTTCAACTTGTTGATATCATCACTTGTATAACCCGATTGTTTTAATTGTGTTTCTGACTCTGCCAGCCTGCCTTGAAGATAATTACGTTCCCAGCGGTATTTACAGGCTATGTCATGTAAATACTTCTCATGATTACTATAAAAATGTCCGGTATCGACGGCATATAAGTTATATTGTTTATCAAGCAACTGATCATTCTCCTTCCTGTGATTTCAGACTTTCCTGTTCAAACAGTTCATTACCCCGCTCGAAACATTTTAGTTCATATTCGTATCTTTCCACATAAGGATCAAAGTATTTTTTGCCGTTTTTATCAATAGCAGTAGCAGCCTGATGAACAATCCGGCATACATTATCGATAATAGTTTCTCTGGTGGCAGATATATACTGCGTATCAACTTTCTTAGAGGATAACAGCATTCTATCCTCAAGATCGCGACGATTCAGCCACAGGGAAAGAGAATATTTTCCTTTATATTTGTCGAAAAGATAGGTGCATTCAACAATATAATTTTGATATCCCCATTCAGATAAGTTAATTTCAATAGATTGTCCTTTAAATTTGGGTTTCATCATTTCTCTAAGCATTTTTATTCCCTCCGTAATTTTGTCTGCTTAATGCATTCCTTTTGCATTGTTCATCAAATTTTCTGTCGTTTTCTATTCTTGACGCGATATCTGATAATGTGGTTTTTCTGTCAAAATCCGACGTATAGATGATTCCTCCAAACGTTGTATGATCTACCTGATATGTTTTGTGTTTATCAAATTGTTCTGTCATTAGTTATTGGTTTGTCTCCTTTCTTTTATAGTGGATGGTCATGTAGCAGAAGAGTGATCACAATATATAGTTCTACATTTAGTGCTCGCTTGTTTCTAAAAATAGAGGCTCTTGTTTTCTCATATGTAAAATTCATGAAACAGGAAACGCACATGACAAATGCTATGAAAAAAAAGCAGGGGAGAATAGATTATAATGACAGATTAAAATAACGAACGCATGTTCGAAAAATATATTGACAGAAGAGAACATACGTTCTATACTTATTGTAAAAACTACAGGACATGAATAAAAGACACATAGCAATAATATATAGAAAGATTACGGAGGTGTATTGATATGGAACAGATAATAATGACATATTACGCGGATAATGCCAGAAAGCTTCATAGGATTGTTGACAAGATTCTATTGCGGTTTGGAGGATTGTCTGATAAAGATTTAGATGATTTTTACTCATTGGCAAATGAAGTATTTGTAGATGCCATGAGACGATATGATGAATCCCAGCCATTTGATATTTTTTTATATTCCTGCTTATTGAATAAGATCAGGTCTGAGATATCAAGACGCAATCGGGAAAAACGAAAAGCAGACAGAATGTCGATTTCGATTGATACGCCGATTGAAGAGGATAAAAACACTACGATTGGAGATATGATTGCTGATGACTTCTCTATTGAAAGAGAGCTTTTCGATAACAAAGAGGAGAGATTCAGCGGAAGAATGCTGTTGTATCTTAACAGGCTTTCTAATCTTCAGAAGGAGGTACTGAGACTTAATGCATCCGGTTACCTTCCTAATGAAATCAGAGAGAAGCTGCATATTAATGCAAAACAATATTCTGATTGCTATGCAGCGATCCATTCATATAGAAACGTTTCAGTTTTGCTTTAGCTGATGTTAGCGAAAACAAGGGAGGAATATATCATGGCAAGACCAAGAAAACAAACTTATACGCTGGAAATGTATTTAAGGAAAAACATGAAGAATGAAATTGATAATAACGCAGACGTTCAGAGAGGGTTTGCGTGGAAAAATGAACAGATCAATGAACTGGTGGTTACTGTTCTGACAGATGATTATATTCCTCCGATTATTCTCGGCGAAGAAAAAAATTCAAAATTACATATTGTAGATGGCGGCTGCAGAACCGTTGCTCTGATTAAATTCAGGTATATGAATTACAAGATAACATCATCTATAGAAAACTCTCTGATTCCATATAAGCAAAAGGTCGTGGGTAAAAACGGGAATATTACCTATAAAGATGCTGTATTTGATATTAAAAATAAAACATTTGAAAAGTTTCCGGAAGAGTTAAAAGAAAAATTTGATGAGTATCAGATTGAAACCATTATACATGAGAACTGTGACAGTTATAAGATTTCCCGGTATATCAAGCGTTACAACAACCATGTCTCCATGAACACGGATCAAAAAGCCTTTACATATATTGACAAATTTGCAGGCCGTATTCGTGAAATTCTGGATAGCAGGTTTTTTGTAGAATGTAACAGTTATTCGGAAAAGGATAAGGCGAAAGGCGTGGTGGAAAGAATAGTTGTAGAAGCCATGATGTGCATGAATCATTTTGATAACTGGAAGACACAGGCAAAACAGGCTTTCAAATATCTGAATGATCATGCTGCAGAGGAAGAATTTAATATTCTTGAAGATAATTTACATAGATTAGAGAATATTATAACAGAAGACATCAAGGGGATCTTTGATAAAAAAGATTCCTTCATATTCCTTGCTTTATTCGATAAATTTGTAAAACTCAATATGGATGATAAGATTTTCGCTGATTTTCTTAGAGAATTCAGCAGAAATTTGAGAAGCAGTAAAAGAAATGGGAAAGGGCGGCTGTTTGATGAAATCGGTAAGGAGGCAAGTACTAAGGACAAGCAGGTTATTACAGACAAGTTAGGGCTGCTCGAAGAACTGATGGCAGCGTTTATACGGACCGGCAGAGAAGAGACTGAAAATTTGGCAGTGACATCAAAAGATATTATAAGGGAATGTATTGATGAAAACGTAACCGACAAAGCAATGGAAGCATACGAAATTGAAGCGAATGACGTGTCAGAGGTAATTGAAAATATCAATTCTGAATTGCTGTCAGATGTAAACAGACCTTCATTTGTCGCAATAACGGCATACGCACACAGGAATAATTTAAGAAATCAGTTGAGAAACTGGTTGCCTGATTTTGAAAAAAATGAGAAAATGTTTTTAGATCAAAAAGAGAATTATATGCATATGAGGAAGCTGTTTGATCGTTTTCTTGCGGAAGCAGGCAGGAAGAGCGCATAGAACAAAATGCTTTACAGGTATCCGGTTTGTCCGCAATGTTCCGTAGAATGCAAAGAAGATGTCGCAGACAGAGCCGATGAAATAAAGTCGTTTTGCGAGAAGAATATTCTCGCATGATATTTATGCCCTTTACGGTGTTCTGGTTTGGGTGTATGATAATATCCGGTGAAGGGCGAAGACGTCCGGGAATGGGGATTAATATGGATAATAGACAAGAGGAACTGGTGGTAGGCGGTTACCGGTATGGTACGGTTGCAGATGCGGAAACTGCGAGGATGGAGGAGAAGAAAGTTGCGAATCTCGAGCAGCATCTCGATTACCACAGACCGCAGGATGTGTTGGCAGTTTATAACAGGGCGCTTGAAAACCGCGTATTTATGACGCCTGTCGGCATGGCTTATCTGCACAGGATGCAGATGCAAATGGTCAAGTGCGGCGTGCCGCAGGAGAAGATCAGACCGATTCCGTTATATGCAACTTTCAGCAATAAGACGGTGAATAACAGTTCCATCAGGAACAGTCTTGCGGCAAGGGGACAGAAGCCGGAATTCAGAGGGCGGTTTATCACTTCGGTGACCATTAATATATTATTGGCGCTGGCGCTTACGGCGGTAATTGTTCTGTCACTGCGAAGCGATGTTCCCACGATCCTGAACTACAGGACAGCGGTGGTCAACGAGTACTCCGCATGGGAGCAGGAACTGACGGAGCGAGAACGCGCAGTGCGCGAGGCGGAGAGAAATCTGGATATAAATTGATAATTCCGTATGCAGCGGGAATTGAAGTTTTTGGGTGTGATCGGTACGGTCGGGATCATGCCCTTTATTTTCTTTTCAGAGGAATGAATTTTTACACCGAAAATCACAAATTTTACATATTTACGTCGTATACTAGATACAGTATAGTTTGGCAGTCTGTGTCAGAGTCGGAGATAAGCTATATTTGTGCTGGAGCGTCACAAATTTGCTTGATGGCAGACATTTATTTGAGATTTGCGTCGTCTGTGGCGTAAACGCTCCGGAAAGAGGATTGGTATGGAACGATTGAAGATTCTTGTAGTAGATGACGAGAGCCGTATGCGAAAGCTGGTTGGAGATTTCCTGACAAAGAACAATTATGATGTTGTGGAGGCGGAAGACGGCGCGCAGGCGGTAGATATTTTCTTTGCGCAGAATGACATTGCGCTCGTTATTCTGGATGTCATGATGCCGAAGATGGACGGCTGGCAGGTGTGTAAGGAAATCCGGGAGTATTCTAAAGTGCCGATCATCATGCTGACGGCAAGGTCTGACGAGAGGGACGAACTGCTTGGATTTGAACTGGGGGTTGATGAATATATCTCCAAGCCATTCAGTCCGAAGATCCTCGTGGCAAGAGTGGAGGCGATTCTGCGCAGAACCAGCCAGATCAGCGCGGACGAAGTGCTGGAAGCCGGCGGGATTACCGTGAATAAGGCGGCACACAGTGTGTCCGTCGATGGAGAACCTGTCGAACTGAGCTATAAGGAATTTGAACTGTTGACATATTTTATGGAAAATAAAGGAATTGCCCTGTCCAGGGAGAAGATTCTGAACAGTGTCTGGAATTATGATTATTTCGGGGATGCAAGGACGATTGATACGCATGTGAAAAAACTGCGCAGCAAGATGGGTGCCAAAGGAGAACTGATTAAGACAATCTGGGGTATGGGGTACAAATTCGAAGTGGAATAGTGTGAGAATGTGTTCGTATCTTCTCACATCCGTATTTTGCGCCGGCTGCATGGCGCCGGGGCTGCGGGGACGTAAACATCAGGAAAGCAGGAAAGGTTTATGAAATACTCTTTAAGAAGGCATTTCGGGATCATTTTTATATCGCTGATTACGGGTACGATCCTCATGTGCCTTTTGCTTAACACGACGCTGCTTGAAAAATACTATATCAATAATAAGATCAATGCGCTGATCGGTGCGTATAACAGTATCAATGGAGCGTCCAATGCGGGAGATATCACGACAGAGGATTATGATATTGAACTACAGAAGATATGCGGTAAATATAACATTAATGTTCTGGTAGCGGACAGTGATTCCGAGATGATCAAAACGTCGATGCCGGATTCTGATTTTGTCATCAAGAGGCTTCTGCATAATATTATTATAGGAGTTGATCCGGAGGCGGTTCTGCGGGAGGACGACAATTATAAGATGCAGATCGTTACGGACGGACGGACGCAGACGGAATATATTGAGATGTGGGGGATGCTGGATAACGGCTCTCTCTTTATGCTGAGAAGCGCATTGGAAGGAATCCGGGAGAGTGTATCCATCTCGAATCACTTCTTAACCTATGTGGGCGTGCTGGCGATCGGCGTGAGCGCACTGTTAGTCTTGTGGTTTTCCAACCGTATTACGAAACCGATTCTGGAACTGGCGAAAATATCGGAGCGAATGAAGCATCTGGATTTTAATGCGAAGTATACCGGCAGGGACAGGACAGAGATCGCGGTGCTGGGCCATAATATCAACGAACTGTCGGAGACACTCGAGACGACGATCTCCGAGCTGAAGACCGCTAACAATGAGATGCTTAAGGATATCGAGAGAAAAGAGCAGATTGACGAGATGCGTAAAGATTTCCTGGCTAATGTGACGCACGAACTGAAAACACCGATCGCGCTGATTCAGGGATACGCGGAGGGGCTGCAGGAGGGTGTCAACGAGGATGCGGAAAGCAGGGAATTTTATTGCAGTGTCATTATAGATGAAGCGGCGAAGATGAATACGATGGTCAAAAGGCTGCTTACGCTGAATCAACTGGAATTCGGCAATGAGATCGTGAATATGGAACGGTTCGACATCACTGCGCTGATCAGAAATTATATAGCTTCTGCGGAGATCCTGATCAGACAGAAAGGGGTGTCTGTCCGCATGGAGGATTACGATACGATCCATGTATGGGGAGATGAATTCCGGGTAGAAGAGGTCTTTATGAACTATTTTACGAATGCAATTAATTATGCCCGGGGCGATAAGATCATAGATATCAGAATACGGGAAGAGGATAAGCGTGTAAGAGTCTCTGTTTTCAATACCGGCAGTCCGATTCCGGAGGAAAGTCTGGATCATATCTGGGAAAAGTTCTATAAAGTGGATAAGGCACGGACGAGAGAATATGGCGGCAACGGGATCGGTCTGTCGATCGTCAAGGCGATTATGGAGTCCATGAATCAGGAATACGGCGTCATTAATTATGATAATGGTGTGGAATTTTGGTTTACACTGGACAATTGTGTAGATATTACGGTATAATAATGAGAGCAGTTTGAGTCGGAGCCGGGATATGCCTTGAGCGCAGTCGGGAAACGGAGTATTCTTTCGGAAAACGCCATGTTCCTGACGTGTATCATCGCAATAAATTGCTCTGACATGGAGGTTGGATGTGAGAAGAGCATGTAAGTTACTGTGCGGCATTATGGCGGCGGTGCTGTTGACCGGGTGCGGGTCTGCGGTGCCTGAGCTGACGCAGGAAGAGATGGATTTGATTTCAGAGTATGCGGTGGGTGTATTACTGAAATATGATAAATATCACAGCAGCCGTCTGGTTGACACCTCTGTGTACGAGACGGCAGAGGCGGTGCAGGAGGAAGAACCCGAAGAGACGGAGGAACCCGCACAGGCAGAACCGGAAGAAGAGGCGCCTGTGGATGATACACAGGTAGTAGATGTCAGCCAGGATGAAGAGGCGGCTGTCGTACCTGCCACGGTAGAAGAATATTACGGGATTCCGGATTTCACATTCCAGTATACGGGGTATGAGCTTGTGCAGAATTACCCGCCGAATGCGGAGGGGGACGATCTTTTCTTTGCGATGGACGCGACGGAGGGCATGCAGCTTCTTGTATTAAAATTCACGGCGACCAACACAGGTTCTTCGGATCAGGTATTGAATATGCTTGGATATGGAGCGAGATTCCGTATATCGGTCAATGGTGAATCCAGTAAGGGAGCATTGGCGACAATGCTTTTGAACGATATGCAGACCTATGACGAGACAGTGCCGGCAGGTTCCGGCGTGGAACTGGTCAGTATCGTCGAGGTGCCGCAGTCATCTCCGATCGATACGATCGAGTTTGTGCTGTGCGGCGGTGAACAGAATGCGGTCATGAAGCTGCAGTAGCGGGCAGGAAGCAGGAGCCGGATTGGCAGCATTAGAAATGATATAAGGTATGTATACACGGGCGGTCAGATGAAAGGACCGCCCGCATTTTATTTGTTAAAAAAGTATAAACATTATGCGGAACGATTGACAGAGATTCACTTTCTAAATATACTGAGGAAGCAGCCGACCGACCAGTCGGACGGAAGCATATTACAGCAGCGTTATCAGTTATTACATGAAAATAGACAGGGAAGAGGAGCATCATATTATGTTGGGAAAATTCAGCGTCAAAAAACCTTATACAGTACTGGTTGCGGTTATTCTGGTGATCGTTCTGGGCGTGGTTTCATTTATGAAGATGTCAACGGATCTGCTGCCGAATATCAGTCTGCCGTATGTTATCGTCATGACGCCGTATCCCGGGGCCAGTCCGGAAACCGTGGAGATGGTGGTGACAAAGCCGGTGGAGGCTTCCATGGCTACGGTCAGCAATATCGAAGGAATCAGTTCTGTTTCCAGCGAGAACTATTCTACGGTGATCCTGGAATTTGCACAGTCGGCGGATATGAACGCCGTCTCTTTGGAGATCAGAGAGAATCTGGATCAGATCAAGAGTTATTGGGATGATTCTGTCGGCAGTCCGATTATAATGAAACTGAATCCTGACATGCTGCCGGTTATGATCGCAGCGGTCGGCAATACGGAGATGTCGGATGCGCAGGTCAGTGAGATGACGCAGAATCTGGTGATTCCGGAACTGGAAAGCATAGAGGGTGTTGCATCCGCCAGCGCGACGGGTCTGTTTGAGGAGAGTGTCAATGTCATAATCAGGCAGGAGAAGATCGATGCGATCAACGAGCAGGTATTTGCCTATATCGATGAGGAGATGAAAGACGCCGAGCAGGAGCTTGCCGACGGGAAGCAGGAAGTGTATGACGGTCAGGAGGAACTGGCCAAGGCACGGACGGAACTGGAAGAGAGTAAACAGGAACTTGTGGACAGTGAGCAGGAACTGGCCGACAGTACGAAGGAAATAGAGGATAATAAACAGAAACTGCAGGATGGCAAGAATGAGATTGCCGAGAACAAGTCGAAGCTGGAAGAGGGAAAACAGGAGCTTACGAACAAGAAGAGCGAGACAACGGCCCAGCTTGCAGCGGCGGAGACAAAGATCCTGACGGCGAAGACAGAACTGGAAGCGACGAAGATGCATCTGACGCTGGAGATCGCGACGGCCAGGGCGACCATCGAGGGCGCACAGAAGGGGATCGATCAGATCAACGAAGGAATAGAGAAATATAACGAGGCAAAGCAGGCGGTGGATGGCATTGATACGCTTGTAACGACGCTGGACAGCGTTCCGTCACAGGATATGACAGTAGAGAACATATTGCCTATGCTGCCGGCGGGGACACTGGAAACCATTGCGCAGCTTCTGCAGATGGAGGCCGGTGATATCAGCGGTATGACGGTCGGTGCACTCAAAGCGGCGCTTGTGTCGGTGAAGGATGCCATGAATGCCGCGATAGAGGCGATGGGCGGCGAGGAAGGTATTGCGGCGCTGGAGAGCCAGAAGGCGGAACTGGAGACAACGGTGCAAATGCAGACGGCAGCCGTTTCCGCGATGCAGTCACAGCTTAAAACGATTGAAGATAATATTGCGTCGCTGGATAAGGCGCTGGATCAGCTCTATGCGGGTAATCTGACCGCGGCGATCGAGTTCGCCAATGCCCAGACGACGATCAGCGTCGGCGAGATGCAGTTAAATGCGGCGGAGACCCAGTTAGAGGCAAGCGAGAAACAGCTGGAGGCCGGTGAGGAGCAGCTGGAAGCCGGACGTGAGCAGATCGCCTCCGCATGGGAACAGATCAAAGACGGGGAAGAGCAGCTGAACGATTCTGCGGAGCAGCTTAAAGATGCTCTGCAGCAGATCCTGGACGGGGAAGAAGAACTGGAAGAGGCAAGAGAAGATGCTTATGACCAAGCGGATATGAACGGCATCCTTACGGTAGATACCGTCAAATCCCTGCTTGCCGCACAGAACTTCTCCATGCCCGCAGGCTATGTGACAGAGGAAGGCATCGACTATCTGGTCAGAGTGGGCGATAAACCGGCAGATATAGAGGAACTTAAGAAAATGCCGCTGATCAATCCCGAGATGGACGGGGTGGACATCATTACGCTGGGAGACGTGGCGGATGTGTTCATGACAGATAACGCAGACGAGATCTATGCGAATGTAAACGGTGCGCCCGGTATCATGATAACGATCCAGAAGCAGACGGGATATTCGACGGGTGATGTTTCCGACAGGATTCTGGATAAATTTGAAGCGTTGAAAGCAGAAAATGAGGATCTGATTCTGATCACGCTGATGGATCAGGGTATTTACATAGATCTCGTCATGGATTCCATTATCAACAATGTGTTGTTCGGTGCGATCCTTGCGGTTCTGATCCTGATCATATTCTTAAAAGACTGGCGTCCTACGGCGGTGGTTGCGTGTTCGATTCCGGTCAGTCTGATTACGGCGATCGTGTGCATGTATTTCAGCGGCGTTACCCTGAATGTCATCTCCTTGTCAGGTCTGGCGCTGGGTGTCGGCATGCTGGTGGATAATTCCATCGTGGTCATTGAGAATATATTCCGTATGCGGAGCGAGGGATATTCAGCGAAGGAGGCCGCCGTGCAGGGAGCCGGTGAAGTGGCGGGCGCCATTCTGGCCTCTACGCTGACGACGGTCTGTGTGTTTTTGCCGATCGTCTTTACGGAGGGTATCGTCCGGCAGTTATTTGTGGATCTGGGACTGACCATCGCCTATTCTCTGTTTGCCAGTCTGCTGATTGCGCTGACGGTCGTGCCTGCGATGTCAGCGGGGATGTTCTCCAGGGTACAGCCGAAGAAAGAAGGCAGAATATTCGGCAGTCTGATGAAAGGATACGGCAGAGTACTGGAGTTGGCGCTGCGCTTTAAGCCGGTTGTGCTTATCATGGTGGTAGTACTGCTGGTGGTCAGCGCCGCGGCGTCATTTTCCAGAGGAACCGCGTTTATGCCGGAGATGGACAGTACACAGATTACCATGACGCTGACGCTGCCGAAGGATACGCCGCTTAGTGAGACGGCTGACGTGACAGATGAGGTTATGGACCGTCTGATGCAGATGGAAGAAGTCGTGGACGTCGGCGCCATGGCGAGTTCTTCTTCCCTGAGTATGCTTTCCGGCGGGGGTAATGTATCGACCAATGAAACTGTCGTATATATATCGCTGCAGGAGGATAAAGAGAAAGACAATCTGGTAATCGCACGGGAGATTCAGCAGAATATTGCAGATATTCTTAAGGAAAGTGAAGCGGAGGCGGCGATTGAGACTTCTACGATGGATATGAGCGCCCTTGGCGGCAGCGGTGTGTCCATCCAGATCAAAGGACGGGAATTAGATACGTTACAGGAGATCGCGAAAGATATCGCGGCGATCGTGGAAGGCGTGGAGGGCACCACGGAGGTGTCGGATGGTCTGGAGGAGGCGACGGGAGAACTGCGTATTCTGATCGACCGGGATCAGGCGATCGAACACGGTCTGACCGTTGCACAGGTTTTCCAGCAGATACAGGCGAAACTGGCAGACGCTTCCAGCGCGACCACACTGGAAACTGAGATAGAAGAGTACAGCGTATACGTCAGACATGCCAGGGATATTGAACTGACGAGAGCGCTGGTAAAAGATCTGGAACTGGACCGGACGAAGCAGGACGGAACCAAGGAGAAGATCAGGCTTTCGGATATCGCTGTTTTTGAGAGCACGGAGGCGCCCAAGGCTGTTAACCGTGTCGATCAGACAAGATATATCTCTGTGTCGGCGGCCGTGGCGGAGGGCTATAATATCGGATTCGTATCGGCAGACGTGGAGGAGGCTCTGCGAGGCTATGACATGCCAAGCGGCTACAGTTATACGATGAGCGGTGAGAATGAGACGATTAATGATGCGATGGAACAGGTATTCCTTATGCTTGTGCTCGCGCTGATCTTTATGTATCTGATCATGGTGGCGCAGTTCCAGTCATTGTTATCGCCGTTTATCATCATGTTCACCATTCCGCTTGCGTTTACGGGGGGATTCCTGGGGCTGTATGTCAGCGGCAGTGAGGTGAGCGTGATCGCGCTGATCGGTTTCGTCATGCTGTCCGGTATCATCGTAAATAACGGTATCGTGCTGGTGGACTACATCAATCAGCTTCGCGAAAGCGGCATGGAGAAAAGAGAGGCTATTATCACAGCGGGCAGGACGAGAATAAGACCGGTGCTGATGACGGCGCTGACTACGATTCTGGCGCTGAGTACGATGGCATTCAGTGACGATATGGGGGCGGATATGTCGAAACCGATGTCCGTTGTTACGATCGGCGGACTGGTTTACGGTACGCTGCTGACACTGATTGTAATCCCTTGTATCTATGATATCTTTATGCGCAGGAAGGATAAAGCCCGTGACGCAGAGGAGGAATAAATGCCGTTGACTGCAGAAAAGAATAGAAGGATGATAACAATGAATCACGAATATCAACCGAAAGAAAAGGCTATTTATCAGGCGGTGCTGGCGCTTTTTGAAGAGGGGGCCGACATCAATAATATTACCGTGGCGGAGATTACCGGAAGAGCCGGCATCGGCAAGGGCACCGCTTATGAATATTTTTCAGGGAAAGAAGAGATGATTGCGAAGGCATTTTTCTATAACGGAGAGATGTTCTGCAGGCAGTTATACGATGGCGTGTGCGGGGAACGGACCCTTAGTGATAAGGTCAATTATGTACTGCTTGCGATGGAACGGCAGATGACGAAGACGAACTGTGTATTCCGCCTGATGCATATGATGGCGGATAATTCTCCGGTCAGCGGCTGGATCAGAAGGCTGCTGCAGGAGAAGAAGGAACTGGGAGTCGTGCCGGCGGAAGACGTGATCAGAAAAGTGCTGGAAGATGAATTAGGCGGCAGGACAGTACCGTCCGAGGATAAAATGAAATATTTAATGCTCAGTATTTACTCTAAGATTTTCTGTTATGGTATGCTTCTAAATGATGATAAATATCAACAGGAAGAACAGCGGGCGGTGATGCGTGGTCTGGTCAATCGGGGTATATGCAGGGAAGTGGAGGAAATCTTTGCATCATTCTGAAGATATGCCTCCTTCGTGAAGATGTGCCTCCTCCGTGAAGATACGGGTCAGGATATCTTCGCGGGGGAGGTCTTTTTGTTTCACACGAAAGTGTATTCTGTGTATCTTTGTCCTTCTTTCAGGAAATGAAATCGGAAACTCAGGGAAACTAAGTTGTATATTTTCTACAAAATTTTTGATAATTAGAAATATTAACCCAAAAAATATATTCTTTGCACAAATACAGGAAATATAAATTGTAAAATTAGTGCAAAAAATCGGGAAAACGGTTACTTAAATTAAGTTTGCCGTAAGGAAACCTCGATGATACACTTTCCTTGTAAGCACAAAAGCATGAAATACAAACAAGCGATAAGGAGGTTTTATTATGGTAAAAGCAGTGAAAAGACTTACATGGCTGATCTGCACGTTTGCAATGGCGCTGGTTCTGATTAAGCCCGTGAGCGTAAATGCGGAGGAAGAGCGGTCGGCGGTTTATGTACAGGTTCCCGCGGATTGGGATGCCCCCTGTGTCTGGGCATGGGATGAGGACGGCAATAATGCATTCGAAGCGTGGCCGGGTGGAGAGACAGAGGCGGATGCAGATAATGAAGGATGGTATTATATATGGATACCCTCATGGGCGGATCACGTGATCGTCAACGCTAACGAAGGCAGCGTGCAGACGGGAGAACTGGTTCTGGAAGGTGGTAACGCGTGGATCACCGTGGAAGATGCAGAAAATGCCGCGGTGTCTTACGAGGCTCTGACGAAGGGGGATATTCCGGAATATGTGGAGAAGTTTGAGATTCATGTAGATGTTCCGGACAGCTGGGAAGCTCCTTGTCTGTGGGCATGGTCGGCACCGGATGGCACGAACGCGTTTGCGGCATGGCCGGGAGAGGCATTCAAACAGGGAGAAGACGGCTGGTATACGGGCAAGGCGCCTGTCTGGGTTAATTCTGTTATTGTGAACGCCAACGAGGGTTCGGTTCAGACAGAGGATATTGCCATAGATCCCGCCGAGTTATGGATCACGGTGGAAGAGGACGGCAGCTTCGAGTTCAGCTATGACGATCCGAATGCGGTAAGCGCGCCTGACATTCATGTGAACGTGCAGGCTCCGGCTGACTGGGAAGCACCCTGTCTGTGGGCGTGGTCGGCACCGGACGGTACGAATGCGTTCGCGGCGTGGCCGGGAGAACCGTTTGCGGCAGGGGAAGAAGGCTGGCTGACACTGTCGGTGCCGGGCTGGATCAACTCCGTGATCGTAAACGGCAGTGAAGGCAGCGTGCAGACGACGGATATTTCTGTGGAGACGGGCAAAGATATCTGGCTGGTTGTGACGGGGCCGGAAGCGTATGAGGTATTCTACGAAAAGCCCGCGGATGCAGCGGCGGTGAGCAATGAAGAGGCGGCAGGCGATACGGAAGCTGCGGATGCAGGAGAGACTACAGATCAGACGCAGGCCGCGACGAATGCGGACACGACGGCGGATACACAGACAACGGGTACAGGCCTTGGCACAGGCGTTATTGTCCTGATTGTGGTCGTATGTGCTGTGGCTGCGGCAGTGGCAGTTTATGCTGTGAAGAAAAGAAAGAAAGCATAAAAGAAATGTAATTTGAGTCAGAGCTGGGGGATTATAATGAAAAAAATTATAACACTTTTATTATCGGTCACAATGCTGGCGGGACTGTTATGCGGCTGCGGCGCGCAGCGACCGTCCCTGACAGAAGAAGAAAAGAATACGATTGTGATCTGGCATGATAAAGAAGAGGCGGTGTCCGGAGCGTTGCTCGAAGAACTAAAGACATTGGTTCCCGATGTGACCGTGCAGATGGAATATAAGAGTAATCTGACGGAAGCACTTAAAATGGTGGGAAATGATCCGAAGGCGGCGCCGGACATGTACTTCTTCGCCCATGATAAGATCGGCGTCTACGCGGAAATGGGTATCCTGGCGCCGATCACCGACCTTATAGACAGACAGGCGTTAGACGCCGCATACGTGCCGATGACGCTTGACGCGGCAGTCTATAAGGGAGAGATTTATCAATTACCGGTTTATTTTGAAACGCTGCTTTTTATGTATAATCGTCGGTATATGGCAGATGAGGCTGTTCCGGATACGACAGAGAAGCTGTACGCCTACATGGAAGAGAAGACCCACGGCGGGCATTATGGATTCGTGGAGCAGCACAGTACGGCATATTACAGTGCCGGATGGATTCATGGTTTCGACGGCTATATTATGGACGGAGACGGCAAGGTGGGGCTGAGTATGCCGGAGACGGTCGCGGCGCTGGAATATCATAAGAAATTCGTGGAACTGATGCCGGGTGAGAGCGAATATGCCACGGTGAACACTCTCTTTCAGGAGGGCAAAGCGCACGCAACCATCGGCGGACCATGGCTGGTGTCAGCGGCACGGGCTTCGGGAATGGATCTGGGAATCGCTGCCATGCCGGTCATAGATGAAACACAGATTCCGATCTCTCCGTATATGGGCGTGCAGGGCGTACAAGTGTTAAAGTATGCGGCAGAGAACAAGACGGAGGCGGCTAGAAAAGTACTGCAGGCGCTGATGCAGCCATCGGTGGGTGTCGCGCTTGCCAGGGTCAGCGGCTGTGCGCCGGCAGTGGAAGCATGTTATGAAGAGGAAGCGGTGGCTTCCGATGATGTGGTGATGGCGATGCGGGCGACGGCAGAAAACACGATTCCGATGCCAAACCGTCCGGAGATGGATATCATGTGGACGGTGGCAGCAGATCTGCTCGTAAATATCAACATGAGCGGGCTGGATGTGACGGAAAGCTGTAATGCGGCACAGCAGAATGCGGAAGAATTGATTAAGAAGATGCAGTAACAGCATGCTTCCCGAAATCATGGAGGTTGGTTTGAACATCATGAAAAAAACAGATACGAAGAAGAAAAACAGTACATTGTTTTCCTATCTGTGGTCGGCACCGTCCCTGCTCCTGATCAGTCTGATCGTCATATTCCCGATCGTCTATACGGGATATATATCTTTGACCAATATGAATGTATATCATTGGTTTACGTATGATCTGATCGGATTGGATAACTATAAGGAAGCGCTTCTGGTATTCGACAGCGGGTTCCTGTCGGCACTCATACTGACCGTTGTCTGGACGGCGGTCAATATGATTTTGCAGCTGGTGATTGCGTATGTGCTGGCAAGTTTACTGAATACCAACGGGCTGAAACTGCGAAACGGGTACAGGACGCTGCTTATTTTTCCCTGGGCTATGCCGGGATATGTGTCCATACTGTTGTGGAAAACGGGAATGTTTAACTCCCAGTTCGGGCTGCTGAATCAGTGGATGGAGAGATTGGGTTTATCACCGGTCAGATGGCTTGCGGACGACGTGTCGGCGTTTATCTGCTGCACGGTGGTCAATCTGTGGCTGGCACTGCCCTTTATGATTACGATCATAGACGGTGCGCTGCAGAGTGTGGACCGGAGCTATTATGAGAGCGCGCTGTTAGACGGCGCGGGTTTCTGGCAGAGGACATGGTATATTACCATTCCGGCAATCAGACCCATAATCGCACCGTCCGTCGTGATTACGATCTTTACGACTTTTAAACAGTTTGACGTGATCTATCTGATGACACAGCAGGCAGGCGCTAAAACCGGAGCCCACATTCACACGATCCTGACCTATGCATACGAGAATGCTTTTATTACGAATAATTACGGATACAGTTCAGCTGTGTCGATGATTATCTTCGTGCTTCTAATCGTGTTCTCCTGTGCGATCAATATGAAACCGAAGGAGGAGTCCTGATGAAGCGCCCGAGAGGAAAACAGAATCTGAAGTTGTTTATAGTGAATTTGATCCTGATCCTGATATGTTTTATCACGTTTATACCGATTTTGTATGCATTTTCCGTTTCTATCAATGAGCAGAACAGCCTGTTGGGATCTGATTTTTCTTTTATTCCCGGGCGGGTGACGATCGAGAATTACCGCCGGGTATTTACGGAAGAACCGGTGCTTATGTGGTTTCGCAACAGCCTGATTCTCGCGGTTTCTACCGTAGTGATTTCGCTCGGGACAGGGATTCCGGCCGCCTATATTTTTTCCAGAAGAAGGTTTCCGGGGAGAAATGCGATCTTACAGCTGTTGATCCTGCTGTATGCGTTTCCTTCGCTTCTGTCCATGACGGCGCTGTATAAGCTGCTCAGTCCTATGGGGCTTATTAACACCAGAACCGGGCTGATTATTGTGTACACGGGTACGATGGCGGTGTTCGCGCTGTGGAATATGAAAGGATATTTCGACACCATTCCCGTTGAGATTGAGGAGTCGGCAATGATTGACGGAGCAGGCCCTGTCAGGATCGTATGCAGGATCGTCCTTCCGCTGGCGAAGCCGACGATCGCGGTGACGGCGATGATGGTGCTGATCTATGTGTGGAACGAGTATATTTTCGCGATTAATTTCATGACCGGTGAGAGTTCTTATACGCTGGCAGCAGGATTATACTCATTGCAGGCCAATGAGACAAGCGGCAGCTGGCCGGTGTTCTCCGCGGCTTCTCTGGTGGTGTCGCTGCCGATTCTGGTTATATTCTTTGCGATGCAGCGCAACATGGCGTCAGGGCTTACATCGGGAGGCGTAAAAGGGTAGACGGAAGAAAAGGAACATAAAGGGGGAACATAATGAATAGAAGTGCGATACTGCATATTCCGATGTCGGAGTATGCTTACGGGATAGATGAGGAGCATGTGGCATTCAGACTCAGATGCGCGAGAGGAGATCTGTATCAGTGCATTCTGCATTATGGAGACAGGGCGTGCAGGCAGACGCCGGTCATTTTTACGGCAAAAGAAATGAAAGTGAAGGCCTCCGATGAGTATTTCGATTACTATGAAGTCGTGCTGGAACATCCGTATCAAAGAATCAACTACTACTTCGAACTGTTCTCGGAGACGGAGCACGTGCTGTATTACGGAGACTGCTTTGCACAGGAATGCGTGGACGACAGATCGGAATACTACCAGTTCCCGTATAATCACAGGGCCGATCTTGTCACGCCGCCGGTATGGGCGAAGGATGCCGTGATCTACAATATTTTTCCGGACAGCTTCGCAACCGGCAGGGCATATCTTTCGGGAGAACCTGTGGAGAAAGAGATCGGCGGTGAGAAGGTCCGGGGGAAGCTTGGCGGTACGATCAGGGGCATTACGGAGAATGTCGGATATCTGAAAGAACTCGGTTTTAACGCTATCTATATCAATCCGGTTTTTGCGGCAGGGGAGTATCATAAATATGATCTGCTGGATTACTATCATATAGATCCGTGCTTCGGGACCAATGAAGAGTTTAAGGAACTTGTAGAACGCTATCATGAAAATGGAATGAAAGTGATCGTAGACGGTGTCTTCAATCATTGCGGCTGGCGTTTTTTTGCCTTTAACGACGTGGTGGAAAAAGGGGAAGATTCGCGTTACAAAGACTGGTTTTACCGCCTGACATTTCCGGTGGTAAGACCTGATAGCGGCGAAACTTATCCGGCGTATGAATGCTTCGGATATGAACGCATGATGCCGAAACTTAACACGCAGAATCCGGAGGTGGAAGCGTATCTGTGCGACGTGTGCAGGTACTGGCTGCGGGAATACGGCATAGACGGCTGGCGCCTGGATGTGGCGAGTGAGGTGAACGATGCATTCTGGGAAAGCTTCTGCCGGGCGGCGAAGGAGGTTAATCCGGATGCAATCCTGATCGGGGAAGTGTGGGAGACGGCACGTCACTGGCTGGACGGCAGGAAGTTTGACTCTGCCATGAACTATGACTTCAGGAAACACTGCAGACGCTTCTTTGCCGAGCGGAGTATAGATGCCTATGAATTTGACGGCAGGGTGACCCATATGCGGATGCGCTACCGGGAGCAGACCGTTTACGCACAGCTGAATCTGCTGGACAGCCATGACGTGAGCCGCTTTCTGTCTCTGTGTGAAGGGGATGAGAGAAGGTATAAACTGGCGGTGTTGTTCCAGATGACATTTCCGGGGATACCGTCTGTTTTCTACGGGGATGAAAAAGGCATAAACGGCACTTTAGAGGAAGAATACCGGGCGCCTATGCAGTGGGACAAGGAGGAAGATGATCTTTTTACATTCTATAAGAAGGCGATCCGGCTTCGACGGGATCATGCGACGCTCCGACAGGGAGCATACCGTACACTGTGGGCCGGGCGGGGAAGCGGGTTGTACATATATGCAAGGGAAAAGGATTCTGATATAATAGTGATCGCAATGAATGTGAGCGACGAGCCGTGCAGTTTTCCAATGTGGGAGGCAGGTCAGGCCTTCCGGCGAGAAAATATTCTCTGGCAGTATGGAATGGAGAAACAGGGGCTCGCACCTATGGGCTGGATGGTGGCGCAGATCACAGGATAGAATCTGTTTGTTTCAGGCGTCTATGACATAAATGTGAAAGGGAAAGGCAGAAAGCAGATGGCAGCTACAATCAAAGATGTCGCAAGGCTGGCGGAGACTTCCACGGCGACGGTGTCAAAGGTGATGAACGGTTCCTATTCCATTTCGCAAGGGACTGTTGACCGGGTTCACAGGGCGATGGAGGAACTGAATTATCATCCGAATGCGAGGGCAAGGAATTTTGCCAGACAGAGCACGAGACAGGTTTGGTTTCTCACGACATTGGGGGAGAACGCGGGATTTTCCAATCCGCATATGTTTGAAATTATGTCGGGGCTGGAGAACGCACTGGGAAAGAAAGGATATCTGCTGGGCGTGAAAAATATTTCGCCCGGGGAAGCGCCGGAGTTTGTCAAGAGTGTGTTTGACAGTAAATCGGCGGACGGAGTCGTGATTCATGCTTCGGTGATATCACGGGAACTGGACGAACTGATCAAGTATAAAGAGATTCCGCATATCGTGCTGGGGATGCCGGACTTTGAAAGCCACTTCTGCTGGCTGGATATAGACAACAAACTGGCGGGAGAGATGGCGGCGAACTATCTGCTGCAATGCGGTTATCAGTCCCTTGCTTTTATCGGCGGGACAGACGAGGATAAAATATCTGCGCACCGTCTGACAGGGGTACTGTCGGTACTTAAGGAATATGACGTGATTGTACCCAGGCACCATCTGCAATACGGAGAATCCGACTGTGACAGCGGATTCCGGATGACAGAACAGCTTCTGGAGAATCCCAATCTGCCCGACGCGATCATCTGTGCCAATAATTATATCGCCTACGGCTGTGTCAATGCCCTGAAAGAAAATGCGATCAGGATTCCGGAAGATATGGGAATCCTTACCTTTGACGATTACCCTTTTTCCCGGATACTGGAACCGAAACTGACCGTAGTGAATATTGATGTGTATGATATGGGAATACAGGCGGGGAAGCTGATTCTAAATAAAATGAAAAAGCCGAACCTGCAGATACAATTCTATTGTACACTGCCGTCCATTACAGAGCGCAGCTCGACGAAGATGAAATAAGGGTGCCGTCGGATCGTTACGGACAGGAAATATGTAAATATGTATCTATATATGAACATGTATATAGTAGAAGGTAGCAGATGTAAAAGTCTGCCCCAGACTGTCAAAGAACCCCTGTTATGCAGCAGCATAACAGAGGTTCTTTTTAAAAGCGGCGATACTCATCGTGGCAAAAAAACTGACGGTGAGCTAAAAATTCCGGAGTGCAATGTATACCCCAAAAAGTGCAATGTATACCGGAAAGGTTGTTATTATGCGTTGGTTTGATAAAGTGAATGCATAAGTAAAAATCAGCACAGAAGAATGTGCGATGTGCTGATGTGAAGAATGGAGGGATTATCACTATGAGAAAAAAGAAAGGAAACCGGCTGCGGCGAATGATGGCGCTGCTGCTCTCGGTGGTGCTGTCCGCGGGGATGGTATTGGACACAGCTGCGTTAACCGTATTGGCGCAGGAAAATGCTGGGGAAGGGTATAATCCGGCACAGGAACCTGTCATCGGGAATGCGGTGACAGGTGAAGAGACCGGAGCGGAAACCGATGGTGACGAATCCGGAGCGGAAGCCGACGGTAAGGGAACCGGGACGGAAACCGACGGTGACGAATCCGGAGCGGAAGCTGACGGTAAGGGAACCGGAGCGGAAACCGACGGTGAAGAGACCGGAGCGGAGGCCGACGGTAAAGAAACCGGCAATGAAGGAACAGGAGCAGATTCTGCGGCGGAGAACCCGGGCGATGCGGGAGAAACCGACAAAACGGGGGAATCTGCGGATAACCCGGAGACAGAAGGATCAGACGGCGGATCGGAACAGGAACCGGCAGCACCGGCCGAAGAGGGCGAAGAAGAGACCATCAGCGGCAACGGTGTGGAGCAGGATGAAACGGCAGCGCCGCGGAAGAAAGCGGTGCGGGCGGCAGGCATTGCGGTACAGGCGGAGGGGAATATCGCTTCCGGTAAGGACTGGACGCTCGACGCTGCTGGGACGCTGACGATCAGCTCGGATACAGGGATGACGTACTGGGGAGCGACGGGAACGCAGTACGATTCGGATGTAAAAGCGGTGGTGATACAAGATGGTGTTACGAACATAGAGGCTGCTGCGTTTAAGGGATGCAGCAGCCTGACAAGCATAACAATTCCGGACAGCGTTACGAGCATAGGGGGGTATGCGTTTCAGGGGTGCAGCCGCCTGACAAGCATAACAATTCCGGATGGCGTTACGAGCATAAGGTCGTATGCGTTTGATGGGTGCAGCAGCCTGACAAGCATAACAATTCCGGACAGTGTTACGGACATAAAGTCGTTTGCGTTTGATGGGTGCAGCAGCCTGACAAGCATAACAATTCCGGACAGTGTTACGGACATAGGGCCGTATGCGTTTCAGGGGTGCAGCCGCCTGACAAGCATAACAATTCCGGATGGCGTTACGAGCATAAGCTCGAGTACGTTTCGGAGTTGCAGCAGCCTGACAAGCATAACAATTCCGGGCAACGTTACGAGCATAGGGGATTATGCGTTTTCTGGGTGCAGCCGCCTGACAAGCATAACAATTCCGGATGGCGTTACGAGCATAGGGGATCATGCGTTTTCTGGGTGCAGCAGCCTGACAAGTATAATAATTCCGGACAGCGTTACGAGCATAGGGTATTCTGCGTTTAAGAGTTGCAGCTGCCTGACAAGCATAACAATTCCGGACAGCGTTACGAACATAGAGCCTTCTGCGTTTTCGGGCTGCACTGCTCTGGAAAGCGTGATAATGCAGAGCGAAACACCGCCGACGCTGATCAAGGATTCTTACCTGAATGTGACTAATACATTTCGTTTGTGTTATTTTGTAGAACACGGGAAGAAAGGCATAAAAGTTCCGGCGGGGGCTGTGGCGGCATATAGAGAAGCATGGGCGGAATGGAAAAAATATATTGCGGCTGACTGTACACCTGAAGAGAAGATCACAGCGGCAAAGGAGGCAGCGGAAGCCGCGCTGGAAAACATTACGTTATCTAATGACACCACGGCGGAAAGCCTGCGGGGTGAAATAGAGAAAGCGGTGCAGGACGCGCTGGACGACGCAGGCATGGACAGCGAAGGCATAACTGTAAGCGTTACAGACTTCACGAAGACAGACGCGACGAAAGATAAGGCAGGGAGCATCAGCGCGACAGTGATGATCACCGGCGGTGAAGGGTCTGATACGGGATCTGAGACAATAACGGTTGACAAGGTAATTGCAAGACCGCTTGAACCCGCTGAAAAAGCGGAAGCAGTAAAGAAGGCATTGGAGGATGCCATCAATGCTGCGCTGGAGGGAAAAGTAACCAAGGAAAATCTGGATGAAATGGGAAAAAACTTCACTCTGGATGCTGCCAAAGTGCTGGAGGAAGCAGGGATCACAGGCGTTACAACCAGCGGCGCGCAAGTCGTAGTAAAGCATGCAGACCCGGACGGTGAAGACAGCATCACGGTCACCGTACCGTTTACAATCGAAGGGGCGGGCGGAGGAACTGACAAGGCCGTGGCCACAATTCCGGTAACCGTCGCCTCCGGCAATGGCTGGACACTTGACGGTAACGGAAAGCTGACGATCAAGTCGGATACAGGGATGTTGAACTGGAAGCTGGACCAAATAGAGTACAACAAGTCGGATATAAAAGAGGTAGTGATACAAGACGGTGTTACGTACATAGCGGATTGGGCGTTTTCTGAGTGCAGAAGCCTGACAAGCATAACAATTCCGGACAGCGTTACGAGAATAGAGGGGGCTGCGTTTTGTTGGTGCAGCAACCTGACAAGCATAATAATTCCGGACAGCGTTACGAGCATAGGGGGGGATGTGTTTTCTGGGTGCAGCAACCTGACAAGTATAACAATTTCGTCTGGCGTTACGAGCATAGGGAATTCTGCGTTTAAGGGGTGCAGCAGCCTGACAAGCATAGAAATTCCAGATGGCGTTACGAGCATAAGGTCTAGTATGTTTTCTGGGTGTAGCAGCCTGACAAGCATAGAAATTCCGTCCGGTGTTACGAGCATAGAGGAATTGGCGTTTAAGGGGTGCAGCAGCCTGGCAAGCATAGAAATTCCGTCCGGTGTTACGAGCATAGGGAGGCAGGTGTTTTCTAGTTGCAGCAGCCTGACAAGCATAACAATTCCGTCCAGTGTTACGAGCATAGGGGATTCTGCGTTTTCGGGCTGCACTGCTCTGGAAAGCGTGACAATGCAGGGAATCGAACCGCCAATTCTGGACGATATTATTGACATGTCTAATGTATTTAGTAAGTGTTATTTTGTAACCAATAAGAAGAAAGGCATAAAAGTTCCGGCGGGGACTGTGACGACATATAGAGAAGCATGGTCGGACTGGAGCGATTATATTGCGGCTGACAGTACACCTGAAGAGAAGATAGCAGCGGCAAAGGAGGCAGTGGAAGCCGCGCTGGAAAATATTACGTTATCTAATGACACCACGGCGGAAAGCCTGCGGGGTGAAATAGAGAAAGCGGTGCAGGACGCGCTGGATGACGCAGGCATGGACAGCGAAGGCGTAGACATAACGCTGTCTGACTTCACCTACGAACCGGCGGCGAAAGGAAAGGACGGACAGATCAGTGCAGCCGTCACGGTCACCATCGACGGGGAGTCTGGTACCATAGACGTTGACAAGAAGATCCCCGGACTGCCATATACAGACGAAGAGAAAGCGGAAGCGGCGAAGAAGGCAGCGGAGGACGCGCTGAAAGAGATCACTGTATCCAATGGCACCACGCAGGAAAGCCTGCAGAGTGACATAGAGAAAGCGGTACAGGACGCACTGGAAGCTGCAGGCATAGACGGCACAGACGTAGACATAGCAGTGAACGACTTTACCAAAACGCCGGCGACGGCAGAAAGCGAAGGAAACATCAGCGCATCGGTGGAGATCAGCAGCGGCGAAGGGGCTGACAAAGTAACAGAGACGGTAACGGTAGACAAGACGATCGACAGGCTGCCGGGCACCCCCGCAACCCCCGCAGAAAAGGCGGAAGCGGCGAAGAAAGCA
>CALGVA010000034.1 GCA_937920345.1 uncultured Lachnospiraceae bacterium
TTAAGACCTTGGAGAGGGTCTATAAACACTACTACTTTATAATACGAGCGAGGTGATTATATGCAATTCGGGAAAAGACTGTCCGATCTGCTATGCCAACGTAATCTCTCACAAAAAGACCTGGCAGTCAGAGCCAATACAACTGAGGCTACCGTTTCTAGGTATCTTCATTTGGAACGAACACCGCAAGTTGACATCGTTATTTCGATTGCAAAGGCTCTGAATGTCACTACGGATTACTTACTTGGCGTAACAGACAATCCAACCGTTTGCGGAGATGATTCATCTGAGGCGAATGAACTCTTACGATGCTACTCATGCAGTACCGACGACGAGAAACGTATCGTCTGGGCTGTTCTTGGAAAATATGCATCTGAGTTACCAATGGCAGCCTTCGGGCAATCCATCTCAGATAAAGCGACTGACGAAAAACGTCAGGCAGCTATCAAAGCATACGAGAACGCTTAAACTATGACCTATATTGTGTATCATACAGTAACATGGCTCTTGCATCCGGCTATTCGATGCAAGAAATCATGGAACTGTTCAGCCGATATGCTTTCGTCTACTACAGCTACAAAAAACATGGCTATGTGGTGGTATATAACGAGAACATGGACCGCTGGCAGACTGAATTCTGTGTGCTACATGAGATAGGTCATATTTATTATGGACACGTATCTCCCCGAAGTCCTACTATAAACCAATCGGTACAGATGCAGGAACTTTATGCAAATTTCTTTGCAATGTACTTTCTGATTAAGAACGGAGGAAAATCTATGAACAGACTAACTGGAAATGAACATTTCACTTTCGATGATATGCCTATCGGGAAATTGCTTTGCGATTTCTGGGCTTGGAATTCATCTGACCTGTTAAACAATACTCTTCAAAGCGCTTTGGCTGAGTTTATTGTGGCTGCGGCACTGGAACTTGATACTGACATCTGCCGGAAGGACTGGACCGCTTATGATCTTGAAACTCCTTCTGGCATCAAAATAGAGGTGAAATCTTCTGCTTATCTGCAATCATGGAATACTGATCGAATTTCTGATATTCGATTCAGTATCAGACCTACGAGCGCATGGGATGCAGAGACGGACTTCGACGAAGAAATTAAGCGCCAATCCGATGTATACGTCTTCTGCGTATACGCCAGCAAAACTAGAGAGGACACTCCTCTCCTGCTGGATCAGTGGGAATTCTACGTCATTCCCACTTACACACTCAACCAAAAGTGCGGTAATCAGAAATCCATATCATTGAATTCTTTACTGTCACTTAATCCCATAAAAACCGACTTCGGCAATCTATCATTTGTAATCAATAATATTTTGCCGGAATAACTATAGTGCCTCGGTTCTGTGCGGTCATGTGGCGGTTGAACAGGAGGCAATATGAAAGAAATAATACAACAAATCAAACGGGTGGTTGTCGCAATCTATATTCGCGTTTCTACTCTCTATCAAATTGACAAAGCATCTCTTCCAGTGCAACGAAAAGAACTTATTGCATATGCAGAACTGGTACTTGGTGCAACTGAATACAAAATCTTTGAAGATGCCGGATATTCGGCAAAGAATACTGACAGACCAGCTTATCAGGAGATGATGAGCGAAGTGCGAAGTGGATATTATACCCACATTCTTGTATGGAAGATAGACCGCATTTCGCGGAATCTTCTGGATTTCTCCATGATGTATTCTGAACTAAACGACTTGGGTGTTACCTTTGTCAGCAAAAACGAGCAGTTTGATACCTCTACAGCAATCGGTGAAGCGATGCTGAAAATCATTCTTGTATTTGCTGAACTGGAACGAAACATGACTTCTGAGCGTGTTGCTGCCGTAATGATTTCCAGAGCAAGTGACGGTATCTGGAACGGCGGTAATATTCCATACGGTTACACCTACAACAAGGAACTTAAAATGTTCTACACTGAACCGGAGGAGGCGAAAGCTGTTGATCTAATCTATTATTACTATGAGCAGACCAGATCACTAACAAAAGTCTGCTTTGAAATGAACCGTCATGGCTACCGGACGAGACGCGGCAGAAAATGGAATCCCGTTTCATGCCACATCATTCTTCGCAATCCATTCTATATCGGCATATATCGGTATAATTACTATAAGGACCCTTACAAGAAAACCGTCAAAGCTGAGAATGAATGGGTCGTTGTCCGTGACCATCATCCAGCAATTATCAACGAAAACCGCTTTGACAGAGTGAACAAAATGCTGGATGAAAATGCCGCTAAGCGAAACATGAAGGGCATGACAAAAAATCGTGGCAACGTCCATGTCTTTCAAGGTCTGCTCCGGTGTGGCTACTGCGGCTCAATCATGACCTGTACTACAAAGAAGTTTGCAGATGGTTTTCGTTCTTCTTCTTATCTCTGCCCCACTAAGCGTAAAGATGGCGACGTAGAGTGTCGCCATACGTCCGATGTGGTCGTAGGGAGCTTTGTTTTAAACTTCATTGTAAATATGTTGACTGCTCAACGAAAAGCCTCTGAAATCGCCGATAATCAAGCCCTTTCAGAACTTCTGCTGGATGGCAAGGATTTCGAGCCTGTTGTCTGCATAAGTGAGCAATCCCTTACTGAACTGATGGAAGTAATCGTCCATTCGAGACGACGCAAGCTGAATCTTAAGCCACGCAGCGTAGAAAACAAGTCCGAACTATCAAGGGCAAAATCGGAGGTGAGCAAAATTACGAGAGCAATCGACCGCTTAAAAACTCTATACCTTTATGACGAGTCTGGAATAGGGCAGCAAGAATATCTTTCTGAAAAACGTGTTCTGGACGAGAAATTGGCAACCGCCACTGAACATCTAAACAAACTAACTACTGTTGAGAAGCCCAGCCGGATTCTTACGGACGAAGACTTGATGAAAAAGGCGAGTGCATTTACTTTTCAGAAAAAGCTAACCGGTGGCAAATACATCAACTACAGAAAAATGATGTCTGCCATTGACGGCAAGGTTGTGTACGATTTCGTGCACAGCATTGTGGACCATATTACTATGAAGTACAGTCATGTAAAATCTATAACATTCCTGAATGGCGTTACTGTTACTTTCCTCTACAAAGAGGATTCTAACGTCTCTCAGTGACGAAAACGAGAGCCAGCAGTTGTCTGGCTCTCATTCCTATTTCTCACTATCCTGCGTATTATCTGAACTTTTTGATAGGTTGTCAACTATAAACATCGCGTCCCCGAAACTAAAGAACCGATACCGTTCCCTGATTGCCTCTTCATAGGCCGCAAGCACATGCTCCCTGCCCGCCAGCGCGGAAACCAGCATCACAAGAGTAGATTCCGGCAGATGAAAGTTCGTGATCAGGCAGTCCAGTACCTTAAACTGATAGCCGGGATAGATGAATATTTCCGTGTTACCGCAGCACGCTTCCAACGTACCATCCGGCTTTGCCGCGCTCTCGACCGTGCGGCAGCTTGTGGTGCCCACACAGATCACACGATGTCCGCCCGCCCTGGCACGATTGATCTTCTCTGCCGCTTCTCCGGTCACCTGATAGTACTCGGAATGCATATGGTGTTCCAGAATATTATCCGCTTTGACCGGACGAAATGTGCCAAGCCCGACATGCAGCGTCACATAAGCGGTCTCCACGCCTTTGTCTTCGATCTGCCTGAGCAGTTCTTGCGTAAAATGCAGACCGGCAGTAGGCGCCGCCGCAGACCCCTCATATTTCGCATAGACTGTCTGATAGCGGTTCTTATCCTGTAATTTATGTGTTATGTAAGGCGGAAGAGGCATCTCTCCGAGCCGGTCCAGAATCTCCTCAAATATCCCTTCATATGCAAAACGGATCAGGCGGTTTCCTTCTTCCGCCACTTCCAGCACTTCCCCCCGCAGGCAGCCGTCGCCAAACATAATTTTCGCGCCCGGTCTTGCCTTTTTACCCGGTTTTACCAGTGTTTCCCAGACGTCGTTCTCTCTTCTTTTTAAAAGCAGAACTTCTATCGCCGCGCCGGTATCCTCTTTCACACCCATAAGTCTCGCCGGAAGCACCTTGGTGTTATTTAAGACCAGGCAGTCGCCCGGTCTTAAATAGTCAATAATATCCTTAAAAATGTGATGTTCTGTTTTGCCGCTCGTCTTATCCATCATAAGCAGCCGGGAATCCGAACGATCCTCCAGCGGGTCCTGCGCGATCAGTTCCTGCGGCAAGTCAAAATAAAAATCTGATTTATTCATTGTTTCCATATCCATACCCTGTCTTAACATATGCCTTCCCGCACCGTCTCTCACTGCAGGCTGCCCTGTTCTGATGTGCTGCCGTACTTACCGAAGGTTTATAGGCTGGCATGTTTGAGGAAAGCCACATATCCCCGCTTCGTCTCATAGACATCCGCCTTGCTGGTTGCCTCCCAAGGCGCATGCATATTGAGAACCGCCACGCCGCTGTCGATCACGTTCATACCGTAAAGTGCCAGAATATATGCGATCGTGCCGCCGCCGCCCAGATCAACTTTACCAAGCTCCGCCGTCTGGAAGTTCACTTTTTCCTTCTCAAAAATCGCCCGGATATGTCCCAGATACTCCGCGTTCGCGTCATTGGAACCGGACTTGCCTCTTGCGCCCGTAAATTTGTTAAACACCATGCCGCAGCCCAGATAAGCCACATTTTTCTTGTCAAAGCTTGCTGCGTAAGTAGGGTCAAAGGCGCTGCTCACATCCGAGGAAAGCATACAGGATCTGGATAAACACCTGCGCAGGTTCAACTCACTGTACTCTCCGGTCAGGTTCATGACCTCAGCAACCGCGTTTTCAAAAAATTTAGACTGCATGCCGGTTGCGCCGACGCTGCCGATCTCCTCCTTATCCACCAGAATGCAGCAGGCGGTACGGTCACTGTGCTCCACCTCCAGCATAGCTTTCAGGGAAGAGAACGCGCACACTCTGTCATCCTGCCCGTAAGCCAGGATCATGCTTCTGTCGAAGCCAGCCTCCCTTGCTCTGCCGGCCGGAACCACCTCCAGCTCCGCGGAGATAAAGTCCTCTTCCTCCATGTCATAGGATTTTTGTAAAATCTCAAGTATACCCTTTTTTACCGCATCTTTATCGGCAGATTTCTCTTCCTCATCTTTATGGCTGGAATCCTTATCTTTGTTATCAATGATAAGCGGTTTATTGCCGATAATAATATCCAGCGCTTCCCCTTCAATAACTTTATTTGCCTTCTTCTCCATCTGCTCCTGCGCCAGATGAATCAGCAGATCGGATACGAAGAATACCGGATCATCCTCGTTCTCTCCCACATTGATCTCCACCGTAGTACCGTCCTTCTTGACCACCACACCGTGTATGGCAAGCGGAATCGTCACCCACTGATATTTCTTCACACCGCCGTAATAATGGGTGTCCAGATAAGCGAAACCGCCGTCTTCATAAAGCGGATTCTGCTTGATATCAAGACGCGGAGAATCGATATGCGCGCCTAGGATATTAATTCCCTCCGTCATTTTCTCCTTGCCGATGCGGAACATAGCGATGGATTTATTCATCCATACGGAATAAACTTTATCTCCGGTCTTCAATTCCCTGCCGGATTTCACAAGCGTCTCCAGCTCCTGATAGCCCGCCTGCTCGATCGTATTTACGATCTGATCGATACACTCCCGCTCTGTCTTCCCGTTGTCAAGAAAATCCATATACTCCCGGGCAAATGTATCCACTTCCTTCAACTGTTTTGCATTATAGGTTTCCCATGTATTCTTGTGTTCCATATTTCCCTCCATACCGGAGCATTATTTGCGGAATTATCCGAAGGAATACTTCCTGACACAAGAACCGGCTTTGAAATCCGGCTCCGCGATTTCGAGTTTGCTGCTCCGACACAAACCCGCGATTGTGAAATCAGCACATCCGTGTGATTCTTCAATCATACACCTTCCTGCCACTATCATTATATTCGTTGCGATCCGGTTCTTTAGCTTCTAAGCTCGATCCCCATGCCTTCCAGTCCGTTCAGGATCTTCTTCATGGCTGCCGTCACATCCGCCTCCTCCAGTGTCCTGTCTTTCGCCCGGAATGTAATAGAGTAAGCCACCGACTTGAATCCTTCCCTGATCTGGTCACCCTCATAGATATCGAACAGCTGATAGTCTTCCAGAATCTTACCGCCCCGCTGTGCAATCACTGCCTCAATCTGTCCTGCCATGATCTCCTTCGGCACCACCATGCTGATGTCTCTGGACACCGCCGGATATTTGGCAATTCCTTCGTATTTCCGGTCAAAAGTTGCATAGGGTATCACTTCCGGCATATCAAGCACAGCCACATAAGCCCTGGTCTTCATATCATAGTTGTCGCACACCTCCGGATGTACTTCACCCAGATAGCCCAGCACTTTTCCGTCATAAATAATGTTGGCCTGTCTCCCGGGATGAAGGAAATTTCTGCCCGCATCAGGATCGTATGTGACCTTTCCCCTGATGCCGATGCTGTCAAAGAACTCTTCAATCACGCCCTTCATCGTAAAGAAATCACAGTCGCCGTACATCCCGAGCGTAAACTGCATTCTCTCATCAGGCAGTTCCGTCAGCGGCAGCGCCTTCGGCACATAAATATTGCCCAGCTCATAGAGGCGCACGTCCTTATTTCTTCTGTTATAATTGGTCGCCAGACTGGTCAGCATGCCGTTCAGGGAAACCGTTCTCATAATAGAGAAATCTTCGCCCAGCGGATTGGATATGGTAATCGCCCGTCTTGCCGGATCATCTGCATCCAGAAGCAGCTTGTCGAACACTTTCGGACTCTCGAAAGAGTAACACATGCCCTGTGAGAAACCACAGTACTCGGCGATATCTCTTGCCTTCTGCTCGATGCGGAGCTTAAACGGCAGTTTGCCCGTAGTAGCCTCGCCGGTTGGCAGCGTGGTGGGTATTTTGTCATAGCCGTAGAAACGCGCCACTTCCTCCGCGATATCACACTGCCGCAGCAGATCCTGACGGAACGTGGGAATAGTCAGTTCATTTACGGCCGGATCGTAATCCACCTCTATCATTTTAAAGATATCCAGCATCTCTTCTTTTGATACATCCGTACCCAGCAGTTTATTATATTGTTCCGGCTCGAAAGGAAGCACTACCTTTTCTTTCATATCGCCGTGCACATCCACGATACCGCTGACCACTTCCCCGCAGCCAAGCTCTTCGATCAACTGGCAGGCTCTGTTGACTGCCGCCTCTGCATTGTAAGGGTCAAGCCCTTTCTCGAATTTGCCGGATGCATCCGTCCGCAGTCCGATCCGTTTGGCCGACTTACGGATATTGGCGCCGTTAAAGGTTGCCGCCTCGAACAGTACCGTCTTCACTTCATCCGTGATCATGGAATTTTCACCGCCCATGATACCCGCGATGCCCACTTCTTTCTCCGCGTCGCAGATCATCAGCACATCTGAATCCAGATTTCTGTCCTGCCCGTCCAGCGTGCGGAACACATCGCCGTCTTTGGCACGGCGCACAATGATCTTATGTCCTGCAATGGTATCCAGATCAAACGCGTGCATGGGCTGACCGTACTCCTCCATTACATAATTGGTAATATCTACCAGATTATTGATCGGACGGATGCCGCTTGCCGCCAGACGTCTCTGCATCCATTTCGGTGAAGGACCGATTTTGATATTTGTGCATACTCTCGCACAGTATCTGGGACACAGTTCTTTGTCCTGTACTTCCACGGAAACATAGTCTTCCACTTTTTCTCCGTTCTCTCTGACCTGAACCACAGGCGGATAGAACGGCTTACGGAAGGTTGCGGCCGCCTCTCTGGCGATACCGATCACACTGTAGCAATCTACACGGTTAGACGTCACTTCATACTCGAACACCGTATCTCTAAGCCCTAACGCTTCCACGGCATCGGAACCGACCTCCACGTCTTCTTTAAAAATATAGATACCCATTTCCGGTGCTTCCGGATACATATTTCTGTCGGAACCGAGTTCCTCAATCGAACACATCATGCCGTTTGACGGCACGCCCCGCAGCTTCCCGGCCTTGATCGCGATACCCTCCTCCGGCAGCGGACCGCCGTCGTGTCCACCCGCCACTTTACCGCCGTCTAAGACAACAGGTACTTTATCTCCCTCTTTTACATTGGGCGCACCGGTCACGATCTGAATCACCTCAGAGCCGATATTAACCTGACAGACGATCAGCTTATCGGCATCCGGATGTCTCTCGATCTTCTCAATCTGTCCGACTACGATTTTCTCCAGATTCCTGTCTAATCTGCTGTATCCTTCCACTTTGGTCCCGGACAGCGTCATTGCGTCCATATATTCCTGATCCGTGCACGTAAGATCCGGCACGTATGCTTTGATCCATGATAATGCTGTATTCATTATTTTTCTCCTTTCTTGCAAAGATATCAGAACTGTTTCAGGAACCGGATATCATTCTCATACAACAGCCTCATATCGTCGATCTCATATTTCAGCAGTGCGATACGCTCCAGGCCGACGCCGAATGCAAATCCCGTATACTGTTCCGGATCAATACCACTCATCTCCAACACATGCGGATGTACCATGCCGCATCCCAGGATCTCGATCCAGCCCTCACCCTTACAGAATCTGCAGCCTTTACCGCCGCATTTGAAGCAGCTCACATCCATCTCCGCACTTGGCTCTGTGAACGGGAAATGATGCGGTCTGAATTTTACCTTCGTGTCTTCCCCGAACAGTTCTCTCGCAAATTCCGCCAATGTGCCTTTTAAATCCGCAAAAGTGATGTTCTTATCAATCACCAGTCCCTCAATCTGATGAAATGAAGGGGAATGGGTTGCGTCCACTTCGTCAGAGCGGAACACACGTCCGGGTGCAATCATGCGGATCGGCAGTTTCCCTTTCTCCATCTCATGTACCTGCGTGGAAGATGTCTGCGTCCTGAGCAGAATATCTCCCGTGATATAGAAAGTATCCTGCTCGTCTTTCGCGGGATGGTCTGCCGGAATGTTCAGCGCCTCAAAATTATAGTAGTCTTTCTCTACCTCCGGGCCTTCCACGACCTCATACCCCATACCGATGAAGATCCGCTCCGCCTCCTCCAATGCAATGGTGTTCGGATGACGATGTCCAACGTTGTTCTTCTTCGCCGGAAGTGTTACGTCGATGACTTCCTTCTTCATCTTCGCCTCCCTGACAGACCGCTCCATCTTCTTTACGGACTCCTCCAGTACGCGCTCAATCTCCGCACGCGCATCATTGACCATCTGCCCCACTTTCGGCCGGTCTTCCGGTGCAACATCCTTCATGCTTTTTAATACCGCCGTCAATTCGCCCTTCTTGCCGAGATAATTGACTCTCACATCATTCAATTTCTCCAGCGCATCGCTCGCCTCGATCTGGCGCAGCGCTTCCGCTTTGATTTGTTCCAGTTTCTCTTTCATTATTGTTCTCCTTTTATTTTGTAATCCTAAGCCTTCTGATTCTGCTTATGCGCGCAAAAAATCCCATGTGCACAAGACACATGGGACGAATATAATCCGCGGTACCACCCAGTTTCCTGTCCTGCTGCCACAGCATTCTTCTATATCCAAATGCGGTAGACACAGGGAACAGACACCTCATTCGGCGTAACGTGCCGTGACGTTCCGGACTACTGTATTCACCCGGACGGCTCCGGTGGGAAATTCAAAAAATCATCTGAACCCGAGGGAACTTGCAGCCGATGATTCCCTCTCTCTGCCGGAAAATGACTTTCTACTGACACCTTCACTGCCTTTTTCTATCCTGCTGATTTATCCAGTTCCTGCAGCAGTCACCAAATATCTGGATACAGTCATCCGGCTCGCCGCTCACAGGAATAAATCTATTGCCATTTTAGTGACTTTTTGCCGACTTGTCAAGCCATCCGAACAGAAATTTATACACCGGTCCAAAATAGCGATTAATATGGGCGCCGATCAGTAGAATATACATCAGCAGATAAAACCAGATCATCATAATGACTACAGTAGTCAATCCTCCATAAGTGCCAAACCCGTTGAAATGATCTACATATACGGAGAAAGCATACGACGCGGCGCTCCACAGGATTGCAGAAAAGGCTGCACCGGGTATCTGTCCTTTGAAACGAAGCTTGCTGTTTGGCACATAAGCATATATCAGTGCAAAGATCAGCGTCAGCACCAGCCACGACAGGAGAAAACGAAAATGCATAATAAACTGTACCAATATATGCAGCGGTGGAATATCCGCCAGCAGCAAATTCACGATCACATTGCCGAATACCATCACGAGCAGCGCCACAATCATTGCCGCCAGAATGATCACCGTATAGATACATGCAATAAACCGCAGTACGAAATAATTACGTCTCTCTTCAAAGTCATGTACCGCATTCAGTCCGCGGATCAACGCGAGCATTGCCTTGGATGCAGACCAGACCGTAACGATTGCAAATACGGTAATCGTTCCCGCCGATCTTGCATACACGTCGGATACTATACTGATAACAAGCGCATGCATTGCATCCGGCGTAAACTGCATAATCGCACTGATCAGATTCTCCTCCGTAAGCGTCGTATAAGGCAGTATCGCACACAGTGCCATCAGCAGCGGAATCATTGAGAGAAAGAGAAAGAATGCCGTGCTCGCCGCAAATGCACCTATATTTTTCTTTGTCATCTGCCAGTTAAAATCTCTGAATATGTAATATAATCTGTGAAACGTTCTCATAATTCACCTGACTTGTTCTAACAGAACCCCCGTCATTTTCCTCGTTTTATCTATGCGCAGCCTGCCCGGTTACAAATCTGTTTCCTCACCGGAATTCGTCAAATCACACCCCTGGAAAAAGAACGCAAGTATCCGGCTGTAGGAACTGCCCTCCTCGCCAAGCGTTTTCGCACCGTTCTGGGACATCCCAACGCCGTGCCCGTAGCCGCCGCCAATTAACGTATATCCTACCATAGTTTCTCCTTTTTTACCAGCTTCTATTATGAAATAACCGCTGGGAAGAAGCGTCGCCGGAACCGTTACGCTGCCGTCCTGTTTTGTAATCTCACTCTTTGTATCACACAGAACATAGCGAATGCTGTATTCTGATAAAACCTTATAGACTGCCGTATCGGTCCTCACCAGCAGTTCTTCCGCCACGCCGCCAGCTCCGCGTCCGACGATGCGCAGTTCCTGAATGATACCCGTCTCCGTTACCGGCTGCGACACGAAATAGCCGCCTTCGGTCTGTGTCAGCACAGCTGCCGGACTCGCCGCGTACCGCGTCTTGATCCGCGACAATATAGCTTCCGAATCAACCTTCTCCACTTTGTAGGTCCACCGATACCACGGCTCCTCATATTCCAGATCATTCTCATTCTTCGTCGTTATAAACTGCCGGAAACGCTCTTCATCACGCAATAACTCCGCTGTATCATTTTCCATCGCTTCCTCTTCCGGCTGCGTCTGCGCCGTTACAATCCCCTGCGCTGCTTCCTCCGACCGCACATCTGCGGTTTCCTCTGAAACTGCTGCCGTATAAGTCTCCCGGTTCAGTCTGACCGGCTGTATATACGGAATCTCTTCCCCGCTCCCCGACTTCCAGATATCCGCCTCCGTACCGATGCCGCAGGACGTAGAATAGTAATAGTTCTGTGCCGGTTCCCCCTGATATGTAAGAAGGATTCCGTCCGTCTCCTTCACCGCAGTCGTTGTCGCCGCATTCTCCCTGCAGTTGTGATAGACCTGATAAGCCGTAGTATCGTCCACGTGCGCTCCGACTTCCGGTAATCCGGCACGCAGAATATAACGATACGCGTATGTTCTGGCACATACTGCCTGCGCCTTAAGTGATTCCATCGGATAAGACGCCGGCATCTCGCTGGGTACCACAGCATACAGATATTCCTCCAGCGGCAGTTCATTGATCAGAACCATTCCCGACTCATTCCGATAGCACTCGATAGTGCCCCGATAAGCATTGTCTTCTTTGCTGATTCCTTCCGCATTGACCGTAATCCGATCCGTCAACGCCGCACAGCGGTAGCTTCTGCGCTCCCCCACTTCCAGATCCTTTGCGTGCACCTGTATTGTTTCCTCGTCCACCAGCAGTTCTACACTGTCATAATAGTTGGTGTTCTGTGCGGTATTCTTAAGCAGCACACGGATTCTGTCCGCCGTCTCCCGCTCGGACACCAGACACGCACATATTTTGCCGCGCATAATGACATAATCGGTATCCGCATACCCGATTCGCAGATCATTACGCGCTAAGGTCTTCATACTCCCATACAGCTTATACACTTCCATGCTTTCTGTAATCGGATAGACACCGCTGCCCTCAATCTCCAGCGCATCTTCCGACACCCGCAGAAGCTTTCCATGAATCTTCTCTGTTTTCTCCCGTACATCCGTCACCCTGCCGTCCTGAAAAATCAGATCGGCAACCTGCTCACGCTCAGAAGTCTGCTCCGTTGCAACCGTAAAATACGTCTGATGGTAGAAGCACTCCAGCGTCTCTTCCGACGATTCCGCCACCCAGACATTCTCCAGTTCATATTTCCCGGTGTAAACCTCCGACATCGTCAACAGACTGTTCCCCTGCACATAAACTTTCATGCTCCGCAGGCTGTTCTGTTCAAATTCGTCGGAAAGATACCGATAAGGCGGCGTATTGGAACCACTTGCAATATACGCCTCCCTTGACTGCGCGTCGGTTTTTAACAGAAAAATTTCGGTCTCCCAGACGGAGGATTCCGTATCCAGATAGGCAAGCATAACCCGATACGCCGCATACCAGTCCTTCTTAAGCATCTCATATTCCGGCTCGTAACGGTCGGCATAATCCGGCAGGCCGGGCACCCTGTCCCCCAGCCATTGTCGAATCATGATGTAATCATCGTAAGTCAGATTATGCGCTGTTTCTTTCTGTGATTCAGGCATACGAATATCAAGCGCTTCCAGCAGTATCTCCACATCCTGCACCGCAACAGGTTCTCCCTCAGGCACTTCCCTGTCTTTCTGCTTTCTGCCGAGCCAGACACAGACCAAAAACAGAAGCCCGAAAAATATCAGAGCCATTTTTATAAATAATTTTGCATCATATCTCATTTCAATCTTTGTATTCCCATTCTTTTCATTCCAGCAGTTCACCGGCTATACGACATGTTTACGGCAAAGGGCTGTTACTATTATATTGCCGTATCGCACTACTATTACTGAAATCTGCCGGAAAGACAACAAAAGCAGCCGTATGAAACGACTGCTCTTTGTCTTTCGTATTGCCCCGAAATGCCGCATCTTGTATTTTGACTCCTAGCAAAGCTAGGTGGGTAACCGCAACCATACTTCTGCCTTCCACTGCATAAGGCCTTAATAGCCGGAGGCCTGACATCTGCATGGCAATGTAGGAATCCCGTTTAAAGTATCTGTAGGTTCAAAATAACAAGACTTTATCGCACATTTCAGGTTAATTCTATTATATCCGAGATAGTGACATATTACAACCGGATTTTCTCGTTTTTTAAAGGTTTTTCTACACACCGTCTACAGGGCAAAACTTATTCTTCCGTCAGCCTCTTCACCGGTTCCACCTTCCGCACCCGGCTGACGCACAGAAATGATACGATTCCCGATACTGCCAACATCTTTTTCATAATCCGCAATCACCTCATTATTGTTGTAGATTTTCTCATAGCCTATGCATATGATACCGATAGCTGGCTGGCGGAAGATCTCAAAAATTTACATATACCTCATACTATGATATATGATCCCCCACTTCCAATACATCAGCATGGACAATACACAGAGGACAAGCCACACGATAAAGTACACCGCATTGCCCTTCTTCCGCCTCAGAATCCATATCCAGGAAACAACTGTATATACAACCATCAGCGCAATATATACGCCTATTGGGATATGTAAAAAAAGAGCCCACCATATCAACATTGATATACCTAGTATTAACACACATGGATTCCAAAACACCGCCCCTCCTAGCAAGTATGCCTTCGGTGCCATAGCAAGAATCATCGCAGGAACATGTAAAAGCACTATAAAAATTAATGGCACTAGCAGCAAATGTTTCTTTTTATCCGAATCCATCGCATTCTTCCTCCCATAGCAAAATCGATTCTTATTACTTCAAATTACCCATGTCAGGGCAGTATACTGCGATCTAGGCATGTCCGGTTCTGGCCTCAATTGCTGGCTGAACAAAGTTCAGGCTTTGAATCAATATGGTCATTAGACTTATATCCCTCCACTGGTATAAATTGTATCCTTGCCCGCGCACACGATACTGATAGTCGGCAAATGGCAAGGTTTCAAAGAATTTGCTTACCTATTTATCATACTGTAATATTCCGGCCACCACATCCAATACATTAGAATGGACAATACGCAGAGGACAAACCACACGATAAAGTACATCGCATTACCCTTCTTCCGCCTCAGAATCCACGTCCAGGAAACAATCGTATATCCAACCAGCATCGCAATATATACACCTATTGGAATATATACAAAAAGAACACACCATATCATCATCGATGTACAAAGTATTAACGTACATGGAGTCCATAGCACTT
>CALGVA010000035.1 GCA_937920345.1 uncultured Lachnospiraceae bacterium
ATCCGGGAAACTCCCGGACTTTTCCAAGGAAGATACCCTATTACTTAGCGCTTACTCTTGAAAGACACATTTCATAGGCAAAAGATATAATTTCAGCACTTTTATTGACTTTTCTTTTTGCTTATGATATCTTTTGCATTATCAAATTTAATCAGAATTTTGTATGAAAATTTTTTATGGAGGTAAAACTGAAATGAGCAAAGTATCTGGAAATACACATACTCAGAAACAACTAAATAATTATGCCAATCAGCATAATACAAATAATTCTGCTTATCGGGCTAATATGAACAATCATTCTAATCAATTGAATCCGAATAATCAGAATTACAATAATACGAAATCTGGAAAATAGGAAAATTGCAATTACATGTTAAAAAAGCCAGCCCACTAATCATCCGGATTGGCTTTGTTCATGCGGTCACTGGATTGCTCTAAAATGGTACATTTTCAACATAGATTTTATGAAGAATCTAGTAAAGTCAAAGGATTTCCACGGGTTCGTATCGAAAAATGCCTATTTTACAGTGTCTTACGAAATTTAGAATGCGAAAAATAACTCGCTTTCGTTTTATGCAGTCCGGTCATATTGAGCAGCCTTCTCTTATCTATCCATTCTCTGTTCTTTCAACTTTGCCGCAAGCTTGGAATAATTCCGATTTATCGGTCTAATAAAGGTCCAAAACAAGGCGGTTGGGTAAATATCGACTATCCCACCGCCCTGTCACCTCATGAAATGCCATAATCCTAATTGCCGTATCAGCGTCTTTCAAAATCAATGCACGCTTATTTTTAATATACTCCTGCAACTGTCCAAGGTACTGCTTCTCATCCAGGTGCGGAAAACCGTCAATGATAAGGTGTATTTATTCATAATAATAATCTATTGCTTCTTTAATTTTATCTCCTAACTCAATCCATATATCTTCACTTATTGTCATTGTCATATCTGATTCTTCTGATAAAGTAACATTCATTTCACTAGTCATCATAATTTCTGCAATCTTCCCATATATTGCACTTGCTTTCTCAATTTGCTGAAATTTTTGTTTATCATCATCTGTTACACTTCCAGATGCAAAATTATTTAAATAGGAAGTCCATATCGGACTTTCACATATTTTTTGTCCTAAATCATCTATTTCATCTGTCACAAAATCAATGGACTGCTCTTTGCTAATATCAATTGTATTGTACCATTTAGTAACTTTAGGCAAAAATTCTTTTATCAATTCGACATCTGAATCTTGCAATTCACTAACACTTTCTATATTGAATTTATTTTCATTAGGTTTTTCAATATAATATTCTGATTTTGATGAGCAACCAGACGTCAATAATGCTGTCATCAAACATATTGCTATCACCATTCTTTTTATTGCTTTCATAAAATTTCTCCTTGTATATGATTATTCTATTGTCAGTATTATAATCATTCTCACGAATATAATCAACCCTCCCCCATCTATTCCCATAATCAAATAAATATTAGATTTTGAGACGCGACATATTCACCCTACCAATTTACCACTAATTATCATATCTATCCGCCCTGTCACCTCATGAAATGCCATAATCCCGATTGCCGTATCAGCGTCTTTCAATATCAATGCACGCTTATTTTTGATATACTCCTACAACTGTTCAAGGTACTGCTTCTCATCCAGGTGCGGAAAACCGTCAATAACGAAGTGAACCAGTTCTATCCATGACGATATATCTTCCTGTGTTGCAAAGACGATTTTATGCTGCCATTCTTTTTCCTCTAAATTTGCAGGATTTTCATTCAAGACATATCTTAGCGGCAATGGATAAAATTCTTCTTCCGCCCTGTACCTGTTAGGAGATTTTCTATACATAGTCCCTGAATTATTTTCAAATACTCTCCCGCATATTTCTCCTGTCCGCGCATATACTGTTCCCGAGGTGATTCCATGAAACAGTTAAAGCGCTATACGATCATAGGAATATTTTTCGTGCTGATCCTGGGCACCCTGTCCCATTTTCTGTATGACTGGTCCGGCAATAATGCTATCGTCGGTCTGTTTACACCGGTCAATGAGTCCGTATGGGAGCATATGAAACTGGTGTTCTTCCCCATGCTGTTCTATTCCCTGTTCATGATCTCCAGGCTTAAGGGAACCTATCCATGTATCACTTTTGCATTTTGCTGCGGAATCCTTGCCGGAACATTGCTGATTCCTGCCTTATACTACGGTTATACTTTCATTCTGGGTAATGACAGTTTTATTCTGGATATCTGCATATTCATTCTGAGCGTCCTGGTCGCATTTGGACTTGCTTACAAGTTTACTTTATCCTGCGTTCCGGCTGCTTATACACTCCCGTCCTGCTGCCTCGTCTGCCTTCTTTTCATCTGCTTTCTGTTATTCTCCTATCATGCACCGGCTGCTCTGATCTTTGAAGACCCGGCCGCATCACGAAAGCAGGGACAGTCGAGCGCCGCTCTTCTGTCCCTGTTTTTTACGCCATGACTTCTTCATGATCTGTCACATATTGCTGCAGTATCTCTGTGGCTTCCTGTACGTCCAGATTGGTCTCTTTAATGAAATCGTACAGCGTTTCCACCTCTCTTTGCTTCTGCTCGCTGATTAAGGCTTCCAGCTCCTCTCTTTCGTGTTCCAGCCTCAGTTCCATGCCGGATATGATTTCCTGCTTCTGCCTGATCTTCTCTTCAATCGACCTTCTCTGCCCTCTTGCCATATTTTACCTCCAAAATAATCTAATCTATTAGAGTATACGGACAAGTTACTGATTTTATTCATATTACTTTCGTCTTTTACGCCTTTGCAGGACTTTTTACCGGAATCTCTTTCAGCAGAGCCGCTTTTCCCACGTTACCCTCCACCTTGATCTTTCCCGTCAGAAATGCCTTGACCACATCCAGTTTTCCTGCCGCGATCTCTTTAAGAACCACCGCTTTCGTTGTGACTAATGCGTCACGATCATAATATTCATATGGCTGCACGGTAACCTTTCCTTCTGCCACTTCCAGATAAAATGCGCCGGCCGCCTCACCTTCCACATTAAACTGAATTGCCAGATGCTCCTTTACTTTAGACGCATCCGCATCCTGATACGCCTCCTGTACCTGTCTTACTAACTCTTCATAGGTCATCTCAAATTCCTCCTTTCCTATATCTAATATGTCTACTGCTTTAGTATAGCATACATAACCTTTTGAAACTACCTAAGCAGCATCTCTGTTTTCTGATCTATTGTCCTAAAGCTTCCTTCAAAAACCTGATCAGACGCTCACACCCGCTGAGTAATTCTTCAAACCGCTTCACCTTGGAAGGGTTTGTGGTTCCGATCAGTACTTTCATCTTTTACTGTCCTTCGTAAGTTTTGAGAATTATGTGGTAAATATAGCATACCCCTATCACTTGTACAAGCGATTTTGTACCTGCTTCATATGCCCCGGCCGCATATCCGCCAAATCCTTTTTAGGATTTCCACATGACAATAAAAGCACTTTGAAAGCCTATATAATCAAACAATTTTCTTTATAAAATAAACATAAACAAACGCCCGCATTATTTTATGGTTGACAAGTCCTCCCAACTTGTTATAATGTACTTGTACAATAAGTACACTTGTTTATTACATTTTAAAGCTGCTCCTATCCGGCAATATCATCCGCAGTCCCGAGCTTCTCTTTGCGGACCCGGATGGGCGCAGGAACCGAATACCTACCAGAAACGAAGAGGCACCATATGGAAATTATCATCAGTAACAACGCAAACAAACCGATCTACGAACAGATCACCTCACAAATAAAGGCAATGATCATGAGCGGCGAACTGCAGGCCGGCGATTCCATTCCCTCCATGCGGGCTTTGGCAAAATCTATTCACGTAAGCGTGATCACGGTCCAGAAAGCCTATGAAGATCTGCAGCGGGACGGATTTATCGAAACGACTGTCGGCAGAGGCAGCTTTGTGTCGGCACAGAACAAAGAATTTTATCAGGAAGAACAGCAGCGTATCGCCGAGGAGCATTTAGCGGCTGCCGCCGAAATCGGACGGATGAACAATATCTCTCTGGAAAAGCTCACTGAACTGCTGGAACTGTTCTATCATGAAAGTTTTTTATGATACTAATCCTTAAATAGAAAGTTGAAAAATCTCTGATTTTTCAACCTATTAATATATCCCGAAAGGAGTTCCCACATGGAGAACATTTTAGAATTACATCAGATTTCCAAGACATTTCCGAAATCAGATTTTACGCTGGAAAACCTGTCACTCTCTCTGCCCTACGGCGCAATCATGGGCTTCGTCGGCGAAAACGGCGCCGGGAAGACTACCACCATCGGCTGCATCCTGAACACACTCCGCAGGGACGGCGGAACAGTGAAACTCTTCGGACAGGAGATGCAGGACGTGGATACGGATCTTCGTGAAAAAATCGGTGTCGTCTATGACGGTGATAACTTCCCCGGCTTCTGGAACGCCAGGCAGTTATCCCGCGTTATGTCCGGGCTTTACAGGCAGTGGGACAATGCGTTATTCCAAAAATATCTGGAGGACTTCCGCCTGCCGGTCAAACAGAAAATCAAAAGCTACTCCCGCGGAATGACCATGAAATTAGCCATTGCCGCTGCCCTCTCCCACCATCCGCAGCTACTGATTCTGGATGAAGCGACAAGCGGGTTGGATCCCGTCGTACGTGATGAAATGCTGGACATATTTCTGACTTTCATACAACAGGAAAATCATTCCATTTTTTTATCGTCCCACATCACAAGCGATCTGGAAAAAGTGGCGGACTATATTACTTTTATTCATAACGGCCGACTTATCACCACTGTTTCCAAAAACGACCTTGTTTATCGTTATGCCGTTTTACGCTGTAAGGAAAGCCAGTTTCTTGCACTGGATCCCGGCGACATTCTCGCCTTCCGCAAACGGGATTATCAGATCGACGTACTGGTTGCTGACGGCCAAGAAGCACAGCGGAAATACAAAGATATTGTGGCAGATCACGTTTCCATCGATGAAATGATGCTGTTATTCATAAAAGGAGAACGCGGGCAAACTCCTTTTGCGTAATTGGTTTTACAAATTCAGAGATACACAGACTGCATAAACGATTACAAAGACAACAAAGAAATGAGGTAAATATGAAAGGACTTATCAAAAACAACTTATACACCGCTCTTCCAAACGTCAAAGTATTTTTTGCCACTATGATACTGCTGGGTGTCTTCGTCATTGTGACGGGCGCGGGATCTCCCGCTCTGATTACCTGTCTGCTGTCTGTGATGATCGGCTTCTCATTCATTTCACTCGAAAGCGCAGGTCTGGAAAACACTTCCAAATGGATCAGATACAAGCTGACAGCTCCCGTGAAAAGATCCGACATCGTAAAAAGCCTCTATCTCAGTCTGCTCCTGTGGCTGTCTGCCGGCATCGTTTTCGCGGGAATCAGCGTAGCGGTATCCACAGCACTGCACGGCTGTCCCTTTGACAGAAATGTTGACATCCTGTTACTGTTTGTTGCCGGCATCGGAATCAGCCTGTTTATGGGCACCGTTTTCTTCCCGCTTTTCTTTCTGGGCCTCGAAGCGCAATACAACGTTTTTCTGTTTGTCAGCATACTCACCGGCATCGGCATAATTGTGGGGATTTGCTTACTGATCAACAGCTTTTTTCCGCATGGCATGACCAGCAGACAGATTATTCTCAGCGGCATTGCAGTACTGATCTTCTCAGCGCTTGCATTCGCCCTGTCCTGTCCGCTCTCGGTCTATTTATTTCAAAGAAAAGACTACTGACGACTCCCCTCTATCTGCCCGACACCTGATACCGCCTGTATATCTTCGCACCCGCCGCTGCTGCCACGGCGCCGCCGATAACATACAGAAGCGGAACAGCCTGCCACGCCGTAAAGCACTGTCCGCCGGCTGCAATAAGCCATTCACTGAAAATCCCCCGGCGGGATAAGAAAGACATGGGCAGACTCTGCCAGATCTGTGCCGCCGCCCTGTATTGTGCCGGAATATCGAACATCGCTCCTGCAATGATCAATCCTGTAAATAACGCCAGCGTTGCAATACTGTTATGCATAAGTTCCGATCCCACCATGACAAGCACTCCCATAAGAACCGCAGCCACCAGAAAAACACCGTAGGCAATGACACACGCCTGCCCGATACTTAACGGGTAGGCATAGATGCTCATATATGAATACAGCTGCACCGCTGTCTGAAACCCCTCCGCCCCGTAAATGACCAGCGCCACTGTCACCACCGCCAGGCCCGTCAGCAACGCACACAAAAAGGACACACTGATTCCCGCCGACAGTTTCGCCCAGTACGCCACAGTTCTTCCTTTGGCACTGGACAGAATCATCTGGTCCGTTCTCCGCATATGTTCTTCCGGAAACACCCCCGACAGACAGACCGCCGTAAGCAGAAGCATCAGAATGCCCACCGTGTCAAGGTCCTTTAAGATCGTGCCGTATCCTTCATGATAATAGTAAGTAAATGGCTTATCAATCTTCTCTTCCTGCTCCTGCCAGAATGCTTTCTCCGTGTCCGATAAAAATAAATCCGTCCATGCCTCCTCCTGCCGGTCTGCCCGCGCGTCATAGAGGCTCTGTTCTTCTGCCTGCCAGCCCTCATACCACGGATTTCTCTCTATCCACCGCCATATAATCTGAAAAATATCGCTGTATGGCCGGGCATATTTCTGATATTCCTCCGTCTCGGTGTACCGCTCTGCTGTCTTCGGGATTTCGCTGTACGCCGACATCGTTTCCTCCAGCAGTTCCTGCCCGACTACCCTGCCTGACAACGCCCGTTGGTATGCGCTGTCCACCTGAAACATATGATAGTGGGTGTCAACGGCCTCTCCTTCCACATAATAATTACCGGACAGATTCCCTGTTTCTGCAAAAATAATACAGCCGATGCAGAGAAACAATGCAATCCATACCAGTTTTCGCCCAAGGATTTTTTTAAATTCATAATGATATAGTGTAAGAAAAATGTTCACAGCGTAACTCCTCTCTCTATGCTCTCATTGATACCTTCATGCCTTTTTACCAGCAGGACCTTCTGAATGCCCTTCAGGCATTCTGCTGTAGATAAAATTCTTCCAGATCTCCTTTCGCACCATCCCATTTTCCATGATAAATCAGCTGTCCGTCCTTCATCATAAGAATCTCGTCGGCGATATGCTCAATGTCCGAAACAATATGCGTAGACAATAATACAATACTTTCTTTTCCGATATCTCCGATCAGTTCCCTGAAGCGCACCCGCTCTTTCGGATCAAGTCCTGCAGTCGGCTCATCCAGAACAAGCAGCTTCGGTTCATTGAGCAGTGCCTGCGCGATCCCCAGTCTCTGTTTCATGCCGCCGGAAAAAGTTTTCACCTTCTTATGGCGTACATTCTGCAGCGACACCAGTTCCAGCAGTTCCTCCGCCCGTCGCTTCGCCTGCGTCTTGGGGATTCCTTTTAAAGCCGCAAGATACAATAGAAAATCCACTGCGCGAAATTCCGGGTAATATCCGAAATCCTGCGGCAGATATCCCAGAACCGCACGGTATGCCTCCGTATCCGCGCCAATGCCGTCATAAGAGATCGTCCCGCCGTCCGGCTTCAAAATCCCGCAGATCATTCGCATAAGCGTCGTTTTGCCGGCGCCGTTGGCCCCCAGCAGCCCGTATACCCCCTTTTCCAGATTCACCGATACCCTGTCTACCGCTATGAGATTTTTATACTGCTTTGACACACGGTCTATCGTAAGTTTCATATCCATCCTCCCTGTCAGCACCGCAAATTATAATGGAAAATAAGCTGTCAGTCATATTTTCCCATCCGTTTTCACCAGCCCGATTATCATATTTCTATATTGCCTGATCACGCATCCTGCAAGCAGCGCCATCATACAGCCCCATGTGACTGTACTATACCCTTCACAGGTCCGTACAATCACATCCCTTTCCATAAATACAAAAGAACCGATCGCGGCTGCGGCACCCGCACAGAAATAAATTGCTTCACGCCCTTTGTACACGCGTGCAATGCACAATCCGATAAAAGATGTCAACAGATACGGTGTCAAAATGTACATGCCCGTCTGAAACGGCGCGCGATCTCCCCTCCATATTCCTGCAATCACCAGAAACCATAAGAGCATCGCATTTTCCACGCCGAGAATCCATAATCTTGCAAACAGAACGCTTCGTAAAGAAAAACGTGTCGCCATTTCCAGTTCAGCCATCTCATACTGTTCCGATCTGCCGCACTCTGCAATGACCGTAACTGCCAGAAAAGGCGTAAGTGCCGAAAGAACCCACATAAGATTTGCTGCGGCCATTACCGCTCCGATTACGGTAACCATAAAAATGACTGCGGAAAGCGCCCAGATCCATTTGCGGATATATGCCGCCTGAGAGCGCATAACCTCCCAGATGTTCATTTGCGGCCGGTTCCACTTCTGCATAAATTCTTTTTTATGCAAAGGCGGCGGCGCCTCATAAACGGATTTAAGCTGGTCCTTTATTTCACGCTCCATATAATCCCTCCTTTTCAAGCAGTATCCTGAATTTCTTTTGCACGGCAAGCAGTCGGCGCCTCACTGCAAATCTGGATATGCCAAATATCTGTCCGACCGCAGACACCGGAACTTCATTCACATACCGGAGCAGCAGAAGCTCCTGCTCGTCCTGCTGCAGCCCGGACAAAGCCTTCTGCACGGCAAGTCTGGTAATCATCTGTTCTTCCTGCATATCACCGCATACGCATTCCTGTATGTCTCCACTATGCATGACTGCACGGTTTTCCCGGCATTCGCCCGAAAGATTCCTGTCCCTCTGTCCATTACCTGTCTGCATAAAAGCAGATTCTCTGTTTTCTGTTTTTAAAGCTCTGTCCGCCGACCGCCTGCGGTACTCGTCGATACAAAGATTCCCCGCAATCGTGTACAGACATTTCAGCGCCTCTTCTTTCCCCTTACAATTGTACCTCTGAAAATAGCGGAGGAAGGTTTCCTGCGTAATGTCCTCGGCCGACTGCTGATGATGCAGTTTAAAATAGCAATAACGATAGATTTTGTCGTACTGTTCTTCCAAATCCAGGGACATGCCGCCATCCTCCTCTCATAATGTATAACGGATCAGGCTTCTGAAATGTGCGCTTTATCCGCAAAAAAGCAGCAAAACTTTTCAGTCTTACTGCTTCTTCACACTGCCTGCTATTCCACCCCATGATCCGCTGCTGTTTCATGTTATCTGATCCTGTGCGCTGTAATGATCGTATAGCTGTGCGCATTGATCGTAATTTTCAGATCATCTGCCTCACAATACCAGTTTTTGCCCTGCCGGTAGATATGACAATTTTTGTCCAGAACCTTATTTTTACAGTATTCAACTACATCCACATTGTCTAATTGCAGATTTCGTCTGATTCGGTCCACACCCATTTCCGTTGTATGAACCTTGTCGATATTATCCAGTAATATTTTTGGATCTTCCATGACTATATTTCCCATTCTCCCATTTTGTGTTTAAAAATCCCGCATATACACCGACTTCGGCCATATGCGGGATTTCTATTCTCCGTATAATCAGACTCTATACAACGCCCTGTGCCTTCATAGCCTCAGCAACCTTCAGGAAGCCCGCAATGTTTGCGCCTGCCACGTAGTTGCCTTCCATGTTGTACTTCTTGGACGCCTCGTCTAAGCTGTGGAAGATATTTACCATGATGCCCTTCAGCTTGGAATCCACCTCCTCGAATGTCCAGGACAGTCTTTCGGAGTTCTGACTCATCTCCAGTGCAGATGTCGCTACGCCGCCCGCGTTGGAAGCCTTACCGGGACAGAACAGCACGCCGTTCTTCTGCAGATACTCTGTTGCTTCCAGTGTAGTAGGCATGTTAGCGCCTTCAGCCACTGCAAAGCATCCGTTCGCTACCAGTGCTTTCGCATCTTCCAGATCCAGTTCGTTCTGTGTCGCACAAGGAAGCGCTACATCACACTTCACAGTCCATACACCGTGCTCACCGGCTTTCTTCTCATGATACTCTGCGCTCGGTCTTGCCGCCGCATACTCTGTCAGGCGTGCACGCTTCACTTCTTTAACTTCTTTCAAAAGTGCTACGTCGATGCCTTCAGAATCATAGATCCAGCCTGTAGAGTCGGAGCAGGTAACCGGTTTTGCTCCAAGCTGCTGAGCTTTCTGGATTGCATAGATGGCCACGTTGCCGGCACCGGATACTGCGATGGTCTTGCCCGCGATATCCTTGCCGTTGCATTTTAACATCTCCTCCGTTAAGTATAACAGACCGTAGCCCGTTGCCTCGGTTCTTGCGAGGGAACCGCCGTATGTTAAGCCCTTACCTGTCAAAACGCCTTCATAGAGGTTACGGATTCTCTTATACTGACCGAACATGTAGCCGATCTCACGACCGCCCACACCGATATCTCCTGCCGGTACGTCGGTATCAGCGCCGATGTGTCTGCAAAGTTCTGTCATAAAGCTCTGGCAAAACGCCATAACCTCTCTATCGGATTTGCCCTTCGGATCAAAGTCGCATCCGCCCTTACCGCCGCCGATGGGAAGACCTGTCAGAGAATTCTTGAAGATCTGCTCGAAACCAAGGAATTTGATAATGCCAAGGTTTACTGACGGATGGAATCTTAGACCTCCCTTGTAGGGACCGATGGCACTGTTAAACTGTACGCGGAAACCGTTATTTACCTGAACCTGGCCCTTATCGTCTACCCACGGAACGCGGAACTGTACGATTCTCTCCGGAACCGTCAGCCTCTCCAGTAAAGCATCTTTTCTGTATGCTTCCTCATCCGCTTCGATCACGACACGGAGAGATTCCAAAACCTCTTTCACTGCCTGATGGAACTCCGGCTGTGCGGGATTCTTCGCTACTACCAACTCATAAACCTCATCAACGTATGACATTGTGCATGTCCTCCTTATTAGTTTGAATATAATTGACTTCCACGTATCATTATAGTATGCAGTCTCTAAATCCACAACCCCGATTTAGCATATTAACGTGTAAAAATTTCATGAAATTTTTGCGCAGTTTTTCAACAAATTGTACAATGATACTCTTATGCAGTAATTCATGTATACAATTAAGGAGGAGGTCAGCATATTTGCATGTTACCTTTAAACGGCAGCAAATCAGCAGTCTACAGATATTCTTTCAGCTTCTCTATATTTTTCTGCTCGAAGTCCACCAGCTCCTGCGCCAGTTCTACCGCTTCCCTTGTAGCCAGATCATTATGCTTCATTGCTTTCCACATACTGGTGATTCCCCTGCTGCTTCCCTGTATCATCATTTCCGCCAGATGTTCTCTGCTGATATTCAACGCCGTGTTCGCATGAATACTTCCCTTTAACATCATATCTGCGATCTGACTGCCGCGGTACACCTCTCCCTCGTTTCTGAGAATCTGATCCAGCGCTTTATTATGGATCTCCGAGTAATGCAGCGACTGCTTCGCCAACTGCAGTGAAAAATCATCATCCCCGATCTTGTCAAGAATCGTATCAATTGCAGTCATCCCCATCTCCGTATTTCTCTGCACTTCCCGTAATATTTTCGCGTCATCATGTTTCATACCGTTTTCCTCCTTCGCCCGAATCCTATGAAATCAAAAAGAGCATGAGATTTCTCCCATACTCTTTATCTTTACCAATATTTATTTCTTTAATCGTTACTCCACATAATCCGACTTCACGTAAGCGGTTCTGCCGTTATACTTGATCTTCGTCCAGCCGTCTGCCTGCTTCATGATGACTTCGAGTTTCTCGCCCACATATGCGGTTCCAAGCTTATCACCGCTCTCACTTGCCGAAGCACGGACACGGACATTCTCCTTTACGGTCACGGTTCCGGTCGTCTCTATATCATTGTTATCTGTCTGCTCCGGCTCTTCCTCGGGCTCCTCAGGCTCTTCATTATTTTCTTCGGGCTGCTCCGCATCTGCCTGCATAGTCTCGGACGGTTCTAAATACTCACTCTTGATGTAGGCTTCTCCGCCCTCATAACTGATTTTGCTCCATCCGTTGCCCTTTTCTTCCAAAAGGTCAAATTCATCACCCACAGCCGCCTTGCCCAGCTTATCAGCTGTCTCACTATCCGACTTTCGGATGTTAACAACATCTGTCGCCTTCACTTTTGTTACGACAAGCGCAGGCTCCTCCTGCTCCGGTTCGGAACCAGGCGTCTCGTCAGAAGGTTCCTCCCCTTCTGCTGCCGGCTCCTCGTCTTGTGCCGGCGTACTGCTGCCTTCCGCACGTGCCAGTGCCTCGCCGACATTCTTATCGATCTCCGTGTTCAGATCCAGAATAAAATCGGCCAGCGTCTCATCCTCGGCAAGCATATCGTTATATGCCACGGCAACTTTATTATTCAGATCAATCACATCGTCCTGCAGATTCACTTCACGGATGTAACTGAGCACATTCTCATCTTCTTCACCGTCTTCGTTGAGATAATAATTTCCATTCTCATCAGTGCAGACATAATAGGTTCGCATGCCCGGAACCGGCTTGTCATAATCGGCAAATTTTACCTCCGTATAGACATAAGCAATATAAGTGCCCTCTTTAGGTCCAATCTTCGTATAGACTTCCAGTGTCGGATAGGATTCGACATACTTACTCGTCTCCTGTGCCTTAAGTATTTCCATGGAGTCCAGATGATCCATCAGACTGCTCATGGTATCAGTGTCACCCTCCACCACCGCCTTATAATATGTCTCGAACAATTCATTAATCTCCGGTACCGCATCCTGCTCAAGCGGTACTTCCGGTACCTCGATCACCGCATCCGACAGATCAACATCTTCTGTTGTTTCCACACTTTCTTCTTCCGCAATTTTCTTCTTATTTGCATTAATCGCTATCGTAACTGTGACCGCTACACAGATCACTAATATAACAGGCATAATAATCTTGGAATATCGAAACAGCCAGTTCTTAAAGCTTTCCAGCTTGGCTTTGATAAAATCCGGTATATTATTATTGGATGTATTCATATATAACAACCTTTCCTAATCTCTGGTCCGCGGCAGCGACTGCTGCCGCAGACAAGTACAAATGCACCCGACAGGACTCGAACCTGCATCAAAGGCGTCGGAGGCCTACGTTTTATCCATTAGACTACGGGTGCCTGCTTGCATGCACAAAATTGTTACGATTTTGTTACATCTTGATTATAATAACACAAGCTGGCACCGTTGTCCAGTACACTAGTTAATTAAACAATAATTTCCTCGATTTCCGCTTTTTTTCTGCTGTAACGGTACAGATGATACGACAGAATCTCCTCCGGCTCCACCTGCGTCGTATTTACTTCCTCCACCATGCGGCGATAATCCTGATACTGCCCAGCCTTGTCATCCGGCATAAGCAGCACTTCATGAACAGAGCTCGGCAGAACCAGCAGATCTGCCTGCAGTTCCTCCGCCAGTTCCCTGATTTTATCTGAATAGAGCATAACGGAGGCGCCATACAGCTTATCGCAGTTCGTCAGTACATACAGACGCACCTCTTCCATGTCTTCGATCCTGCCCCCTGTCATCTCCTCGACCAGGTTCTGCAGAGGAATAAGTATTTCCGGCTTACGCCGCCTCATATTACACTGGGCTGTCTGAAACAGTGTTTCAGCCGTCTGTCCCCACATATCCATATGATTATTATGAATCAGAATAGTTGCCTTCCCTATGATTTTCTCATCCACACCGTAATAAAACACCACCGCCAGATCATTCCATCTGAAATGCGGCACATCCGCGAGCAGACTGCGATTCTTCTCATAGTTAATAACCTTATGAAATATTCTGTCTTTTACCGATGCAAATTCCTGAAAAGAATCCACATCAAAGTCGATATCCCGCACCTGTTCCCGGTAGAGTGCGATGATGCCGTCTGCCACTCCAGACAGTGTGCCGCCCACACAGTATTGCCTGTAGGGTCCTTCCAGATAGATTGTGGGCGATACCCGGTCCGATTCCCTCATCATGATCACACCGGTCAGCCGGACATCATTATTTTTTACAACATTGACAACCCTGATCTCATAGTCCTCTCCCATCTTATCTTTAAGCATGTTTACGATTTCCTTTACAAATTCTTTATAATCCATTTTTCCTCTTTCCCATTCTCTCCGGACATAAAAAATCTGTACAAACTCCCGTTCATGCCACTGCGCAATCGGGTAGGGAAGATTTATCTTCCCCTACTTGTCGCGCGGGGCGCACGTTGCGTAAGCAACAATTTCATCTGTGCGTCCCTGCACATCAAAAAGACAATGGTCACTCGCGTTTCCATTGTCTTATAGGCTCTCAAAAACTATGCACTCTGTTTTATACTCTGGATAAATATTCGCCTGATCTGGTATCGATCTTAATAACCTCACCCTGTTCTACGAACAGCGGAACCATAACCTTAGCGCCTGTCTCAACGATCGCGGGCTTAGTCGCTCCCGTCGCCGTGTCGCCCTTAAATCCGGGCTCTGTGTCTGTGATTTCCAGTTCTACGAATAACGGCGGCTCGATTGCAAATACACTGCCGTTGTAAGAACAGATTTTAACCATTTCATTCTCTTTCACAAACTTCAACGCGTCGCCGACTGCATCCGCATTCAACGCGATCTGATCATATGTCTCCGTATCCATGAAGTTGAACAAGTCACCGTCCGAGTATAAATACTGCATATCTTTTCTGTCAATACGTGCCTGAGGGCATTTCTCAGTAGGTCTGAAAGTCTTCTCAACCACGCCTCCGTTGATGATGTTCTTCAGCTTCGTTCTCACAAATGCTGCGCCTTTACCTGGCTTTACATGCTGGAACTCGATTATCTGATAAACATTGCCTTCAAACTCAATGGTAATACCGTTTCTGAAATCGCCTGCCGATATCATAAAATAATCCTCCTAATTTTTCACAAGTATAATTCTTACTTAGTTTATACTATAAACTTTTTTTTTTCAACCTCTTTCCCAAAAAAAGACAAAAAGTTTTATTCCGCCGTCTTTCTTGAGAGAATATAATCAATTGCCGTCAGATATCCGTCAAGCCCTTCCCCGTAGATCTGCTTATCGCATGCGGGTGCCGTCACGGACACCTTGCGAAAGTCCTCCCGTTCCATAATATTGGAAATATGGATCTCCACTTTCGGAACCGTAACGCTTGCCAGCGCATCACGGATCGCATAACTGTAATGCGTATAAGCGCCGGGATTAATGACGATCCCTTCCGTACCGTCGAAGTAAGAATCCTGTATCCGGTCTATGATCGCACCTTCGTGGTTACTTTGGAACACCTCCACGGTACAGCCCTCCCGCTGTCCTTTCTCCCCGATCATGTTCAGTAAATAGTCATAATCCTGCGTCCCATAGACACTCTTCTCCCGAATACCCAGGAAATTAAGATTCGGTCCGTTAATTACAAGCAGTTTCATATCTCCTCCGTTTCCGCGCCGCCACATAGCCTACGCCTGATCAGCCTGCGCCTCTATCTCATCTAAAATATGTTCAAAATCTTTACCGTTCACATCTATCGTCACATCCGCAGCCGCCGCATAACACCCGTCTCTTTCCGCCAGCATCCTGCTGATCTTTCCCTGTGGGTCGTCCCCCTGCAGAAGCGGTCTGGCCGTATCATGCTTCACCCTCTCATAGATTGTCTCCGCACTCGCCTTCAGATAGAATACCTGTCCTAACTTATGCAGCAGTCTCCTGTTTTCCTCCCGCAGAGGCAGCCCGCCGCCCACCGATATGATCCGGCATTCCTTACTCTGTAACAGCTTCCGCAGGCAGGACGTCTCCCTGTCCCTGAAATAACTTTCCCCGTCCGCCGCAAAAATATCGGATATGGTACGCTTTTCTTCCCGCTCAATCTCCTTGTCCGTATCTATGACCGTCCGCCGCAGCCGATAGGACAGCCGCAGTCCTACCGTGGTTTTCCCGGACCCCATAAACCCGATCAGTATCACATTCCGCATGTTTTTATCTGCTCCTTTATCTGCTGTCTTCCACCCTGCTATATGAATTGTCCCTTAAGCCTCTCGTACACGACCTGTGCTTCCTCTTCCGATATTTTCACGTCATTCCACAGTTCGTAGGCAATGATTCCCTGATAGAGAAGCATTTTCAGCCCGTTATATGCCTGTCCGCCGTGCGCTCTCGTAAGCTGCATGAACTTCGTCTCCCACGGACGGTAGATCAGATCAAACCCTGTACTCACTTTCTCATAAAAAGCGTCATCCATGATCACCGCCTCCTCCGCGTGAGGCGCAAGTCCCACGGAAGTTCCCTGAATCGTCAGATACTTCCCCGCCGGCAGCATCGTATAATCCTCCAGCGCCATCGGACAGATCACCTCACGCCCCATCGCACGGTTGACTTCCCCCGCAACCGCCTGTGCCTTATCAAGCGTACGGTTTAGCATATAAACCTGCTCTGCTCCTTTGACGGCACACAGATAGGCTACCGCCCTGGCCGCGCCGCCTGCTCCTAACAGTATGACTGTCTCTCCCGCAATGCTGATTCCCTCACTGACCATCGCGCGGTAGAGCCCTTCCATATCCGTATTATACCCTTTATAACCGCCCGCAGTCCTCACCAGCGTGTTGACCGCACCGATATTGCCTGCCAGCCCGTCGATCTCCTTAAGGCTCTCTATCACTGCGCTCTTATAAGGCACCGTCACATTCAGCCCGAGCAGATTCAAGGCATCCGCACCGCTCACCGCCTGTGCCACTTGTCCCGCTTTTACCGGAAAAGGAACATAGACCAGATTATGTCCCAGTAATTCGGCCAGTGTATTATGTATCATCGGGGAAAGCGTATGCTCCACCGGATTGCCGATCAGACCACAAGTTCTCGTTTTACCGTTTATCTCCATCCTCTTCTCCATTTCCGCAATTTTCGCACTATTTCAGTTCCGCATACCGCCCCTTCGAGCGTTTATAGAAGAACAATACGATCCATTCCAGTCTGCGCTTCAGGACGATCTGAATCTCTTCTTTCGGGTGAATCGGCTTCACCAGCCACGTTCTGATCCCGGCCTTCTTCGCGCCCCATACATCCGTAAAAAGCTGATCCCCCACAAACATCGTAGTCGCCGGCGTCGTCCCCATCAACTCCATTGCCCTGACATAATTTCTCACAGACGGTTTTCCCGCCTTATAGATATAGCGCGAATGTACCTCATCATTAAACATTTTGACCCGCGGCTCTTTATTGTTTGACAGCAGCATGCTGTCGAATCCGATCTCTCTAAGCCGTCCAAACAGCGCTATGCTTCTTGCATCCGCCGGCGCACCGTGTGGTACAAGCGTATTGTCAATATCAAAGATCACTCCCCGGTAACCATTGCGGTATAATGCTTCATAATTGATCTCATATGCGGAATCCAGATACTCATCCGGATAAAAACGCTCAAATAGTGTCATCCGTCCTCCGTTCCTGAGCCGCACAAAGAACCGGCTCCCTGTCAGTTTAACTTTTCCTTATCATAACAAATCCCCTCGCAGATTTGCAAGGGGTTTCTAGTACTCCGGATTCTCGATGAAATATTGATAACTCTGTAAGACCTGATCTTTCTTCATATCCAGAATTGCCTTTAACACATCCGGATTGTCCGAACTGCTGTCCGTTCCGATATAATCAAAGATCATTATCCACACCACCTTTCACCGTCGTCTCTCTTTTATGTCTGCTTCGCAGCCGCCTGTTTTCTTTTGCATTAATAATATCGGCCATGATCCCGTTCCGGTTAATCCCGCCCGCGTACTGCTCAAAGGTTCTTTACGATCCTGTTATATCTCGCCGTAAAGAAGATGCGCACAATATTACAGATAAGCATAAGCAGAATATCCCACAGCAGAAAAACATATGCCTTGCCGGTAAAAGCCGTATACCACGCTGCGCCTTCCCACAGCTTACCGCCTATGAAAAGAAATAAAACCATAAGCAGCGCAATCATCAGAAATATCCACCGAAAAACATTGGCAACCGTCATCGGCACACTGGCTTTTGCCACAATCTCTTTTTCCTGTTCCGTCATGTCTTCACCCTGTTTCTTCCGCTTATTTATCCAGTACCTTCTTCAACTCATCCATAAAGGTATTGATGTCCTTGAACTCCCGATATACAGAAGCAAACCTGACATAAGCTACCGCCTCTAAATCTTTCAGCTTGTTCATAACGATCTCGCCGATCACCTGACTCGGTATCTCCTTCTCCTCCATATTGAAAACTTCCGTCTCCACTTCGTCCACAAGCTGGTTGATCTGCGCCGCGCTGATCGGCCGCTTATGACATGCACGCAAAACGCCCGCCTCGATCTTCGACCTGTCGTAAGTCTCCCTGTTGTTATCCTTCTTGATGATGATGAGCGGGATTGTCTCTACTTTCTCGTAAGTTGTAAAACGTTTGTCACACTCATCACAGACACGTCTCCTCCGAATGGAATTATTATCCTCGGCAGGCCTGCTGTCGATTACTCTGGTATTTTCATGACCGCAAAAAGGGCATTTCATCAGGAATTTCCTCCTCAGTATCGTTGTTTTGTTTTGAATAACGTGTAGTTTAACTACAACAGTTCATATTGATTATAGGCGATATTACCAATTATGTCAACTATTTTATGGAAACCTACACGCAGATATCCACGATAATAATATCCGGTCCGATCTGCTTGATATCCTTATAGCGTATGACGTAATTCGTGTCACTTCCGCCGAACAGACCGCACCATTTATTTTCTCCCGGAATGATCAGCTTAAAGATCTGCCCGGTGCATTCGTCAAACTCAAAGTCACACACCTTACCCAGTTTCTGACAGTTCTTCAGGTTGATCACTTCTTTTTTCTTAAATTCAGAAAATAACATAGGAACCCCTCCGGGCTTTTTATTATTAAATGCATCTGCCCGCAAAAAGGTTCCTGTGCTGTGTATCTTCTTAAAACTATTTATAACAGTTCACTCTTATACTAATCCTGTATAAGCTGTTCCTTAATATATTCCACATTCGACGAAGTGCTTTCGTTCACGTCCGACGAAGTGCTTTCCTTCACGTCCGACGAAATGCTTTCGACATACTCATAGAACACATATCCCGGCGTACCGTTTTCCAGACGAATCTCATACCACTGCCCGTCCTCTGTCGTACCGTAGCAGGGGAGCACATCCCCCTCCCGCACTTTTCCTAAAATTTCCGTTCCGCTGGTACTGGGTTGATTACGCACATTCACTTCTCTTCCTGTCACTATAATCTGGTACGTATCGTTCCCGTTCCCGTCTGCTATGGACTGGTCTCCCGTCTCATCTGTCTCATCCGTCTCCTGCGGTTTCTCCTCTTCTCCGTCGTCCTCATCCACCGCTGTATCGTCCTCCTGCACCTCCGCTTCCTTCTCATAGTCTTTGGGCGCATGCTGTCTGTACAGACGGTATCCCAGAAAAGCTACGACAATGAGAAGCACGCAGCCCACTACCACTGTCATAATGGTGATGAAATCGATCCCTTCCTCATCGTCCTCATCCCAGTCATCGTCGTCTTCCCAGTCCTCATCTTCCCATTCATCCTCCCGGTAATCCATCCGCTTCCTGCGTGGCGGTTCCGGAACGGAGGAGCGTCTTCCGGAAGACGGTGGTGCCGGTCTTTTCCCCGGAGCAGCCTTTCCGGACGCAGGACTGTGTCCCGGCGCGCTCTTTGCCGATGTGCTCCGTCCTGATGTGCTTTTAGATGGTGCGCTCTTAGAAGGTGCCGTCCGTTCCGTCGCACTTTTTGGGGCTGCACTCTTGGAAGCAGCTGTATGATCTGCCGTTTTTTTCGGTGCTGCACTCTTAGAAGCCGGCGCGTGCTCCGTCTTGCTTCTCGAAGAAGCAGGACTTCTCTCCGGTCTGCCCTCCGCAGGCGTTGTCCGGCGGGGTTCTCTGTCACCGCTTCGCCTGGCCTTGATCTCTGCCTCTGTCTCCGAAAGAATATTCTGTTCGATCGCGGCAATCGGAATATCTTCCATCTTCTCCTCTGCCTTCTGTCCGTTACCACCCTCTACAAGTCTTCCGCACTTATGACAGAATTTCGTTCCTTCCCGCAGCACAGCGCCGCATTCCGGACATCGCTTCTCTTTTATTACTCTGGTACCGCACTTCGGACAGAATTGATCTGTATCCATCAATCCGGCACCACATTCCTTACATACCATGCGTGTCTCACCTCGTCTTATTTCATACTAATCTTCTTAAATGTTCACTTCTATTAATGTACCAAAAAACTCTCTTTTTGTAAAACAATATACAAAGATTTTTTCCTGAAAATTCATGAATAATTCTGGGTGATTGGCACATCCTTAAAGTGAAGTAAATTCCTTCGGAATTAACTTCGCGAGATTTGCTTCGCAAACTCGGAAAAGCTGCC
>CALGVA010000036.1 GCA_937920345.1 uncultured Lachnospiraceae bacterium
CATAGCAGGGATCATAAATACGCAGGTTTTTCTCCGACAGTTCAAAGTCAATAAAACCCCATTCGTTCTGCGATACGATAATGTTTGACGGATTCGGATCACGATGGATGATTTGCCTGGGCAGCTTGTCATACAGTTTTCCAAATTCATTCAAATAACTTCGGCAAAACGATTCCGAAAGTGACAAAATATCTTTTGATTTTGGCAGTGCCCAATTCTTTACGGATTCATATAAATTTACTTCATTCACCGATGTTTTAGCCTGATACAGAATGAGATGCAGCTGCCCGATGATTTCACCGACAAATCTTGCCTTTGCGGCATAGTCTCCTTCATAAAAATCATGGGCAATCATTTGTGTGCCGGAGATTCGCCGGATTACATAGAAAAATAGTTCGCCGTCCTGTACACATATCTGCCCATCCGTTGTTTCGATTGGGGAAGATATACATACACCAGAACCTTTTATTGCATTACCAAGTGCGATAGCGTTTTTGACTTCATCATAATTTTTAGAGAACTTCAGAACAAAGTTTTTGCCGACATAAAAGGCTCTGTTATTTTTTTCTCCATTGCTCTCGTGGTAGACATCAGAGATTGATTCATTTTCTAATTTCCAGTGCTTCAGAACATCCAAAGCTTTCTTATGTGATACCATATAGTTGTCCTCCTTATACAGGTTCAGTTTGTAAGGTCGTTTAGCCCGTCCTTTTTTTATATAGGTGGAAGGAGTGCAGCCGAATTCGCGCCGAAATGCTTTGTAGAATCCAGCATAAGTATCAAAACCGTATTCCAGTATCACATCAATCCTTTTGCAACCGCATCGAATTTCATAAATCGCATGAATAAGCCTGCGCTGAAGAATATATTGCATTACCGACATCCCGACAGCTGATTGAAACAGCCTGTAATAATGGAACAGCGAATAACCTGCCTGCCCGCAAAGCTCCGTGGCAGTGATCGGAGTCTTCAAATTATCCTCTATATAATCGAGGCTTTCCTGTATGTTTTTTCGGTAATCTATTAATTTCACCCCCCCCCGTTTTATTGTTTTGCAGCTACGTATTATAGAATAACATATAAATCGAGAAATACCTTTCCTGTTTTGCTAAATTTTCATTGATTTTTGGAAAGCATTTCAACCAGTTTACCAATTCCCGTATATTTTGTGTTATAATGTTTTATGTGATTTTGCTTCCCGCATTTTCCCCTTATCAGGATCTGAAATGCCCTGTGGGAAGATATAATACAAGGGAAATTTTAAGGGAAAGCTCACCTGCGATAAACTTAGTATTTTCAAGGATTAGCGGAGATTTTATTATAAAATACAACTGCTAATAGTTCCCTTAAAAATCATCAAATTACAATCGGGGGTTGCAAAGGAGAACTTTATGAAATCAGGCAATAGAGATGATGGCTGGTTAGCTGGAAGACTATATTTCAACAGAGAAGACAAGAGCGTAATGATCAAGCGACCGAGAAGTGGATTTGGCTATACAATGAATTTAGGAAATAAGTGGACATGGATATTTAATATTGTTTTTATAATTATTATAGCTATATTAGTCAGTGTTCTTTGAAACAAATTCCCGTTTGAAGAATTGTCAAGCGGGTGCAGATTCAGTAATCATATGTAAGAATATGCATTGTACTTCAAAGTTTAAGTAGCGGAACATTTTGTCGAAAAGGGAGATCAGGAAACCTGAAAGGAGCGCATAACGATGCAGATTACGGTATTGATGGAAGATACCTGCCAGAATCCGGCGTGTGAATATGAGCATGGGCTGAGTCTGTACATAGAGGCAAAAGGGTATAAGATTCTGGTGGATACAGGGGCAAGTGACAAGACGATATCGAATGCGGCAAAGCTGGGTGTGGATTTGTCCGAGACGGATTTTGTCGTGCTTAGCCACGGACACTACGATCATGCCGGCGGCATACCTGGTTTTCGAAAGATCAACGAGAAGGCCGTCATCTATATGCAGCGTACAGCACTGGATGAATATTATCACGCAGAGCGGTATATCGGCGTTGATCCGGCAATCGGCCGGCTTCCGAAGATAGCGTTCCTGACGGGGGATCTGGAGATCACCGGAGATATTTCGATTCTTACGGGATTTACCGGCAATAGATTCCGTCCCGGGAGTAACCTCGGCCTGACCAGACGGGTGGACGGGCAGGATGTGCAGGATGATTTCGCCCATGAACAGTGTCTTGTCATACACGGTGAGAAGAAGCTGCTCGTTTCCGGCTGCGCGCATAACGGAATCCTCAATATTCTGGACAGATATACCAGTCAGTACGGCGGTATGCCCGATGTAGTCATCAGTGGTTTTCATATGATGAAAAAGACGGCTTACACACAAGAGGAAGAAGAGATCATATTGAAGACGGCCGAAGAATTATACAGAACCGGCGCAGTCTATTATACCGGCCACTGCACAGGGCAGCAGGCGATTGACCTGATGAAACCGGTTATGGGCGATCGGCTGATACAGATTCACTGCGGGATGAGAATCGACTTTTAGGACCGTACATGATAAGAACAGGAGAGAAGGTTGCATAAATTTTATTGAGCGCAGAACGGAATCTGAAATTCTGTTCGCGTCTTCAGCGTAAAACGCTTCGGAATGGAGGAAAAAGTGAAAAAGGCAGTAAAAGGAATTATTATTTTCCTGGTGGTAATTGTTGGGGTGCTCGGTGTGTATGCCGGCTATCTGCTTCTCGGATTTCATCGTCTCCCGGATAAATTGACCCTTGAAGTCAATAGGAGCGGAGACAGTTTTGACGAGAACTTTGCGGTCAGGACAGGCGAGCCTTACCGGATCATGACATACAATATCGGGTTTGGCGCGTATGTGCCGGAGTTCAGTTTCTTTATGGACGGCGGGAAATCATCATGGGCGAAGGATAAGGAGAGTGTGCTTGCCACAGTCTCGGCGGCGGGAACCATGGTGAGTGAACAGGCGCCGGATTTCATATTTCTGCAGGAGGTTGATCGGGATGGTACCAGAAGTTATCATGTGGATGAACTGGAAATCCTGAACCGGTTTATTACGGGGTATGAATACCATTTTGCACAGAATTATGATTCGCCATACTTGTTTTTTCCGCCGTGGGAGCCGCACGGCACGAACGTGGCAGGACTGGTGACCTACTCTAAAGGGCAGATCAGTGAGGCGGTGCGCAGAAGCCTGCCGATCTCGGAGTCGCTCACCAAATTCATGGATCTGGACAGATGCTATTCGATTTCGCGGATTCCCGTGCAGGACGGACACTTCCTGTGTCTGTATAACGTGCATCTGGCGGCTTACGGCAGCAGCGATGCGGTCAGGGAAGGACAGCTTGCCATGCTATACGCAGATATGGCGGCGGATTATGCGGCGGGCAATTATGTGATCTGCGGCGGGGATTATAACCATAATGTGAAGACAGAATCGCCGCCGGATGCGCCGGAGTGGGCGAACACGTTTCCACGGGAAACAGTTCCGGAAGGATTTGGCATGGCGATAAGTTATGCGAAAGGTGTGGAGCAGATCGCACACGATTCCTGCAGAAGCGCGGAGGAGCCTTATCAGGAAGACCAGACGTTTACCATTACGCTGGACGGTTTTATCGTGTCGGATAATGTGACGGTGACGGATTATCAGCATATGGATCTGGGGTATCAGTATTCGGATCACGATCCGGTGGTTATGGAGTTTACATTGCAATAGACCGTAGGATTTTCCGCGAGACACGATATACAGCAGTAGAATATTGCAGTAGAAGGTGACACGAGGGCAGTATGCCACAAAAAAAGTGCAAGATAAGGAAACAATATAATAAATTGAATACACATATGATTATTAAAATATTTAATTGTCAAATAATCTGACAATTTAATAAAAAGTTTTTGTTTACAGGCCGCAGAAACTGTTGTATATTTAACATGCAGGTCGCAAAGGAGCGCAATGTGTTTCCTTTGCGATCTTTTTTTGCGCGAATAAGCAGAGTCAGAAGGCTTACAGACCAGGTGCCATGCAGGCATGAGCACATGGGATGTAAGGCTTCTGACGAAAAATCCTGTCATTGCAAGGGATATATTTGAAAAAGGAGAGAAGGACTATGTTTGATGTGAAAAGGACAGTTCCGGAAGCGCCGCTTCACCGTATGGAATTTGAACATGACAACTGCGGGATCGGCGCCTGCGTGAGCATCAAGGGAGTAAAGAGTCGTGTTATTGTCGAGAATGCGCTTAAGATCGTGGAAAACCTGGAGCACAGGGCAGGAAAGGATGCGGAGGGCAAGACCGGTGACGGCGTCGGCATCCTGACGCAGATGCCGCACAAATTCATGCAGAAAGTGACGAAAGAACTCGGCTTTGCCATCGGCGGAGAGCGTGAGTACGGTGTCGGCATGTTCTTTTTCCCGCAGGATGAACTGCAGCGGAATCAGGCGAAGAAGATGTTTGAGATCATCGTCGAGAAAGAGGGGCTGCCTTTCTTAGGATGGCGTGTGGTGCCGACAGTGCCTTCCGTGCTGGGACACAAGGCGGTAGAATGCATGCCCTGTATTATGCAGGCGTTTATCAGGAAACCGGCGAATGTGGCGAAAGGACTTGATTTTGACCGGAAACTGTACATATTGCGCAGAACGTTCGAGCAATCCACAGATGTGACTTATGTGGTCAGTCTGTCCAGCAGGACGATCGTATATAAAGGAATGTTCCTGGTGGGACAGCTGAGAACCTTTTTCGCTGACCTGCAGGATAAGGATTACGAGTCCGCGATCGCCATGGTGCATTCGAGATTCTCCACGAACACGAATCCGAGCTGGGAGCGGGCACATCCGAACCGGTTTATTGTACATAACGGCGAGATCAACACGATCCGCGGCAATGCGGATAAGATGCAGGCGCGTGAGGAAAACATGGAATCCGAGCATCTGGAGGGGCAGATGCACAAGGTGCTGCCGGCGATCAATGCAGCCGGTTCCGATTCCGCGATGCTGGATAACACGCTGGAGTTCCTTGTGATGAGCGGTATGCCGCTCCCGCTTGCGGTGATGATTACGATTCCGGAGCCATGGGAGAACAATAAGACGATGTCCCAGAAGAAAAAGGACTTCTATCAATATTATGCGACCATGATGGAGCCCTGGGACGGACCGGCATCGATCCTTTTCTCCGACGGCGATATGATGGGGGCGGTGCTTGACCGGAACGGTCTACGTCCTTCGCGTTATATGATCACGGATGACGATACGCTGATTTTGTCCTCGGAAGTGGGGGTACTGAATATCGATCCGTCCAGAATCCTGGTAAAAGAGAGGCTGCATCCGGGCAAGATGCTGCTCGTGGATACCGTACAGGGCAGGGTCATCGATGATGATGAGTTGAAAGAACGTTATGCGTCGGCGCAGCCCTACGGCGAGTGGCTGGACAACAAGCTGGTAGCGCTGAAGGATCTGAAGATTCCGAACCAGCGAGTGCCGGAATATACAGGGGAAGAAAGACAGCGTATGCAGAAGGCTTTCGGATATACATACGAAGAATTGAAGATGAGTATCCTGCCGATGGCGCGAAACGGTGCGGAGGCGATTGCGGCAATGGGCGTGGATACGCCGATTCCGGTGCTGTCCAGAGCGCACCATCCGCTGTTCCATTACTTCAAGCAGCTCTTCGCGCAGGTGACCAATCCGCCGATCGACGCGATCCGCGAGGAGGTGGTGACTTCCACGACTGTCTATCTGGGCAGGGACGGCAATCTGCTGGAGGAAGTGCCGGAGAACTGCAATATGCTCAAAGTGCACAACCCGATCCTGACCAATACGGATCTGTTGAAAATAAAGAATATGAAGTCAGAGGGCTTTAAGGTGGAAGTGATTCCGATCACTTATTACAAGACGACCAGTCTGGAGAAGGCCATTGACAGATTGTTTGTGGAGGTGGACAGGGCCTACCGGGAAGGCGCGAACATCCTGATCCTGTCGGACCGCGGTGTGGACGAGAACAGGGTGGCGATTCCTTCGCTTCTGGCGGTGTCGGCACTGCAGCAGCATCTGGTCAACACGAAGAAGAGAACCAGTGTGGACATTATCTTAGAGTCTGCGGAGCCCCGCGAGGTGCACCACTTTGCGACGCTGCTGGGGTTCGGTGCTTCGGCCGTCAATCCTTATCTGGCACAGGAGAGTATCAAGGAACTGATTGATAATCATATGCTGGATAAAGATTACTATGCGGCAGTGAACGACTACAACGACGCAGTGCTGCACGGCATCGTGAAGATCGCTTCCAAGATGGGGATTTCCACGATCCAGTCCTATCAGGGTTCCAAGATCTTTGAGGCAATCGGCATCGACAGGGATGTGATCAATAAGTATTTTACCAATACCGTGTGCCGTGTGGGCGGCATAACCTTAAAGGACATTGAAAAAGAAGCGGATACTTTGCACTCCATGGCTTTTGACCCGCTTGGTCTATCTACGGATCTGACGCTGGATAACCCGGGACATCACCAGATGCGCAGTGGTGCGGACGAACATCTGTATAATCCGGAGACCATCCATTTACTCCAGGAGTCAACAAGAAGGGGAGATTACGGGATCTTCAAGCAGTATACCGCAGCGGTCAACCATGAGGAGAGCATCAAGAATCTGCGTGGACTTATGGACTTCAATTATGCGAAGAATCCCGTGCCAATCGAGGAAGTAGAGGCAGTTGACACGATTGTCACCAGATTCAAGACGGGCGCTATGTCCTATGGTTCCATTTCCAAGGAGGCGCACGAGACGATGGCGATCGCCATGAACAGACTGCACGGCAAATCCAACTCAGGCGAAGGCGGCGAGGACGATGACAGACTGAACGCGGGCGTGGACGGTTTAAACCGCTGTTCTGCGATCAAACAGGTGGCGTCGGGACGGTTTGGTGTGACCAGTAAATATTTAAACAGCGCACAGGAGATCCAGATCAAGATGGCACAGGGAGCGAAACCCGGTGAGGGCGGACATCTGCCCGGCGGCAAGGTTTATCCGTGGATCGCAAAGACGAGGCATTCGACACCGGGCGTAGGCCTGATCTCACCACCGCCGCATCATGACATATACTCCATAGAAGATCTGGCGCAGCTGATCTATGACTTGAAAAATGCCAATACGAGGGCGCGGATCTCCGTAAAACTGGTATCGGAAGCAGGCGTAGGTACGGTGGCGGCAGGCGTTGCCAAGGCGGGTGCACAGGTCATTCTCGTATCCGGCTACGACGGCGGCACCGGCGCCGCACCCCGCAATTCCATTCACAATGCGGGACTGCCCTGGGAACTGGGACTGGCGGAGACGCACCAGACGCTGATCCAGAACGGGCTGCGGAACAAAGTCCGCATCGAGACCGACGGCAAGCTGATGAGCGGACGTGATGTGGCGATTGCCGCGATTCTCGGCGCGGAGGAGTTCGGTTTTGCAACGGCGCCGCTTGTGACCATGGGGTGCGTGATGATGCGCGTATGTAATCTGGACACCTGTCCGGTGGGCGTGGCGACACAGAATCCGGAGCTGCGCAAACGTTTTACGGGCAAACCGGAGTATGTGGAGAATTTCATGCGGTTCATCGCGCAGGAACTGCGGGAATATATGGCGAAGCTGGGTGTGCGCACGGTGGATGAACTGGTGGGCCGGACAGATCTTCTGCGGATCAAAGAGAACCTGAATGCCCGCCAGAGACAGGTGGACTTAAGTCTGATTCTGCAAAATCCCTACGAGGGAAGCAAGGAGAAATGTATTTTTGATCCGAAACAGGTGTACGATTTCGGCCTGGAGAAGACCTTGGACGAGAGGGTTTTGTTAAAGCAGCTCTCCAGGGCGCTTGAAGCGGGGCAGAAGAGGAGCCTTGCGGTAGACGTGAGCAACACAGACCGCACCTTCGGCACGATCTTCGGTTCTGAGATCACGAGAAGATTCGGGGATACGCTGGAAGAAGATACCTACCGTATTCTCTGTAACGGGTCCGGCGGTCAGAGCTTCGGCGCTTTTATTCCGAAAGGTCTGACACTGGAGCTTGTGGGTGATTCCAACGATTACTTCGGCAAGGGTCTTTCCGGCGGCAAGCTCATCGTATATCCGCCGAAAGGAACGAAGTTTAAGCAGGATGAGAATATTATTATCGGTAATGTGGCGCTCTACGGTGCTACGTCCGGCAAGGCGTTTATCAACGGTGTGGCAGGGGAGCGTTTCTGCGTGCGTAACTCCGGCGCCCTTGCGGTCGTGGAGGGCGTGGGCGACCACGGCTGTGAGTATATGACCGGCGGGCGTGTGGCGGTGCTCGGAACGGTGGGCAAGAACTTTGCCGCCGGTATGAGCGGCGGGATCGCCTATGTGCTGGATGAGAATAACGACCTGTATACGAAGACCAACAAGGAAATGGTTTCTTCCTATGAGATTACCTCTAAATATGATGTGCTTGAGCTAAAGGAGATGATCAAGGAGCATGTGGCCTATACCAATTCCGTCAAGGGCAAGGAAATACTGGATCATTTCGGGGAGTATCTGCCGAGATTCAAGAAGATCATACCCCACGATTATGAGAAAATGCTGAAACTGATCGTGCAGATGGAAGAGAAAGGCTTAAGTGCGGAACAGGCGCAGATCGAGGCGTTTTACGCTGCGAAAAAGGAGTGAATAATTGTGCGAAGTTGGGCAGACGGAGCAAGGCGCGCTCTCATGCCGGGCTTCGTCAAATGGATTTTCTATAATATTCCGATAAGGGTATTGGTGATGAACGCAACCGTTCTCTATGCGCGTCCGTGCGCATTTCGGACTTTTCGGGACATCCGTGTCCCCAAATTGCTGGTAATTGGGCGGAATATCAAGAAAATCTCATTTTCCTGCGCATGTCACGAGAGAGCGCTTTGCTCCATCTGCCATGCAAATAATTTTCTTTTGCAGCATTGATGTTATAATAAGGAGGATAAATCATGGGAAAACCGACAGGATTTATGGATTATGAGCGCAAGGTTTCTAAGGATGTGAGTCCGAAACAGCGCATTAAGAATTTCAATGAGTTTCATGAGCATCTGCCCATGGAGGAGCAGCAGTTACAGGGGGCGCGGTGTATGGACTGCGGCGTGCCGTTCTGTCAGTCGGGCATGACGCTGTGTGGGATGACTTCCGGCTGTCCGCTGCACAATCTGGTGCCGGAGTGGAACGATCTGGTGTACACGGGCAACTGGGAACAGGCATACCTGCGTCTGCACAAGACGAACAATTTTCCGGAATTTACATCGAGAGTTTGCTCGGCGCTTTGCGAGGCGGCGTGTACCTGCGGGCTGAACGACGAGCCCGTGTCCACGAAAGAGAATGAGTACGCCATTATTGAAAATGCCTACGAGATGGGTTATGCGGCGCCGAAACCGCCCAAAGTGCGGACCGGAAAGACGGTGGCAGTGGTGGGCAGCGGTCCGTCCGGTCTGGCGGTGGCAGACCAGTTGAACAAGCGTGGACATATGGTGACCGTTTATGAGCGTTCCGACAGGATCGGCGGGTTATTAATGTACGGTATACCGAATATGAAACTGGAAAAACATATCATCGACCGCAAGATCAAGGTGATGGAGGCGGAGGGTGTCACCTTTGTGACGGGAACGGATATCGGAAAGGACATGAAAGCGGAGAAGCTCATGAAGGATTATGACCGCGTCGTGTTGTGCTGCGGTTCTTCCCAGCCCAGAGATATCAATGCGCCCGGCAGAGACGCCAAAGGGATCTATTTTGCGGTGGATTTCCTGACCCGGAACACGAAGAGTCTCCTGGACTCGGATTTTCAGGATAAACTGTATGTGGACACGAAGGGGAAGGATGTGGTGATCATCGGCGGCGGCGATACCGGCAACGACTGTGTGGGAACGGCCATCCGTCACGGGGCGAAATCTGTGACCCAGATCGAGATGATGCCCAAGGCGCCTGACAGGCGTGCAGACAGTAATCCGTGGCCGCAGTGGCCCAAGGTGTGCAAGACCGACTACGGTCAGGAGGAGGCGATCGCGGTCTATGGACACGATCCCCGCATCTATGAGTCCACGGTCAAGGAATTTATCAAGGATAAAAGCGGTAATCTGAAAGCGGTGAAGATCGTTTCCCTGACATGGGAAAAGGATGCGAAGACCGGACGGATGAACATGAAAGAGGCGGCGGGCAGCGAGAGGGTGCTTGACGCGCAGATCGTGCTGATTGCCGCAGGATTTTTAGGAAGCCAGAAGTATATCGCCGATGCCTTTAAAGTGGAGCTGGACGACAGGACGAACGTGCAGACGGAGAGCGGCAGATTTGCCACCAGCGTGGACAGGGTCTTTACCGCAGGTGATATGCACACCGGACAGTCTCTTGTGGTGAAGGCGATCCGACAGGGCAGAGAATGCGCCGGAGAAGTGGATGAGAGCCTGATGGGATACACGAATATGTATGTGCAGTAGAAATGTGAAGAGAATTATCAAGTTGAAAAACCTTGTGATCATATTGAGGATCGCAAGGTTTTTCTGCAACAGACCGATGTTTTGGGTAATGACATGCCTTTTTTTGACAGGCATGCAGCCTTTACACTTTTTTACAAATTTTATATAATTATCATGGTGCAGACACGCGGAGACAACAGCGGCAAAAACGCCGCTGCTCTGCAAGATTTCCGCACCGCAAAGGCTTAGTCAGTGTACTTGCTATAACGGAGCATGTTTACACCGAATTCACAGACTGAGCGGGAATGGAGGAGCACAATGAGGGATTGGCGGTATTTCTGGCAGATCACCGGTGTGAATATGCAGGGCACTATCGTCCCGCTATTGTTTGTCTTGTGGATGGCCTATATTCTGCTGGGACGGATTCCCGACTGCAGAAGGGCACATATTGTCCGATCCCTTCTGGCGTGTCTGGTTCTTATATTTGTTCTGGCTTCGCTGGGAGCGGTCTGCTACATAACAGGTGCCTGGAACTGGTATCACTACACGGGCCAAGTGCTCTGGAAATATTTTTCGCTGGTCTGTGAAATGCTGTTTCTGGGCTTTGTATGGCGTACCTCCCCGCGAAACTGCTGCCTCGCTGCGCTGGTGATAGAATTATTATGCTCTTACGGGGAGTTTCTCTCCTATCTGTATAACTACGGAATTACCTATGATCTGTCAGATCTGGCACAGCGCAGGAGTTATTTCTTCTGGATGTTAGTCATTCATCCGCTCAGCATAATTCTCTGCGGGCTGGTGATCCACATATCCGGTATGGGAAAGGTTTACAGACAGTGGATGGAACAGGAAAAGGTTCACAAAGGCATTTTGTGTCTGCTGGCAGTTTACCCGCTCCTGTATTTCCTGCTGGAGAAAAAAGCTTATGAGACAGATCTGACTGGCACATATTATCTGATTCTGGGGTTCCTTCTTCTGGTGATGCATCTTATTTTCGTCTACGTCGTAAGGGACAGAGAGCAGAAACAATATATCATGGACCAACAGGCCAGTCTGCAGCAGCAGACTATTTATATAGAGAAGATGGAACAGATACAGAAAGAGCTGCGCAGCTTCCGGCATGATTTCAAAAATATGATGGCGGGCATGTATCTGCAGGCAAAAGAAGGCAACCTGGACGCTGTGCAGGATTTTATCCAGGAAATGACCGGAGATTTCGACAGGCAGGTGGGCGGACAGCTCCGTCTGCTGAACCAGCTGGGTAATGTCCGTATGCTGGAAGTCAAGAGCCTGTTCTTAGATAAGCTGAGCAGAATGCAGCAGGATCGGATTTCATGCGAACTGGAAGTCCTGCATCCCTTCGAGGCAACGAGGATGCGCAGTACTGACCTGTGCCGGTGTCTGGGCATCTTCATCGACAACGCCATGGACGAGGTGCGGGGACGGGAGAACGGACAGATTTCGCTGATGATCAGTTCTATGGACGGCTGCACCACTTTCAGGATCAAAAACACGCTGTACGGGGCGGTAGATTTCGGACGCATGGAACAGGCAGGATACACCACCAAAGGGACCGGCCACGGGATCGGACTGGAGAACTGCCGCCGGATACTGGCAAAATACGATTTTGTGTTTCCTTTTACTGCCGTGCAGGACGGATATTTTGTGCAGGAACTCAAGATTCAGGAATAAAGCTTTCATAAGGCTTCATGATATATAAGGTACTGATCATAAATTGAAATAATTGGCGTACTAATCTAATACAATAATTTTTACAGGAGGATGTCATGCTGCCAGTCTACATATGTGAGGATGACGAACAGATCCGGAGAGCGGAACGTCTTTATCTGGAAAAACAGATTCTGATCGAGGATTATGATATGGAGATCGCGCTGTGTACCGACAGCCCGGAAGCACTTCTGGACTGTCTGGCGAAAGACCAGAGGCAGGGTGTATATTTTCTGGACGTGGAACTGAAGGGCGCATCCATGGACGGTTTCCGGCTGGGGCAGGAGATCCGTAAGCGGGATGCCAGAGGCTTTCTGGTCTACGTTACGGCTTTCGCCGATCTTGCCTTTGAGACCTTCCGGTACCATCTGGAAGCGCTGGATTATATCTGTAAGCAGAATCCGGAGCAGATGTATCAGGGGCTGTCCCGCTGTCTGAAAAGCATTGTGGCGCGGGTGGAACGGGAACAGGGGGAACAGCAGGAATACTTTACTGTCAAAACGCTGGATGTGGTGCGGCATATTCCGCTGAATGAGATCCTGTATTTTACCACCGGGGAGGGGACCCACCGCATCGCGCTGTACGCCCGGCAGGAACGGCTTGATTTTATCGGAAGTATGCAGGAACTGGAAGAGCGGCTGGGGGAAGATTTTATCCGGGTGCACCGGGCATACCTTGTCCGGGCGGATCAGATCGCGCAGATTGACAGAAAAGGCCGGGAACTCATCTTAAAGAACGGAGAACATTGTCCCTATTCCAGAAGCATGCGCAGACGCCTCCTGGAAAACGCTGCCGTCCGGGCACGGAAATGACCGTCCGGGCAGTTTGTTTCTACGGAAGGTTTTCTGGCTGTATACTGGGTATGATCCGGAAGTAAGGATCAATCATAGTATAAAGCGAAGTGTAGAACCGTAGGACGGACAACGCAGCGATCAAGCTGCCGGATCGGACAGCGTACCTGTGAAAACGCCGGACCGGATCGTTACCGGACTGCCGTCGTCTGACGCTTCGGAACGGAGGTAACCATGACAGAAAAAACAGAAATAATGAACCGTGCGGCATCTGCTGCGACGGTGGAAACAATGAGTCCTAATGGGACGGCGGAGTTGACAGACACAACAGACACCAGAAAACAGCTTCAGATTTTTCTCCTGATCGCCTATGGTGTGACTTGTGTGATGGGACTACTGACCTGGTACGGCAGTACCATATCGGCGGATTTGAGCGCGTTTCCCAATGCACAGATGTTCTATCCGGCGGCCGGCGTGATGCTGGCTTACCTGATCACCTGCCGGAAGGACAGTCTGCTGCCGAAATGCTTTTACATCTGTTTTCTGTGTGTAACCGTGCTGATGCTTCTGTGTGCGGCGGGCGCCGTAGCAATGCCCGGACAGATGATGGACTTAAACGGACAGTCTATATCTCTTTGGTCGATGCTCAGCCAGTATGTGATGATCGGCGGTACGATTCTGTGCTGGATTGCGCTGCTTATTTCCGGCAGAAAAAGGCGGGCGGCTTACGGAATGCGCTGGCAAAACTGGAAAACATCTCTTTTCTGCATTCTTGTTTTCCTCGGGCTGTATTTCGGCCGTGCGGTTCTCGCGTATCTCGCAGACGGGCAGTCGGATGTTGTGCTTGCGATTGTGCAGGATCCTGCAACGTGGATCTATCTGCTTGTCACGCCGCTTAATTTTGTTATGGCCTTTGCAGCGTTTTTCGGTGAGGAATACGGCTGGCGGTATTATCTGCAGCCTATTATGCAGAAGCGCTTCGGTCTGCGGGGCGGTGTACTGCTTCTGGGCGTGGCATGGGGAGTCTGGCATATTTTTCTGGACTTTTTCTTCTATACGACGCCGGACAGAGGACTGATCATGACGATATCGCAGATTATTACCTGTGTGACGCTCGGCATCTTTTTCGCATGGGCCTACATGAAGACGGACAATATCTGGGTGCCCGTAATTCTGCATTTTCTGAACAATAACCTGTCGGTGGTGGTGGCGAATACTTATTCGGCAGAAATCCTGCAGAATCAGCAGGTGACATGGGGAATGATTCCGGCGTCGCTTCTGCTAAACGGAATCCTTTTCGGACTGTTTCTCTTTGCGAAGGAATTTCGGAAAAACTGACGGCGGCTGCAGTATTCTGCAGTGCCGAAGGTGCGCAGAGCCAAATATGAGTATAAAAACAGTATGCGGATTCATGATATGACAGAGAGGTCATGAACCGGATACTGTTTTTCTTTATCCTGTCCCTTTTGGTAAAATAATGTTATCCATATTATCCATCTTCGTAACAGGGGATGGATTTATGACATAAAATGGTATAAAATGATTATAGCAGTATCTTTCGAAAGAAAAAAAGTGTGGGGATGGAATTGAAGAAGAGACATAGTATATTTTATTTAGCAATCATCGTATTGGCACTGGTGATTGTCTGTTGCGTTACTTTTTTTTACACAAGGCAGATGAATAAGACCATTTCCGATAATACCATCCGGTCGATCAGTGAGATGGCGGAACATGACAAGGCGGCGATCCAGGCATATATAGAGATTTGCTGGAAGGATCTGCAGGAGATTCAGGAGCGCTTTGTAAGCTATGGCTGCAGGACAATAGGGGATGTTGAAAAACTGCTGAACCTGGAATGCGCTTTGAGCGGCTTTAACCAGATCTATCTGGTGGCGGAAGACGGTACGGTATATACGGATCAGTATGTGATCTACCCGCCGGAGGACGAGGGCGCGGAAGCGAAAATTGATTTTCTTTCCTTTTTTCCGGAAGGGCAGGAGAGCGTCGTGAGAAGGTATGACGACAGGGTTCCGGGCGGCGGGCTGACGAAGGAGAGCATTCTCTACGGGATCAGGCTGGATGAATATGAAGTGGACGGGGTCAGGCTGGCGGCAATGTTCGGGATCAGTGATATCGCGTCCATTCAGGAGAAGATGGTGATCGACAGCTTCATCAAGGACGGTAAGAGCCGCGGACACAGTGCCATTATTGACCGGAACGGGGACTATATTGTCAATATTAATAAGAAAAAATACTGGAACCAGCAGGACAATCTCTATGTTCATCTGAATGAGGCGGAGGATTCCGAACTGACGAATGACGAGCTTGCGGCGAAATTGCAGAACCAGGAAACTTTCGGATTCTATCATTCCCATGAAGGGGAGACATATCGGGAGCTATTCTACTTTATTCCGATCGAAGAGGTCGGGGTGTACTGTATTATGTCTTTAAATGAGGAAGTTTTTGTTGAACAGAACAGAGCGTTCGCGACCATGAGCATTGCCATGCTGACAATCAGTATGGTGGCGGTGGTCAGTCTGCTGCTTGTTATCATGGTGTACCAGAATAAGACGATCCGGATTGCGGCGAAGGCCAAATCGCAGAAAGATTTTCTCTCCAATATGAGTCATGAGATCCGCACGCCGCTGAACGGTCTGATCGGCATGAATCATCTGATCATGGTTCATATTGACAATGAAGACCAGCGACCCCAGATCAAAGAATGGCTGCGTAAATCCCACAGTACGGCCAATTATCTACTGTCATTGGTCAATGATATTCTGGATATGTCAAAGCTTCAGGAAGGCAAGGTTGACCTTCTGGACGAGCCGCTTTGCGTGGAGGCGGTTGTCGATGAGATCTATGCCATGCAGGTAGATAATGTTACGGGCCGGGGCGTGGAGTTTATTCTGGAAAAAGACATCATTGAGCCATACATAGCAGGCGACGAGGTCAGGATCAAGCAGATTCTGATGAATATCGTCGGTAATGCGGCCAAGTTTACGCCATGCGGCGGACATATCCGGCTTGCGGTGAGCCAGTGCAGGAAGGATGACGCGCATGTTATAACAACATACCAATGCGAGGATACCGGAATCGGGATGTCGAAAGAGTATCTCGGCAAGGTATTTGACTCCTTTAGTCAAGAAAAGAACAGCAATACAAAAGGGATCAAGGGAACCGGGCTGGGCATGGCGATCAGCAAGCTGCTTGCGGTTGCGATGGGCGGAGACATCTCCGTGGAGAGTGAACTGCATGTGGGAAGTACTTTTACGGTTACGCTGCCGAATGCGATCGTAACGGACATACCCGATTATCTGAGACAGGATCAGGAGGCGGAAAGTACTGTAGGTTCGCCGGACAAAAAGCGGGATAGACCGGCGAAGATTCTGGTTGCGGAGGATGTGGAGCTGAACGCGGAGATTTTGTTGGAAATACTGGCGCTGGAAGGATTTGAAACCGTGCATGCGCGAGACGGCAGGGAAGCGCTTGAACTGTTCGAGGCATCAGAGACCGGTGAATATGATATGATTCTGATGGATATGCAGATGCCGGTTATGGATGGCTGTGAAGCGGCGAAAGCGATTCGTAAACTGGAGCGGGAAGATGCGAAGACAGTCATGATCTATGCGTGTACGGCCAATACCTTCCAGGAGGACAGGGATCTGGCAATCAGGAGCGGAATGGACGATTTCCTGACAAAACCTATCGATGTGAAGGTTTTGATCAAGAAGATGGAGACAGTGATTAAAGCGTCACCGCAGTAAAATGTTTTGACATGGAGGATGCAAATGGAATTAGCAGCTTTTTTTCAGAGTATCATAGAACAGGACCGGTGTGCAGTGGTGATCTGCAATGTAGAGCATGAGATCATCTATATGAATCCGGCGGCAGTGCAGCGGTATGCGAAGCGCGGCGGCGCGAAGCTGGTGGGAAGCAGCATTCTGGACTGCCATAATGAGAAGTCGGCGGAGATAATCCGGAAAGTGACCGCATGGTTTGCAGAAAGCACGGATCATAATATCCTCTATACCTATCGTAATGATAAGGAAAACAAGGACGTTTATATGGTGGCGCTGCGGGACGGGACGGGTGCCCTGATCGGGTATTATGAGAAACATGAGTACCGCAGTCCTGAGACGGCGCAAGCGTATCATTTTACGGAATAATTCGTGAAACGGAGTGCGCAGAGTGGAGGAGATTGCGGCGCAAGTCTTGAAACAGCGAAGGACCCAAGAAATTGTCCGGAAACCGGTATTGCAACAAAAAAACATCATTGACCTACTTGGTCAATGATGTTTTTATTAAGAAGTTAATTTGTGAAGCAAATAAGAGATACTTACGGACTTTCGAGTTTGCCATGCAAACTCGCGAAGTTAATTTGCGAAGCAAATAAGAGACACTTCCTGACTTTCGAGTTTGCCATGCAAACTCGCGAAGTTAATTTGCGAAGCAAATTTACTTCACTTACAGGAGCTGTACCCCGTTTGCCAACGCTTCCTTCGCCACTTCTTCCGGCCACAGAGAGGACTGTACTTCTCCGATATGTGCTTTACGCAGGAAGAACATGCAGATGCGGGACTGGCCGATGCCGCCGCCGATGGTATAGGGCAGTTCTTCATTCAGGACCGCTTTCTGGAAGGGGAGTGCCGCTCTCTCCGGGCAGCCGGCTTTGTCAAGCTGGCTAAGCAGAGCCTCCCGATCGACGCGGATGCCCATGGAGGACAGTTCCAGTGCGATATCCAGTACCGGATAGTAGACCAGAATATCAGCGTTCAGCGCCCAGTCGTCGTAGTCAGGCGCGCGGCCGTCATGTCTGATGCCGGATTCCATCGTATCACCGATCTGCATGAGACAGACCGCACCTTTGGCCTTGGCTATGTAGTATTCACGTTCCTTCGGCGTATAGTCCGGAAACATGTTTTCCAGTTCCTGCGTTGTGATAAAGAAAATGTCATGCGGCAGGATTTCGCTGATATAGTCATAGCGGATCGCCATATATTTTTCCGTCTTGCGCAGTACCTTGTAAACGGCTTTGACCGTTTCTTTCAGATAATCAAGGGTACGCTCTTCACGGGAGATGATTTTCTCCCAGTCCCACTGATCCACGTATATGGAATGGATATTGTCTGTCGTTTCGTCTCTGCGGATAGCGCTCATATCCGTGTAGAGGCCCTCTCCGTATGTAAAACCGTATTTCTGTAACGCCATGCGTTTCCATTTTGCCAGAGAGTGCACGATTTCCGCCTGTGCATCGTTTTGCTCTTTGATGCCGAAAGAAACGGGACGTTCCACGCCGTTTAAGTTGTCGTTCAGGCCGGAGTCCGGATCTACGAAAAGCGGTGCGGATACGCGCAGCAGATGCAGTTCTTCCGCTAACAGTACCTGAAAAAAGTCTTTGACCGTCTTGATGCCGATCTGCGTGTCATGCAGATTCAGCGCTGATTTGTAATCTTTGGGAATCATTAAATTATCCATAAGAAACCTCACTTAAATATAGAAGTAGATGTAAAACAAATTTACTTCTATTTAACCGCTTTTTGCAAAAGAAATCAATAGAATTGAAGAAAAGATTGAAAGTTAAAATTTTTCATTACAACAAAAAGAACGAATGTTCGAAAAATGCTTGTAATGGAATGCAGAGTGTGATATGATACAAACATGGAACAAATGTTCTGTATGGGATGATCTGTTATTAGAAAAGGAAATTGGTTTGAGGATGGAGATCAGGATATCGCCGCAGATGTCGGTCATGGATAAACTGAAGATACTGGCGGATGCCGCGAAATATGATGTGTCGTGCAGTTCCAGCGGGTCAAACCGCAGGAATGACGGTACGGGGATCGGCAACACTTTTGCGGCCGGACTTTGTCATAGTTTTGCCGCGGATGGAAGGTGCATTTCCTTATTAAAGATTCTGTTCACGAACGAGTGCATATATGATTGCCGGTATTGTATCAACAGGAAGTCTAATGACGTGCCGCGGGCGTCTTTTACACCAGATGAGGTGTGTGAACTGACGATGGAATTTTACAGACGCAATTATATAGAAGGTTTATTTTTAAGTTCGGGGATTCTGTACAGCCCGAATTATACGATGGAATTGATCTGCGAGACGGTGCACAAGCTGCGAACGGTACATCGGTTTCAGGGATATATCCATGTGAAGGCGATACCGGGGGCAGACCCGCTTCTCATTCAGCGGGCGGGCTATCTGGCGGATCGTATGAGCGTGAATCTGGAAATGGCTACGGCGGAGGGTCTGCGGGAGATGGCGCCGAATAAGCATCGCAGGAATATATTGAAACCGATGCGGCAGATTCAGAACGGTATCACGGAGAATAAGAACGAACTTACTTTATACCGGCATGCGCCGCATTTCTGTGAGGCAGGACAGTCTACACAGATGGTGGTGGGAGCGCTGCCGGAGAGCGACTACCAGATCATGTCTGTGGCGGAGAACCTGTATGACAAGTTTTCCCTTAAGAGAGTGTACTACTCGGCTTTTGTGAACGTGAACGAGGATAAGGCGCTGCCCGCCGTGAGCGGAGGACCGCCGCTTCTCAGGGAACACAGACTGTATCAGGCGGACTGGCTGCTGCGATTCTATGACTTTAAAGTGGATGAGCTTTTGACGGCAGAACGTCCGAATTTTAATATGGCAATCGATCCGAAAGCAGATTGGGCGGTGCGTCATCTGGAAGTGTTTCCGGTGGAGGTAAATCGTGCGGATTACAGGCTGCTGCTCAGGATTCCGGGTATCGGCGTCAAGAGTGCGAGACGGATCATCGCAGCCAGACGGTTCGGCAGTTTGACATTTGAAGATTTGAAGAAAATGGGTGTGGTGTTGAAACGTGCATTATATTTCATTACATGCGGCGGCAGGATGATGTACCCGACGAAGATCGAGGAGGCGTATATTGTGCGCAATCTGACCTATCAGAATCAGATGGGCAGGGGAGAACGGCTTCCTTTTATGCCGGACGGGACGACATACAGACAGACGAGCTTATTTGACGACGGGATGATTCTCGGTGCACAGGGCTGCCGGAGTATTTCCTGATACGGGAGACACATATTTATGGAAGAGAAATATATTATCTGTGAGGACTCTCTGGAGGGAATCTTTACGGCAGTTTATGATGCGTATGCGTTGCGGGAGGGGCATGACCGGCTTCACGTGCAGGTGGGCGAGGAGGATAATTACCGGCTGTTTGCGACATATCTGTATAGCAGGCCGGATACTGTCAAGACTGATAAGGTGGTGCGTACGTTAAAGAACCGGCTTGGAGAAGAAGTGTACGGGACGATCTGCCGGGCGGCGGCTTCCGATGACAGTTCCAAAGGTGACGCGGTGTATCATACTGTAGTAGAGGGAATTACTGCGGGCAGCGGCAGGCGGACAATGGAGAACCTGCGCAATCCCTATGTAGTCCGGACCTTTGAACTTGCAAGACGCACAGCGAATGAAGAGCACCATGAACTGGAGTTTATACGATTCCAGGAGCTGGAACAGGGTATCCTGTACTCTTTGATCGGGCCAAAGAACAATGTGATTCCATTTATCATGCCGCATTTTGCCGATCGTCTGGCGACAGAGAACTTCATGATATATGATGAGGGGCGGGGGCTGTTCGGCGTCCATCCGGCACGCGGGGAATGGTATCTTGTATCGGATGCGGCGCGTTTATCCGAGGAGGTTCTGCAGAAGTCACACAAGGAACAGCAATATCAGGAACTATTTACATTGTTCCATAAGACAATTGCGATCAGGGAACGCAGAAATATTCGTCTGCAGTGTCAGATGCTGCCGCTTCGATTCCAAGAATATATGGTCGAATTTAATAAAAACTGAATAAATTGCGGCTATGGGAGCCAGCTGCAGAGACAGATAATAGACAGATTATACAAAAATCAATTTGAAGCTCAAAGCATTTATGTAAAGTTGCCAAAAAGCGGAAATATTGCATTTTATCAGGAACAATAATGGCTCTTTACAAATAGAAAGAAAAGAGTATAATCATTTCAAACGAGGAGAAAGTGAACAGTTTGTGATGGTTTAGCTGTCGGCTTCATCGTTGCAACAAATTTTCTATGTGTGCCTTTTGCATACATAAATGAAAAAGGAAGGTGAATGGTATGCAACACAGAATTAAGTTAAGACCGGATGAGGTGAGGGACTTTGTTTCCGCTGCAACAAAATGTATTTATGACGTTGACATCTCTTATAACAGCTTTATTGTAGATGCCAAGTCTATTATCGGGGTGTTGGGACTTAATTTCAATCAGGTTCTGACGGTTGCGTATAACGGGTATGACGCTGAGTTTGAGCAATATCTGAAGCAGTTCGCAGTGGCATGTTAAGCGGCAGACCCGATAGAGTATCGCCGCTCCCGGACAGGCAACGGTGTAAAAGGATCATAGTTATTAGATGGAATTCGTCACATTGACTCCCTATTTAAGATAGCGTAATATCTTAACAGGGAGTTTTTGTGATTTTGGCCGGTCAGGAGGCAAGGGTGAAATCACGTTATAATTCACACCGGCGTCGCATTTTGCACGCATGTAGGATGACGATTCTGTTTGAATGGCAACAGCATGGTGCGAATGTGAAAAGTAACGAAATTACAGCTGTCTAAAGTGCGGTTTATGGCAGCAGATGCAGAAGGAAGCAGTCTGAGATGGAAATACATATTTCGGTCAGGAGCCTGGTAGAATTTATTCTGCGCTCCGGCGATATCGACAACAGAAGAGCGGCGGCTCCGGACAATGCGATGCAGGAGGGCAGCAGGATTCACCGCATGATCCAGCGGCGTATGGGACCGGAATATCAGGCGGAGGTCGGGCTTAAATATGTCTATGATGCCGGGGAATACGAGATTATTGTGGAAGGGCGCGCGGACGGCATTATCACGGAGAATCTGCCGGAGCATAGTGTGCAGACGGCAGGACAGATGTATCTGGATGTGACAGAACAGATAAAACCGGAGAGTGCGCTGCTGGAAGGGAAGAGCCGGGAAGACGGCACGGAAGTATATCTGCCGGAGAAGCCGTTACAGGCACAATCGGTGCAGAAGGTCAGGGTCACCATAGATGAAATCAAGGGCGTGTTCCGGGACCTTAAGAAAATGAAAGACGCCGTGCCCGTCCATCTGGCGCAGGCGAAGTGTTACGCATATATTTATGCCGCACACAACGGTCTGGAAGCGGTGCGCGTGCGTATGACGTACTGTCATATAGAAACGGAGGAAATACGGTATTTCCATTATGACTATACTTACCGGGAACTGCAGGCGTGGTTTGGCGATGTGATGAAACAGTATCGCAAATGGTCGGACTATCATTATGCATGGCAGAGGAAAAGGAAGGCATCTATCAAGGAACTGGTATTTCCCTATTCGTACAGGGAAGGACAGAAAGAGCTGGCTTCCGATGTCTACCGCACGATCTACCATAAGAGGAAACTGTTTATCGAAGCGCCCACCGGTGTGGGAAAGACCATTTCGACCGTATTTCCGGCAGTGAAGGCCATGGGTGAGGATCTGTGTGAGAAGATTTTCTATCTGACTGCCAAGACCATTACCCGCACCGTAGCGGATCACACTTTTGCACTGCTTCGGGAGCATGGACTGCAGTTAAAGAGTGTAGTCCTGACAGCAAAGGACAAGATCTGCTTCATGGAAGAGACAGAATGTAATCCGGAACACTGCCCTTACGCCAAGGGACATTATGACAGAATCAACGACGCAATGTATGATCTGCTTATACACGAGGACGTCTTCAACAGGGAAAAAATAGAAGAATATGCGAAAAAGCATGTGGTCTGCCCCTTTGAAATGTGTCTCGATATGAGTCTTTTTGCCGACGCAGTCATCTGCGATTATAATTATCTGTTTGATCCGCATGTGTACTTGCGCAGATTTTTTGCGGAAGGGGCCAGGGGAGAATATGTTTTTCTGATTGACGAGGCGCACAATCTGGTAGAACGCGGGCGGGATATGTACAGCGCTGTGCTGCGCAAGGAAGATTTTCTGGAACTGAAAAGGGCTGTCAAGGCATATGACGAGCGGATTGCCAGGAATCTGGATAAATGCAATAAGGAACTGCTCGCACTCAAAAGAGAATGTGAAAATTGTAAGGTGGAAGAGTATATAGATCCTTTTGTGCGCGCACTTACGAGGCTTGGTGCAGCGATCGACGATTATCTGGAAGATCATGAGGACAGTCCGGTACGCAGTGAGATACTGGAATTTTATTTTGAAGTGTCTCACTTTCTCGAGATGTATGAACTGCTGGATGAAAATTATGTGACTTATTCGGAGATGGAGTCGGACGGCAGTTTTATTCTGAAGCTTTTCTGTGTCAATCCGGCGAAAAATCTGCGGGAGTGCATGGTGCGGGGGAGAAGCACGATCCTGTTTTCGGCGACACTGCTCCCGATCGGATATTACAAAACATTACTCGGAGCGGATGAGGGGGACTATGAGGTGTATGCCAGGTCTGTATTCCGCCCGGAGAAGCTGGGACTCTACATTGGCAGCGATGTAACCAGCAGGTACACGCGCAGGGGAGACGAGGAATATTATCGGATCGCTTCTTATATTCACGAGACAGTGCGGCAGCGGCACGGGAATTATATGCTTTTTTTCCCGTCTCATGCTTTTCTGCGTAATGTTTATGAGATCTATATGCACTATTTTAATGAAGACAGGGCTGTGGAGTGTATCGTACAGGAAGACTATATGAACGAGCAGGCACGGGAAGATTTTCTGAACAGATTTACCGGGAATGAGGACTGTGATCTGCATGCGCTCATTCATATGGAGATCGAAATGGAGGACGAGAAGAGCCTGCTGGGATTCTGTGTGATGGGCGGCATTTTCAGTGAGGGAATTGACCTGAAGAATGACAGCCTGATCGGCGCGGTCATTATCGGCACCGGCCTCCCGCAGGTCTGTAATGAGCGGGAACTGCTGAAACACTATTTTAACGGATGGGGCGAGAACGGATTCGACTATGCCTATCGGTATCCCGGTATGAATAAAGTGCTGCAGGCGGCGGGCAGGGTGATTCGTACCGCGGACGACTTCGGGATCGTGGCGCTCTTAGACGAGAGATTCTTATCGCCGGCCTATCAGAGACTGTTCCCGCGAGAGTGGGAAAATTATGAGGCAGTAACAGTTGACCGTATTGGTCGGCGTATAGAACGCTTCTGGGATGCGTGGCTGATGTAAGGGTTAATTCCATGTACAGTGTGAGAAGAACTTCACGGCAGGAAACTAGTATGATCCGCTTTAATTAACCTTATATTTCGCTTGGCTGAATTTCCATATGCAGCGTTGTCATCAGTCGACGTAACCACCGCTACGCCTCTTTCTTCCGCCTTGCATATGAAAATTTATCCGGCGCAAAACATATAGGCAATTAAAGTGGATCATACTAGCGCATACGCAGCAGTGCAATTTCCTTCTTATAGGGCGGCACTTTCTTGTCCGGATCAGTCAATGATGGAATATAGGGTGTCTCCAGTATTTTAGGGAGCTGTATAAAATCAGGATGGTGGACGATGTAGCGCAGCGCTTCTGTCCCGATCGTTCCTTCCCCGATGTTGGCGTGACGGTCTTTGCCGGCACCACGCTCGTTTTTACTGTCATTGATATGAAACAGTGCAATCTGCGACTTTCCAATTAATTGATCAAAATGGTCAATTACCCCGTCAAAATCATTTACGATATCATATCCGGCATCGTTTAAGTGACATGTGTCCATGCAGACGCGCAGCTTTTCGCTGTGAGTGACTTTGTCATAGATCGCGGCGAGCTCCTCAAAACTGCGTCCGATTTCACTGCCTTTACCGGCCATGGTCTCCAGTGCGATATAGCAGTCCTGCGTTCCGGTAAGTACTTCGTTGAGTCCTTGAGCAATTCGGTCAATACCCGCTTCCGTTCCCGCTCCCACGTGTGCGCCGGGGTGCAGGATCAGAATATGTGATCCCATAGCGATTGTGCGCTCGATTTCCAGTGCAAGGAACTCCACGGCAATTTCATAGGTGGATGGATTGACCGTATTGGCCAAATTGATAATATAGGGCGCATGAACTACGAAATCATGGATTCCATTGGCGCGCATATACTCCCATGCAGGAGCGATATTCAGCGCGGAGATGTCTTTGCGCTTTGTATTCTGCGGTGCGCCTGTGTATAACATGAAGGTGTCAGCGTTGTAAGAAACAGCTTCCTTTACGGAGCCGATCATCATTTCCCGCCCGCTCATGCCTACGTGGGAACCTAATACCGGCGGTGTTTTCCTATTTTTTTCCGTACACATCTTTAATACAAACCTCCATTCATGTATTGACTTATCACGTCAACCCACAAAATCTATTGACTGCTATAAGGACAGTATACAATATTTATTGACATCTTTCATCATGAAAAATGATGGAAATGACAAAATTATGATAGAATATACCGAAAATGACATTACTTTTTGACAAAAAGAACATAGGAGTCACGGAGATATGACATATATGTCGATGTGGATAACTCTGTGGAAATTGGGGATTTCTTTGGCAATTCTCAACGTTTTTTATAAAATAATGGATAAAATGCTGTGGAAAAGTCGAGAAACGGATTTTAGTTTATAAAAATGAAACTTATCCGGTCAATATAATGATTGTTTTGCAAAGAAGTCCTGATGGTGATAGAATAAGAACGGAACAGAGTAGAAATCGAGAAAGAAAGACATGAGAGATCATGGAGAAGAGGAGTGAATATTATGTGGGCTTATGAGAGTGTTTTTTATCAGATCTACCCGTTGGGATTTTGCGGGGCACCGTTCGAGAATGACGGGCAGCTTGCGCACCGGATTTTGAAAGTGAATGACTGGATTCCGCATATGAAGAAGCTGGGAATGGACGCCATCTATTTTTCACCGGTATTTGAGTCTGATACGCACGGTTATAATACGAGGGACTATCATACCATTGACTGCAGGCTGGGAACCAATGAGGATTTCAAGGAAGTATGTCAGAACCTTCATGACAATGGAATCAAAGTGGTGCTGGACGGTGTGTTCAATCATGTGGGCAGAGGATTCTGGGCATTTCAGGATGTATTGAAGAACCGTGAAAACTCCCCGTATCTGAGCTGGTTCAATATTAACCTGGGCGGCAATTCAAACTATAACGACGGCCTGTGGTATGAGGGATGGGAGGGCAACTACGATCTGGTGAAGCTCAACCTGCGGCATGAGGATGTGATCAATCATATACTGGACAGTGTCAGAGGCTGGGTGGAAGAATTTGACATTGACGGACTCAGACTGGACGTAGCATACTGCCTGGATCATGATTTTGTCAGGAGACTGCGCAGTTTCACAGACGGGCTTAAGCCGGACTTCTATCTGTTGGGCGAGATGCTGCACGGGGATTACAACCAGATGGTCAATGAACAGATGCTGCACTCCTCCACCAATTATGAGTGCTATAAAGGTTTGTTCTCCAGCTTTAACAGCATGAACATGTTCGAGATCAATCATTCTCTGCTCAGACAGTTCGGACCGGAAAACTGGACGTTATACAAAGGCAAACACCTGCTGTCTTTTGTGGATAATCATGATGTGACGAGGATTGCGAGCAATCTGACCAACGAGGCGCACCTGCCGTTAATCTATGCACTCTGCTTCGGTATGCCCGGCATTCCCTGTGTATATTACGGAAGTGAGTGGGGCGCGAAGGCGCATAAGAACGAGGGTGATCCGGCGCTTCGGGCATGCTTTGAGAAACCGGAGTGGAACGATCTGTGCGACTGGATCAGTAAGCTTGCCGAGGCCAAGAAGAATTCTGCGGCGCTCAACTATGGAGACTTCCGTTCCGTTGTGCTGACGAATAAGCAGTGTATCTTCGAGCGCAAGTGCGACAGTGAGAGAGTGCTTGTGGCAATCAATGCGGACGCGGAGAGCTACACGGCGCATTTCGATGCCGGCTGCGGCATGGCGGTGGATCTGATCACCGGCGAGAACCATGACTTTGGGGGCGGAAGTGAACTGCCAGGCTATAGCGCTTTTTTCTGGAAAATGGAAAAATAGGAAAATTAACAAAAAACTATTGACAAAATTGTAGAATTTGACTATTATTTTTCTAAGTTTCAAAGGTGGGACTTCTTATTATTATATAGGAGTCCCTTTTTTGAACCTTAACCGGAAAAGAGGCATATGTACCGGCCGGATTACGGCATTAGACCGGCACAATGAGTCTTGTATCCGAGGATATTTAAGGAGGAGAGAATTATGAAGAAAAAAATGTTAAGTCTTGTGCTTGCAGGAGCAATGACAGCGGCATTGCTGACAGGCTGCGGTTCTGACGGCGCAGGCAGCACAACAGACACGGCAGCGGCAGACACCGCAGAGGATGCCGGCGCAGACAATGCAGCGGCAGACACGGCAGCGACAGAGGATGCGGACGCAGCGGGAGATACGGGTGCGGCGGACGACACGCAGGCAGCGGCAGGCGGCACGTTCAAGATCGGCGGTATCGGACCTCTGACCGGCGGTGCGGCGGTATATGGTATCGCGGCGATGAACGGTTCCCAGATCGCAGTTGATGAGATCAATGCGGCAGGCGGTATTAACGGCATGACGGTTGAACTGAATTTCCAGGATGATGAGCTGGATGCAGAGAAATCCGTGAATGCGTACAATACATTAAAGGACTGGGGTGTACAGGTATTAGACGGATGCGTGACCAGCGGCTGTTCTATCGCGGTTGCTGCCAAGACTGCAGAGGATCGTATTTTCCAGCTGACCCCTTCAGGTTCCGCGGTGGAGTGCGTTACTAATGATAACTCTTTCCGCGTATGCTTCTCAGATCCGAACCAGGGTGCGGCTTCCGCACAGTATATCGGTGAGCACGGTCTTGCTTCCAAGATTGCGGTAATCTATGACAGTTCCGATGTATATTCTTCCGGTATCTATGAGAAGTTTGCGAAAGAGGCGGCAAACCAGCCTTTTGAGATCGTGACGGCGGGCGCTTTCACGGCAGACAACAAGACGGACTTCTCCGTACAGCTGCAGCAGGCCAAGGATGCCGGCGCTGATCTTGTGTTCCTGCCGATCTATTACAACGAGGCGGCACTGATCTTAAAGCAGGCTTCCGATATGGGATTTGACGTACAGTTCTTTGGCTGCGACGGTCTGGACGGTATTCTGGGCGTTGAGAACTTCGATGCTTCCCTGGCGGAGGGCGTTATGCTTCTGACTCCTTTTGCGGCGGACGCGACGGATGATCTGACAGTGAAGTTTGTGACAACATATAATGAGAAATTCGGCGAGACACCGAACCAGTTTGCGGCAGACGGCTACGATGCGATCTATACGATCAAGGCTGCAGCAGAGCAGGCAGGTATCACGGCGGATATGTCCAATGAGGAAATCTGTACGGCTTTATCTACAGCGATGACGCAGATCACGGTGGACGGACTCACAGGTGAGGGCATCACATGGGATGCTTCCGGTGAACCGACAAAAGAGCCTAAGGCAGTTGTAATCAAGGGCGGCGTATATACAGCCATGTAAAAAAACATGAAGTTACACTAAGGCACCAAAATACGGTGCCAAGTGCAACTAAGTCATGTTTAGGAGAATGCATAAAGCGTGCATTCTCCGCAGATACGTAAATGATGTTAACAGAGAATTGATTCTGAAGGACATGAGGTTACACTAAGGCACCGGAATACGGTGCCTAAGTGCAGCTAAGTCATGTTTAGGAGAATGCCGCTTACAGCGAGCATTCTCCGTAAATAACTACAAAGCGGATTATGAAGGTTAGTGAAAACGATAGAGAAACAGAGGTGTAAGTATGAGTTTTGCAGCCCATTTGATAAACGGTATAAGCTTAGGAAGCGTGTACGCGCTGATTGCGCTCGGGTATACGATGGTATACGGGATAGCCAAGATGTTGAATTTTGCCCATGGCGATGTCATTATGATCGGCGGTTATGTGGTGTTTGTGACGGTCAGCGGCATGGGGCTGAATCCTCTGGCGGCGATCATCATATCCATGGCGGCATGCACGATTCTGGGTGTGACGATTGAAAGGGTTGCATACAGACCTCTCCGGGGAGCTTCGCCCCTTGCCGTGCTGATCACGGCGATCGGTGTCAGCTACCTGTTACAGAATATTGCGCTTCTCGTATTCGGCTCGGATACGAAAGCATTCACGAATGTAGTGACATTACCGAATCTGGAATTGTTTGACGGTCAGCTGGTGATCAAGAGCGTGACCATCGTCACGGTTATTGTCAATATTATTATTATGGTCGGTCTTACCCTGTTTGTGAAAAAGACCAAGATCGGGCGTGCTATGACGGCAGTGTCCGAGGATCAGGGCGCGGCACAGCTTATGGGAATCAACGTGAACGGCACGATTGCCGTGACGTTTGCCATTGGGTCGTCTCTCGCGGCGATCGCGGGCGTGCTCTTATGTTCCGCTTATCCGGCACTTACGCCTTACACGGGTTCCATGCCCGGTATCAAGGCTTTCGTGGCGGCGGTATTCGGCGGGATCGGGTCGATCCCCGGTGCCTTTATCGGCGGTATTCTGCTGGGTGTAATTGAGAATTTGAGCAAGGCTTATATTTCTTCCCAGCTTTCCGATGCAATCGTATTCAGTATTCTGATCATCGTGCTTCTGGTGAAGCCTACCGGACTGCTCGGCAGGAAGATTCAGGAGAAGGTTTAAGCGAAGGAAGGGAGTAGGATATGAAAACGAAAGCAGGCAGATTAAGTAAAACAACGAAGAATGATCTGATCACCTATGCGATGGTGATTATTGTATATATCGTAATGCAGATTCTGGTTTCTACGGGACATGTCTCCAGTCTGATTCAGGGACTTCTGGTTCCTTTCTGCACTTATGTGATCGTGGCGGTCGCATTGAATCTGACGGTGGGCATTCTGGGGGAACTGAGTCTCGGACATGCGGGATTTATGTGCGTGGGCGCTTTTTCCAGCGCGGTATTTTCACTGGCATTTAAGGACGCCATACCGGGCGGGCTGCGGTTCTTCCTCGCGCTGCTGATCGGTGCGGCAGCGGCGGCGCTGGTCGGATTTCTGGTAGGGATTCCGGTGCTGCGGCTTCGGGGCGATTATCTGGCGATTGTGACGCTCGCTTTTGGCGAGATCATCAAAAATATTATCAATGCGCTGTATCTGGGCGTGGATGAGAACGGCGTGCATTTCACGATGAAAGACGCACTGTCTCTTAATATGGCAGATGACGGCGTGATGCTGATCAAGGGTGCGCAGGGCGTCACGGGCACCCCGAATGACTCCAGCTTCACGATCGGTGTGGTACTTGTGCTGGTTACACTTTTTATCGTATTGAATTTTATTCATTCCAGAACGGGGCGTGCGGTCATGTCGATTCGTGATAACCGGATTGCCGCCGAGTCTATAGGCATTAACGTGACGAAATACAAGCTGATTGCGTTTACGATCTCCGCCTCTCTGGCAGGCGTGGCGGGCGTACTCTACGCGCATAACCTTTCTACGCTGAATGCTTTGCCCAAGAACTTCGGATACAACATGTCTATTATGATCCTGGTATTCGTCGTGCTGGGCGGGATCGGTAACATCCGGGGGTCCATCATTGCGGCGGTGCTTCTGACACTTCTGCCGGAAGTGCTGAGAGCGCTGAGCGATTATCGTATGCTGATCTATGCCATTGTGCTGATTGCCATGATGATCTTCAACTGGAGTCCGAATGCGATTTTCCTGCGGAAACGTCTGAAACAGCGGTTGACGACGGGCAGAAAATCCGGGAAGGAGGCGTAGGAGATGGCATTATTAGAGACGAAAAACTTAGGAATCTCGTTTGGCGGTCTGCGTGCCGTCAATGAATTTGATATTTCCGTGGAAAAAGGTGAGTTGTACGGCCTGATCGGACCTAACGGCGCGGGCAAGACGACGATCTTCAATCTGCTGACGGGTGTGTATCAGCCGGACGAGGGCGCTATTTTATTAGACGGCGTGAATCTGACGGGAAAGAAGACGATTGATATCTGTAAGGCAGGCGTGGCCAGAACCTTTCAGAATATCAGACTGTTTCATGATATGCCGGTGCTTGACAATGTCAAAGCTGGTTTACACAATCATTATCCTTACTCGACGATCGAGGGTATTCTGCGGCTGCCGCGTTACCATAAAGTAGAGAAGGAGATGAACGAGAAGGCGATGGAACTTCTAAAGGTGTTTGGCCTGGAAGAGTACGCAGAATATCAGGCAGAGAATCTTCCCTATGGTCAGCAGCGAAAACTGGAGATCGCCAGAGCCATGGCAACTGATCCGAAGCTGCTGCTGCTGGACGAGCCGGCGGCGGGTATGAATCCGAATGAGACGAAGGAACTGATGGATACGATCCGCTTCGTGCGGGATCATTTCGATATGACGATTCTGCTGATCGAGCATGATATGAAACTGGTGTCCGGTATTTGCGAGAAACTGACAGTGCTTAACTTTGGAGAGGTGCTGGCGCAGGGTGACACGCAGGAAGTGTTAAACGATCCGGAGGTCATTAAGGCGTATCTGGGAGAGTAGGTTGAAAAATCAGAGATTTTTCCTGCAACAGATAAAGGATATAGAAGGGAAGGAAAAGCGTATGGCAATGTTGGAAGTGAAAGACCTTCATGTTCATTACGGTGTGATAGAGGCAATCAAAGGCATCAGCTTTGAAGTGGAACAGGGCGAGATCATTGCGTTGATCGGCGCGAACGGCGCTGGTAAGACCACGACGCTGCACACGATCACCGGGCTGATCAAGCCAACCGGCGGCAGTATCATCTTCGAGGGTAAGGACATCACGAAGACGCCGGGGTATAAGATTGTACCCATGGGAATGGCACATGTGCCGGAGGGACGGCGTGTGTTCGCACAGATGTCGGTCTATGATAATCTGCTGATGGGCGCTTATACGAGAAAAGATAAGGACGAGATCAAGGAGAACCTGCACATGGTGTACGAGCGGTTTCCCAGACTGGAAGAACGTAAGACCCAGATGGCGGGTACCTTGAGCGGCGGTGAACAGCAGATGCTCGCGATGGGGCGGGCGCTCATGAGCCAGCCTGGCATTATTCTGATGGACGAGCCTTCCATGGGATTGTCCCCGATTTTTGTAAACGAAATATTCGATATTATCAGACAGGTCAGCGAGTCTGGCACGACGGTGCTTTTAGTGGAACAGAACGCAAAGAAGGCATTGTCTATCGCAGACAGGGCTTACGTGTTGGAGACAGGTACGATTTCGCTCTCAGGAGATGCGGATGAACTGATGAACAATGAAGCAGTGAAGAAAGCGTATCTGGGGGAATAGGTTGAATCAAAGATTTTAAACCAGGCATCAGACATATAGAGAGAAAACAGGGATTAGCTGGCTAAATTGGACAAAAATTAGTCGGCTAATTTGTTTGTTATATGTATATATTAATTTGTTTTTTTAACATATAATGGGTGTGTATGGCGTAAAGCAAACCGGAACAAAACTGACAGGATAAGCAGAGTTCCATATGCTCTGCACGGCATACAAATACAGGAACAGACAGTACGCGGCATGGAGGAGAGTATGGCCAAGACAGTTAAACTGGAAGATATTGCGAAGAGAGTAGGAGTCAGTACCGTGACGGTTTCTAAGGCTTTGGCGGGACAGAAGGGTGTCAGCGAGGAGATGCGTACCAGAATCAAGGCACTCGCGGATGAGATGGGGTATGTCCAGCCCTCCAGAACGAGGCGGACAGGATTGCGTAAGAGCTACAACATCGGACTGCTGATCGAAGAAAGTTACATGGATAAATATGATTCTTTCTACTGGCAGATGTACCAGCAGATTGCGACGAAAGCCATAGAGTGGGAATGCTTTACGCTTATGGAGGTAGTGAACAGACAGACGGAGGACGGTCCGGAACTGCCGAAGCTGCTCAGGGAGCAGAAAGTGGATGGGGTGATCGTGCTGGGTAAGATGCAGAAGGACTTTCTGACAATGCTTAAGAACAGTACGTCGATTCCTGTTGTGTATATGGATTTTACAGATGAAGAGAGAGCGGTGGACGCCGTCGTGTCCGACAGCTTCTACGGTGCATATGAGTTGACGAATTATCTGTTTAGTATGGGGCATGAGAAGATTGCCTATGTAGGAACACTGCTTGCGACTGCTTCCATCACGGACCGCTATCTGGGGTATGTGAAGTCCATGCTCGAACATGGCACTGCGCTCAGAGAGGACTGGAGGATCGATGACAGGGATATGCGCAGCGGCTATATTGATGTGGAGAATCTGATGCAGATCCCCAAAGATATGCCTACGGCATTTGTGTGTAACTGTGATCTGACAGCAGGCAAGCTGATCAATAAGCTTCAGGCACAGGGGTATCGTGTTCCGGAAGATGTATCCGTGGTGGGATATGATAATTATATCTATCCGGGGATCTGTGATGTGGAGATCACGACATATGAGGTGGATCTGGGCGAGATGGCCAAACGCGCGGTCAGCGTACTGCTCGACAGAATGCAGGGACATGCCGGCCCAACAGGCACCCATATCGTGGAAGGACATCTGGTTGTCAAGGACAGTGTGCGGCGTAACAGGGAACCGGGAAAGTAGAAAATAAAGTGTAATAATATGAAGTGTAATAATATAGAATAAATTTGTTGACAAAGGAAACGGATTGTATTAATCTAACACTAACGCCGCTTGTTTTAGTCAGCCGGAAGGCTAAAAGTGAGCGCTAATAAACTGAGTAAAGGAGGTAAAAATTATGTTTAACAGTATCAGGAACGGCAGCAATGCACATACAAAATCAAAGTTAAACAGGATGAGAGACAAAATTACCTCCGCAGGCAGAAGGTCAATTTAGAAAAGGAACTATGACTAGATTGGTCAATATATGTTTGTAAGGCTTATTTAAGGGCTGTGGTAATTTTTACCACAGCTTTTTTTTGTGAATACGGAGTCTGCTTATGAGAGATAGCGGGGAAACGATTGCAAAATCATAAGAAAAATGCTCCGGCATGGAGGAAGAGATGAAAAAAATATCGAGTTACATATGGGAATACAGGTTTCCGTATCTGCTTGCGATCACGTCGCTATTGATTGCGGTTACACTTGACATGATTGCGCCGCGGCTGACGGCGCGGGTGGTGGACGATGTGATCGTAGGCGGTAATATCGGTGAACTGAAGTATCTGCTGCTGGGATTTCTTGGGATCGGACTGGGAAGGTGTGTCTTCCAGTATGTGAAGGAATACACTTTTGACAAGAACGGCGCGAAGATTTCGGGGGATATGAGACGGGATCTGTTCCGGCATATTCAAGGGCTCAGCGCAGATTTCTTTGATAAGACCAACACGGGCGAGTTGATGGCGCGGGTCAAAGAAGATATTGACCGTATCTGGGATGCGATGGGATATGTCAGTATGCTGTTGATCGAGGTAGTCTATCACACGGGTATTATTCTTGTGTGTATGTACATACTCAACTGGAAACTGGCGCTGATCCCGACGGCGGCGATGCTTCTGTGCGGTTCCTTTGCGGTTATCATGGAGCGCAGGCTGGGGCGGGTCTATGAGGAGATCAGCGAGGAAAATGCTGCGCTTAACACGGTGGCGGAGGAGAACCTGGCAGGCGTGCGCACGGTGAAGGCTTTCGCCAGAGAGAAGTTCGAGATCAGCAAATTCCTGTCTCACAATAAAAGATACTATGATTTGAATATGGAGCAGTCCAAGGTGTTTGTGCGATACTATCCCTGTTTTACCGTCGTAACGAAAGTACTGCCATTATTGACTATACTGGTTGGCGGAAAATTTGTCATTGACGGGGAGATGACGCTGGGGCAGATGACGGCTTTCGTGGAGTATTCTAATAATATTGTGTGGCCCATGGAGATGCTTGGCTGGCTGACCAACAGCTTCTCTGCCGCAGTGGCCTCCAATAAGAAGGTCAAGAAGATTTATGAGGAGAAGCCCAGTATTGTGGAAACGACCAATCCGGTCAATATCGAAAAAGTAGCCGGTAAAATCTGTTTTGACCATGTATCCTTCCATAAGGCCGACCAGTATGAGATTCTGCATGATATTTCATTTACGGTGGAGGCCGGCAGGACGCTCGGAATCATGGGTGCGACCGGTGCTGGCAAGACGTCCATCGTACAGCTTCTGCAGCGTATGTACGACGCTACGGACGGCGCTATCTACCTGGATGATGTGAACATTAAAGAACTGACGCTTCAGCAGCTCCGCACGAGTGTGAGCTTCGTGATGCAGGATGTCTTCCTGTTTTCGGATACGATCAACGATAATATTAAGCTGGGTAAGAAAGAGTACATAGACTTCAGGACGGTCAGAAAGGCCTCTACGCAGGCGCAGGCCAGCGGATTTATTGAACACATGGAGGAGGCTTATGACACCGTGATCGGCGAGCGCGGGGTAGGGCTGTCCGGCGGACAGAAACAGCGTATCAGTATCGCGAGGGCACTGGCGAAGAAGGACCCAGTGCTCGTGCTGGACGATTCCACGTCGGCGCTTGATATGGAAACGGAGCATCTGATTCAGCAGACACTGAAGACACTTGAGAATACGACTAAAATTATTATTGCGCACAGGATCAGCGCAGTGCGTCATGCAGACGAGATCATTGTACTGGAGGGCGGTGCGATTGCGGAACGGGGTACACATGAACAACTGCTGGCGGCTAGAGGACTCTATTATGAAACTTATGAGTCGCAGTACGGGGAGGTGAGAGATCATGGCAGTAAATTCCTATAAAGACGATGAACAGAGTGTGGAGCGCGGCAAAGCGCAGACTCTGATGAGGCTGTTTCGCTATCTGTTTGCTTACAAATGGCAGATCGTATTCGTATTGCTGATTATGGGATACGGTGTATTGATCAGTCTGGTCAATCCATTGATTATGGAGTCTGCTATCGACGATCATATTGCAGCCGGGGACTTAAGCGGTCTGTACCGGCTTCTGGCGGTCGCGCTGGGAATCAATCTCCTGCTGGTTATAACAGTGAAGCTTCGCATGTATATCATGGCGAAGGTGTGTAATGAGATTCTGCTGACGATCAGACAGGAACTATATACGCATATTCAGAAGCTGGATTTTAAGTTTTTTGACAGCCGGCCGACAGGGAAGATTCTGTCGCGTATCATCGGCGATATCAATTCCCTTAAGGATGTACTGTCTAACTGTGTGACAACTCTGATTCCGGACGGCCTGACGGTCATTGCGGTGGTAGTGATTATGATCTGGAAGAATCCGAAACTGGCGCTTGCCTCTCTGATGACGATCCCGTTCATGGCGGCGGCGATTCTGTTTATCCAGGTCAAGGCGCATCCGCGCTGGCAGCTGTTTCGTAAGAAATCCGCGAATCTGAATGCTTTTATTCATGAGGACATGGCGGGTATGCGGGTCATCCAGAGCTTTCACGCACAGGGCGAAACAGAGGATACTTTTGACGTGCTGCTGAAAGAGCACCGGGTAAGCTTCTTCGATGCGGTACGTATGAGCGACGCGTTCGGATCGGTAATCGATCTGTCCTGGGGGCTGGGATGCATACTGCTGTATTACACGGGGATCATTGTGCTCGGGGTGGATCAGGTGTCCGTGGGAACGTTTATTGCTTTTGGAACTTATCTGAATATGTTCTGGCAGCCGATTCATAACATTAGTAATTTTTATAACCAGCTTGTGACGAATATAGCGGGGGCGGAACGGATTTTTGAGATACTGGATACGCCGCCGGCGATCGCGGATGACGAAGGTGTGGTGCAGATGCCGGCGATTCGCGGAGAAGTGACTTTCGCGCATGTGAATTTTTCTTATGATGATAAGGTGAAGGTTCTTGATGACGTGAGCTTTCGTGTGGCGCCCGGTGAGACGATTGCACTGGTAGGGCCTACCGGCGCGGGCAAATCCACGATTGTCAATCTGATCAGCCGGTTCTATGATGTGCAGGACGGAGTGGTGTCGGTGGACGGGTATGACGTAAAGAAAGTCTCGATCGAGAGTCTGCGAAGGCAGATGGGTATTATGACACAGGATAATTTCCTTTTTTCGGGCACGATTAAAGACAACATACGCTACGGAAAACTGGATGCCACGGATGAGGAGATCGTAGCGGCTGCGAAGGCGGTTAATGCCCATGATTTCATTATGCGTCTGGAGAAAGGGTATGATACGGAACTCTCAGAGCGCGGCGGCGGACTGTCGATCGGGCAGCGGCAGCTTCTGGCTTTTGCCAGAACGATGGTATCCGATCCGGGTATTCTGATTCTGGACGAGGCAACTTCCAGCATCGATACGAAGACGGAACTGCTGGTGCAGGAGGGGATAGAACATCTGCTGGCGGGAAGGACATCTTTTGTCATTGCCCATCGGCTCTCTACGATTCAGAAGGCTGACCGCATCTTCGTGGTGGACGACGGCCGGATCATGGAGGAGGGAAACGCGCGGGAACTGATGGAGAAGAAGGGGCTGTATTATCAGTTGTATATGGCGCAGTTCTCGATATAGTTTTCGATATAAGGCGGGAGAACATAAGAAGAGCGAGGACGCTCGCATACTCATGCGCAGTGCTTTTGACGCTGATTATAGAGTACACCTGTAATCGGAAATATAAAATTGTACAAAAAAATATGGATATTTGTGGCAATGTGCTAATTTTAACGTTATTGTGTTGACAATGCCGCAAATTACTTTATAATTTAAGTGAGTTACTTAAATTATAAACATCGGGGGCATTATGGCAAAGGCAGTTAAGATGGCAGATATTGCCGCAATTATGGGAGTCAGTACGGTAACCGTGTCGAAGGCGCTGTCCGATCAGAAGGGCGTCAGCGAGGAACTGCGTATTAAGATTAAGAAGAAAGCGCAGGAGATGGGATACCGGACGGTCTCTTCTCTGAACCAGGAGCGGGCAAAGAAGAATGCGAGTTATACGATCGGCGTTATCGTAGCGGATCGTTTTCTGGATAAATATGAATCCTTCTACTGGACATTGTATCAGGATGTGGCTACCGCCGCAGTACAGCGGGGATGTTTTACCATGCTGGAGGTGCTGCAGAGCGAGGATGAGAACAGGATGATCATGCCCAAGCTGCTGCAGGAGAGAAAGACAGAGGGACTTGTGATTATCGGGCGCCTGAAGAAAGATTATCTGGAGCGTCTGCTGGAATATGCGTCGGTGCCGGTGTTCTTTCTCGATTTCTATGATCGGGACGGAAAGTGTGATGCTGTCGTTTCCAACAGTTTCTTCGGGATGTATGTCATGACGAATTATCTGTTTGACATGGGGCATCGTGAGATCGGGTTTGTAGGCAATGTGCTTGCCACGGACAGTATTACGGACCGGTATTTCGGATATATGAAATCGCTGTACGAACACGGTGTGGATGTGAATAAGGAATGGATTTTAAATGACAGAGATCCGGAGACGGGAAGATCGGACGAGGGATTTACGATCAGGCTGCCCGAGCGTATGCCGACGGCATTCGTGTGTAACAACGACGCGGCGGCGGCCATGCTTGTGCAGACGCTGGAACGCGCCGGATACCAGGTGCCGCAGGACATATCGGTGGTGGGCTATGATAATTATCAGCCGCCGGGGCTGTGCGACGTGGGAATTACAACCTATGAGGTGGATATGAAGGAGATGGCGAGACGCACCGTCAAGAATATGATCCGTAAGATATCCGGTGACCATTATAGACAGGGCGTGTATATCGTGAACGGCAGACGGCTGTGCAAGGAAAGCGTTGCGAAGCGCAGCTGAGAGCGCCGGAACAGACGGCAGGGTAAGCCGGCACAGCACAGAATAACAATTTATATGGATACAAACAGGGGTTAAAGTACAGGCTGACCGGCCTTACTTTAACCCCTGTTCGCATCCCGGTAAGCCTGCGGCGTCATGCCGGTTTCAGATTAATAAAATGATTAGTATTTTCAAAACCCACATCGAGCGAAATCTCGTGAATCCGTTTGTCTGTGGTCAGAAGCAGGTGTGTGGCGGCTTCCAGTCTCCGCAGATTCAGATACCGCACGGGCGGTGAACCGAACGCTTTGGAAAATTCATGGCATATGCGGTACTTGCTGATATGATATCTTTGCTCCAGGTCATCCAGACGGAGCGGATCGGCAAAATGCGTATTCAGATATTGCCGGATCTCGGAAAGATAAGGCGCGCATTTGTCTTCCGCTGCTTTAAGCTGCCATGCATCAATGAACAGGTCGGTCAGGATTCCATGCAGGAGAGCGGCGTCGGTAAGTTTATTATGCAGATTTGCATCCGGACCGCCGGAAAGCAGCCGGTTCATGCCGCTGAGCACAGGAGAATGCGTGGAGGACGGCCCGAATGTGTGCAGCAGGAAACCATCGAAGGGAACCAGAGAGTCCAGTGTGGCAAGAAGACTGCCGCGCACCAGAAAAAGGCTGATCCGCCAGGGGAACTGCACCGCCTCTATTATATAGGAAGAGACAGAACAGTCCATATACAGAAAAGTGCCCTCTGTCAGGGTATGCACCTTCCGGCCAAGGAGCAGGCTGCCGCTGCCGGTATGCGTATAGAGCAGCATGTGGCAGTCCATCTGTTCGCAGGCAAGCCGGTAGACCGCAGGAAATTCGATGGTACCGCCGCACAGAATAGTGGGCAGCGTGTTCGCGGTCGTTTCCATAAGTTCATAGAAGGAGCCGACGAAAGCCTCCACCGGAAACTCCGGTGTCAGAGGCGGTTTGACAGATATGGAGTTGGTAAAGGTTTCCCGAAATGTCATATGAACTCCTTCAGACGGCTTTATGATCCGATTTATTATCCTGCATATTTTCTGGTTTGTTATGAACAGATATTATGTATACAATGATAATGCTTAATATTAAGCTACCTCAACCTTATAATTTAATACTTCAAATGTCAATGTGGATATGAAAGTACGTTATAAATTTGTGAAAGTGCACAAAAATAAATGTTAAAAATTGTATAAATAGAAGAAAAGTACAAATACAGCAATAATGGTATATAAAGAGCAATAATAATTGATGATTAAAAAATAAAGTGATGTATACTTAATTTAAAGTTAATCAATTAACTAACTGCTCTTAAAACAGAGCACAATAAAAGGAGGATACTTATTATGAAACTGAAGAAAGTATTAGCACTTACTTTAGCAGCAGCTATGACATTCTCGTTAGTAGGATGCGGCGGCGAAGATGCGGCAACAGACGCACCTGCAGCAGACACATCCGCTGATACTGAGACAGAGGCGCCTGCAGCTGACGCTGAGACAGAAGCACCCGCAGCCGATGATGCGGCAGACGACACAGCTGCACCCGCAGCAGGACTTTCTTATGCGGCAATTACGCTTGGCGAGGATTATGAGGACATCACGACAACGATCAAGTTTATCCATCACAAGACAGACCGTGAAGATGACGGTACGATGGCTGATCTGGTAAGCAAATTCAATCAGATGTATCCCAACATCACAGTTGAGACAGAAGGCATTACAGATTATCAGGAAGACGCGCTTCTTCGTCTCTCCACAGGCGACTGGGGTGATGTAATGTTTATCCCGGCTGTTGACGCGGCAGACCTTCCTTCCTACTTCGTTCCTTACGGCACGGTAGATGAGATGAGCGAGCTTGTGAACTTCGCGGATCAGTGGAAAGATACGGCAGGCAACTGCTACGGTATCGGTTACATGGGTAATGCACAGGGTGTTCTTTATAATAAGAAAGTATTTGCTGACGCAGGCGTTACAACACTGCCGAAGACTCCCGATGAGTTCATCGCAGCGCTGCAGGCAATTAAAGACAATACAGACGCTATTCCGCTGTACACCAACTACGCGGCAGGCTGGACCATGGGCGGTCAGTGGGACGCTTATCTCGGCGCTATCACAACAGGTGACGAGACATGGTTAAATCAGAAATTCGTTCACACGGCAGAGCCTTTCAAGGATAACGGCGACGGCACAGGCGCATACGCTCTGTACAAGATTCTTTATGACGCAGTTGCACAGGGTCTGATTGAGGAAGATTACACGACAACTGACTGGGAAGGCTGTAAGGGCATGATCAATAACGGCGAGATCGGCGCAATGGTACTTGGTTCCTGGGCAATCGCACAGATGAAAGCGGCAGGCGAGAATCCGGATGATATCGGTTATATGCCTTTCCCGATCACTGTCGGCGGACAGCAGTACACAACAGCAGGTCCTGACTACTGCTTCGGTATCAATGTAAATGCAACAGACGACAACAAGGCAGCGGCAATGACATTCGTTAAGTTTATGGTTGAAGAGTCCGGCTGGTGTGATTTTGAAGGCGGTTACCCGATCTCCAAGACAGCTCCTACTTCCTTCGTATTCGACGGCGTTAACGTAGTGACAAACGTAACGGCTCTGACAGGTGAGGAAGATATCATGAACGAGATGAATGCTGAATCCGAGCTTTCTTTCAACGCAGGCGGCGACGCTAAGATTCAGGCAATCGTAGAGGCAGCAGCTACAGGTTCCCAGAGCTTTGAAGACATCATGGCAGACTGGACAGCGAAGTGGAATGCAGCACAGGAGGAACTCGGTGTAGAGGTTTCCTATTAATAAAATAGAGATATCGATCAGTAGCTTCATAAAGGCTTCATGTAGGTATTAATGGCATTTGAGCCGGGGAGAGAACGATTACCCCGGCTCGAATTATCAGGAGGATAGCATATGGCGGCACAGGCAAACAGAGTGGGAACACACAAAAAGACTTTCCCGCAGTGGTTAAGGAGCAGGAAAGGGCAGCAGGCGATCATTATTGTTGCATTTATGATCATTCCGCTTGCATTGTTATTTACGTTTACATACCTTCCGTTCGGGGAAATGGTTGGCTACAGCTTTATGAAAATGAAGTACATCGGCAAGAGAGAGTTTGTGGGCTGGAAGAATTATGCCAGTGTATTCAGCAGAAAAGACTGTTTCAGCGCTTTGAAACTGAGTCTGTACTATATGGGCGGTTCCATTGTACAGCTTGTACTTGCGCTTTATCTGGCGACAGTTTTAAGTTTCAAGGTAAAGGGCGGTAATATTTTTAAGGGATTCATGTTTTTCCCGTATCTGATCAATGGTATCGCGATCGGTTTTATCTTTAAATTCTTCTACACCAGAGGATTTGTATTTGATACCGTACTGCAGTGGTGCGGGTTTGAATTGGATAACCTGCCTTATTGGTTAAAAGACCAGAGCATTAACAATATATCCCTCGTGGGAACATCTGTCTGGCGTTATTTCGGACAGAATATGGTACTCTTTATCGGTGCGATCATGTCGGTGGATTCCGAACTGTATGAGGCGGCGATGCTGGACGGAGCCAATCGCTTCCAGCAGTTCATCTATATTATTCTGCCGAGCATCAAGACGATCGTTACCCTGAACGTAATCTTGTCCATCACCGGTTCCCTGAGCGCATTCGAGCCGCCTTACGTTATCACGGACGGAGCGAACGGAACGGGAACGTACTTCATCGTTATGCACCAGATCGCGCATACGCAGCAGAAGGTTGGTCTGGCGTCGGCGATGGCGGTGGTACTGCTTTTAATTATTTTCGCGGCAACGATCCTGCAGAAGCTCTTCTTCAAGTATGTCTTTAAGAACTCGGAGGACGAGGACTTTAACGCAACCAAGCGCCGCGACAGGAAACTTGCAAAACAGATGGCGAGAAAGGCAGGGAGATAAATGACAGCATTACAGAAAATCGGTAAATTTTTGCTTACTTTCTTAAAATATTTTTCACTGGTATTCTTTGCTTTTGCAGCGGTTCTGCCGATCGTGTCCTGCGTGATCACGGCGTTTAAGACAGAGACCGAGTACGCGCAGACCAACGTTATGGAGATGCCGGGCAGCTGGCTGAACTTTAAGAACTTCGTGGATGCGTTTACAAGAGCGAACATGGGAAGGGCTTTTGTCAACTCTAGCATTATACTGGTCAGCGTACTGCTGGTATCTGTGCTGATCGGTACTTCGCTGGCATACGTGCTCAATCGGTTCCAGTTTCCGGGCAACGGTATCATCAGGAGTCTCTTCCTGTTCGCGACGCTGCTTCCCGGTGTGGCGATGCAGATCGCGGTATATGAGATCATGTTCAAACTGGGACTGATCAACTCGCTGGCAGGCTATATCATCATGATGTGCGGTACGGATGTCATAGCGATCTATATTTACATCCAGTTCTTCGAGAACATAAGCGTATCGCTGGATGAGTCGGCGATCATAGACGGTGCATCCTACTTCAAGATCTACTATAAGATTCTGCTGCCGCTTCTGCGTCCGGCGATCGTTACGGCATGTATCTTAAAGGGCGTGGGCACTTACAACGAGTACTACTGTGCCAATCTGTATCTGCAGAACAAGAAATTATATCCGACGGTGGCGACTTCGCTGTACACCTTCGTAGGACCGCTCGGAAGCCAGTACAATCTGATCTGTGCAGGTGTTATCATTTCCCTCCTGCCGGCGCTCATTGTATTCATTCTCTTCCAGAAGCAGATTTACAGCGGTATGACAGCAGGATCGGTAAAGGGTTAAGGCTTTTCGTTGTGAATTTGAACAAAAAATATTTTTTATTTAAGTCAAGATGACAGTTTTGAGCAATGGCTGTTGACATTGTTACGAATTACTTTATAATTAAATCAAAGTTACTTATTTTACTCGTTTTTAAACCATAAAATTAAGTTTAAAAACGAGTAAAATAATAAATAAAGAAATTAGCGGAACGTAATGGAAACGATAATTGCGAGGGGAGACGATAAGCGATGATGGTAGAAGAGATCAGAAACCACCTGACCGATTGCATCATTCCTTTCTGGAAGGGGTTAAGAGATGATGAATACGGCGGTTATTACGGATACATGGATTATGATCTGCAGGTAGACCGCAGGGCGGTGAAAGGGTGTATTTTGAACAGCCGTATCACGTGGTTTTTTGCGAATGCGTATCTGACCCTGCATGATGAAGCCCTGCTTGAGGAAGCAAGGCACGGTTATGAGTTTATGCAGAAGTACTGTGTGGACCGGGAGAAGGGCGGTGTGTTCTGGTCGGTTGCTCATGACGGGACACCGGAGGACACGACGAAGCATACTTATAATCAGGCTTTTTCTATTTACGCACTGTCTTCCTATTATGATGCTTCGAAGGATGAAAACGCGCTTAAGACGGCGATGGCATTGTTCCGGATCATCGAGGAGCGGTGTATGGATGAGATCGGTTATAAAGAGGCTTTCGACAGAGAGTTTCGGGAGATCGAGAACGACAAGCTGTCCGAGAACGGTGTGATTGCCGAGAAGACGATGAATACGCTTCTACATGTGTTTGAGGCATATACGGAGCTGTACCGTGTGAGCGGCGACTCCGATGTGAAGAAGCGTCTGGAGTGGATTCTGGATACGATTGCAGATAAGATCTATAATCCTGAGCTGCACAGACAGGAAGTGTTCTTTGACAGGGAGATGCATTCGATTCTGGATCTGCATTCTTACGGACACGATATCGAGACGGCATGGCTGATTCGCAGAGGTACGGATGTTTTAGGGGAGAAGGTATATGAAGATAAAATGCTTCCGATTATACTTGACTTAACCAGTCAAGTATACAGGGTGGCTTTTGACGGACATTCTTTTGCGAATGAGTGTGAGAAAGGCGTGGTTGATGAAAACCGTATCTGGTGGGTACAGGCCGAAGCGGTTGTGGGATTCCTAAACGCTTATGCACTGGCGCCGGAGCATACGGAATACAGAGACGCTGCCAGAGCGGAGTGGGAATTTATCAGAGACCATGTGGTAGACCCGAGAGCAGGGTCCGAGTGGTTCTGGGATGTGAACAGCGAAGGGCAGTCTGTGAGCGGCAAACCCATCGTGGAACCATGGAAATGCCCGTATCATAACGGCAGGATGTGTCTGGAAGTGATCAGAAGAGGGATTGATCTGTAATTATGATGGTGTGCAGACGGAAAAGTAAATGATATAAAGTGGCAGGCTGTTTCCGGCGCCTGCGCAGCTGAGAGCAAATGGAGAAGGTCATATCATGGAGGAAAACAGTCATGTTACATGCGAATTATTATGTAGAGTTAGAGAAATACAATAAACTGATTAACAGGAAAAATGTGAAATCAGACATTTACAACGGAATCTATGACAGATACGAGTATCCGGTGCTGACAAGAGAGCATATTCCGCTTGCCTGGAAGTACGACTTGAACCCGGAGACAAATCCTTATTTCATGGAGCGTCTCGGTGTCAATGCGGTCATGAATTCCGGCGCTATTGAGTTGAACGGCAGGTTTTATCTGGTAGCCCGTATCGAGGGGAATGACAGGAAGTCTTTCTTCGGTGTGGCTGAGAGTGATAACGGGATCGACGGATTCCGGTTCTGGGATTATCCGATCCTGCTGCCTGATACCTGTCCTGAGGAGACGAATGTGTATGATATGCGTCTGACGAAGCACGAGGACGGCTATATCTACGGGGTGTTCTGTTCGGAGAGTAAGGATAAGACGGTGAACGATCTGTCTGCGGCGGTGGCGGCAGCCGGTATCGTGAGGACAAAAGATTTAAAGAACTGGGAGCGGCTGGATAATCTGACGACACTGCGTTCCCCGCAGCAGAGAAATGTGGTGCTGCATCCGGAGTTTGTAAACGGCAGATATGCGTTCTACACAAGACCGATGGACGATTTTATCGACACCGGTTCCGGCGGCGGTATCGGCTTCGGGCTGTGCGATGATATTACCCATGCGGTGATCGACGAGGAGAAAATGACTTCGCTGCGCAAGTATCATACCATTACGGAGGCGAAAAACGGCGCGGGTGCAACGCCCATCAAGACCGATAAGGGATGGATACACATCGCGCACGGTGTGCGGAATACGGCGGCGGGGCTTCGCTATGTGATCTATGCGTTTGCCACTGACTTAAACGATCCGTCCAAAGTGATCGCGGAACCTTCGGGCATGCTGATCGGGCCCAGAGAGTGGGAGCGCGTCGGCGACGTATCCAATGTGGTATTTACAAATGGCGCGATTGCGAGAGAGAACGGCGATGTGTATATCTACTATGCGTCCAGCGATACGAGAATGCATGTGGCGACCACCACGATCGATAAGCTGATCGATTATGTGTTCCATACACCGAACGATCCGCTGCGGTCTGTGGAGTGTGTCGCACAGAGATGCGATCTGATCAGGAAGAACATGGAATTTCTGGCAAAACAGTGAGATGAGTCATAAAGCAACGGAATGCTGCGGCATTTATGTCTATGATGTAATAAAGAAAACGAAAGGGCGAAAGGAGCAAGTTACAAAATGAGTGAGGTAAAGATGATCAGTCCTGCTGTAAAGAATGTGCCGTGGCAGGAGAAGCCGGAAGGCTTAAAAGGCGCACCGATCTGGCGTTACAGTGATAATCCCGTGATCGGCAGAAATCCGGTGGAGGGCGTTGCAAGAATTTTTAACAGTGCTGTAATGCCTTACGGAGATGAGTTTATCGGCGTGTTCAGAGGAGAACAGACAAACGGTATACCGTATATCTATCTGGGACACAGCAAGGATGCGATCCACTGGGACATTGAAAAGGAGAAAATTCCTTTCAAGGATGAGAACGGCAATGATTTCATGCCTGTCTATGCGTATGACCCCCGTCTTGTGAAGGTGGAGGATACCTATTATATTATCTGGTGTCAGGATTTCTACGGCGCGTCCATCGGTATGGCGAAAACCACGGATTTCAAGACGTTCACCAGACTGGAGAATCCTTTTATTCCGTTTAACAGAAATGCGGTACTGTTCCCGCGGAAGATAAACGGCAAATTCATGCTTTTAAGCCGTCCTTCCGATTCCGGACACACGCCGTTTGGCGATATCTTCTTAAGCGAGAGTCCGGATATGGTATATTGGGGCAGACACAGACATGTGATGGGCAGAAGCTCTGAGTGGTGGGAGTCCGTGAAGATCGGCGGCGGCGCGGCTCCGATCGAGACGAATGAAGGCTGGCTCCTGTTCTATCACGGTGTGAGCGGAACCTGTAACGGATTCGTGTATTCCATCGGCGGCGCGATTCTGGATCTTGATAATCCGTCCAAGGTGCTCTACAGATGTGAGAACTTCCTGCTGACACCGGAAGAATGGTATGAAGAGAGAGGATTCGTGCCTAATGTATGCTTCCCCTGCGCGACCATTCATGATTCCGAGAGCGGTAAGATTGCATTGTACTATGGGTGCGCGGACAGTTATGTGGGACTCGCGTTCACGAAATTAGACGAGATCGTGGACTATATCAAGACGCACAGTCATGTGACGGAGGCTGATACTGAAATCGGACTCAGATAGAAGAGAACCGGAGTATACTGTGTAAAGTCAACATAAAAGTGCCGGCAGATGTACGGGGATACCGTATGACTGCCGGTGTATTTTTGTCGAAATCCCTTGTGGGATGCAGGAAACAATGATACAATAGCAATAGTCGGCGTGGGATACGGTTAGAGCGGAGGGAGAGTTCGATGGATAAGAAGGAATTAACAGAGAGCACAATGGAGGCAGAAGTGAAGCAGGCGGCTGTGCAGAAAGCAGCGGTGCCCGAGGTTGTTTTGCAGTATCGGGAGTATGAAGTGGATATGAAGACTGTGACGGATCGGGTCAAGGCACATTATTTTGCAAAGGGCTATCAGAAAGATTCTATTGAAGATATACAGATCTATGTGAAACCGGAAGATTTCACGGCCTATTATGTCATTAACGATGGTGTTGTCGGCAAAGTAAATCTGTTTTAAGACATGTCATATTGAGAAAAGCGGCGGTCTGCTTCGGCAGGCCGCTTATTTGATTGGTACATAAGGTATAGGAAATTTCTGCGCTGATTCGAGTCCGCGAAGCGGATCTCGCAAAGTTATTTGCGAAGCAAATTACTTTTTTTACGCGGATGAAAGTTGAGCAGAACAACGGCGGTTATGATGCACAGGATTCCCGCTACGGATGATACGGTCATGTATTCATGAAAGACGACTACCCCGATCAGTGTGGCTGCCATCGGTTCCACGGTTGCGAGGATGGCCGCACGGCTGGCTTCTACCTGCTCCAGTCCCAGTGTATAGAGTAAGAAAGGAATCACTGCGGTGACTATTCCGGTCAATACAATAAGGAAACACAGGTACGGTTTGCGTGTGCAAACCGTTATTTTATACCATAAATCGGGTAATGAGCAGAAAAACAAAGACCCGATCGCAGCGGTCACGAAAGTGTATGCAGTGACTGTGAAGGTCGAATATCTGCGCAGTGCAATCGTGCCCAGGATACTGTAGAGACCGTAGCCGAGTCCGGCCCCGAGACCGGTCAGAATGCCGGCGGGGGTGACACTGCTTTCGCCGGAACCGAATCCGGAGACGAAGATACAGCCGAGAAAGGAAGCACCGAGGGCGAGCAGTTTGCGCGCCGTCATCTTCTCGTGGAAGAGAAGGAGCGATAACAGCATAACCCAGATCGGTGAAGTGTAGAGCAGGATTGCGGCCATTGACAGAGTCATCATGCGGATCGCAGTGAAGTAACAGGTTGTGAAGAAGAGTACGCTGCCGAATCCGAGTCCGAGAAAGATCGGGATATCTTTTGGCCGGATCCGGAATCCCCCGGGATCTTTGAGGCATAATATGAGCGTAAAGCCCAGGGCAGCGACGCTCAGCCGGAGACTGACGATCTGGATCGAAGTGAATCCGGCCAGATCGGTCAGTCCGCGGACGAAGATTCCCATGCTTGCCCAGAAGACAGCGGCAGATATAATAAGAAGCGTTCCGTTTGGTTTATGATTCGTGTTCATAGCAGGTTCCTCTTTATTCCTATTGATAATATATTCTTTTACGGCTTGTCCATTTTATCATGTGAGAACGGATATGACAATCAGGGAAACTACTCTTTATATGATCTGTTATGAAGTGATTCCATAGTGTACAGCGTTATATATAATGAAGAAGTAAAAAAAAGAAAATATAGGTTGACAAATAATATTATATAGCATATAGTATGTGTAGAAACAATATTATACAACATATAATATTGTATAAATAAACAATATTATAATGCCCAATACATATAGAAGGATCAGAAGTTTTATGAATTGGACAGGAATGGATACTTCATTATGAGATATGTAAAAAGCAGGAAAGGAGTTTATCGCATGGTTTTTAACACGGGTGCGGCATTGCTTGATGCGATCGTGCTGGCGGTAGTTTCCAGTGAGACGGAAGGGACATACGGCTACAAGATCACGCAGGAAGTGCGGCAAGTTATTGAGATTTCAGAATCTACGTTGTATCCGGTGCTCAGAAGACTGCAGAAGGATGAATGCCTGGAAGTCTATGACATGGAATGCGCGGGCAGAAACAGACGTTATTATAAGGTGACGGAGAAGGGAAGAGCGCAGCTCAATCTGTATATCAGTGAGTGGTATCGGTATTCTGCCAGATTAAACAGTATCTTTGAGGGAGGATTGAATCATGAATAGAGCAGAATTTATGAGGCGTCTGACAGAGCTTCTCGGCGATGTCTCACCGATGGAGCGGGATGAGGCTATTCAGTATTACAACGACTATTTTGACGATGCCGGCGCGGAGAATGAGGGCGGCGTCATCGCATCGCTGGGTACGCCGGAGGAACTGGCGAGAACGATCAAGGCAGGCTTAAACGACGGCGGCAATGCCGGTGAATTTACGGAGTCCGGTTTCAGTGGATATACACAGGCGCACAGGGACGAAATCATGAAAACCGGAGAGACGGCCGGCAGTGCAGGAGCGTCCGGAAACACAGGGAAAGAGCAGGATATAAACCGGAATGCTGCGGCAGGTAGCGGCGCACAGGCAAAAAGCGCTTATTATCAGGGCGCATACTATCAGCGAAGCGGCAGTGACAGCGTTTACGGCGGCAGAGAAGATACCAGAAGACATGAAAATCCGTATGAACGGACGAATACCGGCAATACGGCCAACCAGGGTAACGGCAATTTTGCAGGCAGCACTGCGGGCGGCGGGTATGAACAGCCGAAGAAAGACATGTCGGGAGGAACGATTGCGGCGATCGTGATTCTGGCGGTGCTTACTTCGCCGGTGTGGATCGGACTGCTGGGCGCTTTCTTTGGCGTGGCGGTTGCTTTGCTTGCGACATTATTCGGGATCTTCATAGCATTCCTGGGTTTGGGCGTCGCATTGATCGTAGCTGCGGTTGCGCTCCTGATTACGGGATTTGCGCTGTTATTCACAGTGCCGGTGGGCGGTATATGCGTACTGGGCGCCGCGCTGATCGTGTTTGCCTTCGGGCTTGTGTGCGTGTGGCTGATGGTGTTAATGGCGGGGACTGCAATACCGGCGTTTATCAGAGGCGTTGTTTCCCTTTGTAGGAGATTGTTTGGCAGAGGAGGTGCGAGAGCATGAAAACAGGAATGAGCAGATTTACGAAAGGCTGTCTGGTGACGGCGCTGGTTACTTTTATCATAGGCTGTCTGCTGTGCGGCGTGGGAGCGCTGCTTGGCGGGTTCGGATTACTTCGCGGAACGGATATTGAAGGAATCACGGGAATTCCTTTCCGGGTGTATCAGCATGACGGCGGCGGTATAGAATTCGGTTTTATGAATTACGGCTGGGACGATGGGGTTGACTGGTCGCATTATGAGAAGTGGAGCCGTGTCGGCAGGAATGACGGGGAAATACAGCTTGACCTGACCGCAGATACACTGCGCAGTCTCTATATTGAACTGGGTGCATGCGAACTGCATATCGTGCCCTCTAAGTATGAACAGGTGGGCATCGAGGTGAAGGGGAATACGAAATATTTCCGGTATCTGGTAGAGAACGGTGACACGCTGCGGCTGATGCACAGGACGGGCCGCGGTGTATGGAACTGGGCAGATCACAAAATCACCACGGATACCAAAGTATATCTCTATCTGCCGGACGGCACCATGCCGGATTACATGGAGATTGAGATCGGGGCAGGCAGTATGGAGTCAACAGCTCTGCAGGCACGTGAGGCAGACCTGGATGTAGGCGCCGGCATCTGTAACATCGCAGACCTTGCAGTGGCGCAAAAGATAGATCTGTCAGTCGGTGCGGGCCGGATCACATTAGACTCGCTGGAGGCAGGAGAACTGGATATCGATGTGGGTGCGGGAGAACTGCAGGTAAACGGCGGCTGCATTGAGCGGGATGTGGACATTAATCTAGGCATGGGCAATGCGGAATTGTACGGACTGATTCGGGGCAATATGAATCTTGAGTGCGGCATGGGCAATGTGACGCTCCGGCTCGATGACGCAGAGGCAGATCACAATTATGAGATCGAATGTGCTATGGGTAATGTGCGTGTGGGCAGCCGCAGCTATACCGGACTGGCCGATGAGGTATCCATCTCTAACGGCAGCAGCAGCACATATGAAATCGAATGCAGCATGGGAAATGTACAGGTTCATTTTGAACAGTAAGTACCACGGAAAGGAGAAAAGATTGAAAATTAAAATTTTCAATCGCGAGATTTGTGTCTGCGCGCTGCTTGCCACAAACTCGTTTAATGCGACGTCTCAACATAGTTGAGACAAAAGCAGCGCAGAAATGGAGAAAAAAATGAGTAATGATTATAAGAAATTAATGCGCTCACGGACGAACAGGACTATATGCGGTGTGTGCGGCGGGATCGGCGAGTATCTGAATGTCGATCCGACGCTGATCCGTCTGATCTGGGTGTTCTGCTCGCTGGTAAGCTGCGGGACGGGACTGGTAGTCTATCTGATTGCGGCGCTGATCATGCCGGAAGACGACGGGATCGTGGGATAGCAGGAGAAAAGACCGCTGCCGGAGATTTATTACTCCGGCAGCGGTTATTTTGTGCCGCCGACTGTCAGGAAAAGTCCTGATTTCTTCAGCGCGGGGCGCAGCGCCATGTAGATTATCACGGATACAATCGTGGAGGTAAAGGCGTTGATGGAGGTGGAAGCCACATTCCATGCCAGTGTCAGTTCCGCGGCGGGTTTGCCTAAGATCAGCAGTTTGTAGAAGTAGCCGACAAGCGGGTCGAAGATCACATTGAACAACAGTCCGCCGACGGTGGCGATGATCGTCCATTTTAATACTTTGACATTATCTTTTTCGGTTGTGATATGGCCGATTCTGTGCGCAATCACGCCGGTAATCAGACCGATACACAACTTTAAGATAAAAGTCTTGGGGGCGTAGACGATATAGACAGGGTCGAACAGGTCGCCGATGGTCATGCCGATGGCGCCGCCCAGACCGCCGTATATGCCGCCGATCAGCAGTGCGCCCAGTACGCATACGGCGTTGCCCAGATGAATGGAAGTGGCATCGCCGCCAGGCAGTGTGATTTTGATCTGCAGGAAGGCAAACACGACATAGGAAAGCGCCGCGAAGATTCCGGTCAGTACAAGTTTCAACAGTTTCTCGTTTTTCATGTTAATCTCCATTCCGCAGACGCTTTAGCGTCGGAGGAATCGTGAGCCGAATATCAGATTCGGCTCTGCGATAAGAGCTATTTTGTGACGCCTGCGGCACAAATAGCCGTGTGAAAAATGAGCTATCAAGCTTATTTTTCACACTAATCCTCCGTAAATATAATAGAAGCAAATTTACTTTTACTATATATGGAAATGGCATGTTGAAAAGCGCCAATTCAAGAATTTATAACCATACCAGAAGCTGTGCCTGAAAGAAAGACAGACAGGATGCGGGAAAACGACGAAGCAACGGAGCAAGGGAACATAAGCAAAGAATAGAAATATGAAAAATATCCCATACTAAGATACGGATGTGTCATCGCAGCAGGCTGCCCTGACATGGAAGTGTGTGAAAAATACATGACCGGAAAATGAGGAGTAACGTAATGAAATTCATAAAAACAGACCGTATGAAGGAGGATTTCATATATTATGTATGGTTGTTTATGGTGATTTCAGTATTTGGATGGATGTGGGAGGGATTTCTGTACCTCCTCAAAGATGACATGTATGTCAATCGTGGATTTCTCATCGGACCATGGCTGCCAATCTACGGAATGGGCGCAGTTATGCTGGAAATACTGTTTCACAAATGGCGGGACAGACCGGTTTTGACATTTGTGTCATCTATGGTGCTCTGCACGCTGCTGGAATATGTGACCGCATGGTATCTGGAATTGACCTGGGGAGTCAAATGGTGGGATTACAGTGGAATGCCTTTCGAACTGCACGGAAGAATATGTCTTCTCGGCAGTATCCTGTTCGGAATCGGCGGTCTGCTTTTGGTGTGGGTCATCAGCCCGCTGTTATATATATTGTACCGCAAAACGCCTGTCAGGGTCAGAATCGGAATTGGAATCGCTGCAATCCTGGTGTTTACAGCGGATGCGGCATACAGCGCGATCCGGCCTCATGCCGGTGCGGGGATTACTTATCGTCAGGCGGCAGCCGGTGCGGAAGAAAAGGTACGGGAAACTGCCGGAGAGATACCGGATTCAACAAAAATAAACAAGAATAAGCAATATATACAATTTCTTTGTGTCAGATTTGTGCTATATTACAATAAAGGAAACCTGTTGAACGGTGTCAAGTTGTGTTATGATAATAAAGATACGGTCTACTGACCATGGCAGACAGGGAGAACTGCAGGCAGGATGACCGAATACTAGGGAAAAGCACCGGACGTTCGTACCGCGGGACGGCATGACGGGAAGTGCGGGTCTGTCTGACAGACAATGAGGGGAACTTAAGATGTGGCATAATATCTGGTTTTATGTATGGTATGGATTAGCCGCTTTATGCGCGTTTGTCTTTGCCGTTAGAAGCTATGGAAAGAAAAGCCGTCTTGGCGTGTTCGGGGGCAACATGTTTCTGGCGGCGGGTATGCTTAATATAGCGTATCTTGTAAGAATTATTGTCAAAACATATTTTATGGCCTCATTGTGCACCAGCATCTATTTTGTGTGCATGGATCTGGTGGTTCTTACGGCGCTTCAGTTTGTGATAGAACTGACGGACCTGAAACTGCTGGCAGGTAAGGGCAGAAAATATGTCTATCTGTTTCTGGGCGTAATTACGCTGGCCGATGCAGCGCTTTTGATCTGTAATATATTTCATGAGTTCATGCTGCGCTATCAATATAATCTGTACAGCATATATGCGATTAAATTCATGTATGTTTCCAAGCCGATGTTCCGCATCCATCTGGGATTTACATTCTTTATGGCAGCGGTTATTGTATATGTGCTTGTTCTAAAGGTGCTTGAGGTTCCCAAGATCTACAGCGGAAGATACCGGTATATGCTGTGCGGGCTGCTCCTGGTTCTTCTGTTCATCGGTGGGTATGTTTCGGGCCGGCTGCGGGTGAGCATAGACCTTTCGGTGCTGTTTTTCGGTTTTGTGGCGCCGGTAGTTTACGGGAACACTTTTGACTATACATCCAAGGGAATGCTCAATTCCACACGTAAGATGATATTGGAATATATGGGAACGCCTATGGTGCTGTTCGATTATGAGGGGTATGTTGCGGATACGAACCGCGATATGCGAGATCTTTTTCCGGCATTGAACCGGCAGAGGAGGATCAGCATAATGGATTTCATGCAGATTGCCTCTTTTAAAGAACTGCAGAACACGATGACAGATCAGGTGTTTGAGTGGAAAAATGACGATGCGGACGATGCCAGGATATACCAGTGCAACTTTACCTGCCTGCAGGATGAAAAGGGAAGAAAGATCGGACATCTTCTTCTAATGAAGAATCTGGAAGTGGAACGGGACATGCTGACACAGCTGTATTCCAAGCAGAGTTTCCATACCAGAATGAAGCGCATCATCGAGAAGAATATCTATCCGATTACAGTGGTGGTGTGTAACACGAACGGCATCGGGCTGGTCAATGATGTGCTCGGGTGGACGAAAGGCAACGAGATGCTCAGGCGTGCGGCGGATCTGCTGCGGGATAATCTGCCGGGGAGCGCCGTGCTTGCCAGACTGGAGGACGGTGATATGGCGGCCGGGCTCGCTGAGGTTGAGCAGGAGTATGCGCACCGCCTTTTTGAGAATATCAGAGAGCAATACCGTGCAGGAAACGATACGGGTATCAATACGGATCTGGAATACGGCATCGCGATTATAAGAGACGACAGCAAGAGCGTGGAGGACGCATTGAAGGAAGCGGCAGAAAGTATGCACACGAAGAAGCTGATGAACGTCACATCGCAGAAGAGTTCCCTGCTGGATTCACTGACACAGACGCTGACGGAGAGCGATTATGAGACGGAGGAGCATGTGGAGCGCACACGGGAGATGGCTGTCAGGCTGGGCAAAGCGATCCATCTGTCCGACACCGAACTGGGCCGCCTGGCGCTTTTGGCTGTGCTGCATGATATCGGTAAGATCGCCATTCCGCACACAATTCTGTTAAAGCCCGGCAAGCTGACGGAGGAAGAGTGGGAGGTTATGAAGACGCACACGGAGAAGGGATACCGGATCGCCAGCGCCTCCAAGGAACTGCAGCCGATGGCCGAGTACATATTACATCATCATGAGCGCTGGGACGGCAAGGGTTATCCGAGTGGATTAAAAGGAGAGGAGATACCGCTGCTGTCGCGTATCATTACAGTGGTGGATTCCCATGACGTTATGGTACACGACAGGCCGTATCATAAGGCGATGAGTCATGAGATGGCGGTGGAGGAACTGCTTCGGTGTTCCGGCACGCAGTTTGATCCGCAGCTCGTGCAGGTGTTCCTGAAAGTGATCAATGATGAAATCTGATCCATAACTTTGCGAAGTTCAATTTTTATATAGAAGTTTACGAAAGCAGGGAACCTTTTCCCTGCTTTTTTTATCATAAGTAACAGAGGAGTACCTATAGGGAAATGCATAATACGGACAGGGAAAGGAGGAGGCGTGTGTCTGTGGTGGGATTAAGACAATTTGAACAGAATATACGGGAATATGCACCTAATATGTACCGTCTGGCGCTTGCCATGCTGCATAACAGGCAGGATGCGGAGGATGCAGTCAGTGAAGCGGTACTGCGGGCTTATGAGAAGATACACACGCTGCGTGAAGCAGACCGTTTCAAACCCTGGATCATGCAGATTACAGCGAATGAAGCCAGGAAGATATACGGGAAGAACAAGCGGGTCACCCCGGTGGAAGACATGGAGGCATACATGCCGGTATTCCGGGATGAAAAGCATGAGTTATGGGATGTGGTTATGCAGCTGGAACCGGCGTACAGGGAAGTTATTATGCTGTATTTCTATGAAAGATTTACGATGAAAGAAATCAGCAGGATCGTTCGTGTACCGGAAGGGACCGTGAAGTCCAGACTATCCAGGGCGAAGGCAAAGCTGCGTGAAATCATGGAGGCGTGAAGAAAAGCATGGCAGGCAGAAAGGAGTCGCATATGAAAGACAGATGGGAAGAGAGCATATTTCGCATGGCCGCACAGGAACAGATCATGCTGCCGCGGCATATGTCTGAGAGAATAGAAGAAATATTATGTAAGCCTAAAAACAGAGCGTTCAGGATGAACTGGAAGAAGAGCGTTGTACTTGCGGCGGCGATGATCGTGCTGGTTTCCGCAACGGCTGTGGCTTCGGCAGGTGCACTCAGGGAGCGCATGGAGGCCATGAACCGGGAGAAGCTGGAGGCGTATTTTACGCAGATCTATACGTCGAAGACCGGTGCTGATAATTATAACAGGGCGTATTTTGATACGGAAAAGGAACGGATGCGTGCATTGCGGGAAAGCTATGAGGGGGAGGCGCGCTTTCCGGAGAAAGAGCTGACCATGATAGAGGAGGCTTCAGAGTATAAGGGCCGGGGTGTTGCATTCCTGGGTGACACGAGCACCTTTTTCTTTCCGGAGAAGGAGATGAGCGATGAAGAACTGCTGGAGATCATTGATTTTATGCATAAGCGGGATTACAGTCTGCAGAAGATGAATGAGATGATCGAAACAGGGGAGGCGCAGCTGCCGCAGTTGGATGAGGAAGAGGTTCAGGCGACGGGAGAAGATATTCTTGCCACGGATGCGGTGTATGAGCCGACGCAGAGCCTGACAATCCCGTATACGGGAGAACTGGAACTTGATCTGACGATCGCGGCGGGCAGAAATGAACTGTTTCTGGCAGGATATAACAGTGTACACCGGATGGAAATCGGCAGCAGTAACTCCGAAGTGTTCTTCGATGATTTTGATGAGGAGACGCGGGTTCTTGCGATGTGCCAGGATCAAAGCGGTGATCTCTATATGGCGGTGTGGGAACTGACGGCGGCGGAAGCGGAGAATGCGTCGGCGGCTGGAGCAGAGAGCGCAGGAGGAAATGTGCCTGCAGCGGAAGCGGCTGCCGCAGGGCAGGAGAACGAGGCTGCGGTGAGAAGGACACTGGCGGTATGGGTTGCGGACCGGGACGGAAAACTGCTGCGCAGGATTGACCTTGCAGAGTACATTGACCCGGGCAGACAGGGCATGATCAGACGGATGGCGATCGACGGGAGCGGTCGACTGTATCTGAACACGACAGGACTGCGTTCCCTGAAGGAGAATCAGGAGTGTGGGATCCTGGTGCTGGACCGCGAGGGCGGTTATGTTACGCGGATTGCGCCCGACGAGTATATGCTCAGAAAGCTCGGCGGTCTCGGCGTGGGGAAAGACGGCAGGGTGTACACCTATATTGAGGATTGTTATGATCCGGACAGTACGAAGTATCGCCGGGGCATTGCTGCTCTGGATGTGGAGAAAGGGACGCTCGGGGATATATATTTTGACATCATGCCGGAGAATACGTCGCTGCCGCTTGATATCGTGGCGCAGGGGGCGGAGAGTGATTTCGTGTTCTGGGGGTATGACGGGATCTATACCTACGATCTGGGCGATGAGAGCGCCGTATGCGTTCTGCCGCCTTATGAGGCACCCTGCGGTTTTGAGGGCGCGCGTTACTGCGCACTGTCCGACGGCCGGATCGTGCTGACGGAGGTTTTAGAATACCGGACCGAGGAATATGCTTTGGGGAAAAAGTTTCTTGCGGTTCCGGAGAAGACCTGCTTCTATTATGTGCCGGGTGTCAGGACAGAGTAAGTGCAATAGAGGATGACCGAATAAGTCAATAAAGGGCGGATAACGATGTGTGGGCGGGTAAGGCTGTCATGTGTTTCAACAGGCGGCTTTATCTGCCTTTTTTCGTGCTCAGGCCGTGTTTTTTATGACATTTTATAACAGAATATAAATAGCGTTTACAAATACCTTATGCTATAATAAAATAATTGATCAAGATGATTTCAGAAAAATTTGTTTTGCAGCATCAGAATATGGCGTAAATCATAAGGAGGCTGTACGATGAGGAATAAAAGGCAGAACGGGAAGTGTGTCAGGAAAAGGGCGGGAAACGCCGTACTGCGGCGCTGCATTTCGATTTCAGTGCTGTTTTTATGTCTGGGTACGGGAATACTCGGGCTGACCGGATGCGGAGACGGGAATGCGCAGTATACTGCGGCTGACGGGGGTAAAGCAACGGGCGATGCCGCTTCGCATGGCGGCGAAGGAGAAATGCCGGAAGGTGCGGACGATCATACTGAAAGCGGGAATGAGAGGGTAGCATCCATTGATTTTGATCATAAACTGGATGCATACCGGCCGTTGAAAAAGGAATATAATTTCTATTTTACATATAAAATAGTTCATCCGTGGTGGGATGCAGTTGCCATTGGAATGGAGGAAGCGTCAAAGCAGTATGCGGAGAGAGGTGTTACGATCAGTTATGAGTATCTGGCGCCAAAGGAGACTTCCGCGCAGGATCAGATCAACCGGTTGTCCGAGGCGTCCGGCAGAGGCTTTGATGTACTTGGCGTAGATGTGGCGGATGTGGATATCGTGACACCTGCGATCAATGATCTGATCGCAAAAGGTCATAAGGTCATGACGTTTTCAAGCTCCGATGCCGACAGGGATGACGGATGTGATCGGATAGCCTATGTAGGCAACACCCATAATTATGAGGACGGCGCGCTGCTCACGGAGGAGCTCTGTGAGAAACTGGAATATACAGGAAAGGTTGCGGTCATGGTCGGGACAGTGGGTGCGCCCTGTCATGAGGAACGGGCGCTGGGTGCGCGGGATGTGCTGGCAAAATATCCGGCTATGGAGATCGTTGAGACTGTTTATGACGAGGACAGTGTGGAGAAGGCCTACGGACTTGCCCGCAGATTGCTGGCGGAGCATAAGGATCTTAAGGGAATCATCTGCTGTAACATGAGCAATCCGGTGGGGGCCGCAAGGGCGGTTATAGAAGCCGGACGGGAGAATGAGGTGGTGATCGTCGGAATGGATCATGATCAGGAGGCGCTGCACTATCTGAAGGATGGAACGATCTATGCGCTTGGGGTTCAGGACTGTTATTCTATCGGTTTTGATACGATACAGGTGGCAGTGAAGATTGCGGACGGACAGCTTCCGGGGGAGCTTTATCCTGAGAAGACGGAGGAATCGACAACAATCATCTATCAGGGTGATGCAGTTGCAATGCTCAGAGTATTGTACGGAGAGATCAATTAAGAAAAGCAAGGATGGTGGAGGCAGAAAATGGAACAGGATCAATCGCTTTCTATGAGTATGAACGAGAAGCAGAAGAAGCAGACGATCGGGAATGCCGTGGCGGGGGGCGTCATCATTGCGGTAATTCTTCTTGTCACGACGATATGGGTATCTAATGGTGCAAGGAACGGTACCAGTCAGGCAGTGAGCCGGGTCAGCGATTTCTATCTGGAGGAACTGGCGGGAAGGAGAGCCCAGGTAGTTGCCGAGGAACTGAGAACAAATTTCTCTTATATGGAAAATGCCATTGCGATCATGGATGAATCGGATCTGGAATCCCAAGAGGCTCTGAGGAGATTTTTCGGAAGGGTCAAAGAACTTTGCGGTATTAATAAATTTGCGCTGGTAGACGAGAACGGGATCATATATACGGAACACAGTACCACGACCGGAACCAGCAGGTATAATTTTCTCTCAGAGGAACTGACAGTGCCGATCATCACCACAGCCAATCTATATGGAGCCAGAAAACAGGTGATTCTTGCAGCTCCTGTGGAGAACGTAGAGTTTCAGGGCGCCCGGATCGAGGTCTGCTTTATTCAGATCGATATTGAGGAAATGTTAAGCTCACTGACCTCACAGACAGACTACAATGAGACTTACTGGAGTCTGTACCATCGCACGGGTGAAGATCTGACAAATAATGATTTTGGAAATCTGGAAGCGGGAACCAATTTCCTCACGGAAATGCAAAAGGCTGATATTTATGGCGGATTCAGCTATGAGCAATTGAAGAGTGATTTCGCGGAAGGAAAGAAGGGACAGATCACTTTTCATTATGAAGGCTCCACCGAGAATCTGTGCTACATTCCGGTGGAAGGGACAAACTGGATGATGACGGTTCTGATCAGGAATAATGTTATAACCGAACAGATCAATTCCATCAGCTCCGGTATGATGCGCCGTGGCGTGATTCAGATTGTTATTACGATGGTAACGATGTTTGCTGTGTTCATGGGGTTCATCCTGCAGTTTCGGAAGAATGCAAGTATGGCCCTGGAACAGGAGAAGGCAGACGGAGACAAGATCAGAGCGGCTTATGCCCAGATCGAGAAGGAAAAAGCGTCCATGGACAATATCCATGCCGCTATGGATTCCGGTTTCTGGAGTATGGAGTTTAACGAGAAGGCGGAAATCATATCCTGTACATGGTCGGATGTGTTCCGCAGAATGGTAGGATACGAGAGCGAAGAGGCGTTTCCCGGCAGAATCGAGTCGTGGACCGATCTGTTGTACGAGGAAGACAAGGAGCAGGCGGTCAGGGAATACTGGGATACTGTCATGGATTATACCGGTGATAAGACTTATGATGTGGAATATCGTCTGCACACCGGACACGCGGGTCTGCGGTGGTTCCATGCCGCCGGCAGACTGTCCAGGCGGGAAGACGGCTCACCGATTAGCTTCTCCGGACTTTTTGTAGATATCGATGATGAGAAGAAGATGGAAGAGCTGCTTGAAAAGCAGAAGGTTGATCTGGAGGATGCACTGGCAGCGGCGCAGCATGCCAACCGGGCGAAGACGACTTTCCTGAACAATATGTCCCACGATATCAGAACGCCCATGAATGCGATTATAGGCTTCACTTCGCTGGCGGCGGCGCATATTGACAATACGGAGAAAGTGCAGGATTATCTGGCTAAGATCACCACATCCAGCAATCATCTGCTCAGCCTGATTAATGACGTCCTTGATATGAGCCGTATTGAGAGCGGTAAGGTGAAGATCGAGGAAAAGGAGACATCGCTGCCGGAGATTATGCATGATTTAAAGACGATCGTGCAGGCGGATGTCACGGCGAAACAGCTTGAATTCTATATTGATACGGCAGATGTGGTAAACGAGCATGTGTTATGCGATAAGCTCAGGCTGAATCAGGTTCTGCTGAATCTGCTGAGCAACGCCATGAAGTTTACCAGACCGGGAGGACTGGTGGGTGTCCGTATCGTACAGAAGGGAAATGCACCCGAGGGCTGGGCAGCCTATGATTTCCAGATCAAGGATACCGGAATCGGGATGAGCAGGGAATTTTTAGAGCACGTGTTTGAACCCTTCGAGCGGGAAAGGACGAGTACTGTCAGTGGTATACAGGGAACCGGACTGGGCATGGCCATCACCAAGAACATCGTGGATATGATGGATGGTACCATCACGGTCGAAAGCGAGGAAGGCAAGGGCACGACCTTTACGGTATCGCTGCAGTTTAAGACCTGTGCCGGTCCGACGCGGCAGGAAGCGATTCCGGAACTGCACGGACTCAGGGCGCTTGTGGCGGACGACGATTTCAATACATGCTCCAGCGTGACCAAGATGCTTACCGTGATCGGCATGCGGCCTGACTGGACGACTTCCGGCAAAGAGGCGGTGCTTCGTGTGCAGCTGGCTGCGGAACAGGGCGATGAATATGCGGTGTATATCATAGACTGGCTCATGCCGGATATGAACGGTGTGGAAGTGGTGAGACGGATTCGCGGAATCATCGGTATGGAGAAGCCCATCATTATTCTGACGGCCTATGACTGGTCGGATATCGAGCAGGAAGCAAGAGAAGCGGGTGTCACGGCCTTTTGTTCCAAACCGATCTTCCTGTCCGAACTCAGAGAGATTCTGGAATCTCCTTTCACGGTCCGGGATACGGAGAATACGGAAACGGAAGAAGCAGTATCCTTTGAGGGTAAGAAGATCCTGCTGGTAGAGGACAATGAGCTGAATCAGGAGATCGCGGTGGAGATCCTGCAGGAAACAGGCTTTGTCCTGGATGTGGCCGACGATGGCGCGGTGGCGGTGGAGATAATGAAGAATGCGAAAGCCGGGCAGTATGATCTGATCCTGATGGATATCCAGATGCCGCTCATGAACGGTTATGAGGCCACGAGGGAGATCAGAGCGCTGGATGATCCTGAAGTCGCCAATATCCCGATTATAGCCATGACCGCCAACGCTTTTGACGAAGATAAAAAGCTTGCGCTGGATGCGGGCATGAACGGGCATATTGCCAAGCCCATCGATGTGTCGATACTTCTGGAAGTGCTGCAGGAAATCTTACAGTAACAGTTATGAAAAACATAATTCATTGAGAACACGGCAGAGATGTGTTACTATTATAGAAAACAGATCGATATGGTATTGAGAAGAATCAGAATTTTCTGGTAAATGGAGGACTTCTATGAAAAATACAATTTTGGTCGTGGATGATGATAAGACAAATCTGGCGCTTGCGCAGAAGATTCTGGCGTCGCGGTACCGGATCGCGGCTTCCAATTCCGGTGCGGGAGCATTGAAATATCTGGAGAATCACAGGCCGGAACTGATCCTGTTGGATATCAATATGCCGGACCTGGACGGATTCGCCGTGATGGAACGGCTGCGCAGTCAGGAAGCTACGAAGTCGATTCCGGTGATTTTTCTGACAGCGGATAATCTGGCGGAGACAGAGATCAAGTGTTTCCGCATGGGGGCCATGGATTTCGTCACGAAGCCTTTTGTGCCGGATATACTGCTCAGCCGTGTGGATAAGACGATTGAGCTTGACCAGTACAGACATAATCTTGAGAGGATGGTCAGGGAGCAGGCGGATAAGATTACCGAGGACGCAAGGCGTCTCAGCAAGATACAGGATTCCGTTATTGTCGGTATGGCGAATCTGATTGAGAGCAGGGACGGCAGTACGGGCAAGCACGTGAAGAACACGCAGATGTATGTGCGGATGATTGCGAATGAGCTGCGCAGACGGAAGCTTTTTGAGGCGGAACTGACGGAAGAATACATAGAAGATCTCTGCAAGGCGGCGCCGCTTCATGATGTGGGTAAGATCAAGATCCCGGATGCCATTCTGCAAAAGCCCGGGAAGCTGACGCCGGAAGAGTTTGACACCATGAAGACGCATACCACCCACAGCCGTACAATCATACAGATGATCATAGGCGATGTCGAGGATGAACATTACGTACGCATCGTGGAGGACATTGCACTGTACCATCATGAACGGTGGGACGGCTCGGGATATCCTGTCGGACTGGCGCAGGATCAGATCCCGCTGGCGGCGCGGATCATGGCGGTGGCGGACGTTTTTGACGCACTGTATGAGGAGCGCTGTTATAAACCGCCGATGCGTCCGATTGAGCGGATCATGCAGATTATGGCGGAGGGCAGAGGAACACAGTTTGACCCGGTGATCATGGATGTATTTACGGAAATGTTACCGATGCTTAAAGAAGTACTCGGTATCAGCGCCGACAGTGTATAACGGAGGTTGACCGTGGAAGAGAGACAGTTTAACAATGACAGGACAAACAAGAAACTGGAGCAGCTTGTACTTGGCATATTCACCGCATTTTCTCTGGCAATGTTTGTTTCATCCATACTTCTCGAATGGCATATCATTGCGAAGGAACTGATTCTGGCGGCTGTAGCCGCCAGTTGGTTTGTCGTGCTCAAACAAACCGGAGACTACGTGTTCCGCGCCAGGTTTCTCGCGGTGGCGGCGTGGATCAATTTCAGCATTTACGTGTTCTATTCCGTAAGTTTTACTTCGGTTCTGGCTTCTATGATGGTGCTCATCGTGCTGTTAGGAAGCTTCTGTATACCGCAGATCGTTCGGATCGGCGTTTTTTTTTCCACCATTACGATTTTGTATCACGCTTTGGTTCTAAGGTCAGTAAACTTCAGTACGGCGAATGACGTGCTGCGGTTCGGTCTTCATGCGCTCTCCGTGTACGTGGTATCGCTGGTGACCGGGCTTACCATACGGACCAGACAGGAAATGAATGAGAAACTGATTGAGAACATACGGGAACTGGAACTTGTGGAAAAGAGCAAAGATGATTTTATGGTGAATATATCCCATGAAATCCGTACGCCCATCAATGCGGTGTGCGGCATGAGCGAAGCGATTCTGCAGGAGGATATTCCCACGGGCGTGAGAAGGGATGTGATTGATATCCAGACAGCGGGCCGCAATCTCCTTTCCACGGTCAGCAATATTCTGGATTTCTCCGAGCTGGAGAGCGGTAAGACGGAACTGGCGGAGGAGAGCTACAACATTACTTCCACGATCACGGATATCATTAATATGGCGGTGACGCTTGAGAACGGCAGGAATCTGGAGCTGATCGTGGATTGTGATGCCGATCTGCCGAGCAATCTGCTGGGAGATGAGCAGAAATTCAGACGTATCGTCATGAATCTGCTGGATAATGCCATCAAGTTTACGAAGGAAGGCGGTATTGTCCTCAAGATCAGAAGCAGGAAAGAAGCCTACGGGGCAAATCTGATGGTCAGCATCAGAGATTCCGGCATCGGTATGGAGCAGGCGGATCTGGAGAGAATATTCGCAAGCTTCAGCCAGGTAAATTCCGGGCGCAACAGGGAAGAAGGCGGCATCGGTCTGGGGCTGGCCATCACGAAAGAACTGGTGCGCAGCATGGGCGGTTTTATCACTGTGGAGAGCGAACCCGGCAACGGCACGGAATTTCGGTTTACGATACCGCAGAAGGTCCTGGATGAGACACCGATCGTCTCGATCAGGAACAAGGGCAGTATTTATGCGGCGTGCTATATCAATATGGATAAATATGATTATTCCGTGGTGCGTGAGGGGTATGAGAAAAGTATACGCCACATTGCGGAGGAGTTCGGGATTATGTTTCGTGTATGCAGGAATCTGTCCGAACTGAAACGCCGGATGGAGAATGAGAACTATACACATATCTTTATCGGATGGGAAGAGTATGGTGAGGACAGAGAATTTTTCGACGGGCTGGCGAAACAGATCAGGGTCGTATTGATTCTGGATTATGAGCAGGAGACCCAGATCGGCGGCAGCATGCTGCGGATCTATAAACCTTTCACTGTGTTGTCTATCGCGGCAGTTCTAAACGGGCAGAAGATATCGCGGGGAGAGGAGCAGCACATCAGGCACCGGTTTACCTCGCCGGAGGCAAAAGTGCTCGTGGTAGATGACAATGCCATGAATCTGAAGGTTATGGCAAGGCTGCTGCTGCCGTACCAGATCAGGACGGTGATGGCGCTGGGCGGTCAGGAAGCATTAGAGAAGCTGGGCACCATGGAGTACGACTGTGTCTTTCTGGATCATATGATGCCGGAGATGGATGGCGTAGAGACGCTTCACAGGATACGGCAGAAACCCGGATCTTATTTCCAGACGCTGCCGGTGATCGCTTTTACGGCGAATGCCATAGGCGGCGCACGGGAGATGTTTCTGGAGGAGGGATTTGACGATTTTATTGCCAAGCCGATTGAGCTTAGCGTGCTGGAGCGTATGCTGCGTCGGTATATTCCGCTGACGAAACAGATAGAGGTTCAGGATCAGGCGGCTGATTCGCAGAAACGGTCTACCCGCACGGATGAGATAACGGACGCCGGGGCGGGGCGGGAACAGCAGACGTATACCGCGGCAGGACAGGCGGCATCTGAAGAGTCGAGGACAGGAGGCAGGGCGGACGGACTGGAGGCGCTTACGGCTGCCGGCATCAATATATCCCAGGGAATCTCCTACTGCGGAGATCAGGACGGGCTGCGGGAGATCATCGCGATGTATCATGCCCAGGGAGCGGGAAGGATTCAGCAGCTTCAGCAGTTGTTTGAAGAGCAGAACTGGAAGGATTACAGTATTACGGCGCATGCGCTTAAGAGTAATTCCAGAGGAATCGGTGCGAACGACTTGGCGGAACTGGCGTTCGGGATGGAGATGGCAGGCAAGGAGAACCGGCCGGAATATATACTGGAGCATCACAGAGAACTGTTGGCAGACTATGATACGCTGCTGCAGGCGCTTGGGCATAATTCTTTCATTTACCCGGAGGGATACCGTGACCCGGAGGAGAACGACGGTGATGCCCGGGCGGATGGGACACAGATAACGGCGGCGGACGGCGGGAAGCAGGAGATCGACCGGCAGGAACTGGAGAGACAGTTTGCGCTTATCGGCGAGAAGCTGGATAATTTTGAGACGGAGGGACTGGAAGTGATTCTGAAAGGACTGGAGCCTTATGCTTATCATGGTATGCTGCTTCAGGACATGACGTCCGGAATCAGACAGCGTGTGGATGAGTTTGATTTTCTGGCTGCTGCGGCTGTGCTGGAGGAGTGGAAAGAGAAGCTTGCGTAAGGCGATCCGGGAGAAAGTGATGATCAGGAGAGGTTGAAGTGATATGAAGAAGAGAATACATAGATTTTGGAAGTCTCTGTTCAATGAGCGTCTGGATTTTCGTGAAAGACTTAACCGGATGGTTCTGTTACTGGCATTCATGGCGGCGATTATCGGTCTGGGCCGCGTGCTTTTAGGGGCGGGATCTGATGTGATGTATGCCCTCGTGCCGATGTGTGTTGTGTCCGGCGTGGCGCTTCATATGGCGGAGGACCGGCAGAATATCAAGAAGGCATCCTGGCTTCTTGTCATTGCCTCGAATGTAGTCCTGTTTCCGGCGGTCTTTATCTTAAGCGGCGGCGTGGACAGCGGTACGCCGGTCTGGTTCGTGCTGGGACTCGTCTACATATTCCTGCTGTTTGACGGCAGGGAGGCGGCGGTTGCGCTGGGAATCTCTCTGACCTCATTTTTGATCACATATTTCGTTGCTTATAAGAATCCCGGTATGATACCGGCGGCAAGCCGTTCGTATAGCTTTATGGATTCGTATATTACCATGGTGGTGGTGAGCTGTTTCGTCGGTGTCCTGATGAAGATCCAGTTTCTGACATATAATAAGGAGCGGATGCTGGCGGAGAAACAGAAGGCGGAGATCGAGCAGATCGCCCGTTCCAAGGACACTTTCTTCGCGAATATGAGTCATGAGATCCGCACACCGATCAATACGATTATCGGCTTAAATGAGATGATCCTGCGGGAGGATATCTCGGATGAAATAGCAGAGAATGCCATCAATATTCAGAATGCCAGCAAGATGCTGCTGACGACCATCAATGATATTCTGGATCTGTCGAAATTAGAGTCAGGCAAGATGGAGATTGTACCGGCACAGTATGAGGTCAGTTCCATGTTCAGCGATCTGGTGAATCTGATCTGGATTCGTGCCCATGAGAAGGAACTGGAGTTCAAGGTGGATATTGATCATGAGATTCCCTCCATGCTCTACGGTGACGAAGTGCGGATCAAGCAGGTCATTACCAACATGTTGACTAATGCAGTCAAATACACGCAGAGCGGTTCTGTCACGCTGACGGCCAAGGGAGAGCGGGTCGCTGCGGATCAGATCATGCTGCGGATCTCCGTGACGGATACCGGTATGGGAATCCGGAAAGAAAGTCTGGATGATCTGTTCAGTTCTTTCAAACGTGTGGATGAGGGAGATAACCGGCACATTGAGGGTACCGGTCTGGGTCTGAATATTTCCAGACAGCTGATTGAAATGATGGGCGGCAGGATCTATGTGGACAGCGTGTATCATAAAGGTTCCACTTTTACAATAGAAGTCAGACAGCGTATCGTTAATGTAAGGCCGATCGGTATCATTAATTTTGCAGCGCAGAAGCAGCTCAATTATCGTGCAAAATACAAGCAGAGCTTCACAGCGCCGGATGCCAGGGTGCTGGTAGTGGACGATAACGATATGAACCGTATGGTAGCGATCAAACTGCTGCGAGGCACGGGAATCCAGGTCGATACGGCAGAGAGCGGCAGGGAATGTCTGCAGCGGACGGCGGAAAACCTGTACCATGTCATACTGATGGATCATATGATGCCGGAGATGGACGGGGAAGAGACGATGAAAGCCGTGCGTGCCCAGACGAAGGGGTTCTGTCAGAAGGTGCCGATCGTTGCGCTGACCGCCAACGTTATGACGAATGCGGAGCAGGTGTATCAGAACATGGGATTTGACGGCTATCTTGCCAAACCGATCAACGCCGCGCTGCTGGAGGCAAGTCTCCTCAAGTATCTGCCGGAGGAACTGGTAGAGTACACGGCGCAGGCGGACAACAGCGGGGAGGAAGAGGAAGGTACGATCAACCGTGTGACCAGTGTGCGCAAGCGCAAGGTTGCCATCACGGCAGACTGCATCTGTGATCTGCCGAAGTATCTGCTGGAGAAATATCAGATCGGACTGATGTACTGCTATGTCCATACCAGGGAGGGGCGGTTCTGCGATCTCTTCGAGGTGTCTTCCGACAGTCTGCTGAACTATATGCAGACAGAAGGCAGCTACGCGCATTCCTCGACAGCAGACCCGGCGGAGTATGAATATTTCTTTGCGGATAACTTAGAACGTGCGCAGCATGTGATCCATATTACGGCAACCGCGGACTTGAGCGGCGCGTATTCGAATGCAAAGCAGGCCAGTAAGAGCTTTGGCAATGTTACGATATATGATTCCAATCATATCAGCAGCGGGCACGGGCTCGTGGTTCTGTACGCCGCTTATCTTGCGGAGGAGGGTAAAGACGTACAGGAGATCTGTGAGGCGCTGGATGAATATAAAGAGATGGTGAACTCTAATTTCTTAGTGCCCAGTACGGACGTGCTCTGCCGTAACGGCAAGGTCAGCAATGCGGTTCATAAGGTCTGCAGTGTACTGAATCTGCATCCCGTGCTCCACATGTCACAGAATGAACTGAAACTGTGGAAGATCGGGACAGGCAATATGAAAAATGCACAGAGAAGATATGTGAAACAGCTTTTGCAGCACAGCAAACAGATTGATACAAGGATATTGTTCCTTACTTATGCGGGCTGCACGGTGCATCAGGTGGAGGAGATACTGGGGGAAGTGGAGAAGTATGTGCACTTCGATAAGATCATCACGCAGAAGGCTTCCGCTACCGTGTCCAGCAACTGCGGCGTGGGTGTGTTTGGACTGATGTTTGTGAAGAAGAAGGAGAAAGAGGAGTAGACGTCGCGAATAGACATCGCAAATAAGATAAAACAGTGGATTTTTCGAATTGTATTTGATATAATATATAAAATGCGCACATAATTTTCAAAAGAATTTGGATATATTTTATGCATGAAGAGACAGCGCGGGCGGCATTGGGGTGTGGATATGGATGATTTGAATTTGAATACAGAGAAGCAGGAACTGCATTTTCCCATGATGGAAAATGATGCATATCAGAGAGCGCAGAACCAGGAGATCCGGCTTGGCAGAGAAGAAGGGCTGGATGTATCCCTGTACTCCGATCCGCAATATAACTGGCTGCAGATGGAACAGATTCGTCTGGGTCTTAAGGATAAGCTGGATGTGTCCGTCTATGCCCATCCCGCGTATAATTACGAAACAATGCGTCAGGTCAGGCTTTCGCTTTATTCGCAGGTAGATTTGATTCCTTATCTTCAAAGAGGATTTGCAGATGATGATCTGGAAGAAATCAGAGTCGCGCTGCTGAATAAACTCCCGATTGGTCAATGGGTACAGGATGACATGTGCGCGCCGCAGATTCATGAAATACGGATCGGGTTGTACGAAAATCTGGACATTTCTGTTTATGCCGATATTAAATATAACTGGATGCAGATGCAGGAGATTCGTCTGGGACTGGAAAAGAAGCTGAATGTGTCTCTCTATACAAACAGTCTGTTCAATCACGCACAGATGCGGGAAATCCGTCTGGGACTGGAAGCGGGAATCGATGTGTCTTCCTACGGAAAGCTGCTCTATTCCGCTACGGATATGAAAGAAAAACGGCAGGATCACATTAACAAAAAGAGAACCGGCACCGTGGAGCCGGCAGAGGAAAGCATCGTAAAAGAAATGGAGAACACGGTGCAAAAAGTGACGGCCGGGAACCTCGACAAAGAGAAGGAGAACGGCAAAGGCAGGAAATCCATCGCCGATTCTTTCAGAAAATGTGAGTTTTCCATTTCTATAGAAGAGAACGGCAATAAAGCATATGTTTATATTCCGTGGATGCCGGGCAATACGGTGAAAGAAGAAGATATCTATCGCGATTTAGAGAGAAGAGAAATTGTTTACGGTATTAAAACGGAAGCCATAACCGATCTCATCAGGAAGAAACGTTTAAATGAGAAAATCCTGATTGCAGAGGGCATTCCGGCTGTGCGGGGCAAGGACGGCTGGTTTGAATGGTTTGTCAGACTTGATCTGCCCCGTATTCCCGCGCCGCTGCCGGACGGAAGCGTTGATTATGTCAATATAGAAGCTTTTGAAATGGTGGATGAAGGGGAGAAGATCGCGGTATATCACCGGGCTGAGGAAGGCAGTGACGGGAAAAATATATACGGTGAAATGATACATGCTGAAAAAGGAGTGGACAAAAAACAGCTGAGAGGGATCGGGTTTACGATCGAACAGGACGGCACTGTTTATAGATCCAAGCTTAACGGAAAATTTGAGTTTACAGGCGGACGTATCATCATCTCAAATATGCTGATGGTAAGAGAAGATGTAACTGCTGTTACCGGTAAACTTGAGGTGGAAGGGTCCGTATATGTTATCGGCAGCATTTACTCCGGCGGCTATATCAAGGCGACCGGAGATATCATCATTGAGCATAATGTGGAATCCGGACGGCTGATTGCCGGCGGGAATGTCATGGTCAAGAAGGGAAGCTGTTCTAAGAACGACTGCTATATCGATGCAGGCGGCGAAGTTTCAGGAAGCTTTTTCGAAGCTGCCAATATCAATGCGGGCGGCAATGTCAAGGCAAACTATATTATGAACAGTAAGATCAATTCAATGGGCAGGGTTATCGTGTCCGGAAGCAAAGGGGTTCTTCTGGGTGGTAAGATCAGTGCTGTAAAGGGTGTGGACACCTATAATCTTGGTAACCGGCTGCATATTAAGACGGTTCTGGATATCGGGAGAAACGAACTGTACGAAAAGGCGCAGGAGGAATATGCCGAAACAAGAGAACAACTCCTGAATGACTTGGAGGCGCTTGAGAAAGAATGGAATAAAGCAGTATGGATGGTTTCCGCCGGCAAAGAGGTGCCGGAAGAGATACAGCATAAACTTCATGGCGCGATCGAAGTACAGACCCAGAAACTGGCGGAACTGGACGGCGAGGCTTCTAAGCTGGCGAATTTGACAGAACAGCTCACGAAGGAGCCGATTTGTGTCAGAGGAAAGGCATATGAAGGCAGTGTAATCATTATTAACGGTATTAAATACACACTGACGGCTGAAATGCGCAGGATCGTTTTCAAATTACGGAACAAACAGGTTGTGATGGTTGCTCTGTAATAATCTATAGAAAGTATGGGATAATCATGAAACGTGACACAATATTGATTTTTGAAGATAACGCGATAGACCGCTCTATTCTGGTTGAACTGTTTCGGTCAGAGTATCAGATTCTGGAAGCGGAAAACGGCAAACAGGGAATAGAGCTTTTGAACAGTCATATCGGTTCGATTGCGATTGTTCTGTTAGACAACATTATGCCTGTAATGGATGGTTTTACGGTGCTGGAACATTTAAAAGAAAAAAATATTCCAAGCAAAATACCGTTCATCATGATTACGGGCGAAGATTCCCACGAACTGGAGAAAAAGGGCTATGAATACGGAATCGTAAGTTACATCAAGAAACCGTATCAGCCTGATGTCGTAAAGCAGGTGGTCCGCAATGCCGTGGGCTGGTTTTCATATAAGATGCAGCTGGAATTAATGGTGAAAAAACAAAACATTAATATCCAGAAGCAGAACAGCGTGCTGCGGCAGCAGACCAAGAAGTTAAACCACGTAAATGAGATTCTGATCGATACTCTGAGTAATATTGTGGAGTTCAGAAATATGGAATCGAAGCAGCACATTAAAAGAATCCGTGAGTATTCTCTGTGCCTGGGTAAGAGTGTCATGAAACTGTATCCGGAGTATGAACTGACACCGGAGAAGCTGATACAGATCGGCTGGGCATCCTCACTCCATGATATCGGCAAAATTGCGATTCCGGACACGATCATACTAAAGCCTGCCAAGCTGACGGCGGATGAATTTGAACTGATCAAGTCTCACACCACGAAGGGAGCGGAGATCATACACAACAGGGTCCGTCTGAATGACAGAGCGATTTTCGACTATGCGTATGATATTGCCAGACATCATCATGAGAAATACGACGGCAACGGCTATCCGGACGGATTAAAAGGAGACGAAATCAGTATAGCGGCACAGATTGTTTCTCTGGTGGATGTGTATGACGCACTTACATCAAAGAGGGTCTATAAGGTAGCGTATGAATCGGACAGGGCTTATCAGATGATTCTCAATGGACACAGCGGAGCGTTTTCACCGAAGCTTCTGAAAGCGTTTGCAGAAGTAAAGCCGGGATTTGAAAGCTTACTGGCGGCATATCGTGATGATGATTAACGGTAATATATCATACAGCAGGACGGATTGTGGGGGAGAATACAATTTGTCCTGTTTGTTTTCTGCATGTTATTATGTAGAAAAAAATATTGGATCAAGACAGATACATAAGGAAAAGGCAGGAACAGATGGAGAAATTCAAGAACAGATTCAAGAAAGATATACAGAGACTGTGCGAGACATTAGAGATGGCGGTCGCAGTGATCGTGCTGGTAGGTATCGTGATGACGATCTTCAGTCTGTTAAGCGATTTCGAGATTTTTCATGCCATGCTGGGAGATACGGCGGAATTTAAGCCTTTTCTGGAGGATATCTTCGTGATCGTAATCGGTATTGAGTTTCTGCAGATGCTGTGCAGACCGAACTCGGATAATGTCATGGAAGTGCTGATTTTCCTGGTGGCGCGTCATATGATTATCGGCGACACGACGCCGATGGAGGATTTTATATCGGTGATCAGCGTCGGACTGCTCTGTGTACTGCGCAGATATCTGCATGTGACGAAGGAGAAGGAAAAAGAGCGTGAGCGGCAGCGGGAGACGGCTGTGGCAGAACAGCCGCAACGGGGTAAAGCAGAGACGTAAACCGGTACGTGAGGGCAGTGCGCTATTGTATTATGACTATGATGTGGAGGTATCGTATGATCAGCAATGTTTTGTGCGAGGCAAGAAAGTATGAAGAAGAGATGGAGGGGAATCTCGGGGAGGAAACCAAACCGGATTTTCATCTGCGCACGCGTGTGGGCTGGATGAATGATCCGAACGGGCTTTCTTATTATAATGGAGAATATCATTTATTTTATCAGTACTATCCGTATGCTTCCCAATGGGGACCGATGCATTGGGGACATGCAGTCAGTACGGATCTGCTGCATTGGAGACATCTGCCGGCGGCACTTGCGCCGGATATGGATTATGACAAAGCCGGGTGCTTCTCCGGCAGTGCGGCCGAACTGGCGGACGGAAGGCATCTGCTGTTGTATACGGGAGTGTATAAGGAGAAACAGCCGGACGATACTTTGCGGGATATCCAGATCCAGTGCGTTGCAGCGGGAGACGGAATCGAGTACGAGAAATATGCCGGTAATCCTGTGCTCACACAGAAGGACCTGCCGGAAGACGGGAGCAGATTCGATTTCCGGGACCCTAAGATATGGCGGAAACCGGATGGCACTTACCGCTGTGTCATAGGCAACTGTACCGAAGAGGGAGACGGCAGAGTCCTCCTCTACAGCAGTCCGGACGGCTTCCGGTGGAAGTATGACAAGATACTGGTGGTGAACAATAAGCGTTTTGGCAAGATGTGGGAGTGCCCTGATTTCTTCACACTCGATGGTAAAGGGGTGCTGATCGCGAGCCCGACGGAGATGCTGCCGCAGGGGTTTGAGTATCATAACGGTAACGGGACGCTCTGCCTGATCGGAGATTATGATGAAGAGACGGATACTTTTACGGAGGAACAGGATCAGGCGATCGATTATGGAATTGATTTCTATGCGCCGCAGACGGTCCTTGCGCCCGACGGCAGACGCATCATGATCGGCTGGATGCAGAACTGGGATACCTGCAGTACTTATACCCCTGACGAACCATGGTTCGGACAGATGAGCCTGCCGAGAGAACTCACCATACAAAACGGCCGTCTGTACCAGAAACCGGTAAGAGAACTGGAAGATCTGCGCGGTGAGGCAGTGCGGCATGAGACAGTGTCTTTTACGGATGAGATCAGGCTTGCGGGTGTCGAAGGGCGTAAAGTGGACATGGAGCTTGCAATCCGGCCGGTAGATGCAGAGCATATCTATCATAAATTTGCGGTGCGCTTTGCGCAGAATGACAGCTTTCACACGTCGGTCAGTTTTCGACCGCATGAGTCAATTGTTGAGATCGACAGGCGGTTTGCCGGCTCCAGAAGAGCTATTCTGCATCAGCAAAGCTGCCTTGTGAACAATCGGGACGGCAGCATTAAGCTGCGGATCATTCTGGATAAATTCAGCGCCGAAGTCTTCGTGAACGACGGAGAGCATGTGCTTACCGCGACGTTGTACACAGATCCCGGGGCGGAAGGAATCTCCTTCTTTGCCGACGGGGAAGTGACAATGGATGTGGTGAAGTATGCGCTGCGGTGATAGATTCTGAGAGGTATACAATGGTGGCGGAATGACCGCGTCATATGGAAAGGTATAAAGAACGGATCGGCAAAGGTGACTGCCTGTCCGTTCTTTTCGTATGCCGCTATTGTGCATGCAACGTGTCTACGATCGACATCGTGCGGATCTTTCTGACAGATGTAATTTTCGTTGTCGTCCGGTTATCATATCGCGTATCCAAATTGAAGTCACTCCTTTACGAGAACAGAATACCACATCAGGCGGCGGATTCCTACCGTAAGTTTTTTGTTTGTGACGTGCGATTTGCGCCATCCAGACAGCGCTTCACGGCAAACCGGACGATTCCGGAGAAAAGTATGTCTGCAATACGGACCAGGTCGAGAAAGAGATCAAGAAGTTGAAAGCGGAAAAAAACAGCCGGAGCAACGGCTTTGTGCATAAAAGTTTTGCAGAAAACCATTGACAGTAGGTCTTACATTATATACAATATATTCATCAGAAAAATTCTAAATAATGTGCGTCGTGCACATCCGGACAGTTTCTGTCAAATTTTTCAGACGTTAATAAAATAGGGCAGGAACGACAAAAAATGCGGACGCTGCGTATATTGTTATCCTGCCGTGACAAGGGAGGACAATGATATGCAAACGACAAGCGTAACAGACAAAAAGAGCAGGAAAAGAGTACACCGCACCGTCAAGGATCGTCTGTTTCGATTCTTGTTCGAGGTTGATAGGGAAGCGCTTTTACAGTTATACAACGCATTAAACGGTACAGCCTATACGGATGCGGCAGAATTGCAGATAGTAACGATCGAGAGTGTCATATATGTAGTGATGAAGAATGATCTTGCATTTGTGCTGGCGGGAACGTTGAATTTGTATGAGCATCAGAGTACATATAATCCGAACATGCCGGTTCGGTTTCTGATCTACCTGGCGGAAGAATATCAGAAGCTGGTTGAACAGATGGGAATGAGTCTGTACGGGACGACGCGGATTCCACTGCCAACGCCGCAATGTATTGTGTTTTATAACGGAGAAGAAGACGCACCGGATGAAGAGATACTGAAGCTGTCGGATTCTTTTATCGGCAGGGAGCAGAAGCCGGATCTGGAATTGAGTGTGCGGATGCTTAACATTAATTACGGACATAATGACGAACTGCTGGAGCAGTGTTCTGTGCTGAAGGAATATGCGCAGTTTGTGGCTGTTTCCAGACAGTATATGGCAGACGGTCTGGATGTGCAGGAAGCATTTGGTGAGGCGATTGATTATTGCATCGGCCACGGCATTTTGTATAATGTATTGAAAAACTATCGGGCGGAGGTATTGGGAATGTTGTTGGAAGAGTTCGACGCGGATCTATATGAGAGAACGATCAGGATGGAAGGGGTAGAGCAAGGAATAGAACAAGGCATAGAACAGCTATCCGCCCTGACGAGTATCCTGCTGGAACAGAACCGGCAGCAGGATCTGAAACGTGCGTTAAAGGATAAGAAATATCGGGATAAGCTGTTTGGGGAGTTCGGGCTATAGTGCAGATGGAGAAGCAGGTTTACCGGTTATTCTATTCTGTCGCCGTAGGGTAAAGCGTGAATATACTGTTCCATGAGTTTCCAGTCCGGCACGTAACCTTCCTCGGAATAGGCACGGGTATCATCGATGTATGGAGTGCCGTCAGCGTTATACAGAACGGGAAGACGTATGATCAGGGCAGGCAGCGTTTTGTTGGCCTGGCGCCCGTAGCTGTATTTATATTTGTTCTGCGCGATGACAGTTACGATGAATATTTTTGTGGCCGGTGAAATATTTTCTTTTGCGTCAAGCGTATACAGATCGCGTCCGCTGTAAAAAGGTTCATCCTGGTAAAAAGTTGAAAGCACGCTTCCGCCGCCCGCTACGCTGATCAATCCGCTTTTTTGCGGCGTAACCTGGTCTATCACTTTAACTCTCGATGTTATTCCGTTATTTTCTGCAGTTCTTGCCACAAAATTTACAGAGTCGGGGTCGTCCTTATCTGCTTCCATACATGCATTCAGTTCGAGATTAACGCCGTACCTGACTTCAAAAATATCTTCGATCTTAAATTTTTTCCACTGCCGTACATTCAGGGCGGGAGCGCGTCCGGTCTGGTTCTTCGTTGTGATCGGTTTATAATGAAGCGAGCAGATATAACGATCCATAAATTCCCAGTCAGGGGCATAACCGTCCTCGGAATACTTGTGTGTTTCGTCAACAAATGCTGTCCCGTCCGGATTATGACGGATGGGAAGCTTAATGGTATCATTCATATAGTTTTCTTCTGTCACTTTACGGCCGTATGCGTATTTAAATCTGTTGGCGGACAATACGGTTCTCAAAAACAGGTATTGTCTGTCACTGGGGTTATTATGATTCAGTAATAAAATTTTTGCCGAATCACCGACAACGCATCCTGCCGGCTGGTATGAGACATATCCGGCAGACCCGCTCCTTGCCACGGTTAAACATGGTTTCTCTGACAGCGTATAGTTCATGGATTTGCAATAAACAATATCTATTTTTCCCAGAACGCCGTTATTTTCTTCACCGCTCTGAACCACGGTAAATGTTCCGGGGTTATCTGCAATTTCTTCCTTCGTAATGCCTTTTCCGTTATGAATCGAAAAGACGGAAGAGAGCTTGAAATCTTTCCAGTCATTTATGTTAAGGTTCATGGATCTTGCCCTCCCTGATCAGATATGCAAGATAGTGATTTAATGTCTGTTGAAAGTCCGCTTCTGTCAGTTTGCTGTAATCTGTTTTCATATACGCTTCACAAAGCCACTCTGAGTTACCGTCAACAACGGCTGTAGCGGATAATCCGTCGATAGCTGTCTTATACCGGTACAATCGCAGCCATTCTTTTTCAATGGCTTTCCATCTGCTGTTCCCGGCGGCATCAAACTGCTCAATACGGCCCAGATTCTTTTTCTTTTTAAAACCGTCCTCTTTGCAATAGCCAAAGAAAGTCTCGTTTGCCGTGCCGTCCGTGCCGACATGCGGTCTGCCGAGTGTAAACAGCATACAGCATGCCGAGGCGGAGGCACCCGGGTAGAAGATTTCATTCGGAAGGGTAAATACTGCCTCTAAAGTATTGTCTTTCAGCATTGCCGTTTTGGCTTCCGTGAGAAGCCTGCTCGACCCGATTGCGACCGCTACCGGAAGAAGTACGGCGAGCTTTACTTCTTTATGGGCGTGTCCGCTTTTTTCTCTGTTATGATTCATCTCTTTAATGACATCCGAGATAAACTGAATGAATACCAGGCCCTTGGTAGGGTCTTCTTTGCCGTCTTTTGCTTTTCCCCATGCAGATTTATATACTTCGGGGATTCCGATGGGCTTTGCATTGTATGGCGGATTCATCAGGATAATATCAGGGTCCGCGTTTTCAATAAACTTTTTGCAGTCAAAAAGGCTTGCCAGTTTGATGTTGCTGTTTCCGTCACCGTGGATCAGCATATTGGTGGTAGCGAGCCCGTAAGCGTTTTCGTCCACTTCGATGCCGTATATATGTCTGGTGGCAACGATCTCCCTGAGTGCTTTTGCTTCGCCCTCCGTTTTGTCCTTTTGGCATTCTGCAAATTCTTTGACCATAGCCTGCACCAAAAAGGAGCCGCTTCCGCAGGTGCCGTCCAGGACGATTTTTGTTCTGTCAACCTCAGTTAAACAGCACATGAACTCGGTGATATGGTCAGGTGTAAATGCCTGATTCTTATCTGCCTTGCCTGTATATTTGTTAAAAGCAATAAAAAACATGTTGAGGATGTCCTGTCCTTCGGAACTGTCCGTATCAATATATCTATAGATATCCGTCAAAACTGTGTTTAATATTTTGATCCAGTCGGCAAGCGTCAGCTTTTTGATTTTCTGGTTGTTAAGGATGTTATTCTGCAGCAGTTCGATTTTCTTTGCTTTGTTATCGGAGCCGTCGAGCAGGCTGCTTAACGTACTCTTGATTGCAGCCCTGATTTCGTCACTGGATGTCATCTGCCAGTGTGTATTAAATTTCTTAATAAGGGTGTCATCAATTTTGGCAGCGCCTTCATTCTGAACCATTTTTTTAATATACAGAAGAGTTGTGCCGATAAACTGGCTTCGCAGTTTTTCATCTATATCCATTTTATGGAGAAGTTCGTTGAGGGCGTATGTTCTCTTTAGAACCGTTTCGCGGTCATTCGTTTTATTCATATGAAATAAGGACTTATAATGAGCCATACTGTCAAGAACTGTTTCCCCGGGAAGAAAATGTTCATCGTCCATAACGGATCTCCAGACTTTGATTTTGTCATTGACGGTATTGGCTAAAATGCATATGATTTTTTCATTATAGCGCAGAGCCCGTTCTTCCATGAGATATTCCCGGAGCTGGTCCTCGTCTGCCGTGGTAGATTTTGATTTGGTTTCAATCAGGATTACCGTATCATCATCTTCCAGCCGGATGTCGAGTATATAGTGGTCTGGCACGTATCCGTTCAGGGCTTTGATCAGGTTCTTTTTTGATCCTGCCGCTTTGATGTAACTGTATTCGCCGTTTTCGATGTTGGGCGTATGATATTCACTTCCGATCCGGTTGATCATAGATGTTCTGTCCATGGCTGCTTATCCCTTGTATTTTTTGTGGTGCGGGTAATTCCTGCGCTTGTTCGAGTCCGCCAAGCGGAACTCACAATTAAATTATTTTTTAAAATGTTGTAAAATATAAAAACACACCACATATAGAATATATCATTCAGGGAAGAAAGTTTCAACATGTTCTTTTTCTAATTTCTAGTTCATGCATATGGAAATAGACGATATAACGATTAAATACGCAAACTGAAGATGGTGTGCATGACAGCCGGTTTCTGTCCGAAACCCTGTCTTTGAAATAAGGCAATGCGTATATATGAAAAAAAGGGGATTATCAAGCCGGTGAAAGTGGATGCCGCGAATGGGTATCGCTGCTATTCGGCAGAGCAGGTACAGCAGTTAAATGCGCTGTTAGAGTTGAAGACGCTGGGTTTTTCTCTTGACGAGATTAAAATGGTCATTGACGGGAAAACAGCGAAAGAGACACTTCTTGAAATGCTGGAGAAGAAACGCCGGGCATGGCAGGAGATGATGGACAGCGCAAAGTATAAAGAGGAATGTCTGGGCAGTGTGATCAGCAATGTCCGAGGCTACGAATCAGCAGAGCGGATTGTGGATATGACAGAGGAGGAGCGGACCTGGCTGCTGGTCAAGATGGTATGCATTGAAGATATCGGCGCGCGGCGTGCGCTGAGTGAGGCATTATGGGTGTGACGGGGAGTTACAATTCACACCAACTTCAGATTTCGTATTAAGTAACGACTGTGCGGCCTAAAATATTCCGAAACGGGAAAATATATTGATAAATTTATGAATAAATGCCATAATAGGAATATATAAGGAGGCGGTGGACATGATCAAACGGCGGGAATATTTGGAACAGCTGGCAAGCTGGAAGGACGAAAGTGTTATCAAAGTCGTTACCGGAATCAGGCGTTGCGGCAAATCAACACTTTTAAAGCAGTATCAGGAATATTTACGCGATAATGGCATTTTTGATGAACAGATCATCTCTATCAATTTTGAAGATCTGGATTTGGAAAATCTGCTGGATTATAAGGAACTTTATCGATATATCAAGGAGCGTTTATGCGAAAGGAAAATGATCTATATCTTTCTTGATGAAATTCAGAAGGTAGATTCCTTTCAGAAGGTGGTAGACAGCCTGTATATTAAAGAAAATGTCGATCTATATATTACCGGTTCGAATGCTTATATGCTGTCCGGTGATCTGGCGACACTGCTTAGCGGAAGATATGTGGAGATATCTATGCTGCCTATGTCGTTTCATGAATATTGCGAAGCGGCAGGACGGGCGTCATCGGATGCACTGTTTGCCGATTTCATGAAATACGGCGGGCTTCCGTATATTGCAACAATGCACAAAACAGAAGAAAAAGCTGATATGTATCTGGAAGGTATCTATAATACTGTTATCATAAATGACGTTGAAGAACGCCAACGCCGGAAGGAGAGCGAGCCGGAGAAAAGGAAGGTAACGGATATAGCTCTTCTTAAGTCCATTTCCAGGTATCTTGCAAGCGTAATCGGCAGCCCGGTATCTGTAAAAAATGTCACGGATTATCTGATATCAGGCGGACGTAAGGTATCGCCGAATACTGTCAGCGATTATATTGATGCACTGACGGACTCCTTTGTGTTTTATACTGCTGACAGATTTGATATTGTCGGAAAACAGTTGCTCAAGGTGAACAGAAAATATTATATGGTCGACCTGGGAATCAGGAACCATATTTTGCCCAGAAAAGATTACGATCTGGGATTCTCCATTGAGAATATCGTTTATTTTGAACTGCTTCGGCGTGGTTATCGGGTGTATATAGGAAAATGCGGAAACGCAGAGGTAGATTTTGTAGCAGAAAAACAAGGGGCTTTTGAATATTATCAGGTTACTGCAAATATGTCTGCAAAGGAAACGTTTGAGCGTGAAATGAGACCGCTTCGCAGTATCAGGGACAATTACAGGAAGACTGTGCTGACATTTGACAGGCTTACCCTTGGGAATTATGATGGTATCCTTGTAGAGAATGTCGTGGACTGGCTGGAAGGTGATTGAGTATCCGACGGGTGCACAAAATAGATTACTGTTCACCCCGTTCCAGTATCATGTAAAAATCAGGCGGGGCTTGACAAATATCCCGCAAGTTACTATATTATTTGTAATATGAACAAAAAGGTGATGACAAAGAGGAGTACATGACGACCGCCGCCAGAGAGAGCAGCTACAAGCTGAAAGGCCGCTTCGGAAGAGGAATCATGGAAGGTAGCTTTGGAACCGGGACGCCGAACAGGAACGGTATGATCCGCAGAGACGGAAAGTACGGCAGGTACACAGTAAGCGCCCACGCCCGATCCCCGTTAGCGGATCAGGATTTCTGTGAACTGTATGGTGTGGACATGCGGCAGTAAGGCTTTTGCCGGAGAGTCGTGTTTTAGCCGCAGTGCAGAAGCCGTCAAGTGAGAAACTAAGGTGGTACCGCGTATATGCGCCCTTTGCCGATGAAATAGATTGGCAAAAGGCGTTTTTTACGATATAGGAAATTCCTCCGCTTATCCGAGTCCGCGAAGCGGATCTCGCAAAGTTATTTGCGAAGCAAATTACTTTTGATATAGGAAATTCCTACGCTTATTCGAATCAGCAGAATATACATTCCGGGCCTGCTGATCATAGTACAATTACAATCAAAAAGGAGAGACAACCGTGAGCAAAGAGTTAGCCAAAACCTATGACCCCAAGGGTATAGAGGACAGACTGTATCAGAAATGGATGGACAAGAAATATTTCCACGCAGAGGTGGATGAGACGAAGAAACCTTTCACCATCGTGATTCCGCCGCCGAACATCACGGGGCAGCTTCACATGGGACATGCCCTCGACAATACCATGCAGGATATCCTCATTCGTTATAAAAGGATGCAGGGCTATAACGCCCTCTGGCAGCCGGGTACGGATCATGCGTCCATCGCCACGGAGGTGCGGATTATTGAGAAGCTGAAAGAGGAAGGCATTTCCAAAGAGGATCTGGGGCGCGAGGGCTTCTTAAAACGTGCATGGGAGTGGAAAGACGAGTACGGCGGACGCATCATCGGTCAGCTCAAGAAATTAGGTTCTTCCTGTGATTGGGACAGGGAGCGGTTTACCATGGACGAGGGCTGCAACAGGGCGGTTACGGAAGTGTTCTGTAAAATGCACGAGAAAGGCTGGATCTACAAGGGCAGCAGGATCATCAACTGGTGTCCGGTGTGTAACACGTCCATATCCGACGCGGAGGTGGAGTATGAGGAGCAGGCAGGTCATTTCTGGCATATTAAGTATCCGCTTGTGGATGAGAACGGTCAGCCCAGCAGGACAGAGTTTCTGGAATTTGCAACCACCCGTCCGGAGACAATGCTCGGCGATACGGCGGTGGCGGTAAACCCCAATGACGAGAGATATACTTATTTAAAAGGAAGACAGGTATGGCTGCCAATCGTGAACAAGCCGATTCCGGTTGTGGAGGACGAGTATGTTGACATGGAGTTTGGCACAGGTGTCGTTAAGATCACGCCGGCGCATGACCCCAACGATTTCGAGGTGGGCAGACGGCATAATCTGCCCGAAGTCAATATTATGAATGACGATGCCACCATCAATGCGAACGGCGGCAAATACGAAGGAATGGACCGTTATGAGGCCAGAAAGCAGATCGTAAAGGAACTGGAAGCGGAAGGGCTTCTGGTTAAGATCGAGGATTATTCTCATAATGTAGGAACCCATGACCGTTGTAAGACGACCATCGAGCCGATGATCAAGAAACAGTGGTTCGTGAAGATGGATGAACTAATCAAGCCTGCGGTGGAGGCTGTGAAGAAGGGCGAAATCAAGCTGATTCCGGAGCGCATGGACAAGACGTACTATAACTGGACGGACAACATCCGCGACTGGTGTATCAGCCGTCAGTTGTGGTGGGGACACAGGATTCCGGCATACTATTGCGATGAGTGCGGCGAGGTGGTGGTTGCCGGGGCTGCGCCCGCGGTATGTCCGAAGTGCGGCAGCACACACTTCACGCAGGACCCGGATACGTTAGATACATGGTTTTCCTCCGCGCTGTGGCCGTTTTCCACGCTTGGATGGCCGGAAATGACGGAAGACCTGAAGTATTTCTATCCCACGGATGTGCTTGTGACGGGGTATGATATTATCTTTTTCTGGGTTATCCGCATGATCTTCTCCGGCTATGAGCAGATGGGGGAGAAGCCGTTCCATACCGTATTGTTCCACGGACTGGTACGGGATTCCCAGGGGCGCAAGATGAGCAAGTCTCTGGGCAACGGGATCGACCCCCTGGAGATCATCGAGAAATACGGCGCGGACGCGCTGCGGCTGACACTGATTACGGGCAATGCACCGGGTAACGATATGCGCTTCTACTATGAGAGGGTGGAAGCAAGCAGGAATTTTGCAAACAAAGTGTGGAATGCTTCCAGATTCATCATGATGAACATGGAGCAGGCGGAGGAAAAGACAGGCAACCGCGGCTGGGAAGTATCATATGATGAAATCAGAAAGGATCTGGAACCGGCCGACAAGTGGATCATATCGAAGCTGAATACGCTGATTCAGGATGTGACGGACAATATCGATCATTATGAGCTTGGCATCGCGGTACAGAAGGTATATGATTTCATCTGGGATGAATTCTGCGACTGGTATATCGAGATGGTAAAACCCCGTTTATATCAGAAGGATACGGAAGGACAGGGGAGCAATAATGCGGCGCTGTGGACGCTGAAAAACGTTCTGATCGACGCGCTGAAGCTGCTGCACCCGTATATGCCTTTTATCACGGAAGAAATCTTCTGTACGATCCAGAGCGAGGAAGAGTCCATTATGATTTCGAAATGGCCGGCTTTTTCACAGGACAGGGATTATAAAGAGGAAGAAAAAGCGATCGAACTGATCAAAGAGGCGGTTCGCGGCATCCGTAATATCCGTACCCAGATGAATGTGGCGCCCAGCAGGAAAGCGGCCGTATTCGTGGTCAGTGACGGCGCGGACGTGCGGAAGATCTTTGAGGAAGGCAGTCTGTTCTTTGCCTCTCTTGCGGGCGCTTCCGAGGTGACGGTGCAGGCTGACAGGAACGGCATCGCCGACGATGCGGTATCGGTAGTGATTCCGGGGGCAACGGTATACATTCCGTTTGCGGAACTGGTGGATATCGTCCAGGAGATCGAGCGTCTGCAGAAAGAGGAAAAGCGCTTAAACGGCGAGCTTGCCAGAGTAAACGGTATGCTGGGCAATGAAAAGTTCATGTCAAGGGCGCCGGAAAGTAAGGTGGCGGAAGAGCGTGCGAAACTGGAAAAGTATACGCAGATGCTGGCGCAGGTGCAGGAGAGGCTTACACAGCTGCTGTAGGGCATTCTGAACAGGAATGTGAGAACTTATAAAAATCATACTCTTTTTGCCTTTAGGGACTGGTAAAGTGCGCTAAGATAGTGTAAAGTAATAATAGTATGGTTAAAAGATTTTTTTTAAAATATCGTTTTCAGCGTTAAGTTTTATGTATGTGGAAACGATATTTTAATATGATATGCAAAACAGAATATATAGGATGAAGTGTTAATATAATAAACCGCGGGAAAGTGAGGTGAGTCACGTGAGCGGGGTAAAGTTTTCAGCGGAACAGATGGATAAACTGAAGAATGCCATGAACAGGGCGTCAATGCCGGGGGCGTCATCGGTATCAGTATCGGCTGAACAGTCTGTTTCGGATACGGAACAGAGTGACGGGTGGAATCCGCATGGTACGAATCTTGCGAAGGGTACTTATCTGCGGATTGAGGAAGATGAAATGACGGCGTGGCTCTATCTGGCACCCCCTGATCACGGGCAGATCTATACGAAGGGTGAACTTATGACCTATCTGGAGAAAAGCGGTGTGGTCAAAGGGTATCACAGTTCCAATCTGTCTGCTATGATTAAGAAGCAGGTATACGACAGGGAAATACTGGTTGCAAAGGGTGCGGAGATCATACCGGGGCAGGACGGGTATTTTGAATATCTGTTTTCGCCGGAGGAATACGGCGTGCCTAAGATCAGAGAAGACGGTTCCGTGGATTACACGAATATGAGCGCGCTTCAGAATGTGCGCAAGGGCGACAAAGTCGCGATTTATCATTATGCGGTGCAGGGAACAGACGGATACACGGTTTGCGGCAACGAGATGAAAGTGACGCCGGCCAGAGATCTGCCTCCTATGCGCGGTAAGGGGATTCTGCGGGAAAATAATATTTATTATGCCCAGTCTGACGGCAAGATCGAGGTCAAGGACGGCAAGGTGGATATCCAGAATGTCCATGAGATCATGGGCGACGTGAATATGATCATCGGCAAGATAGAGTTTTTCGGCGATGTGATCATTAACGGTAACGTGGAGAGCGGTGTGACGATCCGGGCCGGACGTAATATCGAGATTCACGGCACTACCGGAGCAGCAACGCTTTTTGCGGGCGGTGACGTGGTCTTAAGCCGGGGGATTCAGGGCGGCGGTAAGATATCCGCCAGAGGCAGTGTCTTTGCGGACTTCATAGAGAACACGACGATAGATGCTGGCGGCATGGTTCAGGCCAATACGATTCTGAACGCACAGATTTCGGCGAAAAATAAAGTGATCACTACGGGCAAGAAAGGCTGTATCATAGGCGGATATGTACATGGCCTGAAGGGAATCGAGGCGATGGCTGCAGGCAGTGATGTGGAAGTCAAGACGATACTGCACTGTGGATATGAGGCTGCGGCTTATGAGAAGCTGCTGGATGTGAGACGAAGAGAGAACGAGACGAAGGATAAATTGTCTGAACTGGTAGAGACTATGACGGAGGCACTGCGTGAGAAGCGTATGCGCGGTTCCGGCACTGCCGTCAGTACGGAGGCGAAGCTGTCCGAATGGAATCTGCTCAAAGACCAGTACTTCGAGGAGCTGGATAAGATCGGCAGGGACCGGGAGACTCTGGAGGAGATCATGGAAGAGAGCCGGGGCGCCTATATTAAGGTTGACGGCCATATTTACCGCAATGTGATCATCAGTGTCAATGCCGAACAGATGGTGATGGACCGGAATACTTCTTTCATGAAATACAGTGCGGACAGAGGAATCATAGAGGGCGTGGTGATCGTTCACCATTAGCGGTGAGTAATCTGCAGGCATGAGGGCGGCATAGCAGGAAGCTGGAACAATATGATGAAACAAATAAACACTTACCGGGAGGCTGAGGCGTATATCAGTGATATTCCGAAGTTTACCGGAAAGAACAGTATGGAGGATACCCGCAGATTTCTGGAGCATATGGGGAATCCGACGCAGAGCTGTAAGATAATTCACATAGCAGGCACAAACGGAAAAGGTTCCGTTTGTGCTTATTTGTGTTCGGTGTTAAGAGAAGCGGGAATCAGTACCGGCATGTTCACATCGCCGCATTTGGTGACGATGCGGGAGCGGTTTACACTGGATGGCAGAATCATGGACGAGCAGGAGTTTATGGCGGCTTTCAGGAAGGTGGCAGAGAAGCTGTCCAATCTGCCGCCGGAGCTTGCCGCTAAGGCTTATCACCCCAGCTTCTTTGAGTTCCTGTTCTTTATGGCGATGTCGTTCTTCGGGGAGGCGGGCGTGGAGTACCTGGTGCTGGAGACAGGGCTGGGCGGCAGGCTGGACGCAACGAATGCAGTACAGGATAAGACGATGTGCGTCATTACGCAGATCGGATACGATCATACGGAATATCTGGGAGAAACGTTATGGCAGATTGCCGGAGAAAAGGCGGGGATCATGCGCTGCGGTGTACCGGTCGTATATCCTGACAGACAGGAGGATGTGACAAAGCGAATGGAAGAACACGCGCGGTTTGTGGGCGCGGAGACGGTACCTTTGCCGATACAGGCGATAAAAGAAATGAAGATTCATCATAAAACAATTGATTTTTCTCTCCATTTAAACTATTATGGTTATATTGGTTTTACTGTGTCCACCGCAGCTGTCTACCAGGTTGAAAATGCTGCGCTGGCTCTGAAAGCGTTGGAGCAGCTTAGGGATGACCGGATTACGGTGCCTGTGATGCAGGCGGGAATCCGCGGCATGGTCTGGGAGGGCAGAATGGAGGAGATCCTGCCGGCCGTATTTCTGGACGGCGCTCACAACATAGACGGAATCCGGGCTTTGCTGGATACGGTGAGATCACAACCCTGTCACGGAAGACGCAGGCTGCTTTTTTCTATGGTCAAGGACAAGCAGTATGAAAGTGTCATCAGAGAAATCGCGCTGTCGGGGTTGTTTGACGAGATCGGTCTGGTTGCGCTGAATGGTGAGCGTGCCCTGCCGCTTCATGTGTTGAAAGATTCTTACGGGCAGTATACCGGATTGCATTGCAAGGCTTACGACGATTTAGAGACGGCATTCGGCATTCTGGCACTTAATAAAGAGGAAGAAGATATCGTGTATATTGCCGGTTCGTTATATTTGGCGGGCGAGATCAAAGCCCTTTTGCTGAAGCAAGTAGATTGAAAATGCAGGCTGAGAGAAAGGCATAGGCATTCGTATGATTAATTTTGAGGAAGAGTTAAAGAAATTCCATCCCAGCTTAGAGGTTGAGGACGCGGAAGAAGCGATATATAATCAGGATCTGACGGATATGGCGGACCTGATGGTGAAGGTTGTAAAAGAATCGAAGAAAATGGGCGTTACAGAATAGAGGATTGGCATAGATGATTTGTTATCAGTGTGGATGTAATCTGTCCGAGCACGACTTTTGCACGAGTTGTGGTGCCGATGTAGCCCTGTATAAGAAGATTATATATATATCCAACCGGTTCTATAATGAGGGGTTGGAGCGGGCAAATGTCAGGGATCTGACAGGTGCGATTACGAGTTTGAGACAGAGTTTAAAGTTTAATAAAAATAATGTGGAAGCGCGCAACCTGCTCGGTCTTGTGTATTTTGAGACGGGCGAAGTCGTGGCGGCGCTCAGTGAGTGGGTTATCAGTAAGAACCTGCGTCCGAAGAAGAATATAGCAGATGATTATATTGATATGATCCAGACGAATCAGAACCGTCTGGATACCATCAATCAGACAATCAAGAAATATAATCAGGCACTTACCTATTGTAATCAGGAAAGTCTGGATCTGGCTGTGATACAGCTTAAGAAGGTATTATCATTAAATCCCAGATTTATCAGGGCGCATCAGCTTCTGGCTCTTTTATATATCAACAGTGAAGAGTGGGAGAAAGCGAAGAGAGAGTTGACGAAGTGTCTGGAAATTGACACGAATAATATCGCAACGCTGCGTTATCTGAAAGAAGTGGACGAGATGCTTATGCCGGAGGAAGGTGTCAAGAATCCTCCGAAAAAAAAGCATAAATCGGATGACATTATCAAATATCAGAGCGGAAATGAGACGATCATCCAGCCCGTAAATGTGAAGGAGGGCAGGGGGGTCACATCGTTATTAAATCTCGGAATCGGAATCATTATCGGCGTTGCGATTGCGGTGTTTTTGATTCTGCCGGCCAGGATACAGACGGCCAAGGCCGGGATTGACGAGAATCTGCGCAAGGTGAGCGAACAGTTGGACGCGAAGACGGCCACCATAGACGAGCAGCGGCAGCAGATCGAAGAACTGACCGAGCAGAATAATAATCTGGAGCAGGATCTGCAGGCATATCTCGGAACAGACGGTACCTTACAGTCGGTAGACAGTCTGATGAAGGCGGCGGGGGCGTATCTGACCAATCCGGAAGAGGTTACGGCAGTGGCGGATTATCTGGAGGAGATCGAGGCGGAAGATCCTGACGGTGAGACGAGTAATTCCGAGGCGTTTGAAAGTCTCTACAATACGCTGCTGGCACTGGTGGGACCGGATATTGCAAAAGCGTATTATGATGATGGATATGAAGCGTACAGACAGGAGAATTACGCGGATGCGATCCCGAATTTCGAGAAGGCATTCAAGTATGATGCAACCAACGGAGAGGCGCTTTACAATCTTGCCAATGCATATTACCGCACAGGCGAGGAAGAGAAAGCCAGAGCGACTTATTTACAGATTATACAGCTGTTCCCGGGCACCGAGAAAGCGAGCAAATCCGAAGCATTCTTAGAAGAGATGGGCAGTGAGGACTAAACGTTGTCATGCCAGGCTGTGGTAACGTTATAAGCGGCAGTACGATAAAATAGCAAAGACACGAAAGAGAAAGGACATGGCGAATGCCATGTCCTTTCGGCGTGCATACAGCAAAAAAGTGTCAGGCAGGTTCCGAGTTCGCGAAGGGAATCCCGCGATTGGGTGCTGGCTCATGGCTGCGTGTCAGCTCACGGCTGCGTGTCAGCTCACGATTGCGTGTCAGCTCACGATTGCGCGTTAGCTCACGATTGCGCGCCAGCTCAATCAAAGAAAGGAGTTTACATAATATGGAGGATTTTAAAATCATTGACAATTACCTGATGATAAGGCTTCCGGATGAGGTGGATCACCACATATCGGTTGACATAAGTGCAAAAGCGGATCGATATATTCTGTCGAAGAAAGTAGGAAATGTGGTGTTTGATTTTGAGCGGACAACCTTTATGGACAGTTCCGGGATCGGGATCATTCTGGGCAGGTATAAGAAGATTTCCTGTTTCGGCGGCAAAGTATATGCGATCAATGCCGACAACAGGATACGCAGGATATTACTGTTGTCCGGATTGCAGAATATTGTGGAAATCATGGAAAACAAGATGTAAAGCAGACATTTTCCGCAGTGGCGGAAGCAGGCGGTAGAAGGAGGTTAAGATATGTCCGGGAAAGCGCCGGAGATCGTAAAGGAGGACGAGATGATAGAGATAATTGAGAAGAGGAACACGGATAAGATGACAAATGAGATGCGAATAGAGTTCGCGGCAGTGTCAGATAACGAGGCGTTTGCGAGAACGGCTGTGGCGGCTTTTATCACGCCGCTGAATCCCACGCTGGAGGAGATGTCGGATGTGAAGACTGCCGTGTCCGAAGCGGTTACGAACGCGATCATACACGGTTATGAAAACAAGGGAAGTCTGGAGGACAGAATACATATGGGCTGCATCCTGCGGGGTGATGTGCTGGAGGTGGAGATCGTGGACAGAGGTGTCGGCATAGCGGATGTGGGAATGGCGATGGAGCCGCTGTATACTTCACGGCCGGATCTGGAGCGTTCGGGCATGGGATTTGCCTTTATGGAGGCATTTATGGATAATCTGGAGGTTTGCTCCGATGTCGGATTCGGAACGTCGGTCAGGATGTATAAGAAGATCGGTATCAGTTCATGGATCGACAGTGAGGAATAGCCGATGGAAGAGACTGCCACACTAATTGAAAGATCACAGGCAGGAGATAAAGCGGCAAGAGAGAGACTGATTGAGGAAAATCTGGGTCTGGTGCGTCATATCGTGAAGCGCTTTGCCGGACGCGGATATGATATGGAGGATTTGTTTCAGATCGGATGTATCGGTTTGATGAAGGCAATTGATAAATTTGACTTAAAATACGAAGTACGGTTTTCCACCTATGCGGTGCCTATGATACAAGGGGAGATCAAGCGGTTCTTAAGGGATGACGGGATGGTCAAGGTAAGCCGGACACTGAAGGAAAACGGATGGAAAGTGAAACAGGCGGCTGAGCGGCTGTCCCAGCAGCTGGGCCGGGATGCCAGTCTGCAGGAACTGTCGGAGGCAACAGGAATCACAGTGGAAGATATCGTGCTGGCGATGGATGCCAATGTGGAGGTGGAGTCGATCTATAAATCCATCTACCAGTCCGACGGGAATGAGATCTATCTGGTTGATCAGGTCGTGGGCGGCAGCAACGGCATGAATTATAACGGCGTTGGGCGGACTGTCCTGAGCGGCAGCAGCCATGAAGATACGGAGAAGGAGCGGATTCTGAATCATATGCTGCTGGAACAGCTCTTGGGAAAGCTTGACGACAGGGAGATGGAACTGATCCGTATGCGTTATTTTCAGGATAAAACACAGGTGGAGGTGGCGAAGCATATGGGAATCAGTCAGGTTCAGGTGAGCCGCATGGAGAAACGCATCCTGTTGCAACTCAGAGAGGAAGTATGATACTATAAAAGAAAAAAGAAAACAGGTACTGCAGTTGACATAATGTTTACGAAAAAAAGGATTAGTTTACATAAAGTAAGAAGAAAATCAAACAAATACAGGATTATATAGAATAGATATGGAAAATAATTGAAAATATAGTTTACATAAAATTGAAAAAGAGCGGATATTGTGGTTAACATAATGTACAAACAAGGAGAAAACACATGAACACATTTTACTATGAGGTTGCCAGTATAGACGGAGACTACGCGAATCTAAAACGGACAGATACGGAAAGCGATGAAATCAAGCTTGTGGCGAGAGCGCTGCTTCCGCCGGAAATCATGGAGGGCACCCGCCTGCGGTATGAATTGATGACATACGAAATAATACCCGGGTAAACAGCACGGAGCGGAATCCAGGAGAAGTATACATAAGGAACAGGACAGATGAATGAGAGCACGATCAGAAACCGTAGAATAGTCATTAAAAATATAGAAGACGGCGCATTGATTGCCGATACCAGAATCCTGAGATTCAACAGCCTGACTAATTCTGTGACCATCAGCGCCGACAGTCTGGCGGACAGGAAATATTACCGCATTTCGGCCTTTATTTTCGCAGATGAGTGTCTTTATGAGCTGTACGGCACGATCAAAGGCGCCATGGTGGATAATGAGATCGAAGTGTTTCTGGGCAGGGGTAAGGAGAAGGAAGACAGGGCGAGAACAAGATATCCGGTGGAACTGGAGGGCATGATAGAGGCAGTGGTGATAGATGACAGGGAGATATGCCTTCGTAAGCCGATGCGTATCCGAACGATCAATATGAGTGCAAATGGTGTGCTGATGCAGGCGGATGCAGGATGTTTTGCAGTGGGAGACGGTTTTGTGCTGAGGCTTAACATGGACAAGGGGACAATCGTTCTGGAATGCGGCATTGTCAGAATAGATCAGAGCGATATGCTGGCGGAGGAGTATGGCTGCCGGATCAGCGGTATCCGCCTGGAACGGGGGACGACAGATGAGCATCAGGAAACTACAGACACTTCCTGCTGAATATTTATGGGACGGACTTGTATTAAAGGATGATATTTTTAATCATACAGGTGCAGTACTGCTGCTGCGTAAGGGTGAGACGATCACCAGGGCGAAGCTGGATAAGTTGATGCGGTTTTACGGGGACAGCAGAAACATTATGGTGTATGAAGACACCTATCTGGAGATCGTGTCGGATGCGCACGTGCCGATAGAGACCCGACGGGAGATCACCGAGAGACGAACAGGATATACGCGGCTGCAGCAGAATGTGGGCGGTCTTTTCCATAGAAAGGACTATGAGCAGTGGCTTAACGATGAGAGGATGGCGCCGTTGACGCGTGAAGTTGCGGGGAAACTGCAGGATTTTGATCCGGTGATGATACTTTCCTGTATCAATTTCCCAAGACCCATGGATGAAGAATTGCAGCGGCACTGCCTCAACGTAGCGTTTCTGAACGGTATGCAGGCGGGGTGGCTTTCGCTGCCGCCGGAGGACGTGAATATGCTTGTTCTGGCAGGACTCCTGCATGATATCGGCAAAACGATGATCCCCGAGGATATTTTGAATGCGCCCCGGAGACTGACGGAGGAAGAGCTGGCGGTCATGCGCAGGCATCCGGTTTACTCGGATGAACTGCTGCAGGATAAGTTTGACGACAATATCAGGATGGCAGCGCGCCATCATCATGAAAAACTGACCGGACAGGGATATCCGGATGGTATTTCGGGCGATGCGATCGGACTGTACGCCAGAATCACGGCAATATCCGACATTTATGATGCCATGGTGTCCGCGAGGAGCTATAAGAGTGCGAAACTGCCGCTTGACGTATTTGATATGTTCTATGAAGAACAGTTTGAAGGGCTAGACCGGAAACTTGTCATGAATTTTCTCAAAAACATGCGCAGCGAGTATATAAACAGACAGGTGATCATGTCTGACGGCGGGAGAGGGACGATACGTTATATTCCGATCAATGATGCGGATCATCCGATTATCCGACAGGGAGACGACATCCGGCAGACGGACGATAAATGGTACTGCAAAGAAATATTACCTGTTATTTAATATATTGAATGAATAAATATAAGCCCGGTACAGGAAATAAATGCCTGTGCCGGGCTTTTTACATTATTTATATAACAATCAGGAAAGGGTATCCTGTGATAATCTTTTTTGTTCCGGACAAATGCATAAAAGAAAGATATGGCAGCATACTAAAAGCAAATCGGCAGGTTTTGTCATAGGAGTATAATGTTATGTCAACTAATAGCACGACAATTTATATTCATGCACAGCAGAACGTGGAACTGCAGTCTGATGATGTCTATGTGAAAGACATCGGAAAGCTGACGTGCGGTGATACACATATTCTGGCAAAAGCAAAGGCGGTCAAACTGCACCACTTCAAGCAGGGGGAGCCGAAAAGACAGGTCATCAGTCTGCTCAAGGTGATCGAGGAGATCAATAAAATATGTCCGGAAGCAAGCGTGGAAAGCATTGGCGAACCGGCTGTTATGGTAGAGTATATCGATGTCAATAAACATAAGGGACCGCTGCAGTGGATCAAGCTTGTTTTCGTGGCAGCAGTCAGTTTCTTTGGAACGGCTTTTACGATTATGGCTTTTCACAATGATATCGGAATCAATGATGTCTTTACGAAAATCTATGAGATGGTCATGGGACAGCCGGGTGACGGCTACGGTATTCTGGAACTGGCGTATTCGACAGGGCTGGCAATCGGTATTATTGTGTTCTTTAATCACATCGGCGGCAGAAGAATCACGAAAGACCCCACACCGATCGAGGTGGAGATGCGGGTCTATGAGACGGACGTCAATAAGGCGCTTATAGAGACGGCGGACAGAGAAGGAAAGACAATGGATGTCAATTAAAGAGGGAGATCAATAACAAATGATATTTATAAAGCAGATTTTTTTGGCAGTGATTGGAGTCAGCAGCGGTCTTATCGTTTCCGCGGGCGTGTTTACGGTACTTATTTCGGTCGGACTGATTCCGCGGTTTGCCGGCAAGATGCACGTGGCGCGCAGAATTTTTGTGCTGGAGGAAATGGTGGTATTCGGAACGCTGTTCGGCGGTTTCTTCAGTATATTCAGCAACTGGGGGATGATCGGTGCATTTGTAAGAGGACATAATCTGTTCGGGACCGGTGCGACGGAAGGTGTGTGGAATCTGCTCGGAACGCTGTTTCTGCTTATCTTTGGCATCTTTGCAGGTATTTTTGTAGGATGTCTGGCGCTGGCCATTGCGGAGATGCTGAATACGATTCCGATTTTCGCCAGAAGAATCGGATTCCGGCACGGGCTGGGAATTGCGATTCTGGCGGTCGCGCTTGGGAAACTGACGGGCAGTCTGATCTATTTTACACAACAGGTGTTTTTATATGGAGGATAAACACGGCGTAGAAAACTTGCAAAACAGGAAAAAATCAAAAGAAAGGAAGCAGTCATATGACACAGGGAAATCAGAAACCACAGACAATGCAGCAGAAGAAGGAGCAGGAATACAGGCAGCATGTGGAGCAGGTGACACCGAAGTACAGTCTCCTGTGGCGCATGTGCAAAGCATTCATAACGGGTGGTATTATATGTATTCTGGGACAGTTTATCTTAAATTATGCGACCAGTACGATGGGGCTGGATAAGGAGACGGCAGGCTCCTGGTGTTCTATGCTGCTGGTGCTGATCAGTGTACTTCTCACGGGCTTTAATCTGTATCCTAAGTTGGTGGAATGGGGCGGCGGCGGTGCACTCGTGCCGATTACCGGATTTGCGAATTCTATTGCGTCCGCGGCGATCGAGTATCAGAAGGAGGGGCAGGTGTTCGGAATCGGCTGTAAGATCTTTACGATCGCGGGACCGGTCATACTGTTTGGTATTGTTACGAGCTGGGGGCTGGGTGTGATCTACTGGATCGGGACACTGCTCGGGGTGGTGTAGGATGCGGCATCCTGCACTTACATATGTATTTTTGAGTGGCGATAGAGAATATTTTTGACAACTTTGACACATCTGTATGGTAAGATAGGAAACAGCGGAGGAGATCTCGTAACAGTGCCGCCCCCGGCGGTGCTGTTACGGGGCTGTGGTACATACAGAGGGCTATGTTAATGAATGTTTTGATCGTGGAAGATGACGAGGCAATCGCCAATTTATTGTATATGGATCTGTCCGATGAGGGATATCGGTGCACTTGTGCTTATAATGGCAGGGAAGCGGCGGATCTGCTGGAAGAGCATACGGATTATGATTTTATCCTGCTGGATATTATGCTGCCGGAGATCGACGGTTATGAACTGTTAGAGTATATCAGACCGATGGAGATCCCCGTGATTTTCCTGACGGCGAAAAGTGCTGTGGGAGATCGCATCCGAGGGCTTAAGCTGGGAGCGGACGATTATATCGTCAAGCCTTTTCAGAGTGGTGAGGTGATTGCCCGAATGGAGGCGGTGCTTCGCAGATACGGGAAAAATAGGAAGAATCTCACTTTTGCGGATGTCGAGATTAATCTGGAATCACGCAGGGCATATCAGAACGGAGAAGAAGTGGAACTGACGGTCAAGGAGTTTGATCTGCTGGTGGAACTGATTCAGAACAGAAATGTGGCGCAGTACCGGGACAGACTATATGAAAAAGTGTGGAACGAGCCCTTCCTGGGAGATACGAGGACGCTGGATACCCATATCCAGAGGCTGCGCAGGAAGCTGGGCTGGGATGAGCGGATCAGGACCGTGTTTCGCATCGGGTACAGGCTGGAAGGGTAAGGTGATGTTATGAAGCTGGGGACGAAAATGTTCTTCTGTATCACTATATTCTTCAGCGCGGCTTTTCTGATCGGCGGTTACCTGCTGATTGCCTTTTTCTATGATATTACCATGGAACGTGAGATCGAGGCGGCCGTGGAACAATATCAGTATAATAAATTCGTGGTGCAGGCGAATCTGATCACGCGGGGAGAAGAATGGATTGCGGAAGCGGCTGATGGAACGTATGATTGCAGCAGCATAGCTTCGGATATGAGGGAGATGACGGCTCTTTACACAACGGATGGTAAGGAGTTATTCTCTGCGTTCCCGGTCGGGGCAGATACGGGCGGATTACTGCAGGATGTGGCGGCAGACGCGGTCAGCTGCCGGTTTGTTATGATCGGTGAGAGGAACTGTCTGCTGACGGCAGGAATTGTATCTCATAACAATGCGAGCGTATATCTGGTGACGGGAACAGATGTAGAGAGGGTATCTGAGCAGCAGGAGCAGATGATCGTGAAATTTGGTGCCGTGTATGCGGTGACGATCGGGATCGGAAGCGTTCTGATATTTGGTTTGTCTTTATTTCTGACTCGATCGGTCAAAACCCTGACCGGCGCCACGCAGAAAATTGCCGACGGCAATTACAGTGAGCGGGTAGCGGACACGGGATCTGATGAAGTGGGGCAGCTTGCGCGGAATTTTAACCGGATGGCGGCTGCTGTGGAAGAAAAAGTGCAGGAGTTGTCGGAAATTGCAAGACAGAAGGAAGACTTTGTGGCGAATTTTGCACATGAACTCAAGACGCCGCTCACGTCCATGATCGGTTACGCTGACCGGATCTATCACAAAGAATTGCCGCGTAAGGAGCAGAAGCAGGCGGCGTGGTATATCTGGAATGAGGGGATGCGTCTGGAGTCGCTGTCCCATAAGCTGATGGATATGACAGTGCTGGAACACAGGGATTTTGTCCTGCAGGAGACAGAGACAAGGCTTCTTTTTCAGGAATTAACGGCAGATACCGAATATTTGATGACGGAAAAAGGAGTGACTTTGCAGTGCAGTATCGAAACGGCATATATAGAAGTGGAGTATGATTTGTTTAAAACACTTTATCTGAATCTGATTGATAATGCGCTGAAAGCCGGTGCCGACGGTATTCAGGTCACGGGCAGACGGTGCGGACAGGTGTATATGATACAGGTCGCTGATAACGGGAGCGGCATTCCGGCACAGGAGATTCAGAGAATTAAGGAAGCTTTCTATATGGTAGATAAATCCCGTTCCAGAAAGCAGCATGGCGCCGGAATCGGGCTGGCGCTGGCGGAGAAGATTGCGAGAATCCATGGAAGCACACTGGAATTTGAGAGTGACGGCGTAAGCGGAACGCGGGTGAGTTTATGTCTGAGATGTAAAGGAGCGGCGGATGATGAGCAAAAGTAGAATCTATGCATCGCTTATGTTTCTTACGGCTGTCTGCGTAATCTTCGGCGGGTGGTTCTTAACGGAGCGTCTGCTGATACGGAGAGAAGAGCGGTTCCTGAACAGTACCGGTACAATCGCAGTACAGTCTGAGGAAATCAGCTTTCTGGCGGACAACAGTTTAAAGGCTGCACAGGAGCAGGCGGAGGAGCCGGAAGCGTTTCAGGGGCGGGAGATGACTGAGGATACGCGGGCGCTTGTGCTGGCAGTGTGGGAAAACGGCGGCCGAGAGCTGCCTCACGAGCCGCTGCCGGGGCAGATGGATATGAAGCAGGCGATCGACACAGGCAAAAGATGGGTTCAAACGATGGCGGCATATGGCGTTTTTACCGATGCGCTGCAGGAATGCGATTTTGATGCGACGAAGGCTGAATTGTGTACGATTGATACACCGATGCGCAGGAGCATGGAAGCGATGCTGTACAGTTACTGGAAAATATGGTTTATCAAAGAAGGCACCTCGGTGGAATTGAAGATTCACGCCGCCAGCGGGGAGGTCTGGAAGGCGAAGGTTTCTGTGGAGGCAGAAGGCGCCTACGTGGAAGCATTTGATATGGCTTACCTGACGCAGTATGCGTTTCCTTTTATGGAGAACGAAACAGATGTCGAGTGGGTGGAATCACATGATCTTGCGGAGAGTGCGGATATAAGCATGGTGAAAGTGAAAGAGAAAGCGCTGTTCGCAGAGGCGAAGCAGTATCTTGTCCAGCTGGACAATAAATCGGCACAGGCGGTTATAGAATTTGTATTGCGTGGGAAAGAATGATCATTTGACAGTTATGACACATCTTATATGCAAGTAGGCGACATCTCCTGTTTATGATGGAATCATCGAATGGGAGGAGGCGTCCGTATGAAAATGGCAAGAGATATAGTAACGGTTGTTATGTATGTGGCAGTCATGGGATTTATCGGTTGTGCGGTGGGAATGGGGTTGACTCTGGGTCTCTTTATGCTATAGTGGTGCATGGAGAGGACGGAATCATGGAGAACATAAAAGTATTGACGATAGAGGATGATGAAGGTTTAAACCGCGGCATTTCTTATGCGCTGGAACAGGAAGGTTACACTGTCCTGTGTGCGCGGACATTGCGGGAGGGAAGCGCGATCTATGAGAAAGAGAATCCCGACGCAGTGATTCTGGATCTGAATCTGCCGGACGGGGACGGTATATCGTTTTGCAGGAAGATCAGGAAGTTTGAAGGGGATAATACCGTAGAGAACAAGGGACGGGCGGCGGTTCTTATGCTGACGGCGCGTGACCTGGAGACGGACGAGATCATGGGGCTTACGAGCGGTGCAGATGACTATATGACCAAGCCGTTTTCCCTTTCTGTACTGAAGGTTCGGCTGCAGAACATCTTAAGCAGAAGAACGGCAGCTTCTGATCTGGCAGAAGGTGCTGAAGCCTATACGGATGACGGACTGATGAAATCAGGAGATGTGGTTCTGGATACGAAGACATTCCGGGCTTTTTGCGGAGAGACGGAACTGGACTTGAGCATGACGGAGTTCCGGCTTGTACAATATTTTCTGGAAAATAAAAATCAGGCGTTATTAAAAGAACAGATTCTGCAGCGTGTATGGGATATAGACGGGAATTATGTAGAGGAAAATACGCTCTCCGTCAACATCAGCCGTCTGCGTAAGAAATTAGGCGGAAGTTATATCCGTACGATTCAGGGAATCGGCTATCTGTGGGAGGACAAAGGGTGAATCTGTTTTCCGGGGAAAACATGAAGCTGCAGGCTGTAATCCTGATACTTGCAGTCTGCCTTGCGCTGTGTCTGATTGCATTGATTGCAGGCACGGCTTATTTCTTGTGGCAGTGGAAGAAAATGGACCGCATCCTGGAGGATTTCCAGCGCGCGGATGCGCAGGCCGCTCTGCAGGACGGCATATATGGGTCAGATGTGGCGGAGACAAGAGAATCCCGTGTGATCAGCCAGCTCAGGCGAATCCTGAGCAGTATGGGGTACAAGGAGCAGCAGGCGCAGGAAGAGAAAAACAGAACCATGGAACTGGTATCGGACCTCTCCCATCAGTTTAAAACGCCACTGGCCAATATCGTGATGGATATGGAACTTCTGCAGGACGCCGGAATCGAAGAGAGCAGACGGCAGGAATTTCTCTCGCACGCGAAGAGCCAGGCGGATAAATTACAGTGGCTGATGGCGGATCTTCTGAAGGCATCCCGGCTGGAAAACGGCATCATTCATTTCGAAGCGCAGAATACCGGGATCAAGAAGACGATCGCGAAGGCGGTCAGTTCCGTCTATGCGCAGGCGGTCGCCAGAGATCTTGAACTGGCGGTGGAAGAGTTTCAGGACTGTACAGTATATCACAATCCCAGGTGGACGGCGGAAGCAATGTCGAATATTCTGGAAAACGCGGTGAAGTATGCGCCGGAGCACAGCAGAATACGGATTACGCTGACCAGACTGGATCTCTATACGAAGATCACGATTACGGATGAAGGGATCGGTATTCCCGAGAGTGAATATAATCTGATATTTAAACGTTTCTATCGCGGCAAGGCAGTGGAACAGCAGGAGGGCAGCGGTCTGGGGCTGTATCTGGCACAGCTTATATTACAGCGTGAGAAAGGCTATATCACCGTATCCTCCAGAGTGGGACAGGGCAGCAGCTTTTCGCTTTTTCTGTTAAATGCTGAAATCTGAAAAATATATTCTGTTTGCAAAATTCTGTCGCGCGAGATCCTATTTCTTACAAAACTGTCATATCTTTTCTTCCTTCTTGTCAGACTACCGTAAGAAGTATCTGATAATCTATAGTAGAAGACATTAGTGCGGTGCAGTTTCGCACAGGGAGGAGTCATATGAAAATCTTAGAAACCCATGATCTGAAGAAATATTACGGGGACGGCGATACGCAGGTCAAGGCATTAGACGGCGTGGATCTGTCTGTGGAGGAAGGCGAGTTTACCGCAGTGGTGGGTACTTCCGGGTCCGGCAAGTCCACGCTTCTGCATATGCTGGGCGGACTCGATTATGCTACGTCCGGCACTGTAACGGTGGCAGGCAGGAAGATTTTTGAGTTGAATGAGCGGGATCTGACGATTTTCCGCAGGCGGCAGATCGGCTTTATCTTTCAAAGCTATAATCTGGTGCCGATCTTAAGCGTTTATGAGAATATCGTACTGCCGCTGGAACTGGACGGGAGAAGCGTAGACAACGCGTTTGTTGAGAAGATTGTGCACGCGCTGGGTCTGGAGAGTAAACTGGATAATCTTCCGGCACAGCTTTCTGGCGGACAGCAGCAGAGAGTGGCGATTGCGCGTGCGCTGGTGACGAAACCGGCGATTATTCTGGCGGATGAGCCGACGGGTAGTGTCTAGTTAATACAACACTACCCAAAAACAATTCCCGTGATATTCCCGTCATTATCAATCCTTATTTCTTCAATGACGGATCGCCAAAGAGTGCGTTTTTCTTCACGGGTTAAAGTATTATATATCGACTTGAAATCAGTAGTCAAAATGTTTCTTACGGCTGCGAAGTCTGGCGGTGCTTCCTGCGCCGGGTCTGGTAGCTGCCTAAGTGCTGTGGTATATATTTCATAGTCCTTTTTGTATTCTTCAAGGTCTATTAACTCATTCACATATAATTCTTTCAGTTTAGAAAGTTTTCGTTTAAGAGCCGCTTTGTCGCTGGATGTGATCGAACGTTTACGGCTGGCGGCTTGTACTTCCCATTCAAGCTGACAGCGGTTTATTTCTTCTTCCAGATGATCAAAAAGCCATGATTCAATAAAATCTTCCCGGACAGAATGATTGTTTGAACAACGCCCACGCTGAAAATGCTGGTTACAACGATAATAACAATATTGCCGTGTGCTATAGCCTACTAATTTATGACTGCACTCATTACAAGTTAGAATGGATGTGAAAATATAAACCTTGCCGGACGGAGAGGAACGCGCGTTTTTGCTGGTCAACTTCTGCACATGTTCAAATTGATCATGGGTGATAATTGCCGGACAGAAATTTTCATTGATCCTGCCGCCCCGGTCGTATATGCCAGTATATAGTTTTTCCCGAAGCATACGCCGAAAAGTCGCGTCACACCAATTCACGCCGTATTTTTCCCGGATATATTTAATAGTTCCGCGCTGGGACACAGTGGCTTCATATCTGCAAAAAGCGTCCCGCACAATGTCTGCGTCTTCCGGGACGATTTCAAGCCGCTTTTCATCATTCACCCGGAAGCCAAAAGGACAGTTGCCAGAAACAACCGTGCCATGAGCAATTTTACTGTCAAACACAACGTCGATTCTTTCCCCGTCAATATCGGCTTCATTCTGGGCTATGGATAGCTTTACATTGATATACAAACGCCCGTTTGCGGTGGTTGTGTCATATTCTTCATCAGTGGTCAACCATTCGCAGTTGTGATCATGTAAAATTTCCATGATCTTGTAATAGTCCGCAACAGATCGAAACCAGCGATCAAGGCGGCAGAAAAGCAGTATATCAATTTCATTCCGCTTGACAGAATCTATCATTTTTTGAAATTCAGTGCGCTTGTGCAAGTGCTTCCGGGCGGTTTTGGCAGCGTCAATATATATGCCGACAATCAGCCAGCCGCGTTCACGGGCGTACTTTTCAAGCCGTTCTTGCTGCGCTTCAAGAGACAAACCATGCATTTTTTGTTCTTCCCCGGAAACGCGGATATATAAAGCGACACGCACAAGGCTTGCCGCTGATTCTTTTTTTCTCATTTTATCACCTTAATTGCCTTTGATTTCCCGCCCGCAAGTGATATTATAATTATGCGGATGGTATGTTGTATCTGGTATGATATATTATTTGCACCGCCCCGGCAGTGTTCCCAGCACTGCCGGGGTTTTTCGTGACATTTTTCGTCTTATTCCGTCAAACTAGCATGAATAAATAGATTATTGACATAGTTTCCAAGTTGGTTTTCAACAATTTTTTCGTCATAGACGTTGTTTATAGTATTTTTATCAAGGTCAAAAGAAATGACTTTGGCTTCTTCACCGTTCGTCATATCGGCAACCGCCCAGTATTGCAATTCCTCACAACTATTAAAGCCATGATTCTTAATTAAATCACAAACATTGAAATAATTTTGACCGATTGTTAAATCATTGGTAAAACTGGGCTGAATTTTCGCCTTTACAACAACGATGCCGTCATTATAAATGACACTTAATAATTCGCCGTGTTGGATTTCCAATGCGCCTGTATCAAATTCACCATAAGGAATATCAGAAGCAGAGAAATCTAAAACAACTAAAGAATTGTCGGGTATACTATCGGATGAAGTTTCGGTTTCTTCTGTTACATCGCGTCCTTCTGCATATTCTTCATCGTCCTCAACCTCTGGATATAATTGAACGTCTGAAAACCAGCTTTTAGTAAATACAGTTGAAACAGTGCCGTTATCTAAAGCCACAGTATATTTTGTACCAGAAGACCATATGGAAAAAGTGCCGTCATTATTATTGGAAACATAGTTGATAAGATCAGACACACCACATTCATCTACTAGAATTATAAAAATATCATCTGCTTCTTCCGAAGTAACGTCGCAACCTCTACGAATATTATCAGCAGACTCTTTGTAAAAATCATACTTTTCAGAAAGTTCGGTAGATTTTTCAGAAGATGGAGAACCACCACAACCAGTCAAAAGCAGAAAACAAAAAAATAATACAATAAAAACAGTTTTGTTTTTCATAATCATTTACCTTTCTTTGAAAAATTTTCCAGAATAAAAAACATTCTATAATTGTAGTGCGCCCAGCCTTGCGGAAAGGTGGTCACAATGACAAAAAAATATATAAAATATTTCGATAGCAGAATTTATGCTATTTACTACCGCGAAACCAGCACAATATATTACAATCTGAATTTTTCTGGAAGAACAAAAATAACAGTCGTTAAGTAGCAAGCAAGGAACGCTGGGTGCAATTATCACCCAGCGTCTGTCCCGGAAATGCCACCAACATCCACGGGCGGGCATTGGGCTTCCAATTCATCCGGCGTATCTGGAACTGTCATTGCTGGATTTTCGATGATAGCAGAAGCAAGCCCTTTTCTAAAATGATCAACTAAAATCCCCCTTATGTCCGGGTCTAAATCAAAATAGGTCTTTACTATCTGCAATTCAAGGTCCGTCGCGCCGCGTTGCTTCACAAATTCATCAAGGCTGAATGTGTCCGGCTCAACAAACATAGGATCATTGCCGTTCAAAAGCCAGTCTTCATTGACAGAAAATTCTTTACAGATCAGTTTTATCAGTGACAGTTTTTGATCCGGGCGGGCAAGGGCATTTAATTCTATATTTTTTATTACAGAACGACTAACGCCAAGCCTATCACCGAAATCGGTTTGGGTCATGCGAAGATGATTTTTCCGCAATTCCCGTATTCTCTCATAAACTTCCACTATGTATTCACCCTCTTTCTTTTTGTATGTGCTTTTACTATACATCTTAAAAATGGTTTAGTCAAGACAAAATGAAATAAAAAAATTAAAAAAAGGATTGACAAGGACATTTTGTGGATATATAATGGGCGTACAAGGACAAACAACGAAAACAAAATGGACTTGTAAAGACATAACCGAGGAAGCCAACCCTCAAAAATACGCACTGCGTCAAGATCGGCAGCGGTCACGCCAGCTAGAAAGCGTGTGGACGGTAAACAAGTTTTCCGGGCAGTCGGCTTTTTAAGGTGAAAAGCGGAAGCGGCAGTGCAGAAAGGAAATTTTACAAAACGGGAGGAAAACAGAATGGCAGAGCAGATGGAAATTTTATTGAAGACAGAGCACAAGCCGGAAGCGGCAGCAGTGTTGCAATTTCTGGACGAAATGACCCCGGATGAACAGAAAGAGTTTCTTATATTCATGCAGGGCGCGAGATTTGCAAAGGGTCTGGAAAGAAAGAAAACGATCCCTGCTGCCCAGCCAGTATAAACGGAGGTGGCAGCAGTGGAGATCAAAGGGACCTTTAATGCACAACGCTTCTTTGATACGCTGGCACTTATTCTTTCAGAAAGAGAACACGCAAAGATCACGGTCAAGGTGACGCAGCGGGATAAGGAGGAAACGGCAGCAGCAGGACGAAAGCAAGCGGCAAGTTAGGAGGTGGCAGCGGTGGCAAAAGAGAGGAAGACAGCAAAGCAAGCCTATTTTGATTTGGAAAACTGGCTATATAAGCAGGAAGAAAAACCAATAGAAATAAAGTCTGCTATGTTGTGGGGCGGATTGTTCGTCTTACATCACGCAGGGGAAATTGACTGGGACACCATGCGGAATTTATACGGCGAGTTTATGAGTAAACAAATGGGATTACGGTAAAAGGGAGGTGAAGCCGTTGGGAATAGAAGCGGCAGAAGCCGCAAAAGGGAAATAGAAAACCCTTTGCAACTGCGAATTACAAAGGGTTTTCAAGTCGATTTTGTAATAAACTATTGAACACGTTTATTGTACCATATCGGCGGTTAAAATGCAAGAATTATTTATACTTCCGTAAGCAAGGTGAAAGCCTTGAAAATAAGCGGTTTTCAGACCGCGAAACGGGCTTGTATGGGGTATTAACATTCTAACGATTAGTAATATATATTTATACTTCCGTAAGAATGTATCAATATATATACTTCCGTAAGATATGGATAATAGATGGATAAGCGGAGGGGAGAACCCCGGCACTTCCTACGGATGTACCCTAAAAGCAGATATGGCATAAGGACAGAAAAGGAAGTGCAGTGGTGTTTATCAGAGAGAAGAAGACAGACTGCGCCGATTATAGGGAAGTTGATATAATCCCCAGAACAGAAAAGGCAGAGGAAGCAACCAGAGGAAAGAGGGGGAAGCGGAGGAAAGCGAAGAAGCCAAAGCAGAACGCCTTGAACGATAAGAACGCAAAAAGGTATCTGGTGCAGCTGGCGAATGGCAATTTCAATATTGGGGACTTGCATACTTCATGCACATACAGTGAAGACAACTTGCCCGGCACAGTCGAAGAAGCAGAAAAGATTGTAAATAACTACTTGCGCCGGATCGCATACCGCAGACAAAAGCTGGGTCTTGGTCCATTGAAATATATTCTGGTAACTGAATACAAGTTCACGAAGGAAGGCAAACAGCTGAAAAGAATACACCACCACATAATCATGAATGGCGGCATGGATCGCGACGAAGTAGAAATGATGTGGTCAGCACAGCGTATCAACTGGAAGAAAGCGGACGGCGCAGACAAAAAAGAAGCGGCAGCATACCGAGATAGTATAGAGCGGTTGGGATGGGTCAATGCAGACCGCTTGCAGATGAACGAAAACGGTATAGAGGGACTTTGTAGATACATAGTGAAAGACCCGCAGGGGAAGAAAAGGTATTCTTCTAGCCGGAATTTGGAACGCCCGGAAACAAAGAGGGAAGACAACACGCCGGAAACGGTAGCGGATCAGAATTTGTGGAAAGCAAGCCGCAGCCTAGAAGAACCCACGGAGAAATGCAACGATTTCAAGTACAGCAAAGCAAAGGTTGAACGGATGGCAAAGTCCCCGGATGGGGGATTGTCGGAGTTTAAGAAGATATATGCAGACTACGACATTGTTTCTTGCGAACCCGTCTATTATGACCAGACAGGGTGGCATATTTACTTGAAGATGTGGAAGAAAAAGACCGCAGCGGGCAGCAGGAAGCGGAAGCAGAGGAAAAAGGCTGGCAGCAGGGCGCAGCCGGGGAAAAAGAATCGAGGTAGTAAAGATGATCTTAGGTGAAGCAATAGAAAAGATTACGCCGAGCGACAGAATTGTGATCGTAAACGCCGCAGGGCATGTGATCTACAGAGGGTTTGCAGCAAACGCAAAAAGCGCAGGAATACGGCAGACGCGCAGGGTGAAAAAGTATGGGATAGGTCTTGAAACATACAGAGCAACGGAAAATATGTGGGACTGGAAAAAAATTGACGCACTGCCACCACAAGTGTCAGTTGAACAGTTCGGGGAATACAAGGTGGATCAACTGAAACACATTCTGTATATCCGCATAGAACTTGAAAACGAGTTTGAGAAAGCAGGAGGACACAAGGCGTGAAAGTAGGGCTGATTGATGTTGACAGTCACAATTACCCGAATTTGTGTTTGATGAAAATATCTGCATATTTCAAGGCAAAGGGCGCAGAGGTGGAGTTTTGCAAGCCGGGCGGGTTTTACGATCGTGTGTATATCAGCAAAATTTTCACGGAGAGCAAAGAGCCGGATATACAGTATACAGCAGCAGAGGTGTTCCGGGGTGGCAGCGGGTATGATCTGGAAAACAAATTGACACATGACATAGAGCATACATACCCAGATTACGGACTATACCCAGAATTGACGAAAGACACGGCTTTTGGATGGCTGACAAGAGGTTGTCCGCGATTAAACCACGCACAGTCACGGGGCGGCTTCTGCATAACGCCGGACAAGGACGGGTGCAAGTCAATAAAAGTGGCTGATTTGAAGGAGTTTTGGGACGGACAGAAAAACATAATGCTTTACGATCAGAATTTACTTGCTTGTAAAGACAGAATGGAACTATTGCGGCAGCTGGCAGAAAGCAAAGCACAGGTGACATTTGATGGCGGTATGGATATACGGTATTTCACGCCGGAAATAGAAGAAGCACTGCGGGAAATCAAAGTGAAGGATTATCACTTTGCATGGGATGATCCAAAAGAGAAATTGGAACAAAAGTTCCAATATTTCAAGGAAACGGGACTGAAAAGCCCAGACAAAACAAGTGTTTATGTGCTGGTAAATTTTTGGAGCACAACAGAAGAAGACTTAATGAGAGTCTACACATTGCGTGAAATGGGCTTTATGCCATACATCATGGTATACGATAAACAGAAATTTGTTGATAAAAAAGGGCGGTGGCTGCCGGGAGTTGAAAGAAAATACAGTAGGCAGCAGCTAGAACACTTCAAAATTTGTCACCATATGCAGCGTTGGTGTAATAGCAAAAGAGTTATAAAGTTGTCACCGAATTTCAGAGATTACGAGCCGTTGAAGATATGGGAAGAAAAAGGAAAACCAGTGCCGTTGCGATCACAATTAAGTATTTTTGATTTTATAGGGCAGGAGGGTAAGAAGTGAGATCAATAATTATTTCAATACATGAAGAATGGTGGAAACGGATAAAAGCAGGGGAAAAGCTGCTTGAAATCCGAAAGACCAGACCGCAGGAAGACGAACCATACACAGTGCTTGTATATGTGACAGGCGGCGTGGGTGTAGTCGGTGAATTTGTCTGCGATTGTTTTTACAAGTTGGACACCGTGCCGGAGATTTCAGCATGGGCATTGCCGCCGCAGGAAACCGGGACACCGTACAATTTGGAAAAGGCAAGTTGTCTGACCAGAAAGCAGCTGAAAGAGTATGCAGGACGCAGCACAAAACCGTTGTGGGGCTGGCATATAACACAGCTGAAAGAATATGTGAGGGCAATTTCATTGTCGGAAGTAGGAGTGAAGAAAGCACCGCAATCATGGTGCTATTTGGGAGGTTGACACATGGACCAGATACAACGAGAAAAAGTGCTTGAAAAGCTGGGAAAAATCAAGGCACTGGCAGAACGGGGCGTAGGCGGCGAAAAGGAAACCGCAATGCGGATGTATGAAGACCTAAAAGAAAAATACGGAATAACAGATGAAGAAGTGGCAGCAGTAAAAGAACAAACAGAAGCAGAAGCAAAGCAGGAGTTTTCAGACATTGCGTTTGCATTGTGGGTACTGACAAATAATCTGGCAGAGGAAAAGGAGTTTTGCCGGGAGTGCATGGAAAGCTGCAACGATTGTAGTACATACGAGAACATAAAGAACCTTGAAAGGCAGTATGAGGAATTGACAAGGCAGTTTAAAAACTGATGAGCGGGAGGTACAGCGGTTGAATAATAATTTGCTTTACGTGTGTAGCCCGTATAGGGGCGAAACGCGGCGCAACAAGGAATATGCAAGGGAATTGACCAAAGCGGCATTAAACAGCGGATTTGCGCCCGTGACGGTGCATTTATACATGACAGAGGTTTTGGACGAAGAAAAGCCGGAGGAACGAAGACAGGGCATGGCAGCAGGACAGGACATATTGACACAGTGCAGTTATATTTTGATCGGCACAAAATACGGCTTTTCAGAGGGAATGAGGGAGGAAATCACGCTGGCAACATTAAAAGGACTGACAATGCTGTATGAGAAAGACGGCAAGTTATACGTTGTCGGGACGGAAAAGCAAGCAATGAAAAATTAAAATAAACCAGATACAACAAAAGGAGGAAACAACAATGAAACATGAAAACGTAGTACTGTTTGACAATGCGGGGCTGCCGTCAATCATGGTGAAATTCACCCCGGAAGAAGGAAAGCCGCTTGATCCTATGTTTGTGATCTGCGGAAGAAGGGCAAAAGCGGTCTATATTTCAAAGTATGAAAACACGCTTGTAAAAGGCGTTCCGTGCTCTATACCGTTTGCACAAGCAGCAAATAAGATCGACTTTAATCTTGCAAACAGACTTTGCAGGGGCAAGGGCGACGGCTGGCATTTAATGACAAATGCGGAATGGATGTATTTGCAGAATGAAAGCATGGAGGGCGGCACACTTCCGCACGGAAACACGGCACGGGGAAAATATTTTTATGACGAAAGCGAGAGCGGCGAAAAATACGATTATGGACACACGCTGACAGGAAGCGGACCCGTCACATGGACGCATACACACACGCCGGACGGTGTTTGCGACTTATGCGGCGATAACTGGGAAATGGTCGCGGGGTTGCGGCTGTGCAAAGGTGCTATTGAGTACATAAAGGACAATGACGCGGCAGTCGCTAACTTGTCCCCGGATAGTGAAGCATGGCAGAGGGCGAAGACGGCAGCAGGACAGGACATTTTTCTTGACGCGGCGCACGGCGGCGTGAAAGTGACAACGGAAGCCCCGGAAGATGGCTGGGACGGTTGCCGCTCCACAGACTTAGAGATCGAATTGGAAGAAATGCCGGAAATATTGCAACAGCTGGGCATTGTTACGCAGAATTTGGATGAAGAAATGGCGTACATATACGCAGACAGCGGGGAAGATGAAACAATCCCGTTCCGGGGGTCTAGCTCCTACTACCCGTCCTACGGCGGTGTGGGGGCGTTGTGTTTGGGCAGCGCGCGTTCCGGCGTCTACTACGATGTTGGCTTCCGCTCCGCTTATGTGGAGTTTGAAGAACTGGAAACTGAAAACTGATAAACTGGGGGGATTGCGGCAGCAGTCCCCCGGAAAAGAGGGAAAACGGATGGAAGAATGGAGGGACTGGGGAAGCATGACAGAAGCGGACAAATTCAAGACGATTTTTAGAATACTTGTGAAGCGTGAGGGCGCAGACAGTCTTCTTGCATGGATGGGCGCAGCCGGATTTTTTGAAGCCCCGGCAGGACAGAAGCACCACGGCGCATTTGCCGGGGGTCTGGTGGCACACAGCAACAATGTATATAGACGGCTGGTGGCGATACACGCAGAGGAAAGCAGGAAAAATGGGGCAATCCGTGAAAAATTCAATGATGAAACAGTGGCGGTGGCTGCGCTTCTGCATGATATATGCAAAACGGATGTTTACAAGTTGGAGGAAAAAGACGGGATTTATAGTTATACATACAATGACCCGCTGCCGCTGGGACACGGTGAAAAGTCCGTGTATCTGATAACAAGGTTTATGCAACTGACCACGGATGAAGCACTTGCAATCCGCTGGCACATGGGCGCATTTGACAAGGCGGCGCAATCTGACTTCCGGGATTTAGACAAGACACAGAAGCAATGCAAGCTGGCAGTCATGCTTCACATTGCAGATATGATGGCAACGCACTTTGACGAAGCGGAGGTGTGAAGCGGTGAAAAGAAGTGAATTAGAAAAGTATCTGGGAAAAACCGTTGAAATAACGCTTTTTGACAATGATGTTATAACGGGCGTACTGCATAAGACGGGGGAAGAACAATTTAAGTATGACCCCAACTTATACATACCAAAAAACTGTTATTTTCTGCTTCCGCAGTCCTGCTTGTTTAAGTGTTCGCACGTTAAAAAGCTAAAAGAGAGGTGAAGCGGCAATGGGATATTACAACAGACAGCAGAACCGAAGACGGAGTGAAGCCACAGAGCAGGAAGCATTGATTGTGTGGTGCGGATGGCAGCAAGCGAAGCACCCGGAATTGAAGCTGCTTTACCATGTGCCGAACGGCGGTAGCAGAAACCAGCTGGAAGCCGCAAATTTGAAGCGGCAGGGCGTGAAAGCGGGTGTGCCGGATTTATGCTTGCCAGTACCAATGAACGGCTTCCACGGGCTTTATATTGAAATGAAGTATGGCAGGAATAAGACCACGGAAGCACAGAAAGAATGGCTGAAAGAACTGGCGGCACAAGGCTATTTCACGGCGGTTTGCTACGGCGCAGAGGAAGCGGAACGGGTGATTTCAAGGTATCTGGCTTTTCCGGGCTATCCAAAGATTGAGGGCAGGGCAATCCCTATGACTGACTATATAGGATATGCAGTGCCGGAAGACCTTTGCACGATTGACCGGGAGGGCGGCGCAGATGATTTCATGGGCTGCGGGCATTGCCTTGACTATGACGGGGAAGCGGATTGCGATAATTGCGTTATAAGCAGGATATTTGAAGAATATGCAAAGCTGACCGGGCAAAAGGACGCTGACGGGTTGCCGGAGTATGAGAAGAAAGAGGAAGTCACGGTTGCGGGGCTGATTGAGATATTAAAAGGCATGGACCAGAAAGCCATTGTGATAAGTGGAAGTGAGAAGAATATAAAAGTTTATCCGAGCAGGGAAAGCAAAGAGGGCGGCAGAAACATTGTTCTTCTTTGCTGATAGGAGGTGCGGCAGATGATACCGAAAGCAGCAATGCGGGCAACTAATAACGCAATGCGGGGATATATACCGCACAGCAACATTGTTTCTGCCGGGGCAAAGATAGCGGCAGGACAGCAGAGAAAGACTAAGCGACAAAAGATGGGCAACGTAAAACCGAAAAAGTCAAGGCTGACAGAGATAAATCACAACGGAAAAGCAGTGCTGAAAGGAAAAACAACAGTAACAGCTGCCGTGAAGAAACTGCACGATTATGAAGAAACGGGACTTTTACCAAGCGAAGTTTGCAACCTTATAGAGCGGGCGCACAATCTGGAAAACAGAGTTAAAAAGTTGGAGGGATGGGAAAGTGACAAATGTTGATCAATGTTTGATATGCGGCGCAACCATCCCGGAGGGGGCGCAAGTCTGCAAAAGTTGTGCAGAGCAATTCAGCATTGAAGCCGGGGAAGCGGTGGAGATCGCAGAGGAAATGCGGGACATTGCCGGGGTGTTGTCAATTACCGCAAATACAGACGGCAATATTAAACGGTCGATGGAAAGCATATTGCGGATAGCGGATAGATTGGAGAGAAAGAGCAATGAAGAAAAAGACGGAACAAAAATATTTGCCCAAAGTAGTGCTGGCAAGGCTGAAAACGGCAACCACGATGGAGAAAGTACAGAAGGAGTTAAAGGGGAAGGGATTCACAAGAAATGAAATGAAAGCAATGGCGCGATGCTATAATTTCTTTGACGGATTAGAAGTGTATCTTTCAAAGTGGAACTGGGACAGTCACGAAAAATGGCATTTATACAGCTGGGATGATGAAATTGACGAAACTGTTATGAAAGCGGTTTATGAAGCAGAGCAGTTCCACAGGTTTTCCTGCGGAAGATATAAAAATAATTTTGAACAGTTCAAAGAAGACTGGGAAGCTGAAACGTATGAACCAGAAGGGGTACTTTCCTTCACAGATGAACAGGTGGAAGTGCTGGAAGTATTGCAAGAGGAAGTAAACAATATTGACCCGGAGGAAGTACAAAAGGCAGTGAGGAAAGCAGAGGACGAAAAAAGGGATCAGCAGAGAAAGCGGCGCATGAAATCCAGCAAGGGCAGCAGATACCAGAAAAGATATTTTTAGGAGGAAAAGGCATGGCAAAGATTTCAAAAAAGACAATAGCAAGTCTACGGGAATTTTTAAGCAGGGGGTGTGATTATGGGGGAACGCAGGAAGCAGTGGACGAATTAAAATATAAAGCACTGAAAATGATGGGGTGCGATTATGCGGCAGACGAAGTGGGGCTGGAATGGGACGGAGAGGAACTAGGGACAGTTGATAATTTTGCAAATTACTTTTGGGACATGGCAGTTGAAAACTTTCTGAATGTACTAAAGACAGAGGATGTGAAAATCAAATAAGAGGTGGAGGGGCAGGATGGGAAAGAAACATTATAGCGGAAAAGAATTGATTTACCGCCGCCAGTTAGAGAAGCAGCGGCAGCAGGGCGAACAAAACACGATAAAACAGAGAATGCAGCAAATGAACCAGTTGAAAAAGTCGGTGGAAGCTGCCAGACAGGATATGAGACAGAGAGCAAGGGAGGGAAAAGACAATGCTTTTTCTGATTGATGTTATCAAAGGACTTCTGACGTTTGCGGCAGTATGCGTGGGGCTGGGTATCATGTATCTTGTCTTCATCATTGCCCGTGAAGTTGACTGGGTGATAAAGCAGGAGAACCGCAAGCAGTACAGAGCAAAGCAGAAACAGTGTGACTTCTGCGGACCGGCAGGGAAATATATTGCAGTCATTGTACCGGGTGGATGTTTTGAGCATGGATTGTATATCAGAGTAAGCGGCGCATATCTGCAAATATATGATGGGGAATACCCCGGATTTATTGACAACATAGAAATAAACTTCTGCCCGAAATGCGGCAGGATGTTAAGGGAGGTGGAAAACAATGCAGATGACGGCATTTAACGCAGTGTGTCCGTATAGCACCGCTGGGCGGCTTCTTAATCAGTACAAGGTATACGCTGGAACATTTAGGACATTGCAGAGGGTGCAGTTATCCGGCAGAAGTTGAGATTTATGACAGCAAATATCACACGATAGAGAAAATCAAGGTGGCATAAAAATCGGAAATACCCGCCCCGGCTGGGAACTGGGGCGGTAAATATAAAAATACCAGATACAAGGAGGACACACTGCATGAAAGTATTATCTATTATCAACCTTAAAGGGGGAGTGGCTAAGACCATTTCAAGCGTCAATATGGCGCACATTCTGGCAGCAGTACACGGCTATAAAGTGCTTTTGATCGACAACGACAAGCAGGGCAACGCAAGTAAGATTCTGAACCGCCACAGCTACAGCGGGAAAGGAACGGCAGAAGTAATGACAAAGCGGGGGATTGATCCAGCAGAGATTATCCAGAAAACAGACTATGACGGGTTAGACATTATCACAGCGAACATGAATTTGCTGACAGCCAATTTAGAGGTAATGCTTGACCAGAGCAGACCGCAGCAGACACGCTTCAAGAAGTTTTTGGAGGGCATACAGACAGAATATGACTATTGCATTATTGATAACGCCCCGGATATTAACATTTCCACGATCAATGCGCTGGTAGCGTCTACTGATGTAATGGTCCCTATAACGATTGATGATTTTGCTATTGATGGGTTGGCAGAACTAAAAGAACAGATTGACAATACCCGCGAGGACTTAAACCCGGAATTGCGGTTTTGCGGATGTTTCGTGACACAGTATGACCGCACTAATGAAGCAGACACGCAAGGAGAAAATTTTTTGAGAAGTCTTGATTATCCGTTGTTTGAAACGCATATCAGACGAACACCCAAAATGAAGCCCAGCACATTTGAAAGAAAGCCCATTGTCGTATATTCAAGCAGATGTGGGGCGGCATATGACTATAAAGCATTGGTGCAGGAATATTTAAGAATGTGACCGATTCGGACACGCAAGGGAGGAAAAGCAGATGGCAGAAAGCAGCAAAAAATTCAATCTGACAGAGTTATTAAACCAGAGATCGAAAGAAATCGCACAGCAGGAAACAGCCGCAGAAAAGGGCACAACAACGGACGGAGTAAGTACCACAGCAGATATTGACGACTTGATACCATCAAAAGACAATTTCTATTCCGTTGAGGATGTGCAGGACTTGAAACAGTCAATAGAATTGCTGGGGATATTACAGCCGCTTCTTGTAACAAAAGAAAATGATAAATGGCGCATTATCGCAGGACACCGCCGCCGCATTGCAATCATGCAGCTGGTGGACGAGGGAAAAGAACGTTTCCGCAATGTGCCTATCATGGTAAAGCAGACAAAGAATGCAATTCTTGATCGTTTGGCACTTATTATGACAAACCGTTTCAGAGAAAAGACAGACTGGGAGAAAATGACAGAGAGTATTGAAACGGAAAAATTAGTGCAGGAATTGAAAGAGCAAATGGACATTCCGGGGCGCACCCGTGATTTGCTGGCAGAAATTATTGAGACTTCCCCGGCGCAGCTGGGGAGATATAAAGCGATCTATAATAATTTGACAGCAGAACTAATGGCAGAATTTAAGGCGGGGAAAATCGGCGTTTCTGTCATTTACGAGATTTCGCAGCTTGAAAAGGAATGGCAGTTACAGTCATTAGAAGTATTTCGGGAAAATGGGACACTTGCGTTGCCGGATGTAAAGGAAATTAAACGGCAGCAGGAAGCGGCGGCACAAATACCGGGACAAATGGGATTAGATGATATAACCGGGCAGCAGGACACGCAGGAAGCCGCACAGACGGAAGAAAACGTGGAGGGTGAGGAAATCACCGAGAAAGACGAAGAAACGGCAGCAGAGGGCGCAGAGGAAGACACAGAGGGAGAATATGTTGATCCGCAGCCGGAAAGCATTGTTTCTCTTTGCTATAGCTGCACAAATTATGAAACTTGCCACGATAAGAAAGCAACCGTCACAAGCTGCAATGCCTATGGAAACCGCAAAGAAGCATATAAAACGGACGAACAGCGGTACAATGAGGAACAAGCGAAGATTGACGCGGAAACCAGAAAGAAACTGCGGGAGCAGCGGGAAGAAAACATGCAGCAGGAACCAGAAGAAAAGCAACATGAAGAAATCCGGCTTTCTCCGAGCAGATACGAGGAAATCACAAGTGAAGCACTGACATTCCTGCTTTTGAAAAAAGATGGATTCAAAGTCGGTGAAGAATTATCATTGCCGGAATACAAAGACGGGCAGCAGACGGGCAGGACGCTTGAAATTATGATTTCTTATGTGCTGGAAGACTGGACGGGGCTTGATGATGATTATTGCATTATCGGTTTTCACATTATGAGTTACACGCCAGCGGCAGCAGTAGCAGCGGACGGGGCAGATCAGCCCACATTATTACCGGGAGCGTGATCAATTATGAAGACGAAAACAATTATAAAAATAAGCGGCGTTGTCATATTGGCAACTGCCGCAAGTTTCGCGTTTCTGCTTTATAAAGTCGGAGAAGAAACGGCAATGGTTAGGTGCGGAAGTAGAAACAGAGAATACACTGGAAGGATCGGAGGATAAACAATGTTTTGGTTTGGAAAAAAGAAAGAGAAAGCAGAAGAAATAGTTCCCACAAATACTTCTATCGAAGAAGAAATGGGGCTGAAAGAATATGTGAGTTTTGATAGTGTGAAAGCACATCTTGTGGACATTCTGGAAGAAAACAGAAGGTTGAAACAGGAAGAAAAAGACCAGAAGGACAGAGCATATAAAGAGCGGCAGGAGGAACGGAAACAAAAAGAACTTGCATTGATCGAAGCCGACGAATGGAAAAAACGCGCAACAGAGAAAGACGAAGAAATCAGAAAGCTAAAAAAGATAATAGACAAACAGGATGAAAAAATAGAACAGCTGGAAGGGCAGCAGAACGAATTAAAGACAGAAGCGGAAATGGCACGGGTGGCAGCAGAAAAGACGCGCAAGGAATATGCAGAGAAGAAAACTTGCGCCGATTGGCTGAAAGAAAGTCTGGAAAAATATTGCGGGTATGAATGGGAAAAAGTGAGGAAAACGCAGCTTATAGACATTCTGAAAAAGATAATGAATGAAGATAATGGAAACGGATAGCAAGGAAATAAGAATGGGCAAAAACGGTGCAAAAGGAGATTTGAGCATGGATAAAAGCAAGGTAATAGAAATTCTGGAATTTTACAAAGAGATCGACGGAGAAATTTCTGCACATCGTCGCATTTTACGTGATTATGAAAGCCAGTACTACAATACGATAGGCGGGATGGAGAATGACGGGCAGCCAAAAGGACAGTACCACATTTCACATACGGTGGAAAATGCTGCAATGAATATCCCGGACTATGTGCGGGAAGATATGAAATACTACGAAGAAAAGGTGCAAAAGCTACAAAGGATAAAAAGTCAGATTTTGCAAGAGATTTCCCGCTTGAAGCTGAAAGAAAAGACTATTATTTTTGACTATTACATATATGGCATGAAATGGGAGCAAGTAGCGGAACACAATCACTATTCAGACAGACAGTGCAAAAACATCCGGGACACAGCAGTTGAAAAGCTGGCTGAAAGATTACAGAACAACGATTTTATAAGGGAATTTAACATGATCAAATAAAAATGATTGCCCGATATTGCACACCGTATTTTGCTATAATGAATTTGCAGGAAAACCGCTTGTTTTCACACTGTTTACAAGCTGGTTTTCAAAATTTGAAATCATATAATTTTTTTATACTTCCGTAAGTTTTCAAGACTGCAAAGAATGAAAACGAACGAAAGGGAGGTGGACAGGATGGGAAGACCGAGAAACCCACAGCGGGATTTGTCGCTCAAAAGATATCTTGAAGCGGGCGGCGAAATCAGCACGGCAAAACTGGCACAGCTGGCGGGAGTGACAGAAAGCCGGATCAGAAAATGGAAGTCAGAAGACAAGTGGGAAGAAGCACTGAAAAAGAAGCCTAAAAAAAGGGGCGGTCAAATAGGCAATAAAAATGCGGCAGGAAAAACCCCGGCAAAAAATGGAAACAAAAATGCAGTCACGCATGGAGCATTTGCAAAAGCAGGGGTTGAAGATATACCGCCAGAAAAGGCAGAAGAAATTCGCAACATGAAAACGCCGGAAGCTATGCCAAAAATGATGGAGGAATTGCAAGCACTTTATCTACGAAGAGCATATCTTGAAAAACTACTGGAAGAATATGAAGCCCCAACAGCAGGAGGGTTTTACGCTGACAAGATAGTACACATGATAGTGCCTAAAAGCATGGAGGACAAACAAGCAGAGGAAGCAACAGGGATTGAAGCAGGGGAAGCAGCAGACCCGGAAGCCATAGAGGGGCAGCAAGGGGAGCACTTCAAAACGGCAATGAAGTCTATAATAAAATCAAGCCCGTTCGATAGAGCAATGAAGGTAGAAGCAGAATTAAATAAACTACACGGGCGTATCATCAAGCAGCTTGACAGTATCAAGTCATACGAGATGGAGAGTCGCCGCTTGCAGCTGGAAGAAAGAAGGCTTGAACTGATGAAACAAAGGGTCACGGGAGAGATCGACATCAACCCAGAGACGGAGGAACGGGAACCGGGAGAAAACGGCGTTGATGATCTGCCGTGAATAGGTTCTTCCGGCGTTTTGGGAGGGGTGAGGGTACGTTGACGCCCATGCCTTGCCTAGCCACAAAAAGAAAAAAATCGCTTTCGGAAATGCCGGAAAAATAATAAAAGGGGGTACGGTTTTGAAATTATATACAGTCAAGGCGGTTGCGGTATGGCTGGACTTGACAGAATCCAGAGTGCGGCAGCTACGCAAGCAAAAAATCATAACTGAATATCAGTCGGGGTTATATGATTTGAAAACCGTAACGCATGAATACATAAACTATCTGCGGAATAACAGCCCAGCGGAAACAAGTGTTGACTACAACACGGAGCGGGCAAAGCTAGTGCGGGCGAAGCGGGAAAGCCAAGAACTTGAATTGCGGCTGCGAAAGAACGAGTTGCACGAAACAGAGGAAATTGAAAAAGTCATGACAGACACTTTAATAAAATTCAAAACAAGACTTATGGCAATTCCCGCAAAACTAAGTCCGATACTATCAAAGAAAAAGGACCAGACAGAAATTTTCAAGCTGCTAAAAGCGGCGATTGATGAAGCACTGGAAGAACTGGCAGACTTTCAAAAACTGTTTGGGTATACGATAGAGGATGAAGAAAAGAACAGCTGATTTATTAAGCCGGGTATTTTCAGTATTGAAGCCACCGCCAGACTTGAAATTGTCGGAGTGGGCAGACAAATTCCGGCAGCTATCTTCCGAAGCGTCCGCAGAGCCGGGAAGATGGCGAACGTCAAAAGCACCATATCAGAAAGAGATCATGGACGCAATAACCGATATAGGCGTTAAGAAAGTTGTTGTTATGTCTGCGGCGCAAGTCGGAAAGACTGACGCAATGATCTTAAACCCGATAGGTTATTACATTCATTATGAGCCGTCCCCGATTATGGTATTACAGCCAACAATACAGATGGCAGAAACGTTTTCAAAGGATCGGCTTTCACCAATGCTGCGAGATACGGCAGTATTGACAGACAAAGTAAATGATAAGAGCAGAAACAGCGGAAACACAATTTTACAAAAAATATTTCCGGGCGGTCATGTAACAATGGTGGGAGCAAATAGCCCGTCAAGCCTTGCTTCCCGTCCAATCAGAATACTTCTGGCAGATGAAATTGACCGCTACCCGGCGACGGCAGGAAGCGAGGGGGACCCGCTTTTTCTTGCTGCAAAGAGATTAACAACTTTCTGGAATAGAAAAGAAGTTGACGTGTCAACGCCGACAATAAAAGGGCTTTCAAGAATTGAAGTGGAGTATGAGAACAGCAGCAAGGGAACGTGGAACGCACCTTGCCCGTGCTGCGGGGAATTACAACCGCTTACATGGTCCGGCATTGTGTTTGACAAGGAAGATTTGTCGGAAATTGGTTATGCGTGTAGCAAATGCGGCGTGATTTCAAGTGAAGTGGAGTGGAAAGAGGGATTCAAGGACGGCTGCTTTATCCATGAAAACCCGGAAAACCCGGTAAAAGGATTTCACTTGAACACACTTGCTTCCACTCTTTCTACATGGCGGGAGGTTGTAGAAAAGTTTCTGGTTGCCAATGAGGAAGTAAAAAAAGGCAATGTGGAACTGATGAAGGTATGGACAAATACAGAACTGGGGGAAACGTGGGAGGAAGACGGCGAAACCATAGAAGATGAAGAACTGATGAAACGCCGGGAGAATTACAACTGCGAAATTCCGTATGATGTGCTTTATTTGACAGCAGGAGTTGACACACAGGATGATAGATTTGAAATTGAGGTAGTTGGCTGGGGTCCAGAATATGAAAGCTGGGGCATAAAGTATGCGGTGTTGTACGGCGATACCGGGAATATGCAAGACCCGGTATGGAATAATCTTGATATATTTCTGTCACAGACATTTGAGAAGCCGGACGGAACAAAGCTGAAAATAGCCGCAACGTGCATAGACAGTGGCGGTCACAGATCGAATCAAGTATATAAATTCTGCAAGCCCCGGTTCAATCGTCGCATATTTGCAATAAAGGGAAGCAATGACAGCGCAGCGGCGTACATACAGAAACCGACAAAGAACAACCGCGAACAAGCCTATTTATTCACTATCGGAGTTGATACCGGGAAAAGTTGGCTGATGGACAGATTAAAACTGACAGAGCCGGGACCCGGATTTTGTCATTTTCCGAGAGAAGACAAAAAGGGGTATGATGAAAAATATTTTAAGGGGCTAACATCCGAAAAGAAAGTCATGCGGTACAAGATGGGAAGACCGTACTTTGCATGGGAACTGAAAGACAAGGGAGAGCACAAAAGAAATGAAGCCCTTGACTGCCGGAATTATGCAACGGCAGCTATTGAAATAACTGCACTTCCGCTGAAAAAGCCGGAAGAAAAAGAAAAGAAACAACAAACAGCAAACACACCCGGAAAGAAGAAAGGACGGGGAAGAAGAAGTGGAGGGATAAGCTAATGGCAGGAATTACACTGGAAACAGCGCAAAGACACCTTGACGCATGGTTAGAAGCGGAACTGGCAGTGACAAATGCGCAGTCTTACACGATCGGCAGCAGGATCATGACAAAAGCCGATCTTGAGGAAATCAGAAAGACTATTGATTATTGGAACACAAAAGTAGTGGAATTAGAGAACGCTAAGAAGCACGGAGGACGAAACCGGGCATATAGAGCCGTACCGCGCGACTTATAAGCAAAACATTTCCCGCAATTTCCCTTTTTCGGGGTTTATTTCCCACCATTTCCCGAAAAAACGATATAAAATGATAGCGTGAATAAATAGGAAGACAGGAAAGCACCCGTTAAAAGGTGCTTTTTTCATGCAGTGCAGCAGACAGGAGGTGAAAAGGAAATGGGCATTGCAGCAATGATTGACAGAGCCATTGAGACGGTCGCACCAGAAACGGGACTGAAAAGGGCTGCTGCACGGCATAAAATGCAGATTTTGAACAGCGGTTATGGAAATTATGGAGCAAGCACATTCAAAAAATCGCTTGCCGGGTGGATGTACGCCGGAGGATCACACCGCGAGGACATAGAGGACAATATTGCAATACTGCGGCAGCGAAGCCGCGATTTATATATGGGCGTACCTATAGCAAATGGAGCGGTAAAGACAATGCGCACAAACGTTGTGGGGCGGGGGCTTCACCTAAAACCGACTATTGACCGTGAGGTTTTGGGGATCACAGCTGCACAAGCGCAAAAATTAGAAAAACAGATTGAACGGGAATGGAGGTTGTGGGCAGAAAGCCCGGATTGCGACATTGAGCGCATAGACACTTTCTATGAGTTGCAGCAGTTGGCGTTTCTCAACTGGCTTATGTCCGGGGACTGTCTGGCAGTACTGCCGATAAAACCAAGATTGAACCAGCCATATGATCTGCGGGTACAGCTTGTGGAAGCAGACAGACTTTCCAGCCCGGACTACTGCGACACTTTTGACAACAAAATTGTTGGCGGCGTGGAAGTGGATAAAGACGGCGAAGTGTTAGCATACCACATATCGGAACAACACCCGTTGTCCTATGAGGTTACAGACATTAAATGGCATAGGGTGGAAGCATACGGCAAGAAAACGGGAAGAAGAAATGTGCTGCACATTATGACCCGTGAGAGGATAGGGCAGCGCAGGGGCGTGCCATTCCTTGCTCCGGTCATTGAAAGTTTGAAACAGCTGGGGAGATACACGGACGCAGAACTTGTGGCGGCGGTAGTATCTGGAATGTTTTCTGTGTTCATCGAGAAAGAAGACGCAAGCGAGGGTGACGCAGTAGGGAAGATGATACCAGAAGAACAGCAAGTGGACGCAGAAGACGAAAGCAGCCTTGAAATGGGTCCCGGCGTGATTATGGACTTGAACCCCGGAGAAAAAGTGCACGACACGAACCCCGGAAGACCAAACAGCAGTTTTTCCATGTTTGTAGAAGCCATATGCCAGCAAATAGGGGCTTCACTTGAAATCCCCTATGAATTGCTTGTAAAGCGTTTTAATGCGTCTTATACGGCGAGTAAAGGCGCATTGGAAGAAGCGTGGAAGATGTTTAGAATGTACCGAGCGTGGCTTGCCACAGACTTTTGCCAACCAATCTATGAAGAATGGCTTGCAGAAGCGGTGGCAAAAAAACGCATTGACGCGCCCGGATTTTTCACCGATCCGCTGATTAGAAACGCATATTGCCGGGCAGAGTGGAACGGACCAGCAAAAGGCATTCTTGACCCGGTGAAAGAGGTAAATGCAGCAGAAAAGAGGGTGCAGAACGGCTTTTCTACACGCAGTAGTGAAACAATGGAAATGACTGGTGGCGATTATTTCAGCAATGTAGACCAGTTGAAACAAGAAGAAAAGAAACTAAGTGAGGTGAAGAAAGGTGCCAAAGGGAATGAACAACGGAAACAACAGCCAGAAGGAGAAGAAGCAGCCGGGCAGCAGGAACAACCAACAAAGCCCGCAGGGAATGACGGCAAATAAATTCTGGGACTTTATACCAGGAACGGAAACAAGCCCCCCGGAAATGCTTTTATATGGACCGATAAGCAGCCAACAAAGCTGGTGGGAAGACAGAGTAACCCCGGCGCAATTTAACAAAGAACTTGCAGCACTGGGAGACGTGCCGGAAATTGTGGTGCGTATTAACAGTGGCGGCGGTGATGTGTTCGCAGCAAACGCGATTTTCACAAGATTAAAAGATCATACAGCGAAAATCACGGTAAAAATTGACGGCTGGGCAGCTTCAGCGGCTACGATCATTGCAATGGCTGGGGACACAATCAAAATAGCCAGAAACGGCGTTTTTATGATACATGATCCGGCAATGACCGTCTGGGACACATTCAAAGCGGAAGATTTTGAAAAGATGGCTGACGAATTGAAAGTGATCAAGCAAAGCATAGTCAACACATATGCGCTAAAAACGGGCATGAGTGCTGACGATATAGCCGCCTTAATGAGTGAGGAAAAGTGGTGGACGGGTGACGAAGCAGTGACAAGCGGTTTTTGTGATGAATTGATGTTTGAAGAAGCAAACACAGTCATTGAAAATGCTTCAAAAATCGTGGTCAATTCCACGCCCATCGACATTTCGGCTTTTAAGACGGTCCCAAAGGCGTTATTAAACAGCCCGCACAATCCGGGTGGTTTGATAAATAATAGTGCAGCAGCTAAAACGAAGCCAAAGGAGGAAAAAGAAATGGCAGTAGCAGAAAACAACATTGGAACGGTTGACGCACTGAAAGCCGCATACCCGGATTTAGTGGCAACCATCCAGAACGAAGCAGCAGCGGCAGAAAGAAACCGTATCAAGGCTATTGAGGATATGGCGGGCGGCAATTATGCAGACATTGTTTCTGACGCAAAATTTGATAACCCTTGCACGGCAGAGCAGGTGGCAATGAAAATCATTGCAGAACAGAACAAGCAGGGTGGGCAGTACATCCAGAACCGTAACGCTGACGCTGACAATTCCGGCGTGAACGGAGTTGCAGGGGCAGCAAGTGAAAATGGCGCAGACGGGAAGAACCAGTTTGACGCAGCCATTGACGCACTGAAATTTGACTAAGGGAGGGAAAGAAGATGGCAAAACATGCAGTAGAAACAAGAAGTACAGAACCCAAGAATTTCTTTGCCGGGGACTTTCCTACATTGCCGGATAGCGGGACAGCAGGGGCGAAACTGGCAGAGCATACGCCCGTGGCAAAGAATGAAGATGGAAACATTGTTGCGGTGACAGCAGCAACCATTGACAAGGTGGTTGGCATTACTGCGGAAGCAGCGGAGAACGGCGAACCCGTTGTATATTACATGACGGGTGAGTTTTTCGCTGACGCAATCGAACTGCCGGACGGCGTGGAAATCGAAGCACTGAAAAACAGCTTGCGCAAGCTGTCTATATTTTTGAGATAGGAGGACGAAAAGACAATGGCAAATGAAGTATCTATCTATGAACCGAGGACAATGGGCAGGGTCATTCAGAAGCTGCCCCCGGTGAGGACATTTTTCAGAAGCACTTTCTTCCGTCATGAAGAAACCTTTGTGACAAAGAGCGTTGACGTGGATTTCAGAAAGGGAAGCCGCAAGGTTGCCCCATTCGTGTCCCGGCTGATTGGCGGCAAGATTGTACCCAATACTGGGTATGAAACCAAGACATATACGCCGCCGCTGGTTGCCCCGGAGAAAGTGACAACCATTGATGATTTGCTGGAACGCCGCATTGGTGAAAATATGTATTCCGGGAAAACACCCGCACAAAGGGCGGTGGAGAAGATGGCGCAGGATTTCATTGAACTGCGGGAGCAGATAACCCGCCGTGAAGAATTGATGTGCGCCCAGACCATCTTCACCGGGTCAATTCCCATTATCGGTGACGGGGTGAACGAGGTTATCACTTTTGGATTTACCAACATGGAAACCATCACAAAGGCGGCTGACAAGTGGACGAATGAAGCCAGCGATCCCATTGAAGACCTGAAACGCTGGCATGAAACAGTGCAGAAGAAAGGCTTTCTGAACTGCGACATTTGCGTTATGGGAAAAACCGTTGCGGCAGCGTTTGTGAACCATCCGAAAGTGAAAGAGTTGCTGGACGTGAGAAATTACAATCTGGCAGTTATCCAGCCCCGGCAGCTGCCCAATGGCGTGACCTACATCGGCACTATCCATGAAATAGGGCTGGATATTTACAAGTACAATGAATGGTATCTGGACGATTGGACGAACCCGGAGAAGCCGGAAGACAAGCCGCTTGTCCCGGATAACCAGCTTGCATTGCTTTCCAGCAATACAGACTGGTCCATGTATTACGGCGCAATCACGCTGATTAACGAACCCAACGGGAACTTCCGCACCGTTGAGGGGAAACTTGTGCCGGACACATGGACGAAGCGCAAGCCCGCAAGAAGATTTCTCAATGTATCTTCTGCGCCGTTGTGCGTACCGCATGACGTGGACAGCTGGTTTGTGGCGCAGCCCGTATGATGGGGGATTTCAAGGCACTGCTTGACAGCGATATGAAAGTTTTTCACAATCCGGCAGAAATGGCAAATATGATAAATATCTGGTATTTGGAAAAACAATATACGATCCCGGCAATTGTTGACCATACGGCAGCGGAGAACCGCAAGAAAACAGAGAAAGACCACGTAGAAGGTATATACCGGGCAAATTGTCTGGTATATATCGCCCTGCGTGATCTGGGGTTTGTTCCAAAGAAGGACCGCAAGATCGAAATTGAAGTAGCGGGAGCGGTAACGGAATATCGGATAGAAAAAGCGGATTGCGAAGACGGCGAAATCATACTGGAATTGGAGTTGATGGAAGAATGATTGAAATAACTTCCGAAGCCATCGAGAGAGCGGAAACATTGCTGGCGGGTATTCCCAAGGGTGCGGAAAGGGCTTTTTCCAATGCAATCAACAGGGCAGTGACTTACTCGAAAACAAAAGCGTTCAAAGAGGTTAGAAAAGTATATGCAGTAAAACAAAATGACCTTAATTCAGCAACGGCGATACGAATACAGAACGCAAACACTGGGGATATAGCCGGGTTTGTTTCATTTTCTGGGGTAAAATTGCCGTTGTATAAATTCAACGTGTCGCAGAATGCGCCAAAGAAGTCAAAAAGCATAAGAGCGGGTTTGATGAAAGGAAGCCAGACAGAGTTTAAACACGCATTTATAGCACAAATGAACAGTGGACATATTGGGATATTTGAGCGGACTACATCAAAACGGCTGCCCATTGAAGAAATTATGGGTCTATCTGGGGCACAGATGATACAAAACGAAGTGATTATTGACCAGCTATCAGAGGAAGCGCAAGAAAAGGTCAACGAGCGTGTGATGCACGAAATTGACCGCATTTTGAACGGATATGGAGGGTGAGGCATGACACCTGTTATGTTGCTGGATGATCTGCAGAAATTCATTGAGGAAAACACGGCAGACATACTGCTTGAAGTGAAAGTGAGGACGGGACCGGCAACGGAAAAAGAGAGGGCGGCAAAGGTCTACAAAATGGGGCTGCCGGAAAAAGACGATAACACGCAGCAGATACCATATATTCTACTGAAAGTGTTGAGCGGGGCAGATGAAAAAGAAGACCAGCAGCCAAAGTCAAGTGAAGTCCGGGTGCGCATGATAATTGCAACATATTCACAAGACGGAGAGCGGGGATCACTGGCGTTACTAAACCTTATTTTACGAATACGGGAACGCTTGCAGAAACAACACATAATCGGCGGGCGTTTCTGCCTTGAATATCCGTTTGAATACATCATATACCAAGACACAACACCCCCGTATTATCTGGGGGAAATCATGACAATATGGAGCATACCAACTATTGAAAGAGAGGTGCAGGAAATATGGCAGTAAAGAAGAACGTCACAGCAGCCGCAGAGAGCGAAAAAGCGGCAGAGGTAGACAATTCTACAAGTGAAACAGAAAACGCCGTAAATGGGGCGCAGACGCAGCCACAGACGGAAAATAAAGAGCCGGACACAGTAAAGCTAATCTATATCGGACCGACACTGCCGAAAGCAACGCTGAAAAGCAATCGGATTTTTGAGGGGACGCGGGAAGAAATCAAGAAAGAACTGAAAACAGTACTTGAGAAATTCCCGCTGGTAGAAAAGCTGCTTGTCCCGGTTGAAAGTTTGGCAGAGAAAAAAGACAAAGTACGGTCGGCTGGAAACATTCTGAACAAATATTATTCAGACCTTGTTTCAGCGGCGGCAGCAGTGGAAAAGGAGGGATAAGACAATGGCAGACATTACACATGGAGTGAGTACAGCAAAAAAAACGACAAGCGTATCAACGCCCGTTGTCGCGGCAAGCGGCATACATTTTGTCGTAGGGACAGCCCCGGTGCAGATGGTGGACGGCAAAGTAAATGAAGTGATCATGGCGCAGACATACGTGGAAGCGGTGCAACAGCTAGGCTATTCCGATGACTGGAAGAAGTACGGGATTTGTGAAGAAATTTATTCCGCTTTCCTGCTTTATAAGACCAGCCCCATTTTTGTTGTAAATGTACTTGATCCCAAAAGGCACAAAATGGAAGTGTCTAAAAAGAACATGCAGCCGGAAGACAACCAAATTTTACTTCCGATTGAAGCGATTTCGGACACAATCAATATTACGGATAAAGAAAAAGGAACGGACTTTGACGTATTTTACAATGATTATAATTGCGTCATTGAATTTCTGGGAGAAAAGCCGCAGACAGAAGAAGTGGAAGTGGGATATAGCGAGGTTGACCCGTCACAGGTTACGAAAGATGATATTATCGGAGGTTATAACGTAGCCACACACGCAACAACCGGGCTGGAATTGATCGACAACACATTCCCGAAATATACGGTTGCCCCGGATATTATATTGTGTCCGAATTGGTCACATGACCCGGAAGTAGCAGCAGTAATGGCGGCAAAAGCAGAGAACATTAACGGATTGTTTGAAGCGATCGCAATTCTGGATGTGGACACAGCAGAGGAAAGCGGAGTGACACATTACAGCGAAGTGCCGGAGTGGAAGAAAAAGAAAAATTTCACAAAGAAAATGGAGATCGTATGTTTCCCGAAAGTTGCGCTGGGGGATAGAATTTTTAATCTTTCAACACAGCTTGCGGGCTGCATTAGCGCAACGGATAACGACGAAGATTTAGGCGGCGGTACACCGTGCGAAAGCGCGTCAAACAAGTCGTTGCAGGCAGACAGAATGGTTACTGCAAGCGGAAAAGAAGTCGTGATGGATTTGCAGAATGCAAACTACTTGAACGAAAACGGTATTGTAACGGGCTTGAACTTCTACAACGGGTTTGTAAGCTGGGGAAATTATACAGCTTGCTACCCGTCGAGCACGGACCCGGCAGATTATTTTTACAATATCAACAGAATGTTCCGTTGGGTTGCAAAAAATGTAATTCTTTCTTACTGGTCATACATTGATCGCAGAATGTCGCGGGTATTAATTGACGCAATTCTGCAAAGTGTAAATGACTGGCTGAACGGATTAACAGCAGAGGGTAGAATACTGGGCGGCGAAATCGTGATGGAAGACAGCGAAAACCCGACAACAGCACTGATGGCGGGAAAAGTCAAATATCACGTCTACTTAACACCGCCTAGCCCGTTGCAGAAAATTGATTTTGTGCTTGAATATGATTTCTCATATTTGGAAATGGCACTGACGGCGTAAGGAGGGAACACAAATGGGAAAGATAGACGAATTTGTTGTAAGCTATGCAATGTACGAAAACGGTACAGAGTATATGGGGACAACAGAAGTTACGTTGCCGGACCTTGAATTTATGACGGAGGAATTGAGCGGGGCAGGAATCGCGGGAAAGGTTGAAGAAGTAATAACCGGGAATATGAACGCAATGACAACCACTTTCAATTTCCGCACCGTTGGAAAGTGGACGGCAAGACTGCTTGAACCGAGGGTGCACAACATTGATTTAAGAGTGGCGCAGCAGAACATGGAAACAAAGGACGGGACAACAAGCGTAAGCGGATTAAAGCACATTATGAAGATCAAGCCGAAGAAAACGGCACTGGGAAAAGTATCTGCGGCTACCACATCGGACGCAAGCGGCGAATATTCGGTGCTTTATTATGCGCTGTATGTTGACGGGGTAAAGGTGACGGAAGTTGACCCGCTGAACTTCATCTGCATAATTAACGGCAGGGATTTTCTGGAAGAAGTCAGAAAAGCACTGGGAAAATAAGAAAAGAAACAGATCACAGAAGCAGGAAAAGCCAGCGGACACCCGCTGGCGTTTTTCTGCAATTTTTTAAGAAAAATGGAGGAATGAAAAAATGGATGGAACGACAAAAAACAATACAGCAGCAGAAGAAATGAAAAACGCAGTATCAGCAGAGGAAGCGGAAAACGTAGTATCAGCAGAGGAAATGCAGGAAGCGCAGAAGACCGGGACGGTGGATTTTTCCGTAAAGAAAGAGGAAAAAGAAAATTCCGGCACTTATGTTCACAAATTCAAAAACCCGGTTGAAATAATGGGGAAAAAGTACACGTCATTAACGTTCTATTTTGATCGTTTGACCGGGGAAGACATAGAAGCGATTGAGGATGAATTGATGGATCAGAACAAATTTGTTTTAACGCCGGAAACTTCTTCTTCATTCCAGTGCATTCTTGCAGCGAAAGCGGCGGGAATAGCGTCTGACGAAATCAGACGGTTGCCCGTGCATGATTACATGAAAATCAAGAACAAAGCAAGAAATTTTTTAATCAATGCGGGCTAACCAGAGCGAAAGCCCCAGACGGGTCAATAATTAAGATAGAGAACCCGGCAGATTTCTTGAGAAAGCAAGTTTATAAAATGTCAAGGGCTTCATACACGCCCATTCCGTTTTTTATGAAAATGAAAATCCGTGAATTTTTCCGCTGGATAAACAGCGTAAATGAAGTGGAAACGGAGGAAGAAAAAGAGCGGAATGAAAGGCAGTAGGGAGGTGTAAACCGTTGGCAGGGTCGCAAAAAGAATTTGAACTGCTTTTCAAGTTGAAAGCAACGCTGGGCGGCGACTTCAAAAAGAGTTTCAAAGAAGCCGTTGACACCCAGAAGCAGCTGCGGGAAAGCCTAAAAAATGTCAATTCCGTACAATCAAAAATAGACGGCTTTACAAAGCAGTCTACGGCGATTGATAAGAACAAACAAAAGCTGGAAGCATTAAGGCAAGAACATGATCGCTTGCAGCAGGAGTTGAACGAAACGGGCGAACCAACGGAAGCACTGCGCCGGAAACTGGAAAGAAACGAAAGCCAGATACAACAGACCACTGCCAGAATAAAAGAACAGGAACAACAACTAAACAGTCTGGGTGAAGAACTCCGGCAAGCGGGGGTGAACACGGACAATCTGACTGGCGAGAATGAACGCTTGCAGAAGTCCTACGACAAACTGAAATCTTCACAAGAGACGCTGCAAAGTCTGAATGCCAGACAACAGGAAATCCAGCAGAGCATAGGAAAAACGAAATCACAGCTGACGGGGACACTGGGTGCCATAACTGCGGTAGGAACTGCTATTTATGCAGGACCGGTAAAGAAAGCGGCAGAGTTTCAAGAGCAAATGTCAACCGTAGGAGCCATATCAAATGCAAGCGCGGAAGATATGGCGAGACTATCCCAGAAAGCAAAAGAAATGGGCGCAAAAACCGCATTCACGGCAGCGGAAGCCGGGGAAGCTATGGAGTACATGGCAATGGCGGGCTGGAAAGCGGAAGACATGATGGGCGGTATTGAAGGAATTATGAACCTTGCCGCAGCGTCTGGGGAAGATTTGGCGACAACATCCGACATTGTCACGGATGCGCTTACAGCATTTGGTATGACGGCGAAAGATGCCGGGCATTTTTCGGATATTCTTGCCGCAGCGTCCAGCAATGCAAACACAAATGTAAGCATGATGGGCGAAACATTTAAGTATGTAGCGCCACTTGCTGGCACATTTGGTTTCTCAGCAGAAGACACAGCTTTAGCGGCAGGATTAATGGCTAACAGCGGAATAAAAGCAAGCCAAGCTGGTACAACACTAAGAAGCGCATTGTCACGGTTAGTCAAGCCAACAAGTGAAATGCAATCAACAATGGTAGAGTTAGGACTTGCGGTGCAGCAGGTAGAGCATGTCGTTGACGGGTCAAAAGTAGATAAGTTGCAAGGCAAAGTAGCGGACAGAACAGCCGCTATGCAAAAAGCGCAGATTAGTTATAATAACGCCGTTGCAAAATATGGAGCAGATTCAGCACAGGCACAGAAATCCGCAATCAATCTGGAAAATGCAAAGCGCAAATTGGCGCAGACATCCGGGGACTTAAGCTCGGCACAGGCTGGAAGCAACCAGGTAGTAGGAATACAGAATGCACTTCTCACTGACGGAAATGGAAAGATGAAATCATTCTATGAAGTCATGGTGAAGTTGCGGCAGTCTTTTGCAGGAATGACGGAAGAGCAGCAGACACAGGCGGCGGCTACCTTATTCGGACAGGAAGCCATGTCTGGTATGCTGGCGGTCATAAATGCGTCTGATGAAGATTTTGAGAAACTGGCTGGTTCGATAAAAGATTGCAACGGATCAGCAGAAAAAATGGCGCAGATGAAGTTGGACAACATGAACGGGCAAATTACGCTTATGAAGTCAGCTTTTGACGCACTACAGGTAGAATTAGGCGAACTATTATTACCAGTACTTACAGAGGGAATAAAGAAATTAACTGGTGTAATAGGAGTTATGACAACATTCGTGAGAGAGAACCCGGAAGCAGTAAAAACGATTGCAAAGGTTGTAGCAGCACTGGCAACAATGCGGGTCGGATTTTTAAGTTTAAAGCTGGCGGGACTGACTGGCGAAAGCGGCATAATCAGCATTATTCAAAAACTGGTAGGGCTGCGGGCTGGAATGATCGAAAGCGCGGCAACAAGCGTTTCATTTGTGACGAAGCTAAAAGGCGCAGGGGGCAGCATTTTATCCTATTTCGGGAATGTAGGAACGGCACTGGGCGGCGTTAAGTCTGCAATAGGAAATGTTTTCAGCGGAAATGCGGTAATCGGAAAAGTAATCGGTTTTTTAGGAGGGATAAGAACAAAACTTGTAAGCGGGATCGCGGGGATCGCAGGGAAAGCCGCAGGAGCATTGACCGGGGCGGGGTCGAGGATGGTAGGATTTATTCTGACACCGTTTAAGGCAATCGGCGGCAGACTGGGCGGGGTACTGTCTGGACTGGGAAGTGTGATCGCAAATAGCCCGCTGGGACGCATAGGGGCAGTTATAGGCGGCGGTATATCAAAGGCGTTCGGGGCGGTGGGAAGTTTAATCGCGCCGGTAGGAAACGCAATCAAAGCAATTCTGGGTCCGATTGGAACGCTTGCAAAAACAGCATTAGGACCGCTGGGAGGTATCGCGGCAAAAGTGTTGCCGATAGTTGGCGTTGTAACAACGGTTATCACTGTCTTTAAGATGGTGAAAGAGCACTTGCAGGAAATCCGGGAGTTTATCAAAAAGACTTTCGGGGATGAAGCACTGGCGGTGTTCGACAAGGTTGTTGAAGTCATTACAAGCGTAGGCGAAACTATCAAGAATATTTTTTCTGATGGCAATATAGGGGCAGCCCGTGAAAAGATACAAGAGATTTTCGGAGACAAAGGGACAGCGGTATTTGATAAGCTGATAGGAATTTTACGCAGTGTAATACCAGTTGTGCAAGAAGTGATAGGCTTTTTAATGTCAAATGTTGTCCCGGTTGTAGAAAATATACTAAATCTCATAATCGGGCAAGTGATACCGGGCATTGTTTCGTTCATGCAATCAGCAGCACCGCACATTATGGAAATCGTGAGAAGTGTTGTGGAATTTATAAAAGCAGCTATCCCGGTGATCGCAGAAGCAATAAGAACATTAATGCCCGTAATAAATGAAATAATTAACATTATTTCAACTTATGTGCTTCCCATCATTTCAGATGTATTCACCTTTATTACATCAACGGTACTGCCAATCATTTCACAAATGGTGCAAGCACTACTGCCAGTAATTCAAAATGTATTGCAAACACTTGTCCCGGCAGTAACATCGGCGGTTACAACTATTTGGAATGTGGTTAGCCCTATCATTAAGGGGATATTACAAGCCGTACAATCGGCAATGCCAACCATATTGTCAGTCGTTAGGTCGGTAGTTACAGCAATAGGCGGCGTGATTAACGGATTAGCAACCACCTTGAATGGTATCATTACGTTTATTACGGGTGTATTTACCGGGAACTGGCGGCAAGCGTGGGAGGGCGTAAAGCAGATATTTTCCGGGATATGGGAAAGCATAAAATCAATAGCACAAGGGGCTATTGACGCAATAGCGAGTATTGTCAACGGAATTACAGACAAAATTTCCGGGCTGATGGATAAAATTTCGGGGGCAAAATCGGCGGCAAGCAGCAGCAAAAGCAGCAGCGTAAGCATACCGGGACACGCAAAAGGAACGGAGAGCACAGAAGACGCTTTTATTGCCGGAGAAAACGGACCAGAACTCATAACCGGGCAGCCTAAGAAAGTGGTATATACGGCAGAAGAAACAAGAAACATTTTTGCCGCGCAAAGGGCAGCTGCGGAAGCAGTGAGGACGGCACCAACAATGTCAGCCGTGAAAACGGCACCGACACTGACAGCCGGAAAAGGAAGTGGAAGCGGAAGCAAAACCATAACAATTAACAACAATCCGACAATCATTATAAATGGTGACAAGCCGGATGATTTAGAAGAAAAGCTGGAAAGAAACAACCAGACTTTACTACAGCAAGTAGACGAAAAGTTAAGCGGCAGCGAAGACGAAGGGAGGACACGTTTTGAGTGACACAACATACATAACCGTTTCTGGTGATATGTGGGATAAGATAGCATATGAGGAAATGGGGTCTTCCCTTCATGTTGATAAGCTGATGAAAGCAAATTTGGAATACTTGCACTATTTTGTATTTCCTGCCGGGATTGTACTTACAATCCCGGCATTGGAGGAAGAAGAAGTGGAAGAACTGCCATTGTGGAAAAGGGGGCTGCTGCATGAGTGATACAGAAACAACCGCCATACTGGAATTTGATGGAAAAGAAGTAACAGAAGAAAGAAAAGCGGATATTGTAGCATTGATTTACATTGACAATGACGAAGAACACGCGGACGATCTACAGATTATAACCGGGAATGAAACACTAATGTCCGGGGTATCTGAAATAAGTCTGACATTGCGGCAGGATGGATGGCACGGGACAAATAAAAGTAAAAGCGTGAATTGTGGGTCGTTCACAGTGGATGATAACGAAAGCGATTTTGTATCAGAAATGTTTATCACAAAGGCGGCAGCAGTCACAACCATTTCGGAAATCAGACAGACACCAAAGAACCAAGCATGGGAGAGATTCAACCTAAAGGAAGTATCAACAGAGATAGCAGAAAGAAACAATGTAAATATTATATATGCGGCAGAACTGAACCCGGTTTTCGTGAGAAAAGAGCAAAGAAATAAGTCTGATATAAAATTCTTATCAGAATTATGCAGGATAACGGGATTGCGGTTGAAATATACAAGAAATTCGCTTGTGATCTATAACCCATATGAATATAGCCAAAATGAACCAGTAAAGACCTTTGTTAAAGGCGATTCGGAAATAATAGAAGACAGGCTGCACCATAAAAAGAATGATACAGACTATGCACAATGCCGGGTGGTATATAAAGACCCTATCACACGGGAATTGATCACATATACATACAAGCGGAACGAAACAGGAAGAAGACTTGAAGTAAGGCAGAAGGTTTCCAGCACGGAAGAAGCAAAGACGCTGGCAAAATATATGATAAAAGAAAAAAACTGCAAGGAATACACGGGGCATATTGTTTGTGCTGGGGATATTTCGCTTTCAACTGGAAGCATAGTTGCTTTATCTGGGTACGGAGAGTATGACAGAAAATATATAATCACAAAAGCAATACACAGAATACAGAACGGCATATATACAACCAAGATATTCTTTGAAATGGTATTGGAGGGGTATTGATGGATGAATATAGAATTGGGGTCGTACATAGCGTAAACGAAACCAAAAGAACGGTACGGGTACAGTACGAACAGTTTGACAATATGATTTCAGCGGAATTGAAAGTTGTGTGGCAGAATGAAAAATGGCTGCCAAAAATTAACGAAGAAGTATTTTGCATTTGTCCGCAGGGCGGCGACGGTGACGGTTTTGTAATTGGGAGGTTGTAAGAATGGCTCAACAATATAAACAATTAATCGGTATATCGGGCGAAATCCGCTATCTTCCAATAGAACCAATAGTGAGAATACCGACACCAGTATTCAGACCGATAGCACCGATTAGGTACATTAAGAAGAAGAAAAAAACGAAGAAAATTAGCAATCTGGGAAAATGGGGGAACCTTAATTTTATTGTATCAAGCAACCAGACCAGAACATTTTCCGGGATGAAGTGGACCAGTACATATAATTACGACGTAAAAGACCGCAGTAAGAAAGTGTCGCAAGTGACGTTTAAGGGAATTGCGCCGGATGAAATTTCTTTTAGTATGCGGTTTTCTGTTTTTGAGGGAATGAAGCCGTTTGAAGAAATGGAAGAACTGGACACCGTGGCGCGAAAAGGAAAAGCGGAAAGACTATTGATCGGCGGCAAGAAGTACGGGAAAAATCCGCTTGTAATAACCAAGATAACAAGAAATCTAAAGTATTTTGATAATAAAGGGAATTTGTGGGTCGCTGACGTGCAAGTAGAAATGAAGGAAAAGGCATAGGGGGTGCAAGAGTGGAAAAGTTAAAAGCGGGTGATATGACAGAAATAAACCTTGCACCAAAAACGGAAGCGGAAGACGTGAAACAGTGCATTGCTATGATCTGCAATACAACAAGGGGGTCTGTCCCATTTATGAGAGGTTTCGGGATTTCCGGGGAATTTATGCACCAACTGACCGCAGGGAATGAAAACAATATAGCAGAAGACGTAGCGGATCAGATACACAGATTTGAAGACCGGGTTGAACCAGCAGACCTTGAATTTGAGGAAGAAAGCGAAAATGGAGGATTAGCGTACACAGTGCCATACAATATCATATCGGAGGTGAACGAAAATGATTAATGAATACCCGGAAATTGAATTTCTGGACACAAATACAGAAAAAGAAATTTCAAGAATGATATTGAAGTTTGAGGAAATCACACAGAGGACACTTTACCCGGCTTCCCCGGAAAGACTTTTCATTGCGTGGTGCGCGTCGGTTGTGGTACAGCAACGTGTACTTATTAACGAAGTGGCAAAAATGAACGTCCCGCGATATGCAAAAGGGGTATACCTTGACAGTTTAGCAGAATTATTCCGGGACACAAAAAGGCTTCCGGCAAGTAAAGCGTCAACAACGGTGCGTTGCTATATTTCAGAAGCACAGAAACAGAGCATATTTATTCCGGCAGGAACAAGAGTGACGGCAGACGGGGACATAATTTTTGCCACAACAAAAATATTAGAGATACCAGCCGGAGAAACTTACGGCGATATAGACGCAGAATGCCTTATTGCAGGGGAAATCGGAAACGGGTTTGCAGCTGGGCAGCTAAAAGAGATCGTGGACGTTTACGACTATTATCAAAAGATAGAGAACATAACGGAAACGGGCGGCGGGGCAGACGAAGAAAGCGACGAAAGTTATTACAATCATATGCGGGAAAGTCTGGAAAGTTTCAGCACAGCCGGACCCATTAACGGATATATATACTGGACGAAAACTGTTTCATCCGCAGTGGCAGACGTGGCAGTTAGCAGCCCGGAACCGTGCGTGGTTGACGTGCGTGTCCTGCTACAAGATGGAGCGGAAGCCACGGAAGCAGTGCTGAAAGAGATTGAGGAAGCATTAAACGCGGATGATATTAGACCGCTGACGGATATTGTGACAGTATCAAAGCCGGAAATAGAAGAATTTTCCGTTGATACAACCTTTTATATTGCACAGCCGAACAACGCAAGCGCGATCGTAATTGACAAAGCTGTACGGCAAGCAGTGGACGACTACATATTATGGCAAACATCGAAAATGGGACGGGACATAAACCCGTCTTATTTAGTGCAAATGATGATGGAAGCAGGGGCAAAGCGCGTGGAAGTGCGGCAGCCAACATTCAAAGCGATAAATGATATCACAGTCGGGAAGCTGACAACCAAAACGGTTTTGAATGGGGGTCTTGAAGATGTCTGAAACAATCTACGAAAGCGACTTTACAAAATATCTACCGCAAGCATTGGCAAGTGATATAAAAATGGTTGCGCTTGCAAAAGCAATAACGGATGAATTGTTGACAGTTTCCGGGGAAATGAAAAATGTACTGATATACGCACGCATTGACGATCTGCCGGAAGAACTTGTGGACGTTCTGGCGTATGACTTACACGTTGACTGGTACGATTATTCATACCCACTTGCGGCAAAGCGCGACTTACTGAAAAGCAGTATGAGGGTGCATAAGAAGATGGGGACAAAGTATGCGATTGAAAAGGCATTGTCCGCACTGTACCCAGAAAGCGAAGTTGAAGAATGGTTTCAGTACGAGGGAGAACCCGGACACTTCCACATTGTTTGTGATGTGACAAATTCAAGGATAACTGCAAGTTTCTCTGATATTGTCCGAGCAGTAAAGATGTATAAAAGACTTTCAGCGCACTTTGACGAAGTTGTCTACCAGTCACACATTCATTGTGAAATACATACACACACGGACGTTTTTTTATACCACGCACCAACGACGGGGAAACTGCACACAGGGACATACCCGCAGCGGAATATAAAAGGCGTGAACTACGGACGGAATATTGTTGTGGGGACGGAAGCAGCGGGATTTATATTCGTCAATCCGGCAGCAGGAACGGTCCCGGAGAGAAACACAGAATTTCATGGAAGAATAGCCCGGATTGACGCAGAAACGGCGTTAAATGCGTTTAGGTATAGAAATATACCAGCAGGACAAATAAACGCCGGAGAAAGCCCACAGCGCGTCTATAGAGGGGGAAACGCAGGGGCAGTGATGGAAGCGGCGGGAGAAACGGAAGCATACCGCTTCACCAGCCAAGCAGCGGGTACAGACCCGGAACGAAGCACGGTATTTCACCACCAGCAAGCGCAGATTGACGCGGAAACGGCTTCAAATGCGTATGGGTATAGAAATACACCTTCGGGACAATTAAACGCCGGAGAAAGCCCACAGCGCAGCCACAGAGGGGGAAGCGCGGGGGCAGCAGTAGAGGTGGAGGGAGAAACGGCGGCGCATACCTTCACCAGCCCGGCAGCAGGAACGGTCCCGGAAAGAAGCACAGCGCAGCGGACGGAGGGCGGGGCGGTGGAAAGTACAGCACATGCAGCCGGGTTTTCTTATACCGTCAAGCAATGCGGAAGCAGCCGGAAATTATAAGCAAAGGAGGGGAAAACCATGCTGACAGCACAAGCAAAAGAGGACTTCAAGCAGTTTATTGAAAGAATTATTTCTTATGCGGTTGTGACGGTAAACGGCAAAGAGGAAAAGAAAGTCATTCACCGCAAGGAAAGACTTTCTGACGGCAGAGTTGCAGTGTATATCGCAATTACGCCGCAGCTGGGGACGGCTGCAACAATCCAGAAAGTACAGCTTTACAACACGGCTGGGAAGCTATGGGCAGAGAAAGAAGAAGATATAAGCCTTTCAAATGTCCAAGAGGGCGCGTTGTACCGTTTCGTGTTCGACTTTGTAGAAAAGGAGGTGTAAAAACAATGTACGAACCTAAGTTATGGCAGGATCATGTGACGGAATTTGAAAACAGATACACAGAAAGCCGGAATGATGATGGGACAATAACACACACACCCGTTGAGGGTGAAGTGATCCAGCAAGGGACACCGCAGAACGCGGCGAACTTCAACCACATGGAGGACGGCATTTCAAACGCTGGGGAACTGGCGGCATTGATGGCAGTCGGGGCGATACACCAGCAGCAGTCATTAAAAGACCTTGCCGGGGAAGTGATCGCAGTGACAATGACAAATACACAGGAATATCCATTTAACAATTCCGTCAAAACCGTGTCACTGGCGCAGAGCCGCAACCATGTTGACTATACAGTAACAGCGGAAGTTGTGGAGCATTCCGGGGGATTTCCGGGAGAAATCGAGATTTCCGCGAAACTGCAAAACGGCTTCAAGGTTGCTTTCACTGGAAGCGCAAAGAGCGTTACGGTCAAATTATATGTGAAAGGCGGGTTTTATTGATGGCAGCAGTAATTATCAAGCAGGAGGGACGCAGAGCGCATGAAGAAGCGGTGCTGCGTTCTTTTGGAGTGAAGGGAAAGGGAACGCCAGCCCAGCGGGAAGCAGCAGAAGTCATTGCAGCCCGCACGGTTGAAGTAGTAAAAGGAGGTAGAGACAATGGCAAAAGATACTACTAAGATCAATGTAGTGGAAAAAGAACCGGGAAAACCGCATATTGAATTTGCGGTTTCCGGGGGAAAGAAGATCACTTTCGGTGATGATGAACTGACAATCAATCTGGCAGCCAGAGAACGTGACGAAGCAGTGACACTTGACATTTGTTTTGACGCTGAAAGCGGTATTGTGATCGGCGTGGGCGGCACGGCACAGAGGTATGCGGCACAGATTGACATTCCGGCACGGCGTTATGATGTGATCGAGGACGGAAAAGACGACGTGACGGGAGAACCACGGGAAGTTCCCATGCCGATTCCGTTTGATATTTCACTTTGCACACTTACATTATGGGAGGTATAAAAGTATGGGAAATTTTGATGATTTGAGCATGGCGGTTGCTTCATTTGGGGGCAACAACAAAGTTATTTATGATGATCTGGAAAAGCCGTCGATCATGGTCGGTATACCGAAAATGAAGTTTTCGGACCTTATCACCGGGGGAACACAGGACACGCTGGATGTTTTCAAGGTGGACGGCGTAGAAAGGGAAATACTGTATATTTCAAAGTATCAAAACGTTGTAGTAAATGATCGTGCATATTCCTTGCCCATGAAGGACCCGAAAGTATATATCAATTTTGATTCCGCACTTGCAGCTTGCCGCAAAAAGGGCGCGGGCTGGGGTCTGACACCTAATGGATTATGGGGCGCACTTATGTTGTGGTGCAACCGCAACAACCATTTACCGCGCGGCAACACGAACTGGGATAGAAGCTATGAAAAAGGATATGAAAAAGGCGTAAATACATATGTTGACGGATCACACGGCGGCGGTAGGACTGCAACGGGCAGCGGACCCGTAACATGGTATCACGACGGAAGCCCGGCTGGTATTGCGGACCTTTGCGGCAATGTTTGGGAATGGGTTGCAGGGCTGCGCATTGTCGGCGGTGAAATCCAGATAATCCCGTATGGAAATTGCATGAGGGCTGATTGCGATATGTCCGCAGATAGCACGGAATGGAAAGCGATCAAGCCGGACGGGACCTTTGTCAATCCGGGGACGCTGGGAACGCTGCACTATGACCTTGTAAGCGGAAAGATCGTGATAGGGACAGCCACAAATTCTGCTTTCAATACAAATATTGCGCTTTCCGGCGTGGCAGCGGCAAGCGGCGTAAACATTCCGCAGATCGTCAAAGCACTGGGCTTGATGAAAGACACTGCGGACATTTACCCGACTACGGGACACCAGCTTTATGTTAACAGCGAGGGCGAACGGCTGCCGTTCCGGGGGTCTGGCTTCTACGGCACGTCCGGCGGCGGTGTGGGGGCGTTGTATTTGTACTACGCGCGTTCCTTCGTCATCAACCGTGTTGGCTTCCGCTCCGCTTATGATGAAAAACTGGCAACTGAAAACTGATAAACTGCGGGGATGACGGCAGCCATCCCCATCGAAAAAATATAAAAAGGCAGGGCGCGGGAAATGCAAGAAAATTCAAGGGAAGAATTGCCGCAGCTTGACGCAGTGCAGGACAACGCCACGCAAGAAGATTTTCACACCAAAAACAAAATATATGAATTGCTTTTGTATGCGGGACCGCAGCTAGAACAATTTCCGAAGTCACAACGGCGGCTTGCGGATGATATACGGGGAACTATGCTGAATATGCTGCGGTTAGTGGTGACGCTGGAAAACAAGCACTATAAGAAAACAACGCTGGGCGATTTAGACAATGAAGTTGACGTATTGCGCCATCTTGTAAGACTTGCGGCAGACCCGAACTATATGAGGGATAAAAAGCCGTGTTTGCCCATAAAGAAATACGAGCAGATTTCACGCAAAATAAATGAAATCGGCTGCATGATAGGTGGGTACTATAAATCACTAAACGGCAGCCCAGCCGCGCAAAGCGGCGCAGGGAAGCAGAAAAAGAGATAAAAAGCAGGGGCATTGCCGCCCTTGCTTTTTGTATATGGGAATAAGCCGTTAGTAGGGTATTGCCGTGCCGTTCCGGGGGTCTAGCTTCAACAACACGTCCAACGGCGGTGTAGGGGCGTTGAATTTGAACAACGCGCGTTCCAACGTCAACAACAATGTTGGCTTCCGCTCCGCTTCACCCCATTTTGCCAGTAGTCACAAGCACAAGTGCTTGCGTCCCGCGCGTTTGGGTTTAAGGGGTTTATTTCCATTCCGAGGGGGACCGGCAGAGGGGACCCGCAGGAAAAAGATTGAATTGCCGTGAAAACTGTTAGTAAGCCGCAGCGGATTCCCGGGCGGCTAAAAGCTGGCAGAAATGCCGGATAATAAGTTACGTTTGAAATGGAAAAACCAGAGTAAATTTGCACGGCGCATTTTTAACGATAGGAGGGAAAAGGGATTGCAGACCATCAAAAATATTTTCCCGTTGATATATGACTTTGAAAATCTTTTCAATGCCTACAAGAAAGCCATTAAATGCAAAAGGTACAGACCAGACGTAATGGAATATACGGACCGGCTGGAAGAAAATCTGATTGAATTGCAGAATGAATTGATCTGGAAGACTTACAGCGTAGGACAGTATAACATTTTCTATGTGTACGAACCTAAAAAGCGCATGATTATGTCATTGAAATTCAAAGACCGGGTGGCGCAACACGCTATCTATAGCATATTAAACCCGTACTTTGAAAAGCAGTTTATTTCTGACAGCTACGCTTGCCGGGTAGGCAAGGGGACGCACAGGGCAATAAAGAAGCTGCAAAGCTGGTTAAGGAAGACAGACAGGAAGCCGAAACGCTTTTATTATTTAAAGCTGGATATTTCAAAATATTTTTACCGGGTAGATCATGAAATTTTAATGGAAATTCTGCAAAGGAAGATTGCGGACAAAGATTTGCTGCACGTTCTTTCTGTGATCGTAAATTGCGAAGACACCAATTTTGGACTACCGCTGGGCGCGGATGTGGGCAATGTTGCCTATGATGAATTGTTGGGAGAAGTAGGGCTGCCAATAGGCAATTTGACTTCTCAAATGTTCGCTAATCTGTATTTGAACGAACTTGACCAGCACTGCAAACACAAGTTGCATTTGCATTACTATATCCGTTATATGGACGACATTATAATACTACACCATGACAAGAAATATCTGGAAAGGGTAAAACAGGACATTGCCGGATTTCTGGATGTGAAATTGCATTTACAGCTGAACAGTAAAACATGCATAAGACCAACGAGCATGGGCATTGAGTTTGTCGGCTTCCGCGTGTGGTCAACACACATCAAATTGAGGAAGAAGACAGCAAAGAAGATGAAAAAGCGGTTGAAGTATATGTTTTCAGCGTTTCATAACGGGGAAATTGACCGGGAAACACTAGACCGCAGCATTGCTTCATATAAGGGCATTTTGCAGCACTTCAACAGCTATGGTCTGCGGCAAAGTCTAAATGAAATGTACAAGAAGGAGGTGAAGACAGAAGATGGGAGCAGTACAGACGATTGACCCAGCCGCCGTCTGGGAAGAAATCAAGTGGATTTTATCAATACTTGCAGGGTGTGGGATTGTGATTGATCTAACGCCGGGCGTAAAGTTTCAGCCCGTGCGTTGGTTATTGAAACGGCTGGGAAATCTCATAAACGCGGATATTAAGAAACAACTTGACGAACTGCAAAAGGAAGTCACGGAATTTAAGGTGGACAGCTGGCGCACGGAAATTCTGGACTTTTCCGATAGCTGTATGAACCATAGGCGGCACACAAAAGAGCAATTTGATCATGTGATAGAAATTTTGGACAGATACGATAAGTATATCACGGAAAACAAGCTGACAAACGGGCAAGTTGATGTTGCGCATGAGTACATTTTGGAGATTTACAAGCAGTGCATACGGGAAAATGATTTTGCACTTGATGAAGAAGAAGAAAAAGCCCGGAAAGAAGCTGCGGTAAAAGCCAGAAGAAACGGAGGTGAAAGAAAGTGAAATATGTTTTTGTATTTGTCGGCGGCTTTCTGTTAGCGGTTACACTGATTGCCGTTTACAATCTGCCCGGAATGAGACGACAGCGCAGGAAACGGAAAAAGGAACTGGAAGAACACCCGGAAAAGAAAAGCGGCACAACAAAAGTGCTGCTTTTTTCAATCCTTTTGACCTATTACATAGCGTTTGCCGTGGGGGTCTGGGTGGTTGTGTTCAAAGATATATACCAGCTGGGAACACTATTGACATTTACCGGGGGCGTGACAGCTGCCGCAGTAGCTTTCTATTGCTGGAAAGCAAAAGCGGAAAATTTGCTGAAAATTAAGGCAGGGAACCCGGACTTGTGTGGATCGTTGTCTGATTTCGCGGGTATGCCATAGGAGGTAGAAGAAATTGAACGAAGCAGGGGAAAAAGAGGTTGCGGCAGCCGCCGCAGCCATTATTTTTGCCAATGAGGGCGGTTATTCTTCCGTAAATGCCAATGACAATGGGGCGGTAAGTGTAGGGAAAGTGCAGTGGCACGGAAACCGGGCATTGTTATTGCTGAAAAACATTGCACAGAAGATAGGGAAGCAAGCCGCAACGGATATTCTGGGGGCGGCATTGCACAACGAGATTTTGACCGCCGCGAACTGGCAGACGCGGACCGTGACAGTAGCAGAGAAAGAAAAACTGTCAAAGTTGCTGGGAACACAGCAGGGAAGGGAAGCGCAGGACGCGCAAGCGGAAGCAGACATTTTGCTTTATGTGTCAAACGGGGTCAAGCTGGGAATTGAGGATAAGCAAAGCCTTGTATACTATGCAGATTTGGAAAATCAAGGCGGCGCAGGGGCTTCAAAGCGCGTGGGGATGGCAGCGGCACATAATGTCGGAGGACCGGCAAAAGTAACGCTTTCAGCTATTCACGCGGCAGCGTTGGCAGATAAGACAATGGGGAAGTATGCAAGCCGCAGGACGCTTGTATATAAAAAAACCGCAGCGTTGTTCTGCGGAAGCAGCAGCGCAGGAGATCAGAATGGAGGTGGAAAGACTATGGGCGTAAGAATCGGACACGCAAGCATTTCTGAAAATGGGACGGTAAACGGCGCAAAGGGCGACGGCACAGGGAAAGAAGTGTGCGTGCGTGAATGGTATTCTAAACCGTGGGATTTTATGGCGATTCACCCGGAAGAAGCCGTGCGCGAGAAACACGCAAAGGCGGTGGAAGCAGCTTGCGCAAATGACAACATAGGTTATGGGCAGGGAGACAGAAACACGCTGAACACACTTGCAAAAGCGGTGGGTTATGATCTGTCAAAAGTGGGAAAGTGCAACTGCGATTGCTCAAGTTTGCAGAATGTGGCGGCGGTCGCTTCCGGCGCGGCGGGCGTGTCATATGGCGGCAATGGCTGGACCACATCAACCATGAAAGCGGCATTACAGAAAGCCGGGTACAAGATCATAACCGCAAGGGAATATCTGGACAATGCGGCATATTGCGTCCGGGGCGCAATTTACGTCAAGACTGCAAGTCATACGATCTGCGGTCTGGATAACGGGACAAATTGCAAGAAGACACTGGAAAAAGCGGGGCTGACGGCTTCCGCGCCGCAAAACACCGCAGCGGCAGGAGAAAGAAACTATACCGTAAAAAAGGGCGACACCCTTTCTAAGATCGCAAGCGAGTATGGCACAACCTATCAGAAGTTAGCAAGCTATAACGGCATTGCCAATCCAAGTGCAATCCGCGTGGGGCAAATTATCAGAATACCAGAAAGCGGATCGCGCACATATACCGTGAAAGCTGGGGATAGCTTGTGGAGCATAGCAGCCGCACAGTTGGGAGACGGTGCACGGTACAATGAGATCAAGACCATAAACGGACTGACAAGCAATGTGATTCACACAGGGCAGACGTTGAAACTGCCTACAAAATAAGGGAAAGCGGAGGAAACAGAAATGAACAAAGAAGTTATTTTTTCAATCATTTATTGCGCAGTGACAGTGGGGGCATTTTGCGCAGGAAAGTATATTTTCCCCAACATTCCGGCAAGCGTCAAAGATAAGCTGGCAGAACTTGCAGAATGGGCAGCAAAGTTTGTTGTCTGGGCAAGGGAGTTTAAGAAGACGGAGAGCGGGGAAAAGAAGATGGAAGCCGTAGTTAAGCAGCTGAAAGAGATCGCTGAAAAAGCTGGGATGGATGTTACGGAAGATCAGCTGAAAGCCATTGCCCAGACTGCATATGAAGCGATGAAAGCAGGGGAAGCGGAAGCACAGCCAGAACAGCTTATGAAAGCGATCGAAGCACAGACAATGCCTACGGTGGTAATAAACACGGGGACGGTAGCGGTAGCAACAGACAACGTGCCGGACGGAGCATTGCAGCCTAACCCGGATGGGGCGGTGAATGCATACGACGGAGAAGGAAACAAAGTGGGGACAGTATCTGCGGAGGAAGCAGAGAGAGCCGCGAGCAATGTCGGCGTGATTGTCACGGAGGACAACGGATAATTATGCCGCGCTGACACACCAGACAACCCCAAAAACAGAGTTAAAGCCCGTAAGTGTAAAAATATACGCTTGCGGGCTTTTTGGCGTTTACAGGGCGAATTAGAGGGCTATTTCACAGCAGCCAAAATCTCTTTGTATTCGTCAACTTCAAGGTCAAAGAAACAACTATTGCAATCAAGCAATTCCAGAACTTCAACAACTGCGTCTTCTGGGTCGCAGTGACCGCTTTTCTCAATATTCCAGTGGTACACACAGCGGGAAAGTGGAAGCATATCAGATTTTATGCTTGAGCAGCTGCAAAGCCGATCATAAACGTTGGGTGGAAGATTGCGCCATTTGTTATCCATATTATTTTCCTCTCTTTCTGGAGGGCAGCAGCAGAGCCGCCCCAGTGGTTTTATTACTGAACAAGAACCCATGTTGTAGTTGTGCCGTATACATCGGTACTGCTTTCGATGAAGTTTTTACAGAGATTACAGCGGGTCCCCTGCATATAACCGCCGATACATTCAAGACCGTATGTTTTGGAGTTTACCCGGATAACCTTATATGTTAATTCCCTATTTGCGCAAGTGTCGGCAAATTCCGGCTTTTCATTTCTTTTGATCTGCTTGATGATGTTTCCTTTTACTAATTCCATGTGGTTTTCCTCTCTTTCATTTGATAATTATATTATATACTTACGGAAGTATAAAAGCAATAGACAATATACACAAACTTACGGAAGTATAATTGTGCATTTTATATACTTCCGTAAGAGTAAAAAGAAACCCCGGAAGACCGGGGCGGTGCGTTCGCGCTTTCTACTCCTGCAATTCGTTCCAAACATGGTGACCTAATTCGTGCATGGCTTCTGGCGTTTCTTTAACAAACATTGCGAAAAGGAAAGTCAAAAATTCGGATTTTGTTTGCTGCCATTCTTCCGGGGTCAAGTGCGGGTTTTCTTCCAGCTTCATTTCAAGAAGTTGTTGGGTGATCTCTCGCCCGGCTAGGGTATTCAGTGCCGTTCTTTCTGCTTCTGTGATCTTTTCGACGAAATCATTAAAATTATTTGCTATATACATTATGTCTTCCCCCGTTTCTGTAGGGCGGCAGCAGAGCCGCCCAGTGATTTGTTAAGCTGTTAAACTGGGACACATAGAGTATTTGCCCAGCGGGTAAACCGTTTCTGTGTTGCGGTATTCAGAAATTTTTTTGTCTATGCGGCATTTTTGAACATTTTTGCCATCCGTAATGGTGATGGTCTGCGCTGTGCGTGCGGTAACGGTGTATGTCCAGATACAGTTATGATCGCAAATACTTGTCATATTGTATGTTTTACCTACTTCAAATTTTTTCATCGTGTTTTCCTTCCTTTCTTACGAATTAAATACTGAATTATACCATGATTGGCAATCGGAAAGGCTCATTGCTTTTATTCCAGCACCGCCATTCAATCTATATTTGATCTGGACACTTCTGTTTCGTGGATTTACAATGCCACGTTCTATTTGATCATCAACGCAAGCTGCAATCATTTCTTTTCTTGTGAGTTTTTTCATTATGCTTTCCTCTCTTTCATTTGACAATTATATTATATACTTACGGAAGTATAAGAACAATAGGCAAAACGCACAAACTTACGGAAGTATAATTGTGCATTTTATATACTTCCGTAAGAATAAAAAAGAAAACCCCGGAGGACCGGGGCGGTGGAATGAGTTATGCAATTCCCATCAAGTCTTCATGATAAAGAATGACGTATTTGCCATTTTCTTTGTACATGATACTGATTTCACGTTTTAACGGATGATCAAAATTGAAAAACTCAATACTGATTTCATTTTCACCACCAGCGTCAAATACAAGCGAATTATCTTCCGTCTCATAAACGTTTTCAAAATCGTAACTATTAAGAAACGGCGCAAGACAATCATTTGCAATGCTGGCATTGCCAAATGATTTCATAAGGTTTGGAATGTCGAAAAGTGTAAAAGTGTTTTTCATGGTTTAGCCCCCTATATTTGAAATGTATTAATTCCTTAACTGTCTTTATTATATACTTACGGAAGTATAAAAGCAATAGGCAAATTGCACAAACTTACGGAAGTGTATTTATATAAATTTATACTTCCGTAAGTGAAAAAAACGTGTTATACTTACGGAAATAGAAAAAAGGAGGACTAAGAAATGTCGGAAGATAAGAAAATAGCAGAGCAGCAGGAAAAAAAGTCAACCATTCCGAGGGGACCGGCTGCAACCGCAGCAAAAAATAAATACCGCGACAATAATTATGATAGGGCAGAACTGGCAATGCCAAAAGGAATGAAAGAAGCTGTACGAGAGATCGCAAAGCAGCAAGGGCAGTCGTTCAATGAATATGTCTGCGCAGCAATCAAAGAAAAGGCGCAGAAGGACACCGGGGAGGAACTGGCGTGGGAGAAAAAGAGATAGAATGACTGGCGACGGAGGGTGAAGCAAGTTGAACAATTTGGAAGAATGGGGAAAAGCAAGGAAAACAGTAAAAAAGGCGTGGGAACACTGGAAACCGCATTTTGAAATACTCAATTCAGAGAACGGGGAAAAACTGCGGGCTTTCTTCTTGCTGGACGACACAAACATAGAGTGGAAACTTTATGACGGAGTGCCGGAGGAATCAAAGAAAGACTTTGCAGACTATATGCAGGACGCAAAAGAGGAACTAATTGAAAAAGTGGGATTTGAATTTGGACCACAGGAAGAAGAACTGACGGACACGGGAGCGAGAAAAGCAACCGAAAAACTTTCAAAATGTATGAAGGAATATGAAAGAAAAACGGGGCTGGGTCTGCCGGGGCTTGTTTTCAATATGCTTTTCTATTCGGAATGGTTAGCATTGCCGGAAGAAATACTTGAAAAACGGTATGAAGAAGAAATGAACGGAGTAAATCAATAAAACAACCCCGGAGGGCAGCCGCATTCCGGGGTTTTCCTATGTTATACTAACTAAACATATCCCACGGGCAATCTGGACAGCAAGACCACGCAGGAGGTATTGGGTCTTCTCAAGCTGACCGGAGAGCAGTTCCATCAGACGATCGTCATGATTACGCACAATGAGGCGCTGGCCCAGCTCTGCGACAGGGTGATCCATATCGAGGACGGCAGAATCGTGTCATCTGACAAGGAGGTGCACGCATGATCAATAATAACGATGCGGTTGTTCGCAAATTATCTAACCGGAGTCTTAAGAACAACCGTATGCGTAATCTGTTTGCGGTGGCGGCGATTGCGCTGACGGGGATTCTTTTCACGGCGGTTTTTTCTCTGGTGGGCGGCGCCATGCAGACAGCACAGGAAAGCACGATGCGGGAAGTGGGCGGCAGATTTCATGCAGGGTTAAAGGGCGCGACAAAGGAGCAGTATGAGAAAGTGGCTGCCGATCCGATGGTGGCGAAGAGCAGTTACAATATTTTCATAGGAACGGCGGATAATATCGTGAAATGGAGTGCGGAAATCCGGTATCTGCCGGAGGAGGACACGCTGTATGACATGTTCATCGAACTGGAGGAAGGGCATCTGCCCGAGGCGGAGAATGAAATTGTCGTGAATACGTTTGTACTCGACGAACTGCAGCTGCCCTATAGGCTGGGGGAGAAGATCCCGCTGACGTTCCGCTTTCTGGATCAGACGATCGAAGACGAGTTTATCGTGAGCGGCTGGTATCGGGGCGACTATGTGTCGCATGCCAGCGAGCTCTTTGTATCTGAGAGCTATTGGAAGAAGCTAAAAGGCTCTCTGACGGATGAGGACTTCCTGCGGTGGGGGGAAGCACACCCGGAGGACCGGGATGTGGGGCTGTATGCCGGCAATGTCTTCTTTCATAAGGCATCCGGACTGGATGATAAAATAAGGACTGTTATTATGAATGCCGGATACGAGCCGGAAACGGAACTGGATTACGGCGTCAACTGGGCGTATATGAGCAGCCGTGCAGAGACGGCAGATTTTTTTTCGATTATGATGATACTGAGTGCGGTTCTGGTCATTCTGATTACGGGATATCTGATTATCTATAACATTTTTCAGATTTCCGTGATCAGCGATATCCGGTTTTACGGACTGCTTAAAACCATCGGGACGACGACGAGACAGATTCGCAGGCTGGTGAGACGACAGGTGATGCTGCTGTCAGCTATCGGTATTCCAATCGGGCTGGCGGTCGGATACGGGATCGGTAAGTGCGCTCTGCCTTTTGTACTCAGTATTGCAGATTATAACGGTGCAGATGATTCTCTGCGGTTCAATCCGTGGATTTTAGTGTTCAGTGCGGCATTCTCGTTCTTGACGGTCTTCTTAAGCAGCCGTAAACCGGCGAAGATTGCGGGCAGTATCTCACCGATTGAGGCGGTTAAATATACGGAAGCGGGTCTGCAGGGCAAAGCGGCTGGCAGAAAGAAGAAACGGCACGCCGCACGGAGAAGATTCAGTGCGGTTTCCATGGCACTGTCTAATCTTACAAGAAATAAGCGTACGACGGCCGTTGTCATAACGGCAATTTCATTCAGTATGATCCTGCTGTCGATTATTATGACTGCGGTGGGAAGCTTCAGAATCGAGCAGTTTATGGAGCAGCGGATTACGGGAGATTTCATGTTAGGCAATATTAATCTTACGTCCTCCGCCTCGCACAGCGGTGATGTTGAGATTGCGCCGGAATATCTGGAACTGGCAGATGCGCAGGCAGGCATTGAGCGGCGTCAGGAAATGTGGGCTCGCTTCAGAACGTTTCTGCAGGTGGATGAGAAGGCACGGGAACAGCTTCAGAAACTGGATGCGGAGGGGAAACTGAGACGGGATAGAAACAGCGGGGAAAATTTCGATAAACTGCTGCGGGGGGAAATGTCAATGAATGGTTATTTCTATGGCTACAGTGAGGAACTGTTGTCTGAACTGCATGTGTTGGAAGGAACTCTGGACATGGAGAAATTCCGTTCAGGAGATTATGTTCTGCTGGGGCAGCTGCACGGCGATGAGTGGCTTCTGCCGGAGGACCATATCTATCACCCGAAAGATAAAGTGACGCTGGAAATGTACACTGAGAATTCAACATCTCGTGAGATTACAAATGAAGCCGGCGAGACGATTGACGTGGTATACGAGAACCTGGAGGAAAAAGAGTACGAGGTTATGGCAATTGTCGATATTCCGGCTTGTATGGATCTGCACAGGTATCCGGTAAATGCCTGTGAGGTGGTACTGCCGTTTACGGAGGTGCAGACGGAGACAGACGGATATGGGAATGATGAGAAAGCCGTGTGGTGCTGGCAGAAATTTATGGTGTCTTATGAGGTATCTGACGAGGAACAGGCAGCTTTTGAAGCGGCAGTCAGATCATACGCAGACAGTCACTCGACGGTGGGGTATCTGACGAAGGACAATCTGCGCAAAGAGTTTGATAGTATGGTGACGGTCATAGCTGTCGTCGGCGTATCCCTTGCCACTGTGATTGCGTTAATCGGAAGCCTGAACTTCGTCAATGCCATCATAACAGGAATTATTTCCAGAAAACGGGAGTTTGCCATGCTGCAGAGTATCGGCATGACCGATGAGCAGCTCAGAAAGACGCTGGTCTGCGAGGGCGGCGCATACATTGTAATTGCGGGAGGCATCAGTCTGATCGTGGGAAGTGTGCTGTCTTATCTGATCGTAAATGCGCTGAATCACATGATCCTGTTCTTCGAGTACCGGTTCCAGATCTGGTCGTTTGTGATCATGATTCCGATCCTCATGCTGGTAGCGGTACTGGCACCGGTGGCGGCGTATCAGAATCTGCACAGGAAGAGTATTGTGGAGAGACTGCGGGATTAGCGAGAGACTTTCCACACGGATAATTCACATCTATGATACAACTTAGCCAAAACTATGACGAAACACCCGGGTAGGATAGAGATATCCTGTTCGGGTGTTGTTGTAGTTCGGGGAAGTCCGTCATAAATATGAAGTATGACCGGTGTGAGATTCCGCAGAGCGGAATCGAGGAGGTAGTGTATGAATAACAATAGTAGAAGAGTCCGAGAAGAGATGAGGCGGGTAAGATATCGGGAACGACAGATTAAGAAACAATTGTTATTGATTGTGAAAGGTCTGTTTCTGACGGTGCTTTTGCTACATATTAAAATACTGGATTCGGAGCTTAAGCAGGTACAGGTTGCGCTGAAAAGGATAGAGATTCCGCAGTATGAGATATCACAGACTGTCGAAGAGACAAAACAGGAAGCAGATTATGTCAGCAGCATAGGGATCGTGAGTGTGGAACGACCGGTACAGCGTACATGGACGGAGACGCTTCTGCGGCTGGACAGCCTGGGACAGGCAGATCCTGTGATTGCCAAGATCAATCAGGACAGGGACCGCTATCCGGAGAAAATGCTGACTGCACTGGCTAATAATCCGGAGATGGCGGATTATGTGGCGGGATATCCGGGCGGAAGCGACAGTACGGCAGGCAGTCTGACGCAGGCGGAGAAAGAACAGGCCTTTCCCCTGCTGCTGCAGTGGGATCCGCGATGGGGATATCGTTCTTACGGCAGCGACAGTTATATCGGTGTGTCCGGATGCGGCCCGACATGTCTCGCCATGGCGATGTATTTCCTGACCGGTGATGAGAGCATGACGCCTGACAGGATCGCGGACTATGCGCTGGAGAACGGCTATTATGTGGAAGGCACAGGCACGGCATGGGCATTGATGAAGGATTTCCCGCGGTTTTACGGTATTAAAGTAACGGAACCGGAGATTTCTGAGTATGCGCTGCGCACGGAGCTGGATCAGGGTAGTATTCTGATCTGCGCTATGGGGAAAGGCGAATTTACGGCGGCAGGGCATTTTATCGTGATCTACGGATACGACCGGGAAGGATTTCAAGTCAATGATCCCAACTGCGTGGCTAGAAGCAGAAAACGGTGGGGATTTGATGAGATCAGAGGACAGATCAAGAACGTGTGGGCGATGCATGGATAAAAACGTGTGAAATTGTCAGCAAATGATTTCGAGTGTTATTTTTGTCAAAAAGATGATTTCACTACAGAGAAATGATATACTGATATGTAAATGCAGAAAGGAACAGGTATCAGTATGGAACCGGTTAATCCACAGGCAACTTATCACGCGAAGAAACTGCTGCAATATCTGACGGCAATCGGCGGACGTAAGATCATCACGGGACAGCACACGCAGACCGTGGCGATGGAGGAGATTGCCGAGATCAGGAGAATCACGGGCAGAGAGCCGGCGCTTCGCGGATTCGAACTGCTGGCGTATTCCCCGAATATCCGTTATGAGACAGGTGATGAACATTGCCGGACGGAGATCGACGAGAACCGTAACACATTAGAATATGCCAGAGACTTCGGGCGAAAGGGCGGCATCGTCGCCTTTACATGGCACTGGTTCTCGCCTCTGGGCGGCCGGGATAAGAGCTTCTATGCGGAGAAGACGGAGTTTGATCCGGAGAAAGTGCTGCAGGCAGGAACCGCGGAGCGGGAGGCATTCTATCATGATATGGATGTCATGGCGGAATGTCTGAGACCTTTTCTGGAGGAGGACATTCCGGTATTGTGGCGGCCTTTTCATGAAGCGGAAGGCGGCTGGTTCTGGTGGGGCAGGAAAGGCCCGGCGGTGGCGGCTAAGCTGTACCGGCTGATGTATGCGCATTTCGTAAATGTACACCATCTCAATAACCTGCTGTGGGTATGGAACTGTCCGCTTAAGGAAGGATATCCGGGTGACGATGTGGTGGATATCATCTCGCGTGATCTGTATGTGGAGAAGGGTACTAAAACGGATTACCGCAAAGAATACGAAGAACTTGTTTCGATTACGCAGGCGGCAAAACCCGCGGCGCTGGCGGAGATCGGTATCCTGCCGGACATAGGGCTGCTTGAGAAGAGCCGTGTGCCCTGGTGCTACTATATGACATGGAGCAAGGGATTTGTGATGACGGAGGAGTTTAACAGCCACGAGGCGCTCTGTGAGATCTATGACAGTGCGTATGCAGTGACTTATCCGGCAGAAGTATAGCGCATTTATGATACAATATCTGGTAAGTGCACATAATATCTTGTGGTTGTAAATTGAGTGCCTTATGATATAATTTTTATATATTTATGGTTGGCGGACATATGATTAAGACATACGCAGAGAATAATATATTAAAAGCGGTAATTGATAGAAATTTGGATAATGACATATCAGATATAGTGGATCTAATTGATTTGCAACATGCTTTTTTGACAGGGAAGGAAGAGGTCCTTCTCTTTCAATTTAATAAGAATATAGAACAGACACAGTGCGATGTGTTTGATTATCTGATTATTGAATATTTAAAGAGTATTGGAGTGACTAACTATATCAGTGATGATAAAGATTTCATGAGCGTGGAAGATATTCAACTGTTCTCTACATATGGGTGATAGTTATCCCTAGAATATTCTAGGGATTTTACTTTTTAATAGGTATGGAAATCAATGGTGTGTATGATAGAAAGAGGTTATATTCTATGAAATCAATTATCAACAGCCTTATCACAGCGCTTGCCATGTATTCCGGGATTCCCGTGCCGCAGGTGGAACGGAATCAGAAGAATATGAGGTATACGCTGTGCTTTGTTCCGATCATCGGGCTTGTCACAGGAGCGCTGCTCTGCGGGTGGAGCCGGGTTTGTGCGGTATACGGCTTCGGGCAGGTCTGTTTCGCGCTGGTCGGGACCGTGATTCCTGTGATCGTCACAGGGGGTGTTCATCTGAGAGGGCTTCTGTACACGGCGGACGCCATACATTCTCATAAAATAAAAGAGAAGAGAAGGCAGAGACCGCGTGAATCTGGTGCAGGCGCCAGCGCCGTGACTGCCGGTCTCTGTTTCTTTATGCTGTACGGAGCAGGATTGACGCTGATCTGGAAGAAGAGCCAGCTTCTGCTTCTGGTGCTCAGCTATATCATATCCAGAACGCTCAGCGGTATGAGTATCGCATGGTTTCCGGAGGCGGAAGAGGAGGGGGCTGCCGATACCCTGTTTCAGGCGGCAGACAGGCGGATTGTGCGGGTTGTACTGGTTACACTGCTGGCGCTTGCCATGATCAGCGCAGTGATCATTCATCCGGTTATCGGTGCACTTATGGCACTGGCGGCAATGTGGGTGTGGACGTATTATTATTATATGACGAAAATAAGGTTCGGCGGTATCTCGGAGGATACGGCGGGATATTTTTTATGTCTGTGCGAGCTGTCAAGTGTTCTGGTGATCGGAATGCTTGGAAGAGTTATGTAAACAATAACAAGTGATATGCTCAGTAAGCAGCAATGAAGATCGAGGCTGTGTTAACCAAAGCAATCATAGAGGGGAAGCGTAAATGGGAGAAAAAAAGCTGGTAGTCGGTATTCTGGCGCATGTCGATGCAGGCAAGACTACACTGGCGGAGAGTATATTGTATACATGCGGCAGCATTCGGAAACTGGGACGCGTGGATCATAAAGACGCATTTCTGGATACGGACAGACAGGAGCGCGACAGGGGCATCACGATCTTTTCCAAACAGGCGCAAGTCTGCTGGAATGATGTGGCCATTACGCTTTTGGATACACCCGGGCATGTGGATTTCTCGGCGGAGATGGAGCGGACACTGCAGGTACTCGACTATGCGGTGCTGGTGGTGAGTGGCGCTGACGGTGTACAGGGGCATGTACTTACTCTGTGGCGGCTTCTTGCCAGATATCAGGTACCTGTTTTTCTTTTCTTTAATAAAATGGACCAGCCGGATACCGATCCGGCGGCGCTGCTTGCGGAGGCTAAGGAAAGGCTGGATGAGCGGTGTGTGGCGTTCGGGGGATTAGATGAACAGGGCAGACCGTACCGTAGAGAAGAGGCGGCGTTCTGCGAAGATGTTGCCGTATGTGACGAGGAACTGCTGGAGCGGTATCTGGAGGCACAAGAGAGTGCAGGCGGACCGGAGCAGAGCGGGAAAACCGCAGAGAGCGCGGACCGTGAGGGCTGCGGTGTGAAAGCTGCAGAAAGGTCAGGAGGCGGAAAGCGGCCGGGACACGATGGCATCATAGATGAGGAAACGATTGCAGACTTAATTGTAAAACGTAAGGTGTTCCCCTGTTACTTTGGCTCTGCGCTCAAAGTGGAGGGGATTACGGAGCTGCTGGACGGGATCGGCGTATATACGCGTATGCCTTCCTACGGGGAGGCGTTTGGTGCGCGTGTCTATAAGATCTCCAGAGATGCACAGGGCAACAGGCTGACGCATATAAAGATAACGGGTGGTATGATTAGGGTCAAGCAGACGGTTCTCACCCATGGAAATCATTGCAGCAGGAGAGGATATGAAGGAGACAGTCGGGAGACAAAGAACGTACAGGAAGAAAAGATTGACCAGATCCGCATTTATTCGGGAGATAAATATACTGTGGAGCAGGAGGTGGCTGCAGGGACGGTCTGTGCGCTTTCGGGGTTATCTATGACATTTTGCGGAGAGGGGCTGGGCGCGGAGCGTGAAGACACGGTTCCGCTGCTGGAACCGGTTATGACGTACCGCATTGTGCTGCCGGAAGCATGTGATGTACATCAGATGTATAACAAGTTATGTCAACTCGAAGAGGAAGAGCCTCAGCTTCACATGGTCTGGCGGGAGCAGCTTAACGAGATCCATGTGCAGCTGATGGGTGAGGTGCAGATCGAAGTGCTGCGGAACCTGATCAGAGAGCGGTTTGATGTGGAAGTGATGTTTGACGAGGGGAGCATCGTCTATAAGGAAACGATCACATCAGCGGCGGAGGGTGTCGGACATTATGAACCGCTGCGGCATTACGCGGAAGTACACCTGCTTCTGGAACCGGGCGAGCCGGGCAGCGGGCTGCAGTTCGCTTCACGGTGCAGCGAGGATGTGCTGGATCGTAACTGGCAGCGGCTCGTCCTGACACATTTGGAGGAAAAGGAACATCTGGGCGTGCTGACAGGGGCACCGATTACGGATATGCAGATCACGCTTGTGGCCGGCCGGGCACACTTAAAGCATACCGAAGGCGGAGATTTCAGACAGGCGACTTATCGGGCGGTCAGGCATGGACTGTGTAAAGCGCAGAATATTCTGCTGGAACCGGTCTATGCTTTCCGGCTGGAACTGCCGGCGGCGCTGATCGGGCGTGGTATGACGGATATGCAGAATAAAGCGGGAAAGTTCGGGGCGCCGGAACTCGCGGGCGATTTTGCGATTCTGACGGGAACGGTACCGGTATCGGAGATGACGGGATATCAGGCGGAAGTGTCGGCATATTCGGGCGGAAAGGGCAGAATATATGTGGAGCTAAAAGGGTACGCGCCCTGTCATAACGCAGATACCGTGATCGCTTCGGCCGGGTATGAAGCGGAACGGGATACGGACAACCCGTGCAGTTCTGTGTTCTGTGCTCACGGAGCCGGTTTCGTGGTGGAGTGGGATCAGGTAGAAACATATATGCATTTAGATTATGCGGCGGACAGAGGCGGCTTCGCACAGGCGCAAGACCGTCGGGATGAGTCGTTTCGGTTTGCGGACGAAGGCTTACCGGAAGCGGGCGTTGGAGGATATGGTGATCATGCGCATGCCAGGCTGGGCGGCAGACAGAGAAGCAGTGCTTCGCCGGAGGCAATCGGCCAGGATGAGATCGAGGAGATCATGAACCGCACCTACGGCACGAAGGAGCGGAAGAAGCAGGGCTGGGCGCGGACGATACGCGCCGGCGGCAATGCCGGGGCGCCGGAAGTCAGGGCGGACAGGTCTGAATCTGCGGGGGCGGATGGAAACGGCGGGAACGGGCAGGATAAATCATACGGGAAGCGATCCGGCAGTGACAGTACAAGCAGTATGCAGGAGGAATACCTGCTGGTGGATGGCTATAACATTATATTTGCGTGGGATCATCTGCATAGTCTGGCGAAGGACAATCTCGACAGCGCCCGCGGGAAGCTGCTGGATATCTTAAGTGATTTCCAGGGCTATCGCAAGATGCATCTGATCCTTGTGTTTGACGCTTATAAAGTAAAGGGAAATACAGGCAGCACAGAGCGGTATCATAACATCGATGTTGTATATACGAAGGAAGCGGAGACGGCCGATCAGTATATCGAGAAAGTGACGCACAGGATCGGCAGGAAGCATCGCGTGCGCGTGGCGACTTCCGACGGGCTCGAACAGCTGATCATCATGGGTGCGGGCGCGGTTCGTGTCTCGGCAAGGGAACTGCAGGAGGAAGTGATGGCGGCGAATGCGGAACTCCGGCAGATGTTCCTGCAGGGAACGGACAAGCCGGCAGGTGACAGGAATTATCTTCTGGAGGGCGCAGCCGGAGAGGTTGCGGATTATGTGCGGCAGGTGCTTAAGAAGTAGCAGAATCCGGGCGGCAGCAAAAGGAATTTGCCTGATTGCCGGGTGGTGTGTTACGATAATAAGAAAGGCTCAGGAGAAAGCACAATATTCTGTCAAGAAGAGAGAACGATATGATGACAAATGAAACGATAGATATGAAAACAGAAGACAGCGGACAGGCAGAGTACAGAAGCGGCGGTAATAACGGGCTGCCGGACGATATACCGGAGAGAGTGTGGAATACTTATATGCAGTCTTTTCTGGAATATCAGCCTGCACAACAGCGTAAGCTGATTAAAGGTTGCGAGAAGCAGATCGGCCAGTTCGAGCGTCGCATCGCGCGCAAGAAAGGACAGGAGAATCATCAGATACTGGCAGACATGAAGGATCTGCACAGACGTGCCGCTGCGATCGGTTATACGGTGGCGGTTAAGGAGCAGAGACTGCGCAGGAAATTCAGACATGCGCTGCGTATGCTGATCCGGCTGGATATCACTTTTCTGGAAAAGATGACGGGCGGCGCCAATCCGGAAGATATCGTACAGATGGCAGGAACTGCGGAGCTGCTGCGCGGCAAGTCGCTGTACGAGATCTATAAAGAAGATTATATGCAGTATCTGGTGGGACAGCGGATCGAGGAACTGATGGGAGCGGAACCGGAGAAGCAGTATCCGGAGGCGAGGGGCATGAAACGCCATTTTATCCTGCATATCGGTCCCACCAACAGCGGCAAGACCTATCAGGCGCTGCAGAGACTGAAACAGGCATATCACGGCATCTATCTGGGTCCCTTAAGACTGCTTGCCCTGGAGGTCTACGACAGGATGATGGCGGCAGGTATCCCCTGCAATATGATTACGGGCGAGGAGACGATCCGCACGCCGGGCAGCTTCGTGCAGGCTTCCACGGTGGAAATACTGGATATCAGGGAAATCTATGATATTGCGGTGATTGATGAAGCGCAGATGATGGCGGATGAGAACAGGGGCAGTTTCTGGACGCGTGCGATCCTGGGTATCCGCGCCGAGGAGATTCATGTGTGCTGTTCCGGCACGGCGGAGGAACTGCTTGTGAAGATGATCTCGCGGTGTGGCGACAGCTATGATGTCGTGTATCATGAGCGAAACACGAAGCTGGAGTTTATTCCGAAACGGTATGACATGAGTAAAGATGTGGAACCGGGAGATGCACTGATTGCCTTTTCCAAGAAAAATGTGCTGGCGATTGCGGCGACACTGGAAGGCAGGGGAATCAAGGCGAGCGTGATCTACGGCAATCTGCCGCCCCAGACGAGGCAGGAGCAGGTAAGACTGTTCACGGAGGGCGTCAATCAGGTGGTGGTGGCGACAGACGCCATCGGTATGGGTATCAATCTGCCGATACGACGTGTAGTTTTCATGAATACCATGAAATTTGACGGCACCGGCAAGCGCAGACTGGAAGCGGAAGAGGTCAGACAGATCGCGGGACGTGCCGGCAGGTATGGCTATTATGACGTCGGGTATGTGCAGTCTGCGATGGAGACGGAATATGTCGGGAAGATGCTGGAGGAACCATTTTATCCTCTGAAAAGGGCGAGAGTCGGATTCCCGGAGGTATTGCTGGATATTGATATGGAGCTGGATGAGATCATCGAGGCGTGGGAGAAGACCGGCAATCCGCCCATGTATGACAAGATCTCAATGGACGAGAGCGTGAAGAAGTATCGTTATCTGAAGAACTACCGCAAAAAGCTGTCTTACATGGAGGATCGCAAATTTGTGCTGTCACTGATCACCTGTCCCTTTGATGTCAAAGACAGAGACGTTCTGCGGCTCTGGTTACGATACTGTGAGAAGCCGACCGAACAGCACTATTGTCCGATGCTGCCGCAGGATTTCAGCCTGGAAGGGCTGGAGTCCTACTATAAACAGCTCGACCTCTACACACAGTTTTCCGCCAGAATGAACTGGGAAGTGGACAGAGAGGAAGTGGCGGTCAACAGGGAGTGGGCGCAGCATGAGATCGGTGAACTGCTGCAGGAAGACAAAGGCCAGTTCGAGAAGAAGTGCCGCGGCTGCGGTACAGTGCTTCCATGGGATTATGCCTACCCGATCTGTCAGGCCTGTTACCATGATATCGGAGAGGACGACAGCGCACGGCGCTCTATGCGAAGATATCCGCATAACCGCCAGCACCGGTAATCGTGTGAGAGGAGGAAAATGATCTACACTTATTATATAGACGTGACACAGTTTGAGGACGAAGCGCTTTTTCAGGAGAAATTGAACCTGTTATCTCCTTACAGACAGCAGAAGATTGCGCTGCTCAAACATGAGAATGATAAAAACAGAAGCCTCGGCGCCGGGATTGCGCTGGATCACGCGCTGGAGACTTACGGTCTGAGGGAGCGCGGCATCGAGTATGAGTTCGGCGAGTGGGGGAAACCTGTGCTCAAATACCACCCGAATATTCATTTTTCGCTGTCTCATTCAGGCGACTATGCGATCTGCAGCATAGGAGACAAGCCGATCGGCAATGATATCGAGCGTATCAAACAGGGACGGCTTAAAGTGGCTGACCGCTTCTTTGCACCCGAAGAGCTGGAATGGATGTATGCAGTGGAGGATGAGAAAGAAGTCAACCGGAGAATGTTCCGGATCTGGACGATGAAAGAGAGCTTCTTAAAAGTGACGGGGAAGGGAATCTCTCTTCCGCTCGGGGATTTTGCAGTGGTGATGGATGAAGAGCATGATAAGATCCGGGTGAAGCAGACATTCAACGCGAAGTATTATCATATGAAGGAATACGGAGATATTCCGGGATATCGGGTAGCGGTGTGCTGTGCGGAGAGCAGGGACGTGGCGTACAGTATGATTCCGGTGGCAGCGTGAATGAAAATACCGGTCACAGTGCAAACGGAATGGCGGTTAGGGTGAAGGTGAGCAACAGCAAGGGCAGTCTGTGTAATCTGCCGGCAACGTTTATGCCGGAATAAGGTATAGATTTATCAGAAAACATTCATACTATCTCATATAGAAAAAAGAGAACACCGAAATGTGATGTGGAGCATTTCGGTGTGCACTATGACAGTAAATCCGAAGGGTTTAATGCCACAGAAAAGGAGATAGCGGGATGTTAGGAAAACAGAGTCTTCAGTTTGTAAGTAAGCCGTATCTGATCAGCAGTGGTGCCATTGTGGGCAGTAAAGAAGCGGAAGGCCCGATGGGACAGCTGTTTGATAAGGTGTGTTATGACGATAAGTTCGGGGCCGATACATGGGAAGAAGCGGAGAGCAGTCTGCAGAAGGAGGCACTGGAGATCGCATTGCAGAAGGGCGGTCTGCAGAAGCAGGAGATTCAGCTTGTCTATGCGGGTGATCTGCTGGGACAGTCTATAGCCAGCAGTTTCGGGCTGTCAGGTTATCAGGTTCCCCATATAGGGTTGTATGGAGCCTGTTCCACCTGCGGTCTGTCGCTTGCTATGGGAGCCATGACGGTGGAGGGATCGTTTGCGCAGAAGGTGGCGTGTATCACATCCAGCCATTTTGCCAGTGCAGAGAAAGAATTTCGGTTTCCGCTGGCTTACGGCAACCAGCGTCCCAAATCGGCTACCTGGACCGTGACGGGCAGCGGTGCGTTTGTGCTTTCGGCACAGCCCGGCAGACAGGTACGAGCGATAATAACGGGCGTTACCATTGGAAAAATCATGGATTACGGTATCAAGGATTCCATGAACATGGGAGCCTGCATGGCTCCTGCCGCGGCAGACACCATAAGACAGAATCTGGAAGATTTCGGCAGGACGCCGGGAGACTATGACAGAATCATCACGGGTGATCTGGGTACGGTAGGGCAGAAACTGCTTTTTGACCTGTTAGCCGAGAAGCAGATTGATATTACGAAACAGCATATGGACTGCGGTATAGAAATCTATGACAGTGAGAAACAGGATACCAATGCGGGCGGATCGGGCTGCGGGTGCAGCGCGGTAGTGCTGTCGGCCTATATTCTGAAGAAGATCGAAGAAGGTATATGGAAACGGGTGTTATTCGTCCCGACAGGTGCGCTCCTGAGCAAGACCAGCTTCAATGAAGGACAGACCATTCCCGGAATCGCTCACGGGGTAGTGCTGGAGCATTATGAGGGATAGTAACTGCATCAGATCCTGTTCGACGGCTTCCGCAGCGGTGCGGAAGCCCGCTTGCAGTCACAACCAAAAGAGCCTATGAATTTATTGAATTACATAATTAGTAAATACACTCATGTTTTTCTTCTTTTTCGTAAAAAATACATTGACAGTCTCTGTGCAATTTGTTATTATCTCAATATGAACAACCGATTGCGCAAAGTGAAATCTACCAATTATAAATGTTTGTGCAGCAAAAGAAGAGCAGTGAGATCGTACAATATGTCATGACAGAAGCGTAAAACGATCAAAAACGAGAATATTTAAACAGAAAATAACAAATAAAATACAATCAAACAAGAAAATGGAGGGCAGACCAAATGGATAAGTTTATTGTCAACATCATCCATCGCCCGGAGATGGTGCCTGAGTATGCGGAGAAGGTAACCGGACACGGCAAAGAAGAGGATATCGGAAGGAAGGAACTTTTGACAGAGTCCCTTGATATCTTTAAGACACAGCAGTCGATCGCACATAAGAACGGATTAAAGACAACAATCCAGATGACTTACGCTTCTTTATTTAATGATGAAGCGGTGGAACTTGCCAAGGCAGATCATGAGAAATACGGCGATGAGATTGCGCTGTCCTTACTTGGTCTTCCCTGTGAGGAGTTTCGTGAGAAATATAAGACGAAGGATTTCTGTATCTGGATGTTTTCCATGGAGGACAAGAAGTCCATCGTAGACGATGTATTCGGCAAATTCAAAGACAGATTCGGTTTCTATCCGGAATCGACAGGTTCCTACTATATGGATGCCGATCTGACCAATTATATCAAGGAGAAATATCCCATGGTAAAATGTGCCGTGGCGACTTGCTGGGAAGAGGGTCCGAAGGCATATCATACCTGTAACAATTCCTGGTATACCTTTATGGACGGCGGTCCGTGGGCTCCCTGGATTCCGAGTAAGCAAAATACCCATGCGCCGGCGGCGAATGAGGCAGAGGACAGCGGTATCGTGGCGATTCCGCACCTGTCACGTGATCTGATCGCCTGCTATGACGGCAACGGCTCCAATTTCGGCACGCACCCCCAGAATGTCCTGCGGAGTATGTGTTACGATTCCAAGACATGGGAATATCCGTATCTGTATAACCTGATTGATCAGTTCCGGGCGCTGGCAAAGTATAACAACGGTTATGCCTACAATATGATGTTTGTGGGACCCGGCTGGATGAATAAGATGGGACGCTGGGAGGCTCCTTATGATCTGCTCTTAAAATCCTACGAGGACGGCATGGCATATTACGGACAGCTCAAGAAGGAAGGGAAACTTTGCGATATGACCATGGCGGAGTTTGCGGACTTCTATCGTGCGAACAGAAGGCTGACGGAGCCTGAGTGTGCACTGTGGAGAGATATCCTGTATGGATCGGATAAGCAGCTGTTCTGGTACTGCGATCCTTACATGAGAGTCTGCGCGAATATGGATCAGGGCGGTGCCATCGTAGACCTGCGTCCTTACGCGGCGAAGCTGGAGTGGCCGGTTGGTATCGGCACGAAGCATGTGACGGACGCTTCCTATCCTTTCCTGATTCAGGAAAAGTACAGAGCGGGCTATTTCACACATTATGCCGGTGAGGGAACAGTAAGGAGCGCGAAGCTGACCCACAATGGCGAGGAAGTGGATTTGTGCCTGTGCAGGACAAAAGCGCATTTTTCACAGGAGGGCAATACAAGAATCCTGACGCTTGATCCTGTGGATATCGAGTTCTATGATCTGACAGTAAAATTACAGACGAAGATGTACTTCGAGGAGGGCAGCTCCAATATCAAGATCGAGAGAACGATCCTGGAGATGAGCGATCCTTCTGCAGAGGTGGAGATCAATGAATATATGGTAGCCTGCTACGGTACCACGGAGTACTCGGAGGATATGACGAATGTGGTGCTTTCCGTGACAGACGGCACAAACACGGAGAAGATCGATTATGCGTACAAGTGCCGGGAGGCGCAGATGCAGGGTGCTACAGAAGCGGCTGCGGTTGTACCGGAGATTGAGACAAGGGTATCAATCAGCTGTGAGAAGAAGGATGCGGTCGGATATATCAGGGAAGGTTATGCATTCTCACCGATGTTTACGTTAGGCTATACAACCACTTTAAAAGATAAGGAGGTATTTGCGACATGGCTCAATCTGGCAAAGGCAAATTAAATTACAGGTGTCCCTCCTGCTTTATGAGAGACTTGGATATCGATATGTTCTATGATAAGGATAAAAAGGAGTATCACTGCATTCGCTGTCAGTATGTGGGAACGGAGGAGGACGTGCTGGAAAAGAACGAACTGGTGCGGTTCCGGTATAAGGATGCGATGAAGCGGTTTACGAAGTTTGACTTCGACTAAAACAAAACATGAAGTTATGCTAAAGCTGCAAAATACGCAGCTTAAGCATAACTAAGTCATGTTTGGAAGAAATGCCGTCTGCGACGAGCATTTCTTCCGGACTGAGACTGGGGCGGGTGTTCTTCCGGTTCCTGCCAAAGCCATATGCGGGAGCTTTTGCAGGACCGAAAACGTAATTTTTAATGTCGTTAACTATAGATTTCAGTCAGATGTCCTGACTATGCTGCGAATGGAGATGGCACATGAAATTTTATAAGGGTATGGACTTATCCACGGTTTTAGAGGTGGAGCGTCTCGGCGGGAGGTTTTACGATCACGGCGAGGAAAAAGATGTATTTGATATATTGCAGGGCTATGGTGTCAACGCTGTCCGTTTAAGGCTGTGGAACGACCCTTATACGGAGGACGGCATACCCTACGGGGCAGGCACCAATGACCTGCCGGTCACGATCGAACTGACGAAGCGGGCGAAGGCGCATGGCATGGAGGTACTCTTGAATCTGCATTACAGTGATTTCTGGGCAGATCCGGGGAAACAGCGGGTGCCTAAAGCATGGCGCGGGATGGATGCGGATCAGTTGACCGATGCAGTCTATAATTATACGAAGGACACATTGCTTGCGCTTAGGGAGGCAGACGCCTATCCGGATCTGATCCAGGTGGGTAATGAGCTGACCAACGGTATGCTCTGGCCCCTCGGTCAGCTGCCGAACTACGATAACCTGGCGCGGTTTATCAGTGCAGGCATCCGCGGTGTACGTGCGGTGGATGCAGATATGCCGGTTATGATCCATCTGGATAACGGCGGCAACGGACCGATGTACAGAGACTGGTTTGATCACTATATGGAGCGGGGAGAGGACTTCCAGATGATCGGTTTGTCTTATTATCCGTTCTGGCACGGTACGCTGGAGGATTTACAGAATAACATGAACGATCTGGCAGTGCGTTACGGCAAGGAGCTTGTGGTTGCGGAAGTTTCCATGGGATTCACGATGGAGGACTACGCGGCATATGAGAAACTTGCGCCCGAGGAGCGCAAGGGATATGCGACGAAACCTGAGCTTGTGGAGAAATTACCTTTTCCCATGAGTAAAGAAGGACAGCGGGATTTTATGCGCGCATTATTTGACGTGATAGATCAGGTACCGGACAGGAAGTGTAAAGGCTTCTTCTATTGGGAGGCGGCCTGGATTCCGGTAGCCGGCTCCGGCTGGGCAACAGAAGGCGCGCTTAGATATATAGAAGAAAAAGGCCCCTGCGGTAACGAGTGGGCAAATCAGGCATTGTTTGACTATAATGGTCAATCACTGCCGGCGTTAGAAGTAATACGGGACTACAGACCGTGAAAGAGATAACCGCAAGAAGGCGGCTCTGTCGGTTGACTGACACCGTCGGGCGGCATTATCCGGCTGTAGCAGCCGTTGCGGTAGATTTACGCACGATCAGTTGAGGACGCAGCAGTGTCCGGCTGATCGGAACGTGATTGATCAGAGAATGCAGAGAGTAGAAACCACATTTGCCTAAAGTGGAACAGTCCTGGCGGATGGTGGTGAGAGGCGGTGTAAGCTGTCCGGCAATCGGCAGATCGTCGAATCCGATGACACTGACATCCTCAGGCACGCGAAAGCCGCGCAGGTTACATTCCGCAATCACGCCGGAGGCAATCAGATCATTGCCGCACAGGATGGCGGTGACACCCATGGAGAGCAGATTGCCCACATGATATTTGGCAGCTTCCGCAACATAGTAGCCATAGGGCATGGTTGTTTCGTCAAATGGAAGGTTGTGTGCCGTCATGCTGTCGATATAAGCCTGACGGCGCTGTTCTGAAATCATGGAATTACGGGAGCCGTTGATCAGAGCGATCCTTGTATGTCCGAGTTCCATTAAATGCACAACCGCGTCGTCGATTCCCTCGAAACTGTCAGTGCCGATGGAGCTGACGGCGGGATTCTTCTTAATATAATTATCCAGAAGAACGGTGGGAATGTTTGTTGCATTAAATTGTGACATCCAATCGTCCTGCAGTGCAAAACCGATCAGAAACGCACCGACGTATCCATGCTTGAGCATGTACGTGTCATATTTTTCCGTAGACTGGAAAAGAGGAGTAACGGGTGTTATTGTGACGTCATAGTTTTCGCGGGAGGCAGTCTGGCGGAAGCCTAAGATAATGTCATAACCGAATTGATCCGGATTCTGATATTCCATATTTTCCACGAACAGGCAGAGCTTGCGCTGCGCTTTGCCGCGCATTTGTTTCGTAGTATAACCCAGTTCTACCGCAGTATCCAGTACGGTTTGGCGCAGGGATTCACTGATGTCGCTTGCACCGTTTAAACCTTTGGATACAGTGCTTACGGAGATGCCAAGTTTATTGGCGATGTCTTTGATTGTTGCCATGCTGTTACCTTTCACGTAAATAGTATATAAATGTTTGAAAGAACAATAAAACGATAAAACCAATTCTTAACATTAAGAATAGAAGAAAAGGGAAGATAATGCAAGAGCGTATTTCGTGATTTGCGAAATGTTGCGCAATTTTGTGTAAACCTTACAAATAAAATGGGCCTATTCCGTGCAGAATGGAAGAAAATTATCGCGGAAAACAATTTCTTATTGACAAATTGCATAGTTTGGTGATAAATTGAACTCAGATACGAAAGTTTACGAAAGAATCGTATTGGTTTTCGTAGTTGGGGGATTATGAGGTGAAGGCGAAATCATTAACAAGAGGTGCAGGAATATTGTTAGCGATATCCAGTCTTCCTTCCGCATACGGGATAGGAACTTTTGGTAATGCAGCCTTCAGATTTGTTGATCTGCTTGCAGATCTGAAACAGAAGTACTGGCAGATACTGCCAATGGGGCCGCTCAATGTGAGCGACTGCCCTTTTCAATCGATGTCGCTTTATGCAGGTAATCCGTATTATATTGATCTGGATGACCTGGTTGAGAAGGGATTGTTACGCAAAGAGGAAATCAATGCGTACCGTTGGGGAGACAGCAACGATAATATAGATTATTCCGTGTTATATCAGAACCGCTATACGGTTCTGCGGTCGGCATTTGAGCGGTTTGACTGCCGGCATGCACATTACATAACATTTTGTGAAAGAAATAAGGCATGGCTTGCAGATTACAGCCTCTATATGGCGATCAAGTATCATCTGGATAACAAACCATGGTATGAGTGGGAAGAAGCGCTGCGGGACAGACAGGAAGAGACGCTGGCAAGATACAGGGAAGAACTTGCGGATTCGATTGCTTTCTGGAACTTCTGTCAATATGCGTTTTACAGTCAGTGGGATGCCTTGAAGCGATATGCGAACCGGAAAGGGATACAGATCATCGGTGATGTACCCTTCTATGTTGCCTATGACAGCGTGGATGTGTGGACGCACAGAGAACTGTTTTCACTGGATCCGCAGGGCGGTCTGGTCCGGGTAGCAGCCTGTCCGCCGGATGAATTTTCCGAAGACGGGCAGATCTGGGGCAATCCGGTATATGATTGGGCAGCCATGGAAGCTGACGGGTTTCGCTGGTGGCGGGATCGGATCAGGCAGCAGGCGGCATTATTTGATGTGTTGAAGATTGATCATTTTGTCGGAATTGTAAAGTATTTCAGCATTGCAGCCGGTAGGGAAGATATCCGTGAAGGAAAATGGACGAAGGGACCCGGCAAGAAACTGACGGACGTGATAGAAGAAGCTGTCGGGGACAAGAAGATCATTGCCGAGAATATGGGGACGGTTCTCCCTGGGGTCAATAAGCTCATTCGTAAGATGGGATGGCCGGATATCAAGATACTGCTCTTTGCATTTGACGGCAAGGCGGATAATGAATATCTTCCTCACAACTATACGGACAGCAACACGGTACTGTATGTGGGAACCCACGATAATGACACACTTGTAGGTTATTACCGGAATCATACGGATTATGAACTTGCATATATGTACTCTTATTTGAACATAGAGAACAAAGAACAGATTTCCAATGCCATGATCAGAACGGCATATGCCAGTGTGGCGGATGTGGTGATTCTCCAGATGCAGGATATTCTCCAGCTCGGCAATGAGGCTCGCATGAACCGGCCGTCCACGGTCGGAATCAACTGGAAATGGCGTTTTACGGATGAACTTCTTCCGGAAGAGCGCAGAAGCTGGATACGCACACAGACGGCGCTGTACAGGCGATGACAGGAATCGTACAAGGACGTTTACGCGCTGACGGGGAATGAACTATGGTATAAGACGCAGCAATGCGTTTTATATAGAAACCAGAAAAATGGTGAAACTATGATTTAGGGAGATAAACTCTACTAAATCGGAAAGAGAGAGAGGAAAAAATTATGAAGAAGAAAGTATTGGCAACATTACTGGCAACAGCAATGGTAGCCGGCTGTCTTGCAGGATGCGGTAAAGACGAAGCACCGGCACAGGATGCAGCACCGGCTGAAGACGCAGCACCGGCTGAGGATGCAGCACCGGCTGAAGATGCAGAGGCACCGGCTGAAGATGCAGCACCGGCTGAGGAAGCTGTAGAGTACGGCTCCGGCACAATCAAGATCTGGGTAGCTGAGAACGTAGTTGAGTTCACACAGAAACAGGCAGCAGCATTTATGGAAGCTAATCCGGACATGGCTGGTTACGAAGTAAGCGTTGAGCCTGTAGGCGAAGGCGATGCAGCAGGTAACATGATCACAGACGTAGAAGGCGGCGCAGATATGTTCGGTTTCGCACAGGATCAGATCACACGTCTGGTTTCCGCTGGTGCGGTTTCCCCGCTTGTTGGTGACAACGCAGCATTCGTTACGGCTGAGAACGATGCAGGTGCAGCTTTAGCAGCTACGGTAGGTGGCACGATCTATGCATATCCTATGACATCTGATAACGGTTATTTCTTATACTATGACAGCAATGTTGTAACAGATCCTACTTCCTTAGAGAAGATCGTAGAGGACTGTGAAGCAGCAGGCAAGAACTTCTATATGGAGATCAATTCCGGATGGTATCAGCCGGCATTCTTCTTTGCAACAGGATGTACTTTAACTTATGATACAGACGATGCAGGTAACTTCACGAAATGTAATATCGACTACGCTTCCGATAAGGGTCTGGTAGCGCTGAAGGAGATCGTTGAACTGAAGTCTTCTCCTTCCTTCCAGAACGGTTCTTCCGTAGATAACGGAACCAACATTGGTGCGATCATTGACGGTACATGGGATTCCAGTTCTGCTCAGGCAGCATTCGGCGATGGTTATGCATGTGCTAAGCTTCCTTCCTTCGAAGGTTCCGATGGTCAGACATATCAGCTGAGCGGCTTCGGCGGATTCAAATTATTAGGTATCAAGCCTCAGGAAGATCCTGGTAAGCTTGCAGTTTGTCACGCACTTGCTCAGTATCTGACAAGCGCAGACGTACAGCTCTCCCGTTTCACAGAGGCTGGATGGGGTCCGTCTAACGTAACAGCACAGCAGGATCCTGCAGTTCAGGCAGACGTAGCTCTTTCCGCACTGGCAGAGCAGCTCGTTAACACAATCCCTCAGGGTAACTATCCTGGCGATTACTGGACATTGGCAACATCTCTTGGTGATGATGTAATCACAGGTACTCTGAGCACATCTTCCACAGATGAAGAGCTGATGACAGCACTTCAGAACTTCCAGGATACTTGCATTTCTTATGCACAGTAATATGTAAGATCAGTACAATAATTGGGGAGAATGTCCGTTTTCGGGCATTCTCCGTATTGTAATCATATCAGACGTAAAAGAAATACAGAGTCGGGAGGGATTTTTGGTATGGGAAAAGAAGCAAACGCCGGCAGTATGGCAAAGAAACAAAATCCGGTCGGGAAATTCTTTAGCGGGGTTGGCAATGATCTGAAAGAAATTGGCCTGACATTTGTGGAAGGAGATTGGAAAACGAAAGTCTCCTATCTGATTATGGGATTCGGACCCATTATGCGTAAGCAGTTCGTGCGCGGCTTCGCGCTTCTTGCGACAGAAGTGTTGTTCATTCTCTATCTGGTCGGTTTCGGATGGAATTATCTGAAAGACATGGGTACGCTTGGTACGGTTGCGAGAGTCATGAATGATGACGGAACCTACAGCTACAATGATAACAGTTTTCTTATTTTGCTATATGGCATCTTGTCAATTGTTCTGGTTTTTGTATTCCTGTTAATATGGCGTGTGAACGTCAGAGTAAACCGGAATGAAGAGAAGCAGCTTGCAGCAGGCAAAAAACTTGCGACAAACAAGCAGGATCTGCATTCTCTGCTGGATTCCAATTTTGACAAGACATTAATGGCACTGCCGTTTACGGGAGTTGCTGTATTTACGGCGCTGCCGATCATATTTATGATCTGTATCGCGTTTACAAATTATGACTCGACACATCAGCCGCCCACAAATCTTTTTTCATGGGTAGGGCTGGAGAACTTTAAGAATATGTTCTCCTTCGGCACATCGGGAATCGGTTCCACTTTCCTTACCGTGCTCGGATGGACATTGATATGGGCTTTTTTTGCAACCTTCCTTACCTATTTCTGCGGTATGGGCGTTGCGATCATGATAAATAAAAAAGGAATCAAATTCAAGAAACTCTGGAGAACGATCCTGGTTGTTACCATCGCGGTTCCCCAGTTCGTATCCTTGTTGTATGTATATAAGATGTTTGCAAACGACGGTCTGATCAACTCTTATCTGATGAAGTGGGGATGGATCAGCTCCTATATTCCGTTCTGGTCTAACCCGACAGTTGCGAAGATCCTTATCATTATCATCAACCTGTGGATCGGTATTCCGTATACGATGCTGATCACCACCGGACTTTTGATGAATATTCCGGAAGACCTGTATGAGAGTGCCAGAATCGACGGTGCGACAGGGTTCCAGATGTTTCGCAGTATTACGCTTCCGTATATGCTGTTCGTAACAGGTCCTTTCCTGCTTACACAGTTTACGGGTAACCTGAATAACTTTAACGTCATCTATCTGCTGACGCAGGGCGGACCGCAGTCCATGTCACTGTCCAACAAGGCCGGTTACACGGATCTGCTTGTCACATGGCTGTATAAGATGACAGTAAACGATACGAACTACCGAATGGCGGCAGTCCTCGGTATTATGGTATTCTTGGTAACCGCAGTTATTTCCCTGGTGGTATACAGTATGTTACCGTCCGTAAGAGATGAGGAGGGATTCCAATAATGAAAGGTTCAATGAAGACAAAAAGAGCGATAAGCAATACGATTACCTATATTGCATTAGTTATAATCAGTATTATATGGTTATTCCCGTTTGTATGTATGTTCTTACAGAGTTTTCGTTCTATGGACGAAGGCGGCGGCGGTATGGTGGATTACCTGCTGCCGAAACAGTTCTCGCTGGATTCCTACGCATTTCTCTTCAGTGAGGAGAGCAAGTTTGTACGCTGGTACGGCAACACGCTGATCATTGCATTCTTCGTAGCGGTATTATCGACGATGATGGTATTGTGTGTCAGCTATGCATTATCACGTATGCGGTTCAAAGGTCGTACCGTATTGATGAGATTCTGGCTGATTCTGGGTATGTTCCCCGGATTCCTTACGATGATCTGTCTGTACTTCCTGCTTAAGCAGTTCGGACTGACACAGGAGGGTGCGATCCCCGGATTGATCCTAATCGGTGTGGCAAGTTCCGGTATGACATACTATGTGACGAAGGGATATTTTGATACGATCCCGAAGGCGCTTGATGAGGCTGCGCGAATCGACGGTGCGTCCAGAGCGAGGGTATTCTTCACGATGATTCTGCCGATGTCGAAGCCGATCATCATTTATGCGCTGTTGACAGCGTTCATGAATCCCTGGTGTGACTATGTGTTCGCTTCCTACGTGGCATTCGGTTATTCCGACAGCTACAACGTAGCGGTTGCTATGCAGAGATGGGTATGGACCAATGACTATCAGGGTTACTTCACCAGATTCTGTGCGGGCGGTATGTTGATTGCCGTGCCGATTACGATCCTCTTCATGTGCTTGCAGAAGTACTACGTAGAAGGTGTTACAGGCGGTGCTGTCAAAGGTTAAAACATGGATATATGCGAGAACTGCAGAATATGCAGTGGGGTATGTCTAAGTTATAGTTGGAAGAATGCCGTCAGGACGGCGGACATTCTTTCCGGTTAAATTGAAATTCATGATATGAGCAAATGAATAGAGAATGCAGACTGTCTGAGGGCGGTCTGCATTTTCCAGATTAAGGTCTGCGTATTACCATAAAACCGTGAGAGCAATTTGCATTATTTACCTGCGCGGAATTGTAAAACGTGGAACAGCAGAAAGGAGTGCGACCAGGCAATGAAGAAAAAAACAAGAAAGAAAACCGTACGGTATACTGCACTGTGGATGGCATTGTGCCTGATGTTTGTTACTTCCTGCGGGAAGACGGAGGCGCCGGGCACGGATTTACAGGCGGACAGCGCGGCAGAGGAAGACAGCGGCGCAGCGGCGGCTGACGGTGCCGGAGAGCCCGGCACACAGCAGGACGGCGAGACAGGGTCTGAGGGGGATATTACGGATACGATTCCGTTGAATGTGATTGACGATAATTACCGCACTTATTACGAAGTGTTCGTCTATTCCTTCTATGACAGCGACGGTGACGGGATCGGTGATCTGCAGGGACTGATCTCTAAGCTGGACTATATCAATGACGGGGATGATACCACGGATACGGATTTAGGGTGCAACGGACTCTGGCTTATGCCGGTACATCCGTCGCCGACTTATCATAAATATGATGTAATAGATTTTTATGATATCGATCCGGTATACGGAACACTGGATGACTTTCAGGAACTGCTGGCGGCGTGTGACGAGAGAGGGATCAAGGTGATCATGGATCTGGTGCTGAACCATTCTTCTTCCAAACACCCATGGTTTCAGGAGGCATGCGCTTATTTGCGGGAACTGGGAGAGGCGGAGCCGAATGCGGCGGACTGCCCTTACTTTGATTACTATCATTTTGCAAAAGAAGAGAAAGACGGTTACTACAAGGTGCCCGGAACAGACTGGTATTATGAGGGACAGTTCTGGAGCGAGATGCCGGATCTGAATCTGGACTGTGAGGCGCTTCGGGCGGAGATCGAGAAGATCACCGGGTACTGGCTGGATATGGGCGTGGGCGGTTTTCGTCTGGATGCGGTGAAAGAGTATTACACCGATGGTCAGCAGGAAAATATTGAATTTTTGACATGGCTGACTGATGTGGTTAAAGGTCAGAAAGAGGATGCGTATCTGGTAGGAGAGGCATGGGTCAATATCAATGACTATTCCAAATATTATGCCAGCGGTATGGACAGCCTGTTTAATTTCGCTTTTTCGGGCGCGGAAGGGGTCATTGCGAAGGTCATGAACGGCACACCGGCGGAGAAATACGGCGTTACCTGTGCTTCGCTGCACGATACCTTCGGGCAGTATAATGAGAATTATATTGATGCGCCTTTCTACACCAACCATGATATGGCCAGAAGCGTCGGTTACTATGTGGGCGAGAACGCGTTAAACCGCGTGAAGATGGCGGGTGCCATGAATTTGTTCATGAGCGGTTCGGCGTTTGTCTACTACGGGGAAGAACTGGGGATGAAAGGTTCCGGTAAAGACGAGAATAAGCGTGCGCCCATGTATTGGAGCAAAGATCCGGCGATGGAGGGCATGTGCGACGGTCCGGCGGATATGGAAGACTTCGAGATGAAGTATGACAGCTTGGAAGAGCAGCAGGCGGATGCAGACTCTATCTACCGGTTCTACAAGAAGGCAATTAAAATCAGGAATCAGAATCCTGAGATTGCAAGAGGAACGGCGGAGTATCTGGAGGAAGTGTCTGCCGACAGGGTGTGCGTGCTGCGCAAGACCTATAACGGCTCGGAGGTGCTGCTTGTGTTCGTGACCGGTGCGGACAGCGAGACGGTGGATTTGAGCGGTGTTACATTAAACGGCAGTGCCGTGGGCGATGATACCGAAGTGCGGGCGATGCTCACGACGGGAGAGGAGCCTGTTACGATGGAGGGCGGTGTGGCGACGCTGCCGGGATATTCGGTGCTGGTTATGAAATAGAATGCAGAAACAAAAACCTCGAAGGTTCCGTGCCTTCGAGGTTTTCGCTTGTGTAAAAGGGGAATTCTTCCGGAATTGCTATAACCGACTTGACTTCCGTGATCAAGTCTATAAATAATATAATACCTTTTTTTGACAGAGTCTATAATTATATTGCAAAAGAATAACATTATATTAGCGAAATAAATCAAAAAAAGGCAAATCTGACTGCTATATGACAAGAAAATAAAATTATTTTGACTAAAATATGAACGGTACGCTTTGTCTTACCGGCAGAAAACAAAAAATGCCCGAAATACGGGCATTTTTATTAATAACCTAGATAATCACGCTGACTCTGGATCTCCGGCGGAATCTCGGCACCGATATTCTTAAGCTTCTGGAACAGATTGTCGTAATGATGGATCTTCTGTGCGTTCTTAATGTCGTAGCGGTCCATAGTTTCCTTATAGAGCGGATTCATCTTCAACTTGTCGCGGATCTCCCTGGAGAACGGACAGTAGGTGAACAGGATGGCACGCGCAATCTTATTCAACCTCGGGGAACCGGAGCCCTCAAACAGAACCCATGATACATAATCCCGGATAAACATTTCTTTAAAGCTGTTCTTCGCTTTCTGCATGTTGAGCTTGATTTTATCCTTGGCATCCGGCGACAGGTCATGGTTTTTCTTATAGAACTGAATATAATCGAAATATTCGCTTGTAAGAGATGCTTCGGAAATATCGTTCCATCTTGCACCCTGTACACGTTTGCACATCTCCCAGCGGAAATCGCCGGTCAGTCTGACCAGAATGTTGGTGAGATCTTCCATCTGGAAAATAGACACCATCATACGGGAAGGCGTCGTACGCTTACGCCCTTCGATCTCCTGCCACATAACGCCTCTGACACCGATATTCGGCATAAGAATCACGTCGGGAAGTATCTCTACACTGATATACTCTTTACCAATACCGAGTTTCGGGTTGGTGTAGATCATCTCACGGTAATATGCGCTGAAGTCAATAGAGCGAACCTGATCAAAGGTCTGTACTACCCGGTCAGCGGATACAAGCGAAGTATTCAGATCTTTCAGAATATTATGCTCTGAAAAGATCGGGCAGAAGCTGCTGATTCGTCCGAAGGTGATCTTGTTGACAGACTGGAACATATTGTTGAGCTCGAACAGTACCTGCTTTTCTTTGTCCTTGAGCATGGTGGTTTCTTCTGCCGCGCTGATCTTACCGGTAATCTTGAGTTCGTGCACGTAAGCCTGATAGTCGTTATCGAACTCGTTACGGCTGGGCGTCTTCTTGCCTTCATAGATGGCATGCAGCCATTCGTAGATCGTGTACACTTTTCTGGAAGGGTCTGAAGGCAGCTTATCTACAATAGAGTAAAGATATGCTGCGTTTTCCATGCCGGCAAGTTTTTCATCTACATAACCGAAGTTAAAGAACATTTTCAGTATCTTGGGCACGTCGAAATCCTGCAGGCTGCGTACGAATGCCTTTTCGTAGATCACATAGAACAGCTTGGTGATGGTCAGACGCAGTCTTCTGGAAGAATCGTCGGAATTGTTCTTGTCAGTCAGCTTACTGTACTGCGCCACGGCGTTGCGGAAGTCGTTCGCATCCTCTTCACTGACTTTCGCATAGGCTAAAATGGTGTTCATAGAGTCTATGACATCCGGAACATCATCCGGTTTCGTCTCATCGTCGGAAGCGTTTTCCGTATACTGATCCAGGGAATTAAGGCGTTCGCGGTATTCGGCGACACGTTCCTGATACATATCCTTGTCGATGGAAGCCTGACTTTCCAACTGAATCATCATGGTGGAGATCGCCGCAATCAGCGTGGTGGAATCATCCGCGTGTGCGCCGATCTTATAGAGCAGTGATGCATACAGATCGAAGAAATCCAGCCGGTTTTCACTCATTAACAGGTTAATGATTTCAGATTTATAATCATACATAACACGGCATACGGATATTACCTCGTACACGTCCTGACTCGCCTTGCGCAGGAGACCCTGCAGGAAATCCGGGTCCTGTGATTTGATGGGCGTCCCCGTGACCAGCGTGCGGAGCTGGGTGTAGTAGCCGCCGAGCCAGACAGCGATATCTTCTTCCAGAACGAGTTCCGACAGGGTCTCTAAGCCGGGCAGCGTTCTGGCTGAAATATTGTGCTTGGTACAGAAAGACAGATATTCGGAATAACTGTCTGTCAGATAGTGATAGAAATTATCGCAGTCAAAACGTGCCAGTTCATACTGGTCAAGAATTTCCTGAAACTGCTTGAACATGGATGCGACGATCCGCTGTGCCATATCGGGATTGGCATGCAGGATGCCGGAAAGCTGCGCCGTGCTGAAAGGATAGGATGCAACGGAGGAAGCCTCTTCCGTCTGATAAGTGATGAAGTGTGAATCAAAGAAGAGCTCACAGGCTCCGATCACATCTCCCTTATATAAGTAAAACTCACCGCCGGGATAGGTGGCGCGGACAGTCCCCTTCGCGATCACGTGCAGTGCATTGATCGCCTGTTCGCTTTGTACCAGGATGGTTCCCGCAGAATATTCTTTTACAGCCATAATATACCCCCTTGATCTGCTGATTGCTACTATTTTTTAGTTTACTACGATTGCGCGATAATTACAAGAAAGAATGGGAAATGCGGCACTATTCTTATATGATTGATGTGAATTGAAACAAATAAGCAATTTGCACAAGAATATTGAAGGTATTTTGTGCTGTACTTTTAAGGAAAGTATGCTAGAATAATATGACGGATATGTCGAAAAGATGGTTGACTAAAGATTTGACAGGGATGTCATGTTAAGATTTACATGTCAGGAAAGGTAATGTCGATGGAAAAGGGAGAAGTCGGATACGGACAACAGCGGGATGAGATTGCATACAGACAGCATCAGGACGATATTGAATACAGACGGCAGGTGGTCAATACCTATAAGCCGGATGTGGAGAGGCTGATCCGCTATCTTCCGTGGCTGGAGGAAAAGGCGGGGCACAATGTGGCGGAGACGTTCGAGGGATCCGGGATCAAAGGCAGCTCGATTACTTTTCCGGTATATGACGGCACGTTGATGAGCTTTATCAAAGAACTGCAGCGGACAACGCTTTTGGACCGCAATTACCCGTATATCTATTCAAGACACAGAATACGGACGCTGCAGGACGAATTTAAGATGATTGACCGGGCTGGTATTAAGGATATGGATATTCTGAAAGGTATCCTGTCCAAATATGCGCTGGGCGGGATGACGAAGGCCAGATTGTGGTCGGAGGCAGTATACAACAGTATCTTTCTGAGGGTGATACGCAAGATGAAAGAAAATCTGGAATACTGGGATAAACCGATGGTATGACTAATATGGTCAATTAGGAGCGGCATAAGACGACAGAGACATCAGCAGTATTATATATAGAAGGCGGGCAGACTGCTGTGAACAGCGGGTCGGCAGCCGGCTGCGTTAAGTAAGAATGAAGAAGGAGAAGGAAACAGGAGAAACATGGGAGAAAAATCAGCGCAGAAGAAACAATATATTCTGAATACCGCAAGATCGGTATTTGTGGAGAAAGGGTTTAAGAATGTGACGATGAAGGACATCGTGGAGGCGTGTGAGATCAGCCGCGGCGGACTGTACTTGTATTTCGACAGTACGGAGCAGATACTCATGGAGATCCTGCAGATGGAGGCGCAGGAGACGGACGATGTCTTTACGGATCATATATCGGAAGAGGATACGGCGGCGGATATCCTGACCCTGTTTCTCAAGGAACAGAAGAAAGAACTGCTGCAGAAAAAGAATAATTTGACCGTTGCGGTCTACGAATATTTCTTCGCGCATAAATCGACTGATAAGAACAACATGCTGCACAAGCAGTTTGACGCAGGTGTCAGGGTACTGGAAAAGCTCATACAGGCCGGAATCGCCAGCGGAGAGTTCTACTGTGAGGATCCGAGAGGGGCGGCGACCAACATCATGTATGTGCTGGAGGGCATGAAGATCAATGCGCAGACTTTCGGCATCACGGAGAAGATGGTGGATGAACAGCTGCTGTATATCATGCAGGGGCTGTTTGTGGAGTTTGAGTGACAGAGAATCCCGCATAGTCTGATAAAACAGACTATGCGGGTTTTTTACGGGAAATTAATCAAAAACTCTGATTGAAATGTGAGAGATTGTTTGGCATAATAGAACATGAAGTTATACTAGGACATTAAAATACAATGTCCAAGTACAACTACGTCATGTTCAGAAGAATGCAAAGAGCATGCATTTTCCCGTGAAGTTGCAAAATGCATAGTTAAGAACTACTGCGTCATGTTCATGGCACAACGAAACGTAACGGCAGGCAGTAAATTAAGGAGAAGAGCAGAATGGGAAACGTAAAGCGCATTTATGTGGAGAAGAAGGAGCCTTTCGCGGTCAAGGCGAAGGAACTGCAGGAAGAGATCGGGAGTTATCTCGGGATTGACGGTGTGAAAGAGGTCCGGGTACTGATCCGCTATGATGTGGAGAATTTGTCGGAGGAAGTTTTTGAGAAGGCGTGCAGGACTGTTTTTTCGGAGCCGCCGGTGGATATCTTATATGAAGAGACGATTCAGATTCCGGCAGACGGAAAGGTTTTCAGCGTGGAATACCTGCCGGGACAGTTTGATCAGAGAGCGGATTCTGCGGTTCAGTGCGTAAAATTTCTGAAGGAAGACGAAGAGCCGATTATCAGGACAGCGGTTACATATTTAATAACGGGTGATATGTCCGATGAGGAGTTCGGAAGAATCAAGGCATACTGCATTAACCCTGTGGATTCCAGAGAAACGGACATGGTGAAACCGGACACTCTTGTCACTGTTTATGATGAGCCTGCTGATGTGGCGGTGTTTGAGAATATGCCGGAGCGGCAAGATTTTATTGATATGCCGCAGGCGGAGCTGAAAGAACTTTATGATTCCTTAGGTCTGGCCATGACCTTTAAGGATTTCTTACATATACAGAATTATTTTGCCGGGGAAGAGAAGCGTAATCCTACCATGACGGAGATCCGCGTGCTGGATACATACTGGTCGGATCACTGCCGCCACACCACTTTTTCCACGGAATTGAAGAAAGTGGATTTTGCGGAAGGCTTTTATCAGAAGCCGATTAAGGATACTTATGAGAATTATCTTGCCGTCAGGGATGAGATTTTTGCGGGCAGACAGGACAAGTTCGTCTGTCTGATGGATCTGGCACTGATGGCTATGCGTAAGTTAAAGAAGGACGGGAAGCTGGATGACATGGAGGAATCCGACGAGATCAATGCCTGCTCGGTGGTGGTTCCTGTGGAGATGGATTACGGTGACCGGAAGGTGACGGAGGAGTGGCTTGTCTTTTTCAAGAATGAGACCCACAACCATCCTACGGAGATCGAGCCTTTCGGCGGGGCGGCGACGTGTCTTGGCGGCGCGATCCGTGATCCCTTGTCGGGACGCGGTTATGTGTATCAGGCGATGCGCGTGACGGGTGCAGCTGATCCTACGGTGCCGGTGTCGGAGACGCTTAAGGGCAAGCTGTCCCAGAAGAAGCTGGTGCGCGGGGCGGCGAGCGGTTATTCGTCCTACGGCAATCAGATCGGACTTGCGACCGGACTGGTCAAGGAGATTTATCATCCTGATTATGTGGCAAAGAGAATGGAGATCGGTGCGGTGATGGGTGCGGCGCCGAGAAAGAATGTTATCCGTGAGACATCTGATCCTGACGATATCATAATTCTTCTGGGCGGCAGAACCGGACGTGACGGCTGCGGCGGCGCGACGGGTTCCTCCAAAGTGCACACGGAGAGTTCCATCGAGACCTGCGGCGCGGAGGTGCAGAAGGGTAATGCGCCCACGGAGCGTAAGATTCAGAGACTGTTCAGGCGCGAAGAGGTCAGCAGGCTGATCAAGAAATGTAACGATTTCGGTGCGGGCGGTGTGTCTGTGGCGATCGGCGAACTGGCGGACGGTCTTGTGGTGGATCTCGATAAAGTACCGAAGAAGTATGCGGGTCTGGACGGTACGGAACTGGCGATCTCGGAATCACAGGAGAGAATGGCGGTTGTGGTAGCGCCGAAAGACGTGGAGGCTTTCTTAGGCTATGCGGCGCAGGAGAATCTGGAAGCGGTAGAGGTTGCGGTCGTGACGAAAGAGCCGAGACTGGTACTTAGATGGCGCGGCAAGGAGATTGTCAATATTTCCAGAGCGTTCCTGGATACCAACGGCGCCCATCAGGAGACCGCCGTTGCGGTGGACATGCCGGAGGAAAAAGAAAACTATCTGAAGAAGATCGCGACGCCTGCCGTTGCAGATGCGGTGGCAGCGGGGGATGTCAGGAAGGCGTGGCTGACGCTTCTGCATGATTTGAATGTGTGCTCGCAAAAAGGTCTGGTTGAGATGTTTGATGCATCCATCGGCGCGGGCAGCGTATACATGCCTTACGGCGGTAAATATCAGTTGACGGAAACCCAGGCGATGATTGCTAAACTGCCTGTATTAAAAGGAAAAACAGATACCGTGACGATGATGAGTTACGGTTTTGATCCTTATCTGTCCAGTTGGAGTCCATATCACGGCGCAATCTATGCCGTGACGGAGTCTATGGCGAAAATCGTGGCAAACGGCGGAGATTATAAGACGATCCGCTTTACGTTCCAGGAGTATTTCAGGAGAATGAGCGAGGAGCCTGGCCGCTGGAGCCAGCCTTTTGCGGCGCTGCTTGGCGCGTATGACGCACAGATGGGATACGGGCTGCCTTCCATCGGCGGCAAGGACTCCATGTCCGGCACATTCAATGAGATTGACGTGCCGCCCACACTCGTTTCCTTTGCGGTGGATATCAGCAAACAGGGTAATATCGTGACGCCGGAGCTTAAGAAGGCGGGCAATAAGCTGGTACGTTTCCACATTGCGAAGAACGAGTATGATCTGCCGGTATATGAAAATGTTATGCACGTATATGATACGATTCTGACACTTGTGTCACAGAAAAAGATTGTTGCGGCGTATGCGCTTGATGCGAAAGGCGCTGCGGCGGCGATCGGCAAGATGGCGTTCGGCAATAAACTGGGCGTGACTGTGGAGAGCGGTCTGGCTGCGGAGAAGCTTTTTGATAACGGATTGGGGGAAATTCTGGCTGAAATGCCGGCGGAGGCAGTTGCGGAGCTGGCGGCAGGAGCAGAGAAGAGAGCGGCAGATGACGGAGCCAGCCGTGTAAACTACACTGTTATCGGTACGGTGACTGACGAACCGGCATTTGTCTATGGCGATGTGAAGATCACCATGGAGGAAGCGCTGTCCGCATGGAAGGATAAGCTGGATAAAGTCTTTCCGTATACGGCCGGAAAAGATAAGAGTGCGGTTCCATCAGAGTTGTATAAAGCCAAAGAAATCTATGTATGCAAGAATAAAGTAGCAAAGCCTACCGTGTTCATTCCGGTATTTCCGGGTACGAACTGCGAGTATGACAGCGGCGCGGCTTTTGAGCGGGCAGGCGCAGATGTCATTACGAAGGTATTTAAGAATCTGACAGCGGAAGACATCAGGGAGAGTGTGGACGTATTCGAGCAGGCGATCGGGCAGGCACAGATCATCATGTTCCCCGGCGGATTTTCCGCAGGTGACGAGCCGGACGGTTCTGCGAAGTTTTTTGCGACAGCTTTTCAGAATGCAAAGATCAAAGAAGCGGTGAGTAGACTGTTAAATGAAAGAGACGGTCTTGCGCTGGGAATCTGTAATGGTTTTCAGGCGCTGATCAAGCTGGGACTGGTGCCTTACGGCGAGATCGCGGGACAGAAGGAGGATTCCCCTACGCTGACCTTTAACACGGTTAACCGCCATATTTCCAAGATGGCGTACCTGAAAATAGTATCCAATAAGTCCCCGTGGTTACAGGGAACGGTATTGGGAAATACTTATGTAAACCCGGCTTCCCATGGCGAAGGACGCTTTGTTGCGCCGAAGGAGTGGATTGACAGGTTGTTTGCAAACGGCCAGGTGGCTACGCAGTACGCAGATATAGATGGTAATGTGTCGATGGATGAAGAGTGGAACATCAACGGTTCCTATGCCTCCATCGAAGGTATCACATCCCCTGACGGGCGTGTATTCGGCAAGATGGCGCATTCCGAGAGAAGAGGAGAGGGCGTTGCGGTTAATATTTACGGAGAACAGGATATGAAAATCTTCGAATCCGGCGTAGCATATTTTAAATAACGTTGATGAGATATCCCTAGGCACACCCGAATATCCTGCGAAGGCAATTTGGGGTAGTCCCAAAAAGAGAATAAGAAGCAATAGAACGACCTTGTAGAGAGGAAAAATCCTTTCTATGAGGTCGTTTTTATTTGGAGAGAAAAAGCCTTGAAAATAAAGGGAATTTAGGGGATTCAGGTGTAAATACAGTATGACTTAAGAGGCAGAAAATCCTGTTAAATATAGCTCCGATTCATTTTAGGGAAAAATGGGGAGAGGATACGGAAGTTTGCCTTTTGAGGTTAATCGAGGTTGCCCCTGAATATGGAGAATTTCCCTAAAACCATTTTTGGGAGCTTGATTTTGGGGATTTGGTTTTGGGAGTGCCTGTAAAATGGGGATTCCTGTTTCCCAAAAATGAAAGGGCTGTTTTGCCGTTTTTGGGGATTTCCGCTTTTGGGAAAAGGGTGCCTGTTTTTGGGATTCTGCCAAAAGTAATATTACCATTTGGGGGATAAGCTGTTATATGCCTGAATACCTGCGGTTCCTGACATTGGAGGTGTCTCATAATGAGAAAGAAGAATTTTAAAGGAAGATGTGAAAAGAGGAAGCTATCTAAATGTGAGGATGTATGCAGGACATTTGATGCCATCCAGTATGCCTATGCAGACCTGTTAAATAGTTCAGAGGACATTAAAAGTTTTCGGGTGAATGTCCTGCTGGATGGATTGGATGGCGGTTATACCTCTGATTTTGTCTGTGTCAAAGCAGATAATGACCTGATGGTAAGGGAATGTGTGGAAAGAAAGCATCTTACAAAACCATTGACGGCAAAGTTGTTACAGGCATCAAAAGATTTCTGGTTAAGACATGGTGTTAGTGACTGGGGGATTGTGATTGAGAAAGAAGGTGCTGCAAATGAATAGGGATAACTTAAAGAAAAATATGCTGCTTAAAAAGAAAAATGGAGAAGATCCGCTTTTCAGAATATTGGCAGTTCAGGATGAAAAAATTCTTGTGATCGACTGTATTAAGAAAACCATGCCTGTATGGATGGGAATTGGAAAGCTGGATGATTTTGTGGAAGAGCAGGAAGCACAGGGAGATAATCATTCAGAAGCAGCGAATTTTGACATTCTGGAAGATTACAGCCCTGATGTGAGGAAAGTCATCTATCAGCGATATAACATCATTTCCACAATACTGCCCTTTGTGGAGAATGAACCCATGCGGAGTGAACTGGTATCAAGGATGGCAGTGGAACATGGTATCAGTAAGCAGTCGGTGAGGAAGTATCTCTGCGAATATCTTTCGTCACAGGATATCAGGAGCCTTGCCCCACAGGAGAGGAACACAGACAGAGCATTGACACAGGATGAAAAGAACATGCGGAAAGCCCTGAATAAGTATTATTACACCACAAAGAAAAGAACTTTAAAGAATGTCTATACCATGATGCTAAGGGATTCCTATTGTGACGGAAAAGGAAATTTGTTTAGTACATATCCATCTTTTTACCAGTTCCGCTATTTCTTTCGTAAATACAACACAAAGCAGACAGAATATATCAGCAGGAATGGATTGTCATACTATCAAAGGAATCAAAGACCGCTGACAGGAGATGGGGTACAGGCTTTTGCACCCAATGTGGGAGTTGGGATGTTAGATGCAACTGTGCTTGACATTTACCTGATAAATGAAGCTGGCGGCATTGTCGGCAGACCTATTTTGACTGCCTGTGTGGATGCCTACAGCGGTCTGTGCTGCGGGTACTCGCTTTCATGGGAAGGCGGCGTATACAGTCTTAGGAATCTGATGCTGAATGTCATAGCCGATAAGGTGGAACACTGCAGGTCTTTTGGAATTGAGATAGATCGTCAGGATTGGAGCTGTGACAGGCTATCGGGGAAGTTTGTTACTGATATGGGAAGTGAGTATAAGGGCAGTAATTTTGAGCAGATAACAGACTTAGGGGTACAGATTATAAACCTGCCATCCTACCGCCCTGAATTGAAGTCCAAAGTTGAAAAGTTCTTTGACTGCATCCAAAGCTATTATAAGAACCAGCTTAAAGGAAAAGGTGTTGTAGAGCCTGATTTTCAGGAAAGAGGGGTACACGATTACAGGAAAGATGCCTGTCTGACAATGGCAGACTTTGAGAAGATAATTATTCATTGTATTTTGTTTTATAACTGCAAAAGGGTTTTAGAGAACTTTCCTTATACAGAAGAAATGCTTTCACAGGGAATTAAGCCTTATGCAAATGAAATCTGGAATTATGGCTGTGGGCAGGATGGAAGCAATCTGATAACAGTTGATAAGGATCAGTTGATTTTGACTTTACTTCCCAGAGCAACAGGCAAATTCACAAGATTTGGGCTGTCGGTGAATGGGATGCACTATCACAATATCAATTACAGGGAACAGTATCTGAATGGGAAAGAGTGTATTGTTTCTTATAACCCAGACAATGTGTGCCAGATATGGCTGATTGAAAATGGTGTGTATATTCCCTTTGATCTGATTGAAAGCAGATTCAGGGAGAAAGATTTAACAGGAGTACAGGCCATGAAGCAGAGGCAGAGGGATTTGATCAGGCAAGAGACAGAGAACAGGACACAGGCAGAAATAGACCTTGCAGGACATATCAGTGCGGTTGCTGGAGTATCAGGACGACAGAAAAAGCCATCTGTAAAGAATATCAGGGCAAACAGGGAAAAAGAGCAGAAAAGACTTCATAAGGACTTTGGAAAGGAAGTGACAGTGAATGTTTAATGAGAAATGGAATATCGTAGAGAAACTGCCACCCATGCTGTCAGGGGAAGAACTAAAGGAGAGACTGCAAATAAAGCCTTTTTATGATACCAGCATCCGATTAAAAAGTAAATCAGAGAGGCTTATGGCGTTGAATGAAATCTACAATATTTATCTGCCCTCTGTGATGTCAGAGGAAATCTACAGTAAGATATATCTTGCTATGCTGCGGAGTTTACAGAAGAAAGAGGGGAAACTGGCAGTACAGCAGAGGAATGAGAACGGTAAAAAGATAAGGGATATAGATAGTTCCGATTATGGTTATCAGGGAATCATTGGGGGAAGTGATTCCTTTACCATTATAGGGAGCAGCGGTATCGGTAAGAGTTCCGCCATATCCAGAGCTATCACCATTGCAACAGAAAACAGGGTGATTGAGATGGAAGAATCATTTTGTAAAATTATCCCTGCGGTGGTTGTGCAGTGTCCTTTTGATTGTTCGGTAAAGAGCTTATTGTTACAGATTTTACGGCAGATTGATATGGAGCTGGATACCCACTATTATGATATGGCGGTGAGGGCAAGGGCTACCACAGATATGCTGATTGGCAGTGTCAGTCAGATTGCTTTAAATCATATCGGCTTGTTGGTTGTAGATGAAATTCAGAATATCGTTAATCACAGGCAGGGAAAAAGTCTAGTAGGGATGCTGACACAGCTTATCAATAATTCTGGAATCAGCATCTGTATGGTTGGAACACCAGAAGCGGAAGTATTCTTTGAGAGTGTTGATTATCTGGCAAGGAGAGCATTAGGGCTTCGGTATGGAAACTGTGAATATGATGCCTATTTCAGGGAGTTTTGTACTGTCCTGTTTCAATATCAGTATATACAGAGAGAATCTGATTTGTCAGATAGCATCATCCAATGGCTTTATGAACATTCGGCAGGAGTGCTTGCAGTTGTGGTGAGCCTGATCCATGATGCACAGGAGATCAGCATCTTAAACGGCAGGGAGAGATTAGACATGGTTTCCCTGAATGAAGCCTATGAGCAGAGAATGAGCATGATCCACAGTCATATCAGACCATCGGTAATGATAAAAAAAGATACCGTTAAAAAGAAAAAGGGAAACAGTACATTAGAGGTAATCGGCAATTCTGGTCAGGAAGAAAGGCAGGAGACTGGCATACTGTCACAGAAAGCAGATTCTAATAGAGATGGCAGAGCCACAGGCGGCATTGACAAGGCAGAGGACAATGTGGAGTCAGTCATTTATTCAGCGGATAAATGTGATAGTTCTGGATGGAGCTTCATGGAACTTGCAGAATTGGCGAAAAAGAATCGTTGTGATATGTTATCTCTGCTAAAAGGGAAAATCAGCATCACAGAGATTGCAGTCTGAAAGGGGTGGTATTATGGGAATCGCATATTTTCCAGAAATTTATCCAGATGAACTTATTTATAGTGTTTTGGCGAGATACCATTTGCATAGTGGCTATCTCTATTATAAGGATACAGAGCAGGATTTGTTTCGTTCAAAGCAGGGAAGGGTGGATAAGGAATTTGTAAAGCAGCTAAGACCTGAAATAGTTGAACAGTTGACAAAGAATATCTCAATGGAAGAGCTTCTTGAAAAGCATACAATGTATCCCTTTTATGGAAGGTTTATTGATGGAAACAGGAGAAATAAGGCTTTTGAGGCTTTAATGTCAATGGAGGGGGATTTTTCAAAATTATTTTGTGTACCACAGTTGCGAAAAGGGGAACAGCGGTATATGAGATATTGCCCTATATGTGTGATAAATGACAGGAAGCAGTATGGTGAAACCTATTGGCATCGGTTACATCAAATGAGAAATGTAAATTTGTGTGCAATACACGGGTGCTGCCTGATAGACACTGTTGTTTCGTATGATTCAAGGGAATTTGTAAATTTAGTGTCGGCAGAAGAAGTTATACCATTGGGAGAAGATATTTCTGGATATGTGGCATATCATAATATTCCGTTGGAGTTAGAATTAGTACAGTATATGGCTAAAGTGTTCTTACAGCCTATGGACAGGAACAATACAGCTTTAGTAAAAGATTTTCTCCATTCAAAGATGGTGGGTACACCATATCTGTCATCAAGAGGGGAGCATAAGTATTTTCATAAGTTATGGGAAGATATGAGGGCATTTTACTCTGGAATTGCAGAAATGGAGAATATCCTGGATGGGCATATACAAAGAATGCTAGGGGGCGGCAGATTTATCTTTTCCGAAATCTGTATGACTGCCATGTTCCTCCAAATAAGTGCAGAAGATTTAGCTGGAATGGAAACACCTATAAAAACACCAGAACAACTGTTTGATGAAAAAGTCATGGAACTTGCAGATGCGGGTATGGGGATAAAAGCAATCGCACGGGAGATGGGAGTATCTTCATCCATGGTTGGGATGGCGGTTAAGCTGGGAAAAATGGGAAACAGGGAAAGAAAATACAATACAAGACACAGCAATACATTAGACTGGGAAGAATTGGATACAAAGCTGCTTCCTATGATAAAAAGTGCTATCTATGATCTGCATGGGAATGGGGAGAAAAGGCCACAAAAAGTCAGCTTTTATGCCGTCAGTAAAAGATTAAATATTCCGAGCCACAGGCTTATAAAAATGGAACAATGCAAAAAGGAAATAGAACAGCATATTGAAAGCATAGAGCAATACAGGGCAAGGAAAGTTATATGGGCAGTGAATGTTCTGCAAAGCGAGGAAAAGCCCCTTATCTGTTGGAGAATATGTGCTGTTACTAAATTGGAAAAAGAAGAGATAATATCATCCCTGCCATATCTGAAAGAGATAGCAGAACCAGAACTATATGAAATGGTGCGGGATATCTTATAAAAAATATGCCTTTGAAAAAAGAAAAAGTAGGGGGTATGCGTTATAGAATGGGAACTACCAGTTGAAAGAAAAAATATATATATCTGTTTTCTTTTACCGAGTGATTCGCTTTCCATCTATATGATACCTACCTTTTTCTTTTTAAGAGGCATATTTTTTCACAACAAATATTTGTCTCTATGAATTAAGAAAATAAGAGAATAAACGTATTTAAATATGTATTTATATAAAGGGGAAAATGAGCTATTTTTCTGTCCTGAATAAGTGTAAAAATCTTGATTTTACAGTAAAAACTGGATTTTTTTAACTGATTTTCAGTGTGGGGGATACCCCACACAAGATTAAGTTATCTGAATAATAAAACCACATTTTTTTGTAAGTATAAAATATTTATTGTAACATGGAAAAATAAAAAAAGCAAACATTTTTTACGAAAAAGCTTGACAAATTTTTCTTTTTGTGCTAAAATTAAAAACGTAAGGTAAGCGATATGCTTTACAAAGAAATCCATAGAGGTGTGCAGCATTTAGAAGTAACATCCAATGTATTTAAATATGTTTTTGAATATCTATTTAAATGACATTATTTCCATTGGAGACATCAAGGAGACAGTTGAACAAAAGATTTCCTTATCTCCTAAAACAATTTAGAACTAACATTTTATGTATTTATGCACACCTCTTTTAAGACAGGAGAGATTAAACCACAAAATATTAACAAGATACTCATACATAGGTTGCCATACAGGCAGAATTAAAATGCAAAAATGATGAAGGAAATTGTCCTTACATATTAAATGGAAAGAGCAGACAGAACCTATATCCTGTCTATTCATCAATGCATCCCTGTACCAGATACCTATGTGTGGGTATCTTTTTTTTGTTGCAAAAAGGATGCCATGCAGGAACCTTGAAAACTGAATACAGAATCTGGCGAAAAATTTTAAAAAGAGGAGGAACTATATCATGAATCAACAAAAAGAACTTGCCGTAAAGGTAATGAAATTTGCAAATGAATTTTCACATTGGAATTTCCAGATACAACAGGGAAAGGGCAGTTATTTTGTCAAAACTGCACTTAAAGATCAGAAAGGACAGGAAATAACAATTTGTTACGAAATAGCGGAGGAGTTGGCTGAATTGCAGGTTATTTCCATGGACAGCAGATATGATTTTGAATTTCTGCAAAAGAAGGTCAATGTGATTGGACATAGGTATCCTGTGTATGCAATGGGAGTTGGAGATAGAAATATCTCTATTGTAAGCCCAATGCCATTAGGGGTTTTGGACAGGTATATGCCTGTTATTGTCAGGGAAAGGATGATTGAAATGTTTCAGACGATGACAGATATCATCAATTAAAACATGATGAAAAAGTTTCCAGTCTGCTGAAGGCTGGAAACTTTCCCTACAGGGGAAGAAAGGAGATTGTTATGGGAAAAAGAGCAGACAGAGTATTGCAGGAAGCAAATAAAGTCAGGAGATTATTTTATGGGAGCGAGTATCCATGTAAGATTACAGACTGTCAGTATAATGACTATATCTCTGATAACAGGGATAATGATGCGGTACTGGATTCAGTGCTTTCAGGAAAAGGGATAAAGCTGGTGATTGCACCGACAGGGAGCGGCAAGACCTCTGCCCTTATTTCAAGGGCAGATAAACTTGTGTCAGACCATAAAGGCTATAAGGTGGTGTTTGACCTGCCAACAAGGGCACTGGCTACCCAGTTGGGGAATAACAAGGCAGTCAGTACAATGGTAGGAGGGGATTCCTTTGATGAAGAAAATCCAATCGTAGCGACTACTTATGAAAAGATGTATGAAGTGGAGAACCACATCCAGCGGCAAAAGATTCAGGGAAATAGAGAAAAGAATGTGCTTGTGCTTGACGAGAGCCACCTGCTGACTACACAGCATACATTCAGGAAAGATGCCATCAAGGCTGTTATCGGCTGCATTGAGCGGAATGACTTCCACAGCATTGTACTTGTGACAGCAACACCTGAACCAATGAGCCTGTACCATTTTGATGAAATCGTGGAGTTCGGGAGCAGTAATCCTGTACCCAGCATAGACAGGCTGGAGATTATCGAAGTGGATGACCCTATTGAATATATCAAAGGGATTGACTATGGAAGGGAGTTCCCGTTTATCAGATTGAATAAAATCGACGAGATTGACAACCTGATCGCACAGATACCCCAGACATTTGCGAGGCTTACAAAAGATGACAGGAAGACAAAGGCTTATCTGGATATTGTGGAGCATGGAAAAATTGATGGTACAGGGATAGATGGGATGCTGGCAACCAGTGTCATTGAGGCTGGGGTGAGCATAACAGATTACCCAGATAACATTGTTCCGATTGCGGTGTTCCTTGACAACAATATTTCCGCAAATGATATTGAGCAGTTCCTGAACAGGATCAGGACAAAGGGCGGCAGACATTTAGAATGTGCAAGGGTTATCGTGAGGAAGCCGAAACAGAGTGAAATGAAGATAAAACTGATACCTTATAAAGACAGCGGGGAGTGTATCTGTGAATTTAAAGATTTTCATATGGAAATGGGGAATCTGACCATAAATGACACAGAACTGTTGGATACTGTCGCAGATGGGAGGTACAGAATCCGCTTTGAGACAGAGAATAATACCTTTGACAGAGATTTCACAGTAGCATCCAATGGAGTGACAGGGGAGAAGCTGTATTCAAAAAAGAATCCGTCACCGATCACATTTGAGGGGATAGGGTTCAGGAAATTTATTGACATTCTGAAATACAATTATAAGAAGAAAGACATGCTTTCAGATTCCATCGGGATGCTGAAACAGTTCTGGGAGAATAAAAGAAATGCCATGAACCTTAGCAGTGATAAACTGGAAATCGAAAAAAGGAAACATGAGATGTTCATCAGGCAGATTGCCAATGGGTACATCAGAGAAACAGGGGAGATAGGGGAATGTCTTTCCTTTGAGGGAAATAAGGTCTCTGTGGATAACAGAATCTGCTACGAAGTTTCATACCGCCAGTATGGCAGACAGTATTACTTTAACCATGACATCCTTGCAGAGGAACTGAGATTTAGACTTGATACAGATGTGATACTTATGGAACAGGATACCCAGAAAGGAAAGAAGGCTCCCCAAAATAAGGAAGACCTGTGGGATGGAATTGAGGATTTGAGACAGGAACTTGAAAACAGTGGAGATGACCAGTTTTGGTCATATCTGATGGGAAAGAATGGAGGATATTCTTATTTATACAGCAGGAAGAATACTGTAAACAGGGTGAAGGAACAGGTACATCTCATGGAAATTCTGAAAAAGATGGAAAAGCAGGGTATAACAGGAAAGACAGCTCTCCGCATCTTGTCATCAAGCAGGAACCAGAAGAAGATAAATGAGTATATCAAATATTTCCATTGCATTTCCTATAACCGACAGCTTGAACAGTGCAGCGGGATGGGCATAAATGAGATATTGAGATTATGCTACAAGGGCGGAAAGAAGGAGATGCTGATGCAGGCGGTTATATACCACTATCTGGAACAGAAAGGGGTGCAGTCCCCAAAGGTGACAAAAGCGCTGGAGGGGGATATTCAGCAATATTATGGGCAGGTCTTTCCAAATACAGCAAAACTCCCAACGGTCAATGGCATTGGAAGAAAGATAAAGAAGATGTATAAATCCAGAGGAAAAGACCGCATAGACAGGAAGCTACGAACCAATATGGAAGACATCTTTGCTCTGGCGGCATCAGATTACAAATAAAAGCATTGCCGATAAAAAGGAAAATGTGGGCGGTATGGAACAGGGAGAGCATTTTCGCACATAAAAAATGATTTCATACATTTATTTCCGCATGAAGGTGGAACCCCTAAGCACACCAATCACCTTTTCTTTTTAAGAGGCAGAACAATTTATTCTTGAGGAGGAAAAATTATGATTGATAAAGAAACAATTATGGCTGCAAAGGCAGTAGATATGAACATTATATTTCATGAGTTTAAGTGGGATAAGGACAGGTATGGTAAAATAAGATGCCCGAATCCTGACCATAATGACAGTACACCAAGCTGTGCATTTTCTGCATCACGAAACACCTGCAGGTGTTTTGTGTGCATGGAATCTTTTGATACTATTGACCTGTACCGCCGCCTTTCGGAAAAAGTGTGTGGAAGGACAGTCTCTTTTTATAAAGCGGTGGAAGAGGTTCTGGAGTTGGAGGATATGGAAAATGGAAACAGCAGCGGTGCAATAATAGCTAATAACAGTAATCAGGTTAATGGTTATCAGTCTGACGGCAGCAAAAGTAGTCAGTCAAATATTCTGGCTGGTAATGGAAGTTGTAACAGCAGCCCCTATGAAATGATCATTCATAACAGCAGACCTCTTACAGGATATGAGCTTAATTATCTGCATGGCAGAGGGATCATGCTTTATGATTCCTATGTTTATTGCGGGGAAGTTCATACAAGGCAGAGCATTGAAAAAGCCATGCAGACAGAAACAGACCAGAATGAAATCAATCGGTTAAACGAGATTAAGAATAATGGTGCTTTTTATAAGGGGATTGCCCCTATCCTGAGAGCAAACAAAATCCAGATTAAGCATAATTACTGGGAGGGAGTAAACAGCATTATTTATCTGATGGATTATGATGCC